>JBBCJW010000054.1:0-59902 GCA_037190765.1 Alphaproteobacteria bacterium
GAAGCGCATGCGCTTCCGTCTAACCGTGTGAATCCGCTCTATTCATTAATGTTTAGAGCAAATTCACACGTTCTGTCGGAATCGCGAGCGATTCCGACAGAACGTGATTTGCTCTAGGTCAGTCCTGGCACAGAAAGACGCAAAGATCGGTTTCGGGCGGGTTGATGTCGGAATCGAAGAACATCTCGCTCACCCAGCCGCGGTGATAGGTCTTGTGATTGACGATATGCAGGAAGATGCCGCCCCGGGTCATCTCCGCGGCTTTTCCCGACACGAAACTGAACCTGACCCGTTCGCTCAGGGTTTCGGCGTTCTGGCTCTTGGCCCAGTCAATGTACCAGCGGTTGATTTCCGATTGTTCCGTCACCAGCGCGCCGAGGTCGGGATGCAACAGATCGCGGCGGGTGGAGAATCCGTGCTTCTCGCCCAGCAGATGGGCACGCCAGATCAGATCCACCTGATAATTGTGGTTGAGGGTGCCGATCATCGATCCGAAAAGTGTTTGGCGGGTGCGGTAGATGGCATCTTGCGGCAGCGCCGCCATGGCCCTGAACAGGATCTGATCGGCCCAGTTGCTGTAATTGGCCAGCATTACGGCCGTGTCCGTCGTCAGCACGCCGCATCTCCCCCGGATTGCGCGGCGGGGCCGTCAGCCACAGACGACGGGGAAGGCTTTGTCCAGGCAGGGATCGCGGTACCGTTCATGGCTCCCGTCGAATGGCCGATGCCCTTCGACGATAGACCCTATCGCACTGCCATCCAGTGCCCGATCGGGATCGGGCCGTTGCCGGAATCGCAACGGCTGGAGCGGATTGGATGGAAGCTCGGGCGCTTGCGTCCGTTGCCGCCGTTTTCTGGTCAGGTAGCCGCCGGCGCGCCCCGCCCCGCCGCGCCCCACATCGAGCCGGGCGTCCGGCACGGCCGGCCGGAAATCGGTTCACCAAATCGGTTCACCAGATCAGTTCACCGGACCCTGGGGAGCGTCGAGGTCGGGCATCTTGACCTGGCCCTGCTCCTGCTGCTGGCGGTACAGCGCCACGAAATCGACCGGGGCGACCTGCAGCGGCGGGAAGCCGGCCTCGCGGCTGACATTGGCCAGGATGGCGCGGGCGAAGGGGAACAGCAGACGCGGCGTCTCGATCAGCAGCAGCGGCCCCACCGCCTCCTGCGGCACCTCGCCTAGGGTCACCACCGCGCAATAGACCAGCTCGGTGATGAACAGCGCGTCGTTGCTGTCCGTGTTGCGCGCGTCGGCAGCCATGACCAGGGCGACCTCGAAGGTGCGGCCCTCGAGCTGGCGCATCTTGACCATGACGTTGAGGTCGATCTGCGGCGGCTTGGTCAGCGGCATCAGGCTGGCCGGCGACAGCGGGTTTTCAAACGACATGTCCTTGATGTACTGGGCATGGATGGCGATCGGCGGCATGCCTTGCTGGCCGCCCTGCTGGGAAGCGTTGGGATCGTCGCTCATCGCCATTCCTTTCCTGAAAACCGTGCGGGCCCGTGGCGCCGCCGATGACCTGACCGCGGATGATCTGGAGCCAGCCGGCCGCGACCGGCTGCGGCGGCTGACCTAGCACGCTCCCGCCCCCGGCCACAAGCAGGCCCGCACCGGCCGCCGGAATCGCTGAAAAACGCGGATTTTCGGCCCTGTCCTTGCCCTTTCCGGCGCTGCACCTTAAATAGGGAGGTGAACGCGGGCCCGATGTTGCCCGTCCCGATTCCCGCGGCCTTGCCGCCCCATTGCCAGGCGCTAATCCGGTGAATTTTCCCATCGACATTCTTCTCATCGCCCTGGTGGCCGTGTTCCTGGTGCTGCAGCTGCGCCGGGTGCTGGGCCGTCGCCATGGCGAGGAGCGCCAGCGTCCCGACCCGTTCACTCCGCCCGAGGCCGGCCGCGGCGACGACAAGGTGGTCGACCTGCCCCGGCGCCAGCAGCCCGACCCGGCCCTGCCACGCGGCGTCGACGTGGTGTCCAAGGGTGGTCCGGCCGAGGCCGGGCTGGCGCAGATCAGGATCGCCGATCCCGGGTTCGATCCGCGTGGCTTCGTGCAGGGCGCCCGCCAGGCCTTCGAGATGATCGTCTCCGCCTTCGCCCAGGGCGATACCAAGACGCTGCGGCCGCTGCTGTCGGACGAGGTCTACGAGCGGTTCACCGCCGCCATCCGCCAGCGGCAGGACAACAAGGAGACGCTGGAGACCGGCCTGGTCGGTTTCGAGAAGTCGGAGATCGTCGGCGCCGAAATGCGCGGCAGCGAGGCGCGGGTGACGGTGAAGTTCGTGTCCGAACAGATCAACGTCACGCGCAGCGCCGACGGCCTGATCGTCGACGGCAATCCCAACGAGGTGACGCGCATCACCGACATGTGGACCTTCGCCCGCGACACGCGCGAGGACAATCCCAACTGGCTGCTGGTCGCCACCGAGGAACAGGCCGAGGGCTAGCGCGTTATTGGCGGCTGGCGATCGTTGGGCTGACGGGCCAGCGCCCGTGCGATGGCAGTAGAAATCCTATCCGTCGGTATCGAGCGAGCGGCGCACCGTCGCGCGCCGGGGCGCGATGTGCTTAAGTGACGGGCATGAGGGGGAGAGCACGATGAGGTGCAAGGCGATTGCCGCGGCAGCCCTGCTGCTGGCGCTGGCAGCGTGCGGCGCGCCGCCCCCGCCACCGGCGCCACCGCCGCCGGCGGACGGTATCGCGCTGCGCGCCGTCGGTTTCGCCGACCTGCCGGGCTGGGCCGAGGACGACCATTCGCAGGCGCTGGTCGCCTTCCGCCGCTCCTGCGCCCGGCCTTCGACCAAGTCGCTGGGGGCAAGACTGGCGCTGACGCCCGAGGATCTGAAGCCGGTCTGCCAGGCGGCGCAGAACGTGCGGCCGCGCGACCGCAACGCCGCCCGCCTGTTCTTCGAAACCAATTTCCAGCCGATCTCGATCGCGTCCTACGACGGCAAGCCCGGCCTGTTCACCGGCTATTTCGAGCCGCAGATCGAGGCCGCCCTGGTGCCGGGCCCGACCTATCGCTATCCGCTCTACCGCCGCCCGTCGGGGCTGGAGGCGACCCCCAGCACCCCGTTCCTGACCCGCTCGCAGATCGAAGCCGGCGGCCTGCGCGCCAAGGGGCTGGAACTGGCCTATGCCGCCGACGCCATCGAACTGTTCGAGCTGCAGATCCAGGGTTCGGGCCGGCTGGTGCTGCCGAACAAGCGGATCATGCGCGTCGGCTTCGCCGGCCATAACGGCCACCCCTATCTGGCGATCGGCCGCGTCCTGCAGGAATACGGCGCCGGGCCCGAGGACGTCACCGACTGGCCGGCGATGAAGAAATGGCTGCGCGCCAACCCCGACAAGGCGGTCGAGGTCATGCAGCGCAACGACCGCTACGTCTTCTTCCAGGAGTTGAGGGGCGACGGGCCGATCGGCGCCATGGGCATCGCGCTGACCCCCACCCGCTCGCTGGCCATCGACCCCACCATGCTGCCCTATGGCGCGCCGGTGTGGATCGACACCGCCCTGCCCGGCCCGCGGCCCAACACGCTGGGCGCGCCGCTGCGCACGCTGATGGTGGCGCAGGACACCGGCGGCGCCATCAAGGGGCCGGTGCGCGGCGACATCTTCTTCGGTTTCGGCGACCAGCCGGCGGCCCTGGCCGGCAAGATGAAGGCACCCGGCGCCTGGTACGTGCTGATGCCGAAAGCGGCGGCCGACCGTGTCGTGCTGACGTCGGCGCTTCGCAAATAACCGTCATCGCCCGGCTCGACCGGGCGACCCATGGATCAACAGCACAGCGCTTGCCAATGACGCGCCCGGACCGCCCTGAGAATGGCTGGCCCGGTCGAGCCGGGCCATGACGGAATTTATTGATCTTTCACGATCACCACATGCATGCGCCGCGGCCCGTGCGCGCCCAACTCCAGGGTCTGCTCGATGTCGCCGGTGCGCGAGGGGCCGGTGACGGTGTTGACCGTGCGCGGCATGGCGGCCTCGCCGAACTTCGCCCGCAGGCGGGCCCACACTTCCTCGTAAGGGCCGACCACGTCGCTTTCCTTCACCACCACGATGTGGTTCTCGGGCAGCAGGTTCAGCGAGGTCGGATGGGCCGGCGAGGAGACGAACACCATGGTGCCAGTCTCGGCCACGGCGGCGAAGGCGCCGGTGATGGCGACCCGGTCGCTGTCCTGCGGCAATCCTTTGCGCAGTTCCAGCAGCGGCGCCTGGCTCCAGTCGCAGCCGTCGAGCAGCGCATCGTCGGCCATCACCGCCTGCGCCGGCAGGTTGTTGGCCTTCAGATACTCCTGCACCAGCCCCGGCACGTCGCGCGCGCCTGCCGCCTCGGCGATGGTGCAGTTGTAGGTGGTGGCCCATTTTTTAAAGAGCGCCAGGATGCCGTCGCGATCGACATCGGTGCGCGATGGGATGATGTGCTGCGGATGGCCGGCGATGCGCCGCTGCAGGGCGGCCGCGTTCTCGCCCTTCAGCGGCCCGCGCTTGAGCGAGCGGCGGATGGCGCCCAGCATCTGCTCCCTGGCGCTCATGAGGGACAACCACAGAGGCACAGAGGCACAGAGGAAGAGAAAGCGACGGCGTTCGTTCTCCTTCCGTCATTTCGAGCGTAGCGAGAAATCTTTCCACGCTTCAATTCGGCACTGCCTCGCGGAAATGCCGGAAGATGTCTCGCTGCGCTCGACATGACAGAAAGCAGAGTTCGGCCCTCGTCTCTGTGCCTCTGTGCCTCTGTGGTCATCCGCCGCCTCATCCTCGCACCCCCTTGCGCCATTGGGCGCTGAAGGTGCCGCCTTTCTGCGGCGCGGGGAAGTCGCGGTATCGGGTCCAGCCGCTGGCCAGCGGCAGCGATGCGAAGCGGCCCTTCTTGCGGCCCAGCGCAGTCATCAGGCGGGCGGCGAGGCCGGTGGCGAAACCGTAGAGACGTGGCCGGCGGGCCAGGAAGGCCCATAGCGACAGCCCGTAGCGCATGGCCATCGGCGTCATGCGGCGTTCGAACTCGCGCTCGCGCCAATGCCGCATCAGCTTGGGCAGCGGGATGCGCACCGGGCACACGCTCTCGCAGCGGCCGCAGAAGGTGGAGGCGTTGGGCAGGTCGCGCGCTTCTTCCACGCCCAGCAATTGCGGATTCAGCACCGCGCCGATCGGGCCGGGATAGACCCAGCCATAGGCGTGACCGCCAACCGCGCCATAGACCGGGCAGTGGTTCATGCAGGCGCCGCAGCGGATGCAGCGCAGCATCTCCTGGAACTCGGTGCCCAGCACCGCGGAGCGGCCGTTATCCAGCAGCACCACGTGATATTCGTCCGGCCCGTCCTTGTCCGCCGCCCGCTTCGGGCCGGTGGTCAGGGTGGTGTAGCTGGACCATTCCTGTCCCGTCGCCGAGCGCGCCAGCACGCGCAGCAGGGCGGTGGCGTCCTCCAGAGTCGGCACCACCTTCTCCAGGCTGGCGATGACGATGTGCACGCGCGGCAGGGTGTTGGTGAGATCGGCGTTGCCTTCGTTGGTCACCAGCACCGACGAGCCGGTCTCGGCAATCAGGAAATTGGCGCCGGTGATGCCGACGTCGGCGGCCAGGAACTTGGCGCGCAGCACATGACGCGCCTCCTGCACTAGGTCGTTGCGCTCGGAAAGCTTCTGGGTGAAGCCGTACTTGCCGTGATGCTGGGCGAAGGTTTCCGCCACCTGATCCTTGGTCAGGTGCACGGCCGGCGCGATGATGTGGCTGGGCGGCTCTTTCCGAAGCTGGATGATGTATTCGCCCAGATCGGTCTCGACCGGCTCGATGCCGTTGGCCTCGAGGAAATCGTTGAGCGCGATCTCCTCGGCGATCATCGACTTGGACTTGGTGACGGTGCGGGCGGCGGCCTTGCGGCAGATCGCCAGCACGATGTCGCGCGCCGCCCTGGCGTCGGGCGCCCAGTGCACCTGGCCGCCGGTCGCGATCACTTTCTTCTCGTAGGCCTCGAGATAGAAGTCGAGATTTTCCAGCACATGGTTCTTGATGTCGCGCGCCTGGTCGCGCAGCGCCTCGAACTCGGGCATGAGCTGCACGGCGGCCAGCCTGCGGTCCTTGAAGCCGCTTTTCAGCCGCACCAGCGATTCCTGCAGATTGGCATCGTGCAGCGCCTTGCCGACATTGGCCTTGAAGTCGTGTGCGGTCGACTGCATGGCTTATCTGTCCTCGCGCTGTTTCTTTTCCGTCATGTCGAGCGTAGCGAGACATCCTCCCCAGCCGGAACCCGCGTTTTGGCGTTGCCGACAGATACTGGACGGCCGGGAAAGGATTCCTCGCTGCGCTCGGAATGACATGGAGAATATCATTCCTCCGGCTCGCCGATCGCCGGACGATCGCCCATGCCGGCCAGCACTTCGGCCACGTGCCGCACCTTCACGTTGTAGCCGTCGCGGCTGAGCTTGCCGGCCATGTTGAGCAGGCAGCCCAGATCGCCCGCCAGCAGCGTGCCGGCGCCGGAAGCGACCGCCTCCTTGCTCTTGTCCGCCACCATGGCGTTGGAGATGTCGGGATACTTGACGCAGAAGGTGCCGCCGAAGCCGCAGCAGGTCTCGGCATTGGGCATCTCGTGGATCTTCACGCCCAGCGACTGCAGAAGCGCGCGCGGCTGGCTCTTCACCCCCAGCTCGCGCAGGCCGGAGCAGGAATCGTGATAGGTGACGTCGCTCTGCAGCCGGCGGTCCAGGGCGCGAATCCCCAGCACGTCGTGCAGGAAGGCGGTCAGCTCGAAGGTCTTCTCCGCCAGCGCGAAGGCGCGGGTGCGCAGGTCGGGTTCCTCGTCGAACAGGCCGGGATAGTGATGCGAAATCATGCCGGCGCAGGAGCCCGACGGCGCCACCACATAATCGTATTGCGAAAAGGCGTCGATCACCTGCACGGCGATGGCGCGCGCGTCGGCGCGGTCGCCCGAGTTGTAGGCCGGTTGGCCGCAGCAGCTCTGCAGCGGCACCTCGACGGTGCAGCCGGCTTCCTGCAGCAGCTTCACCGCGGCGAAGCCGATGGAGGGGCGGAACATGTCGACCAGACAGGTGACGAATAGCGCCACGCGCTTGCCCTTGCCGGGCTGGGTGGCGGACGCGCTTGAGGCGGCGGCGGTGGCGGTCAACGGCAAACTCTCCCTGCGGGAGGCATCCTGCTCTCTGTGATGATCAGTATCAAGTTGGGAGTCGTCTACTCCTTTTCGGAGTAATTGCATTTCTGCAAATCTGACACGTTCAAGTTGGACGCATTATTCACATTTTAATGTGAATGATGTCGGATCGACTCGCGTTAATCCGCGAATTCCATGGTCCGATCTTCGTGTTTAAATACGAATTCAGACTAAGAGCGCAAAATTTTGCGATGTTTCACCCGAAACATCTGCGGCTCAGATTGATTCTGATTGACGCGGAGTGATCTCGTGGACAGATTCAATTTGGTGGCCGCTGCCACAGTTTTCTCAACCGAGCATCAGGGCACTTTTTTGCCGCGAAGTGCACGGTGCCTTCGGAGGAGTCGGACCTAGTCCGATAACAGAGAAACTGGGAGGTGGCTTATGGGCATCAAGGACGTATTTGTCCGCGCCTATGTCCGCTTCAGGTTCAACCGCCAGGAGCACGTATGTGCCCACTGGCGGTCTAGACCTCAACAACTGGCGTTTCCGTTCTGATTACTAGCCGGTTCGGAAACAACAGCGGGCAGCGGCCACCACCGAGCGTTACATGTTGCACAAACTATCACAAGGGTATTGGAACCAATTTGGTTCACTTTTTGCGAACAGAGTCCGCTTCGCCACAGTAGCTAGCCATCTGTTTGGCAACAGTTAATCCACCAGCTTCAGCCCCACGATCCCGGCCACGATCAACCCGATGCAGGCCAACCGGGGCAGGGTGGCGGGATCGGCGAACAGCAGGATGCCGAGGATGGCGGTGCCGACCGCGCCGATGCCGGTCCACACGGCGTAGGCGGTGCCGACCGGTAGGCTCTTCAGCGCCAGGCCCAGCAGCAGCAGGCTGACCAGCATCGCCGCCGCCGTCAGCACGCTGGGCACCAGGCGCGAGAAGCCGTCGGTGTATTTCAGGCCGATGGCCCAGCCGACCTCGAACAGGCCGGCGACGGCGAGATAGAACCAGGGAAGCTGCTGCACCATGGGATGCTCCTGCGTGAAGGCGATCGGAGAATAGCGCGTATGCGTCTTTTTCTCCTCTTCCCGCGTGCGGGGAGAGGAAATCTTGCGGCCATTGCTCTGACTTGGTGCAGCCCGCATCATCGCGGGATAGAGGGAGAGAAACGCATGACCGAACCGAGCTTCCGCCGCCTGCAAGCCAACGGCATTTCCATGCGCATCGCGGAGATGGGGTCCGGGCCGCTGGTGCTGTTCTGCCATGGCTGGCCGGAGAGCTGGTATTCGTGGCGGCACCAGATGCGGGCGGTGGCGGCGGCCGGCTTCCATGCCGTGGCGCCCGACATGCGCGGCTATGGCGGCACCGAGGCGCCGTCGCCGATCGAGGCCTATACCCAGTTCGACATCGTCGGCGACATGGTGGCGCTGGTATTGGCGCTGGACGCGACGCCGGCCGTGGTGGTCGGCCATGACTGGGGCGCGCCGGTGGCCTGGCATTGCGCCCTGCTGCGGCCGGACCTGTTCCGCGCCGTGGCCGGCCTCTCCGTGCCGTGGACGCCGCGCGGCAACGTCGATCTGCTGGGCTCGCTGGCCAAGGCCGGCATCCATACGTTCTACATGCAGTATTTCCAGAAGCCAGGCGTGGCAGAGGCCGAGTTCGAGCGCGACGTGCGCAATTCGCTGCGCCGCATCTATTTCTCCGGCTCCGGCGATGCGCCGGACAAGTCGACTTTCGGATTGCTGAAAGAAGGCGGCGGCTTCCTCGACAACACCATCGATCCCGACACGCTGCCGGCCTGGCTGACGGAAGCCGATCTCGATTACTTCACCGGCGAGTTCAGGCGCGCCGGCTTCCGCGGCGGGCTGAACTGGTATCGCAACCTGACGCGCAACTGGCAGCTCATGGCGCCGTTCCATGGCCAGGTCATCCGCCAGCCCGCGCTGTTCATCGCCGGCTCCAAGGACGGGGTGCTGAAATTCCCCGCCTCGCAAAAGCAGATCGCCGCCTTCCAGCAGACCCTGCCGGGCATTCGCGGCAGCCACATCATCGACGGCGCCGGCCATTGGATCCAGCAGGAGCGGCCCGACGAGGTGAACGCGCTGCTGGTGGATTTTCTCAAAGGGCTATGAGCGCGCCAAGCGCGTTGCTTTCCCTTCGACCGGGCGACCCCTGCTGCACCAACACACCGCTTCACCCTGAGCCTGTCGAAGGGTGAGGTAAGGCACGCCGCCTGTGCAATCTCGCCCTTCGACAGGCTCAGGGCGAGGCGTTTTACTGAAGCTTGATCACAGAGACACAGAGATCGATCCCCTCTGTGTCTCTGTGTCTCTGTGTCTCTGTGGTTCCATCTTACCAGCCCGCAAAAAGAAAACCCGCCGCGCCGTCATTTCTGGCGGCAGCGGCGGGTTCCGGTTCCGGGCCGATCCGCAGGCCCGTCACCTTTAGGTGCTTACATCTGGTACTCGGGCATTTCCTTCAGCGAGTCCTTGCTGGCCTCGGTGCGGACGATCGCCGCATCCTCGCCCTCGCGCGCGACCTCGAGCTGATCCCACGGGATCAGCACCGAGCGCTCGCCGACGCCCAGGAAGCCGCCGACGCCGACCACGGCGGCCTTGATCGAGCCGTCGGTGCCGAAGTGGATGTCCTTGATCTCGCCCACAGTCTCGTCGGCGGTGTTCTTCACCGTGGCGCCGATCAGCGCGTCGGCCGACATCTCGCCGGTCTTGGTGAAGGCCTTGGTGGTGGTACCGCGCGGCGTGGTAGCGGTCGCCGGCGCATCGGTCTGCGCGGTGCCGCCGACGGCCGGCGGGGTCGGGCGGACCGGATCGGTGGCGGTCATGCCATCGCGCGGGCTGGGCGGCGTCATCGGCCGGGTGGCGTCGGCGGTGCGCTCGGGCTCGCCGACGATCCCGGTGTCGGAGAACACCTTGCCGCGATAGGAGCGATCCTGCCACGAATATTCCGGCATCGCCTTCAGGCTGTCCTTGGTCATGGTGGCGGTCACGGTCTCGCCGTCGGGGCTGACCGTCAGGTCGCTCCACTTCACCGACACGTGGCGCTCGCCGATGCCGAGGAAGCCGCCAACACCGACGATGACGCTGTCGACCTGGCCGCTGGGCGTCACGAAGACGGCGTCGATGTCGCCGATCTTGTCGCCCTCGGGGTTGCGGATCGACTTGCCGACCAGCTTGTTGGCCTCGACCGACGTGGCGGCAGGGGCGGTGGTGTCAGGCGACGTCGCCTGCGGCGCCGGCTGCGGCATCGTCTGGGCCGGCGGCGGAGTCGTGTCGGTCTGGGTCTGTGCCATGGTCATCGGCGCGATGGCCAGGACGGAGCCGGCGACGCCGGCCATGAGAATACTGCGAATGGTCATCTTCTCACCTCATAGTGGAAATCCGCTTGCGGATCGGCGCACCGAAATCGCGGCCGCGCATGCACGAGATAAACGACGCGGTTTTGCACGCGGTTCCGGCCGGAGAGGAGCTATGTTTTTCCGCGCCGCTCTTGAAATCGGGTGTGCGGTAATGCGATCACTTTTCGCGCGGTAGAGGGTTGCCTTTGCGGCCGGCGCGCGAGACCAGCGGCGGCTCCGCCGTCGCCAGCAGGCGCTGCGACAGCTCCAGCGCCCGCTGCATCAGTTCGCACGTCGCCTGCGTCAGCTCCGCGCTGTCGCGCACGGTGGCGACGTTGTTCTCCATGTCCTCCGCGCTCCAGCCGCGCGTGTGCGCGATATAGGGGAAGGGCGGGAAGTGGCAGCCCAGCTCGGCGAAGAAGCCCAGCATCTGGCCCGCGGCGCCCTGCACGTTGTCCTGGCCGCCGGTGATGATCGCGGCCACGGTCTTGTTCTGCAGCAGCACGCGATCGGCGATGACGATCTGGTTCTGGATGCAGTTCATGCGCTCTATCATCCGGAAGTAGAGGCTGGACGGATTGCCCCAGCGGATCGGCGTGGCGATGACGAACACGTCGCCCCAGTGCACCAGCGCCTCGTAGACGCGATCGAGCTGGTCGTCGGGATCCATTTGCGTGATCGAGCAGGGCCAGGTGCAGGCATGCGCCGACTTGGAATAGAAGCCTTCGCAGGCGCGGAACTTCAGCTCGCGCAGCCTGAGGAGCCGGGTTTCGTGACCCTGGGCCCGCGCATGCGCCAGCGCCTGCAGCAGCAGATGTTCCGATGTCGAGAAACGCTCATGGCCTTCGCTCATCACCGTGGTCGAGATGCCGACCACGCGCGGGCCGCCGGGCAGCCGTTCGGGCCGGCGCGCCAGCGCATGCGGCGGGTGCGGTCGGCGCGAGCGCTTCGAGCGCGCCAGGCGCTGCACCAGCACGCGCCCGTTCTCGACCTTCACGTCATGGGCGGGAACGGCATCTTCCTCGTAGCCCGGCTCGCCCAGCCCGGTGGCGCGGTGGAACTTCCAGTAATGCCAGGGGCAGACGATGTAGTCGCCGTCCAGCCGGCCCTCGCCCAGCGGCCCGCCGACATGGTTGCAATGGCCATCGACGACGCCGAACGCGCCATCGCGATACGAAAGGGCCAGCAGCCGCCGGCCGACCGCAATCTGCCGCAGCGGCGCCTTCGACAGTTCGTCCGCCGCCCCGACATCGACCCAGCCCGTGTCTTCCGTCATGCGATCCCCCGCTGGTTTCGCGAACGCAGTGTACGCAGGGAGCAGTGTACGCAGGGGCAGTATTTGCTCTAAACGTTAATGAATAGAGCGGATCACGGTTGGACCGAGGCGGATGCGCTTCCGTCCAACCGTGATCCGCTCTAGTCTTGCCCGCGATCCATGGTTTTCGGAGGGAGGATGCGATGGGCAGGACGATCGACATCGCCGTCGGCGACGGCAAGTTCACCGGCTATCTGGCCAGCCCGGCCGCGGGGCAGGGGCCGGGCGTGCTGGTGATCCAGGAGGTCTTCGGCGTCAACAAGGTGATGCGCGACATCTGCGACTCCTATGCCGCGCAGGGCTATTTCGCGCTGTGCCCCGACATCTTCTGGCGCCAGGAGCCCAATGTCGACATCACCGACCAGAGCCAGGCCGAATGGGACAAGGCCTTCGCGCTCTACAGGGGCTTCGACGAGACCAAGGGCGTCGAGGATCTGAAGGCGGCGCTGGCGGTGCTGCGCAAGGTCGACGGCTGCAACGGCAAGGCCGGCGTCACCGGCTACTGCCTGGGCGGCAAGCTGACCTACCTGATGGCCTGCCGCTCCGACGCCGATGCGGCGGCGGCCTATTACGGCGTCGGCATCGAGGCCGCACTGGACGAGGCCAAGAACATCAGCAAGCCGACCATCCTGCACATCGCCGAGAAGGACGGGTTCGTGCCCAAGGAGGCGCAGGAGCAGATCAAGGCGGGGCTTAAGGGCCATCCGCAGGTGACGGTCCATCTCTACGCCGAGAACGACCACGCCTTCTGCCGTGAGGGCGGCCAGCATTACGACGCGGCCGCCTGCAAGCTGGCCAACGGCCGCACCATGGAGCTGTTCAAGAAGGCGCTGTCGTAAAGGGAAGCGGACGGTGCGGCGAACACCCTCGTCGTGAGGGGCGAGCGTCTCGAACGACAGGTTGCATGAGGATGAGGCGAGTGCTTGCGCCGCCATACACCAAAACGCCCCGCGGATCGCTCCGCGGGGCGTTTCGCTTTCAGACGGCGAGAGGGATTCGCCGTCCTATCGCAGGAGACGTCAGTTCTCGCACACCAGCGTGCCGTTGAGGTTGCGCACGCGCTGGCCGGGGCAGCGGTCGAGATCGATCGAGCTCTTCAGATTGCCGCCCTCGGGCCGCCGGCAATAGGCGTAGAGCGTGTCGCCCTCGATATAGGGATCGTTGCAGGAGGCGCGCCACGAGCCCGGCGGCATGCCGTAGTTGCGGGCGGTGTTGACATAGCCGCCGCCGCAGGCCAGCACGCCGTTGTTGTTGACCACCGGGCCGCTGGGGCAATTGTCGAGATCGAGCCGGGTCAGCACGCCGTTGCCGCGCCGGTCGCGGCAGACGGCCACAAGGTCGTCGCCTTCGATGCGCGCGTTGTTGCAGGTCTCGCTCCACGAACCGCCGGGGAAATAGGGGCCGGAATGGCCGCGGCCGTAATTGGCGACATAGCCGCTCTCGCACACCAGGTAGCCGTCGGAATTGGCCACCGCCCCGCCGCGGCAATTGTCGAGATCGAGCTGCGAGGTGCGCCAGCGGCCGTCGACGGTGCGGCACTCGGCGCGCAGCATGTCGCCCTGCACCGAGCCGTCGCGGCAGGACATGCCCCAGGAGCCGGGGATGGTGACCTGCGCCTGGGCTGGTGCGGCCGCTGCCAGTCCCAGCAGCAGGGCGCCGCCGGTGGCGGCGGCAACGAGACTGATACGGATGGAAGCGAACATGCGGAACCTCCAGAAACAGCCAGAAAGGAATAACGGGACGCGGGACAGCCCGATAACGGGGCGATCGGATTCGGTGTCGGCCGCACGCGTCGGGCCGGCTGGAACCGTGCGCGTGCGGATCGGCGAAGATCCGGGGCGCAGGGATCCGGGGCGCGACGCAAACGCGACCGACGCCAATCCAACGCCTGCGTTCGGGCAGCGGTTCCCAGCCACTTACCGCGCCTTATCCCTGCAATCCGCGCCGCTATCCGTGGTAGAGATCGGCCATGTCGCACCCGATTTGCCGTTTCCTTGCCGCCTTCGTTCTCACTGCCGCGCTGGCCGCGCCGGCTTTTGCCGGCCTGCCCGAAGGCGAGGCCGCCTTCGCCCGCCGCGACTGGCGCACCGCCATTCGCGAACTGCAGCCACTGGCCGAGCAGGGCAATGCGCGCGCGCAATACCTGATGGGCAGCATCGCGCTGCAGGGTGCGGCGCCGGGCAAGACCGATGCGGCCGGCGCCATCTCCTGGTATCGCCGCGCCGCCGCCCAGGGCCTGGCCGAGGCGCAGCGCGACCTGGCCTTCCTGCTGCTGAACGACAAGCCGCCGCGCACCGCCGAAGCCATCACTCTCTATCGTCAGGCGGCCGAGCGCGGCGATGCCGAAGCGGCCTACCAGCTCGGCGTGCTCTACGATCATGGCCAGGGCGTGCGCCCCGATGCGGCGCAACGCAATGCCTGGTGGCGGCAGGCGGCCGAACGCAACTATGCGCCGGCGCTGCTGGCGCTGGCCGACATGGCGCGCGCCGGCGACGGCATGGCCAAGAGCGAGCCGGAAGCCGCCGGCTACTACCGGCGCGCCGCCGAGGCCGGCTCCGGCCCGGCCGCCCTGCAATACGCTCGCGCGCTGCGCGACGGGACGGGCGTGGCGCGCGATGCTGCACTGGCGTGGGAATGGTTCTCGGTCGCGCTGGGGCAGGGCAATGCGCCCGCCGTGCGCGAGGAGCGCGACCGGCTGCAGGCGCAGGTGCCGCCGCCGGCCCGCGCGGCCGCCGAACAGCGCGCCGCCCAGCGCCTGGCCGCGCTCAGGCCTCAGCCGCTGGCGCGTCCCGACGGCGGCGCGACCCTGCCGCCGCCACCGCCGCCGCCGCGGCGCTGACAGCGCCGCGAGTGATTCCGTCGGAACCTGATTTGTTCTAGCCCCAGAGCAATTGCCCCAGCACGCGGGCGGGCAGCAGGGTGAAGACGCCGGCGATCAGCGCGCCGATATAGAGGCCGATCATGAAGCCGCGGTGCAGGCGCAGGCGGCCGGTGCGGATCGCCCACCAGCCGACCATGACCGAGACGATGGTCCAGGCCGACAGGGCATGGATGAGGCTGAGCCGGTCGCCGTTCAGCCCGCGCACCCAGAAGGAGACGATGGCGGTGGCCAGCATCAACAGCATGTAGAGGCGGCCCAGCAGGATGTGGGCCGCCGTGCCCTTGCGCCGGATCATCAGCCAGGTGCCGATCGCCAGGGCCGGCAGCACGGTCAGCAGATGGGCCCACATGGCGGGCGAGAGAGTGGCGGGATGCATGGTCCCATCCTGGCCACGCGATGGCCCGGTTCGCAAGTACCGCAAAAAAAGGCCCCGCCAGACCGGAGCCGGGCGGGGCAATCGTGCAATCTTGGGCAAAAGATTGCAGACCAACTCGTCGGAAAGCGTCAGCCGTTGCCGCGCTTCCACCATTCGTCGCGGTCGTGGTCGCGCCGCCGATCGTCGCGGCGGTCGACCTTGCGCCGCTCATCGTCGCGGTGCTTGCTCCAGTCGTAACGCTTGTCGCGGTCGCGCCGGTCATGGGTCCAGCCGTCGCGGCCGCGCGGATCGCGGTTGCGGTCCCAGTCGGCCTTGCGGTTGGAATCGCGGCGCTTCCAGTCCCGCTTGTCCCAATCCCGCTTGTCCCAACCGTGCTTGTCCCAACCGTGCTTGTTCCCGTCGCGCCGGTCCCAGCCGTAACGGCGGTCGTCCCAGCCACGCTGATCCCAATGGTGATCCCAGCGGTTGTCGCGCCCGTAGCGGCGCTCGCAGACCAGACGGCCGTTGCGCACCGTCACCTCGTTGCCGGGGCAGGCGTCGAAATTGATGCGGGTGTTGCGGCGCCAGTTGCCGTTGGTTTTGCGGCAATCGGCTTCCAGCCAAGCGCCGCGGACATCGATGTCCTTGCAGTAGCGATGCCAGTCGCCGCGCGGCCGTTCGCGCGCTTCGGCGGAGGAGGCGGCAACGCCTCCCAATACCGCGAACGCCAGCACGATGGCGGCGACCGGGGCTAAGCCGGTGGCGATGCGGGACAGCAGCGACGGCATTAAATCTCCCTCCCTGCGAGGCCGGCGGTATCCCCGTGGGGGAAGAGGCGGCTGTCGCAGTGGTGGAATTTCCGGCCCGCATTGCGACGGAATTTTGACGGAGTCGGGGCGGGATCGGGGAATCCGGTCCGGCCCCGGAATGATCACAGGATTCGCAATAAAAATGCGCGCTGCCGTCGACAGCGCGCATCGTGACTGAAACCTGGCAACGGCGACCGCACAGGGTCAGCCCGCTGTCCGGGACTGCGTTTCACTCAATTGAAGGTTGGAGCGATTCACGCGATCAGGTGGAAGCACATGCGCTTCCACCTGATCGTGATCGGCTCTACTGACGGAAGCGCTCGCGATTCCATCTAATCGTGATCCGCTCTAGCAGCGCAGCTTGCCGTCCTGGTTGGACAGCGGCCGGCCCTGGCAGTCGCGCAGGTCGATGCCGTCGGTGTTCCAGCTGCCGTTGTTGCGCCGGCAGTCGGCGTGGAAGCGACCGCCCTCGAAGCGGGGGTTGCGGCAGCTCTGCTGCCAGCTGCCGGCCGGCATCAACTGGCCGCCGCCGGGCGGACGGCTGCCGACGCCGCTGCCGCAGCGCAGGCGGCCGTTGTCGTTGTGCAGCGGCTGGCCGCGGCACTCGTCGAGGTCGATCGTGTCGCGCTGCCAGTCGCCGTCGCGCTTGCGGCACTCGGCGGTCAGCTCGTCGCGCACGATGCGGGCGTTGCGGCAGGATTGCTGCCAGGTGCCGCCGGGCATCTGATAGCCGTAATTGCCGCCGAAGCGGCGGGTGCCGCATTCCAGGTGGCCGTTGACGTTGGCGATGTCGCGGCCGCGGCACTCATCGATGTCCAGGCGCGTGTTGCGCCAGTTGCCGTTCTGGCGGCGGCATTCGGCGATCAGCAGGTCGCGGCCTTCCAGCCGCGCATTGCGGCAGCTCTGGCGGTAGGAGCCTTGCGGCAGGCCTTGGCCCCACCATGGTGCGCCCTGGCCGACCTGGCTCTCGCAGACGAGCTGGCCGTTGTTGTTGGCGACGGCGCGGCTGCGGCCGCAGCGGTCGGTGTCGAGGCGGGTCTGGATCCAGCGCCCGTCGCGGGTGCGGCACTCGGCCCGCAGCGTGTCGCCGTCGCGGCCTTCCATGCGGGCATTGCGGCAGGACTGGTTCCACGAGCCGGGCGGGAGATTGCCGGCGCCCTGGCCCATGCGTTCGCACACCAGCTCGCCGTTGTTGTTGGCGAGCGTGCCGCCGCGGCCGCAGCGGTCGATGTCGATGCGCGTGTTGTGCCAATTGCCGTCGCGGCCGCGGCACTGGGCGTAGAGCTGGTCGCCGCGGAGCTGGGCGTTGCGGCAGGACTGGCTCCAGGAGCCGCCGGGAAGGTTTTGCGCCGCCGCGTCCTCGGGCAGCGCAACGACGAATGCCGCGAACAGCGTCGCAGCCATCGTCATGATCCGGACCGGAATATTCATGCAGCGGCCTCCTCCTCAAATCGCCGCCTCAGGATGCGGCGTGACGTGACGGTATCATGTGACCCTGCCGCCTTGCCATCCATACGCAAGGCCGGGCGGTCGGAGCGCAATTCGCATAGTCGCCGCACAGCAGGCGGCGGTGGTCGGATCGATGCGGGTGTGCTGCACAAGATGTGGTCCCGGCCACGGCGGCGGGACGGGCACGGCGGAATGGGTGGCGACACGAAAGGTCTCCTGGCAGGTCCGCGAGTGGAAGTGGTCGCGGCATTGCTCCAGACGAACCAGAAGGCCCGCGGTTCCCGCTGCGGCGGGCGGGACGAACAACTGCAGGACGACAGACAGCGGGCCGGTGCGCGGCGAGGGTGCGGCGGGGGTGCGGCCGGCGTCGTGCCCCCGGAGCCCGTCAGGCCGGCAAGGGCGGGCCGGTCAGGGCGGGACTGACCTCGGGGCGGTGCAGCAGCCTGATCTGCCGCAGCGCGCCGGGCAGGAAGACGCCGACATGCAGATGCAGGGCGGCCTGGGTGTCGGGATGGACCGGGGCGCCATAGATGTCGCGCCTTATGCGCAGGAAGGTCAGCGCGCCATGCAGGCTGAAGACGATCTCCAGCTCGCCATACATCGCCGGCCGTTCCTCGAGCGGCGGCAATTCCGCTTCGTGGCGCAGCTCGGCCACGATCGGCGTCAGCACGTGCTCGACCAGGTCGGTGTGGTAGAGGCGGGCGAAGCTCCATCCCTCCAGCGCCGCGCGTATCCACAGCCGGTAGTCGGGAGCGCTGAGCCGGCCGATATAGACCTCGAAGAAATCGGCCAGCCGGGTCTCAAGTGGCCGCGTCCGGTCGCGCAGCAGCGCGCTCCAGGCCGGATCCCAGCGGCGCGCGAAGCGCTCCTGGTAGACGGCGCTGACCAGCGCCTCCTTGGATGGGAAATAGCGATAGAGCAGGGCCTGGGTGATGCCGGCGGCGCGCGCCAGCGCGCGCGTCGAGGCGGCTGGGCCGTGGCTGGCGAAGAACTCCGCCGCCCGCTCCAGGATCATGCTGCGCCGGTCCGACGGCGCCATGCGCCGGCGCCGGTTCTCCTCCGGCTCGCCCGTCACCTGATCGCTCATCGCCGCATCGTCCGCCAGGTCGATGGCGTCGCCGGCCTCGTCCTGGGGCGCGTCACTGGCGGGCGGGCGCGGTATCTGCATCGGCTATCCTATCCGCAACCGCAAGGGGGTCGGCAAGGACCCCCTGCGGCGATGGGGGATTTCGCAACCTGGATCACACCGGGCCGCCGGGAGACGATACGGAGAACCGGGCGGCGGGACCACGCCGTGGCGCCCGGCCTCAGCGCGGCGCCCGGCTCAGCCGCGCGATCACGTCGTCGAGCTGGTCGTAGTCGTCGCAGAACAGGCTGACCTGGGTGCGCTCGCCGTCGCGCTGGGCGATGTCGACCCGCAGCCCCAGGGCCTGTTCGAGCTGCTTTTCAAGCGCCCGCACATCAGCCGATTTGGCGCCGCCGGCGGCCGGGGCGGGCGAGGAACCCGCCTTGGCGGCCTTGCCGGCGGCAGGGGCCGGGGCGGTGGTCTGCTGCGCCTGCACCAGCTTCTCGACCTGGCGCACCGACAGGCCCTGCTCGACGACGCGCTGCGCCAGCGCCTCGGCGTCCTTGGCGCCGATCAGGGCGCGGGCATGGCCGGCATCGAGCTTGCCCTGGTCGAGCAGGGCGCGGATCGGGGCCGGCAGGTCGAGCAGGCGCAGCATGTTGGCGATGTGGCTACGGCTCTTGCCCAGCGCTTCGGCCAGTTCCTGCTGCGTGGCGCCGAACTCGTCGCGCAGGCGGGCATAGCCCTGCGCCTCCTCGACCGGCGACAAATCGCGCCGCTGCAGGTTCTCGACCAGCGCGATCTCCAGCGCATCGCGGTCGGCGAAGTCGCGCAGCACCACCGGCACGTCGTGTAGCCTGGCAAGCTGCGCCGCCCGCCAGCGTCGCTCGCCGGCCAGGATCTCGTAGGCGTCCTTACCTGTCTGGCGCACCAGGATCGGCTGCAGCAGGCCCTTCTCGCGGATCGACTGGGCAAGCTGCTGCAACGCCTCCTCGTCGAACACGCGGCGCGGCTGGAACCTGCCCGGCCGCAGGAATTCGATCGGCAGGGTGAAGGTCTCGCGCCGCAGCGCCTCCAGTTCGGCCGCGCTGGGGCCGGGCGCCGGCGCTGCACCGGCGGCGGTTGTCGGCGGCGGCGGCGATGGCGCCTGCGGCTCGTCGCCCAGCAGGGCCGACAGCCCGCGCCCCAGTCCCTTGCCCGCCGGTTTCACTTTCCTGTCCTCGCTCATGCGTCTGCGCTTTCTGCTGCCGCCATCCTAGAGCAAATCAGCTTGTGGCGGAATCGCGCGCGCTGCCGACAAAACCTGCGAATTTGCTCCGTATCCGTGAGAGTGGAGCAGCTCATGGTCCATTCCAGCCGGCCGGACCGGCGGGGGAAGCATGCAGAGTCGCCTATGTCTCCAGGCCGGAACGGATGCCGGATAGGGCGCGTTGGCACTGCAGCAACCGAAGAGCGAGCACCAAGGAGCGAGCCATGACGAAGGCGGAGGAACTGAAGGAGAAATTCTGGAGCCGGCTGAAATCCGACCGCACCATGATGCTGGGCCTGGACGGCGTCGAGGACGGCCATGCGCGGCCGATGACGGCGCAAGTGGAGGATGGGGTCGAGGGCGAATACGGGCCGATCTGGTTCTTCGCCTCGATCGACGCCGCTATCGTGCAGAAGCTGCAGCAGCATCACGGAAATGGCGACCGCGCCATCGCCACTTTCGTCGACAAGGGCCACGATCTCTTTGCTACCGTGCATGGCTCGTTGTCGATCGACAAGGACCGCGCCGTGATCGACCGGTTGTGGAACAAGTTCATCGCCGCCTGGTTCGAAGGCGGCAAGGACGATCCCAACCTCACTCTGCTGCGGCTCGATGCCGAGAGCGCCGAGATTTGGCTCAACGAGAACAACTTCCTCGCCGGCGTCAAGATGCTGCTGGGGATCGATCCGAAGAAGGATTACCAGGACAAGGTCGCCGAGGTGCGGCTGAACTGACGCGTGTCACCGCTTGATCAGGGGCACTCTCTCTTCTTTGATGTTTAGAGCGGATTGACACGTCCTGACCGAATCGCTCGCGATTCCGTCAGGACGTGATTTGCTCTACGGCTGGCGGCTGCCGGCGTAGGTGCCGGCGGCGGAGTAGCCCGTGCCGTTGATGGTGAAGTTGCCGCCCTGGCCGGCCACCGGGCTGGTGGGCGAGGCGAAGAAGGAGCCGTTCACCGAGCCGGAGCGGCCGACGCCGGTGCCGGCCACGCCGGTGATGCTGCCGGAGAAATCGCGCGGCGTGCCGATCGGCGCGCTGGTGATGCCGGCATAGTCGCCGCCGTCGAAATTGTCGATGTTGAAGGCGCCGTTACGGGCGGAGAAATCCCACACCTGGCGGAACTCGCCGACCGCGACGTAGGAGGCGCCGTTGTTGTTGACGTTGCCGATGGCGTGGCCCTTGTAGAGGGCGGTGCCCGACAGCGGGATCTCGGCCTGGCTGGGCAGGGTGCCGGCGATCCAGGTGGCGACATGCACCCGCTCGGTCTCGCCCGCGCGCGGGCCGGTCTCGTGCTTGAGATCGCCCATCCAGTAGCCCCAGCTCATGAACTCGCATTCGCAATAGGAGACGCCGGACGGCAGCAGGTCGGCGTCGTTGCTGACGCCCTGATGCGTCACCATGGCGAGGTTGGTGAGCACGGGATTGCCGTTGTTGGTGCTGCCGCCGGTCGGCGAGGAACCCAGCGCGTAGCGCTGGTCGTCGATGAAGGCGGAGGAATTGGCGTTCTGCCCGTTCAGCGAGCCGAATTTCAGGTCGTAGCTGTTGTAGGGATTGCCGACCTCGGTGAAGACCATCGAGGCTGCGGCGCGGTTGTTGGTGGCCGAGGTGGTGATGCTGACGTCGCCGACATTGGCGCTGGCGAACTGCGTCGTCGAGATATTGCCGTAGGCGTCGCGCAGGTCGATCTGGCCGGCGGTGTAGCCCGAGAGCGTGCGGTCGGTGCGGCTGGCGCCCAGGCCGGCCGGCGCGGTCGTGGGCGCGGTGGCGGTGACGTAGTAGTAGGGCTGCTTGGTCAAGGTCGGCAGATCCTCGCTGGCGCCGGCCTGCGGCGTCACCGAATCGGGCGTCAGGTCGTCGTTGCGCCGGTCGGGCACGAAGACGAAATAGCCGCCGGTGCCGCCATAGACGGCGCTGCCGGCGCCGGTCTCGGCGGTCGAGATATTGGAGCTGAAGCGGGTGACGCTCGAATTGCCGTCCTCGCGCAGCGAGGCCTGGGCGGTGCCCGAGGCGTAGAGCGCGCCGTTGGCGTCGGAGCCGAACTGGCCGATATTGACCGCCAGCATCGAGGCCTGGTCCGAACCGGTGCCTTCGAAGTTCAGCGACGCCTGGAACCAGGTGGCGCGCTGGTCGGAGCCGGCCTGCTGGGCCGCACTCAGCACCGGCGAATGGGCGATGAAGAGCGGCGACTGCGCCGCATTGGCCGCCACCGCCAGGCTGGAGACGCTTTCCGGCAGGAACGGGCGGGCGACGTCCAGGATCAGCATGTCGCGGGCGCTGACGCCGGTGGTCTGGAACGAGGCGGTCAGCGTGGGATCGCCGGCGAACAGGTTGAGCTTCTTGCCCGAGGTCTGGTCGAGCAGGGTGTAGATGTAGAACTCCTCGTTGAGCGCCACGAAGCCCGCGCCCGAGACCGGACCCAGGCTGGAGGTCGAATTGGTGGCGTCGACCAGGAAGGTCGAGCCCGGCGTCCAGGGCAGGTTGAACTGGTTGCCGCCGGTGGTGGTCGCCAGCAGCCGGCCGCCATAGGTGCCGGCGGTGGCGATGCCGGTGTTGTTGGCCGGATCGCGGTCGGCGTCGCCGGTCACCGGATCGTAGGAGATGAAGGCGGTGTCGCGCACGTAGCCGCCCGAGACGCTGACCGGGCGCAGGTTGGTTTCGATCACCGGCGGCGTGAAGCTGGGCGCGTTGAGGCCCTCGCCGGTCGGCTTCTCGGAGTTGACCTGGTTGATGCCGCTCTCGCCGACCTTGGCGTCGACGCCGGAGGTGCCGCGCACGCCCAGGCCCGAGGGCGCTTCCAGCTTGGCCAGCGGCCCGCTCAGCGCGCCGGTCGGTGTCAGCGCCGGCGAGGACGGCTCCTGGCCGAAGATGGTCTTGATCACCGAGCCCGGCCGCGTCGCGATGCGGTTACCCTGCGGCGTGGAGATCGACAGCCTTTCGCCGAACATGAAGAAGGCGTCGAGCATGCCCGGGTTGGAGGCGTCGATGATGGCGATGCCGCCGCGCAGGCCCAGGGTGGCGGTGCCGACCTTCATGGTCGCCTCGCCCTGCTTGGTGATCTTGCCGCCGACCAGGCGGAAGACGCCGCGCGTGGCGGAGATGGCGATGTCGCCGCTGCCGCGGGCCGGGTCGTAGACGAAGCGGTCGATGACCAGGTCGGAGTTGGGCCCGATGGTCAGGGCCGAACCGTCGGCGAACAGCAGATGGGCGCGGTCGTCGTCGCGGGTCTGGATGCGCTCGTTGGCGAACACGTCGATGCCCACCTTCAGCACGCGCTGCGGCTGGGCCGGCGGCGTGCCCAGCGGCTCGCCGGTGGTGGTGCTGGTGACGCCGACCTTGGCGTCGGCGATGCCGGACGTGACGAACGGCGCGGCGATGGCGATCAGCGCCACGGCCGTGCCCTGCAGCAGGATCTTACGCATCGTCTGCCTCCATATATGTATCGTCGCGTCGCTTTCGCCCGTGGAACGCGGGCTTTAGAAGCGCCAGGCGATACCCGCCATGGTGAACCAGTTCTTGTATTCGTAGTTGGGCAGCGACGAGTCGCGCCGGTTGTAGCCGCCCTGCAGCAGCAGCGACCAGTCCGCCGCCAGTGGCATGTTCATGGTCAGGGCGAAGCGCCAGTCCTTGTCCTTGCGCTTGACGTCGGGATCGATGATCGGATCGACCTTGTCGTAGCGCGAGCGCAGATGGACGGCGGAAAGGGCGAACACCACGTTCTGGTCGGGGAAGAAGGGCGAGGTGAAGGGCTGCAGCGTGATGCCCAGCCCGAGCATGGTCTCGTGGTAGGATTCCCAGCCGGCGCGGGCGTCGAAGCGGGCGTAGCCGGCGTTCAGCGACACGCCCAGCCATTCGGTGATGGCGTGGTCGAAGCCGATGCGGCCGGCATAGTCGTGGCCGTCGCGCAGCGAGTTGAACGGCCGCACCTTGCTGTCGTGGTAGTCGCGGCGGCGATAGTCGAAGCCGAGGCTGAGCAGGCTGGCGTCCCAGCGCTTGTCGAGCGACAGGCTGGCGCCGGGCGCCAGGTATTCCTTGCGGTCGTCGAGCATGACGAAATCGACCGCGCCGGCGATGCGCAGCGACAGGCCGCTGACGCTCTCGGGCAGCAGCACGAAGCGCGGCCCGATCGAGGCCACCGCCACCGTGGCGTTGACGTCCTCGCGCTTGAACTGGCGCGCGACATAGAGGTTCAGCCGCGTGTCGAGATGGTCGCCGCCCTGCCAGCCGAAATCCCACAGATGCACCGCCTGGGCGGCGACGAAGGCGTTGAAGTCGGATTCGGCGACCGAGTTGTCGTCCAGTTCCGCCTCGAAGCCGCCGACGCGCACATTGCCGGTGGGCGCGGCATTGGCGTTGGACTGCCAGCGCAAGCCGGCCAGCACGGTGCCGAACAGGCGCGACGGCGATTGTTGCTTCTCGATCTGGGCCAGGAAGCGCTGCGCCCGCTCGCGCACCTCGGGCGGCATGCTGGGCGCTTCCAGCGCGGTGACCAGATAGTTGCGGGCCGCTTCGTAGGAGCCGAGCCGGTAGTAGAGCACGCCCAGTTCCAGCCGCACGCGCGGCAGGTTGGCGTTGATCAGCAGCATGCGCTCCAGCGCCACCACCGCGCCCTCGAGATCGCCGACACGCACGGCCAAGCCGGCGAAGCGGAAGGATTTGTCGAGATCGCCCGGGTCGGCCAGCATGTCGGCGAAGGCCGCATCGTAAAGGCGCTGCAGCTCGGCGCGGCTGAGGCCGTCGCTCTCGTCGACCACGTTGCGGTCCTGCAGCGATGTCGCGCGTGTCTGCGCCGCGGCCGGCAAGGCCAGCACCCCGGCGAGGATCAGCGCGCACGCCCCCAGCAGGCCGTGCCGGAAACCCCCCATTGAAATTCTCTCGTTCGGCAGTTGTTGCGGCACGTTACGCCCACAGCGCGGCCGAATCCTAGACGAAAGCGGAGAAGGGACCGAAAAATATTGCTAAAACCTTGGGCAATGGATCAGAGGCAAAATAAAACTGAAGATAAAATCGGCATCTTCTCGTTGTATATTCATGATAACTGCAATATCAGACGCGGCCGGCCGGATGCCGAAAAGCTCCGTCCGGCATTGCCGGCGGCTCAAAAGCAAACCGGCCGGTCCCTGAGGAACCGGCCGGCAGCGCTGTCGCCCGGCCGAAGCCGGGCGGGAATGCGATCCTTAGAGCGCCTTCAGGTTCGCAGCGGCGTCGCGGCCGCGCTGGTTGGCGATCTCGTAGGAGACCTTCTGGCCTTCGTTGAGGCCGTTGAGACCAGCGGCTTCGACGGCGGAGATATGGACGAACACGTCCTTGCCGCCATTGTCCGGCTGGATGAAACCGAAGCCCTTCTGGGCGTTGAACCACTTCACAGTACCGTTAGCCATAGTATGGCTCCTTGTAGTAGAGGGCCGCGCCGCCGCTGGTCCGGTATTGGCCAGGGGGCGGAAAGCGGCCCGACCGCGCGGAATCGTTGCGCGGCAGGACGACAATCTGGTCTTGGGAGGCTTGGAGTACACGGCGCCGCCGGTGTGGTCCGAATGCCCTTCTGCGGGCGCAAGAAGCGGACAACCCCTATTTTCTTGGGCGGGCGCCAACGGCAAGTCAGGCCTTTGACGTCGATCGTGGGTCCGATATAGGCCGTTGCCGGCCGGAATACAACCGGGCCGGCGTATAGGCCGCCTCCCTGCCCCACCTCCCGGTCCCCTCACCCGATGCCGGCCGCGGGCGGAGGTGCTGGAAACCGCTTGTCACGAATCTGACACGCGGCCCGCCCTTGCGCCCGCGATATACCGGCCCATGCACAGGATCTGGCGGCAACGTCCGGTTTCGGGTTCGGCGCGGCAAACGCGCAGGGGCTCGGCCGAACCTCCTGCCGCCGTCCAGACGCCCCGCCCCTCCTCCCAGGCGCCGCCGCGCCCCGCACCCGAGACGTCCCGCCCTTCACCACCCGAGGCGGCGCCGGACCTACGCTCGGGCGCCACCGGCCTGGCGCTGCGCCGCGCCGGCATCCGCACCCTGCTGCTGGTGGTCATCGCCGCCCTGCTGTTGCTGAGCCTGGCCGGCCAGATCGCCAAGCATCGCTATGGCCTGCCCACCATGGGCGGGCTGGTGACGTTCTTCTACGTCGACGAGGAGAACAACCTGCCGAGCTGGTACCAGTCGGTCGCCTATCTCTTCGCCGCCGTCCTGCTGGCGCTGATCGCCCTGCCGCGCCGGCGCCAGGGCGCGGCTTTCGCCCGCCACTGGACGGCGCTGGCGGGGATTTTCGTATTCCTGTCGCTGGACGAGATGGGTTCCCTGCACGAGCGCACCACCGAGCCGCTGCAGCGGCTGGTCGAGGTGCCGGGGCCGGTCTGGAACTCGACCTGGGTGGTGCTGGGGCTGCTCGCCGTCGCGGCGGTGGGGCTGGCCTATCTGCGCTTCTTCCTGCATCTCAGCGGGCGCGAACGCACGCAAGTGGCGCTGGCGGCCGGGCTGCTGGTCGGCGGCGCTATCGGCCTGGAGATGGCCAATGCCGCCGTCAATCTGGGCGATGTCGAGGTCCGCAAGCAGACTTTCCGCTATGCGGTGATGGTGCATGTCGAGGAAGCGCTGGAGATGCTGGGCCTGGCGGTGTTCATCGATTTCCTGCTCGGCCGGCTGGCGCGCGACGCGCCGGTCAGGGTCGCGGTGGTGAATTAGACGCCTAATCCCGAAGTGACAGCGACGCAGGGTCGTGGCGATAATCGTCGCCTCGTCATGGGGAGGACGTCATGCGCACGGGATGGATGATCGCGACCACGCTGGCGGTTTGCGTTTTCGCCTCGCCGCCGGCTTCGGCGCAGGACGCGGCGCAGGCCAATGCCGCCTGCCGCGCCATGGTCGGGCTGTGGCTGACCACGATCGAGAACGGCGCCGGCGACTTCGCCTCGCGCTCGCTGGTCACCGTCACGGCCGACGGCACGCTGACCGCCATCGATTCGGCCGAGGACCAAGGCGTGCAGGGCTCGGGCTTCAGCGCCCAGCCCGGCGTGTGGCGCTGCACGGCTGCCGGCCAGGCCAGCGGGCGGACGCTGAATTTCGGCTTCAGCCCGCGCGAATCGATCGCCCGCAGCGACTGGACGCTGAGGCTGGACGGCGCCGCCCTGGCCGGCACCATCGCCCTGCACATCTTCCCCGGCGTCAAGGGCGTCGATCCCTTCCGCGCCGACAGCGCGCCGGTCGACACGTTCCGCTTCACCGCGCAAAGGGTCAGCGCGCCGTAACGAACGCGTCGCCATGAACGCCGGCCTCTCCCATCCCCGGCGCAGCGTCGCGATCTGCGTCGCGGCCATCGCCCTTGGCGCCGGCCTGCTGCTATGGGGCATCGCCGGGCTGGACGCCGACGGCAACGGCCCGGTGCTGCGCAGTGCGGCGGTCGCCATCGGCCTGCTGATGTGCATCGTCTTCCCTTTCTTCCTGCTTAATTTCCTGTGGGCGGTGCGGCTGACCGAGGCGATGAAGCGCGGCGAGGGTGTGATCGCGCGCTGGACCGTGCCGCCGCAGACCCTGGAGGAATTCCGCACTCTCGAGGCCGAACGCAAGAAAGCCGGCAAGGGCAACGACTGGAAAGTGCCGCGCCGTATCCCGCCTGCGGGACTGAAGGTGATCTTCTCCAAGGACGCGGTGATGATCGGCGAGACCTTCTTCGGCCTGGCGAAGGGGGGCCTGGCGCGCTTCACCGGCGTCGCCATGGTGCCGGACAATCCGCTTGCCATCGCCTTCGGCATGGCGATGACGACAGGCCGCATGACCTCCTCCGGCACGGGGCGTCTCATTACCCATCATAGCGAGCTGCGCATCCCCCTCGCCCGCGGCGCCAGCGCCGAAGCCAGTAAGGTGCTGGCCCACTACACCGCCGTCACGCGCGGCGAGACCATCGCCCGGCCCGGGTTCTGGACCTTGCGCATCAGGATCGGGCTGTGGGGCGCGGGACTGGGTGCCGTGAGCGCGGCGCTGGGGCTTGCGCTCATCGCGCTCAAGGTGGAACTGGGCGACGCGCCGCTGGTGATGGCGGTGGCGGGAATGATGGTCGGGCTGGGCGGGCTGCTGCTGGCGGGGATCGCGTGGATGATCCGGCGGGGGGAGCGGGCCGACAGGAGCTGAGAACAAAAACTTCTCAGTTAGTATTTTGGGCGACGGCGGTAATAAAACCGCTGGTTGGTAGTACCCAACCCCTATAGCGGGTAAATCTTCCTAAAGATGCAATCATAGTTCCGACGGAATCCCCTCTTGATCGACTTTACCAAACCTATCATTATGATAGGGAAGCGGCATGGCTAGAGGTAGCAACGTCGTGCCGCTGCGACTGACAGCTTCCGTGGCGACGCGGCGGATCCGAGGCTTGATGCGCAAGTCCGGCGTTATTTTTCTTACGCCGGAAGCGCGCCTGCAGCTTTTGGAAAGTGGCGTAACCTATCCGCAGCTTGTGACCTTGCTGGCTACAGGAACGGTAAAAGAGGCGCCGCAACCAACGGATGCTTTTCCTGGTGCCTGGCGTTGCTGTGTCGAAGGAGTTGTCAAAGTCCTCATTCATGGGGCACGGGTCGAACTGGTCCTGCAAGCCACGCGCGTCGTTATCGAGCGGGTAAGGTTGATATGAAAGGTAAGAAAACCGTTCTGCGCCGGATCAATGAGCCGGAAGGCGAGTTGTTGCACTTCCCCGAATGCGGGTTGGACAATGTCTACCTGGCGAATGGTTGGCGCTTTGAAGACTCGCCGCTGGGTCGGTTATTGCAGATCAAGGACGACCATAATCTCTTTGCCGCCCTCGCTCGCCACATCATCGAGCAGCCGCACCAGCCCAGCGGCCAGGAGCTGCGCTATCTGCGCGTCTATCTCGATCTCAGCCAGGCCGAGCTGGGACAGCTTCTGGGACTGAGCGACCAGCAGGTGGCGCGCTGGGAGAAGGAAACCAGCCGCATCGAACCGGCGGTGTTTCGCTTGCTCGATCTATTGGTGCGTGAGCGCATCGGGGAGCCGATTAAGGTCGAAGCCGGTCTGCGGGCGGCGGCCGGCAATGCCAAGGTAGTGCGCAATGGACGGCCGTCGCGGGTGGTCGCTTTCCGGCGCTCGGGATGGAAGACCAAGGAAGCGGCCTAACTCCCCACCCGCTCCCGCAACCTCCCAATCAACTCCGCCGCCAAGCTGACATAGGCCTGGCTGCCGGCGCAGGCGTGGTCGTAGATGATCACTGGCAGGCCGTGACTCGGCGCTTCGCTCACCCGCACGTTGCGCGGGATCACCGTTTCGAACACCACCTGGCCGAAATGGCCGCGCACGTCGTCGGCGACCTGGTCGGTCAGCCGGTTGCGCTTGTCGTACATGGTCAGCACGATGCCGATGATTTCCAGCTTCGGATTGAGCGCGCGCTTCACCCGCTCGATGGTGCGGGTCAGGTGGCTGATGCCCTCCAGCGCGAAGAACTCGCATTGCAGCGGCACCAGCACCGCGTCGGCCGCCACCAGCGCGTTGACCGTCAGCAGGGTCAGCGACGGCGGGCAGTCGATCATCACCACGTCCCATTGCGCGTCCGCCTGGTGGATGGCGTCGCGCAGGCGGAACTCGCGCTGCTCGACCTCGACCAGCTCCAGCTCCGCGCCCGAGAGATCGACCGAGGTCGGCGTCACCTGCAGGTTGGCGATCGGCGTGTCGTAGGAGCCTTCCGCCAGCGCCAGGCCCGATAGCAGCACGTCGTAGGTGCCGCGCGCCTTCTGCTCGCGGCTCACGCCCAGGCCGGTCGAGGCGTTGCCCTGCGGGTCGAGATCGATCAGCAGAGTGCGGCGGCCGACCGCGGCCAGGGCGGTGGCGAGGTTGATGGCGGTGGTGGTCTTGCCCACCCCGCCCTTCTGGTTGGCGATGGCGATGACGTAAGGCAGCTTCGCCGTCGCGATCTGCGGCACGCGCGCCGGATCGATTGTGTGAACGGAGTTCACATCTACTTCAGGTTGCGGTTCGACAATATCCGTATCGCTCATCGCATCCCTTCGCGCCGGCGCCGCGGACCATGCTGGCGCCAGACGCATTTGCTTGCCGCAGGACCGGCCACGCCATCCTCCGAACCTAAAATTCACATGCTTTGACGGCATCGCAAAGCGATTCCGTCGCGGCATCATTTGCTCTTAGCGCGGATAAAGGTCGGATGGAATCGCTTCTGCTTCCATTCAACCATGCCAGTCCGATTGGCCATGATTGGACCGGCGTCGCGCGCCATTTCCGTCCGCTCTAGCGTCGCGCCAGCCCACGCAGCACCAGGATGGTGCCGCGCCCGTCGCTGCGGCTGGGGACGCGGTCGACCTCCATCGTCCAGTCGCTGGCGGCGCCCTGCAATTCAGCGTCTGCCCGCTCGCCCTTGGGTACCAGCAGTACGGTCTTGTCGTCGGCAAACCGCGCCATCAGCGGTAGCAGCCGCTCCAGCGGCGCCAGGGCGCGGGCGGTGACCACGTCCGCCACCTGCGGTTCGATCGCCTCGGCGCGCTCGGCGCGGATGCGGATCGCCGTCCGGCTGTCGTCGTCGGGCGTGAAGCCGACGGCGCGGGCCGCTTCGGCCAGGAAGGCGGCTTTCTTGCGGTCGCTTTCCACCAGATTGACCCGCAGCGGCCGGCCGCCCTCGTAGCGTTTGTCGTGGCGGGCCAGGACTGCCAGCACCAGGCCGGGAAACCCAGCGCCGCTGCCGAGATCGAAGATCTTCAGCTTGCGGGCGCTGCCGGGATCGTTTGCGGGCAGCAACGGATAGAGCTGGGCCGAATCGAGAAAATGCCGCCGCCAGATGTCGCTCAAGGTCGACGGCCCGACCAGATTCATCCGGGCCTGCCAGGCGGTCAGCAGTTCGGCATAGGTCTTCAGAATCGACAGTGTTTCACGTGAAACATTTTCCATAACGTCGGGAAGCGCGGTGACAAACCCGTCCGGTGTCAGCGGCTCCGACAAGGCGGCCTCCGGTAAAACGGGCTCCGGCATATAGGCAACGGCACTAGGCCGCCTTGTCGCGGCGCTTGACGTGGCGCAGCAGCGCGGTCAGCGCCGCCGGCGTCACCCCGGCGATGCGGGCCGCTTGCCCCAGGGTCGCGGGCCGGCCCGCCGCCAGCTTCTGGCGCATCTCGGTCGACAGCGAGCCGATGGCGGCATAGTCGAGGTCCGGCGGCAGGGCCAGCGCCTCGTCACGGCGGAAGGCGTCGATGTCTTTCTGCTGCCGGGCCAGATAGCCGGCATAACGGCCGTCGATCTCGAGCTGCTCGGTGGTGTCGCGGTCCAGCGACCGCAGCTGGGGCCAGATCGCGGTCAGGCGGGCGAAATCGATCTCGGGATAGGCCATCAAGTCGAGGGCCGAGCGCGGCACGCCGTCCTGGTTGATCGCCAGCCCGGCCCGGGCCAGCGCCGGCGGCGTCGCCTTCAACTCCTCCACCAGCGCCCGGCCGCGCGCCAGCCTGTCCCGTCTTGCGGCGAAGGCAATCGCTCGTTCGGTGGAGGCGGCACCGAGATGGATGGCTTTCTGCGTCAGGCGCTGGTCGGCATTGTCGGCCCGCAGCAGCAGCCGGTATTCAGCACGCGAGGTGAACATGCGATAGGGCTCGGCGACGCCCTGGCTGGTCAGGTCGTCGATCATGACGCCGATATAGGCGTCGGCGCGGTCCAAGGTGAACTCGCGTCCGTCGCCGCCGGCCTTCAGCGCCGCGTTCAGTCCGGCGATGAGCCCCTGGGCGGCGGCCTCCTCGTAGCCGGTGGTGCCGTTGATCTGCCCGGCCAGGAACAGGCCGGCGACGCTCTTGGTCTCCAGGGTCGGCCGCAGGTGGCGCGGATCGACATGGTCGTACTCGATGGCGTAGCCCGGGCGGATCATGGCGGCCCGCTCCAGCCCGGGAATGGTCTTGAGCAGTTCGGCCTGGATTTCCGCCGGCAGGCTGGTGGAAATGCCGTTGGGATAGACGGTGTCGTCGTCCAGCCCCTCGGGCTCAAGGAAGATCTGGTGCCGCTCGCGGGCGGCGAAACGGACCACCTTGTCCTCGATCGACGGGCAATAGCGCGGCCCGGTCGAGGCGATCTGGCCGGAATACATCGGCGCGCGGTGCAGATTGGCCCGGATCAGGGCGTGGCTGGCCGCTGTGGTGGTAGTGATGCCGCAGGCGATCTGCGGCACCGTGATCCTGTCGGTCAGCCAGGAGAACGGCACCGGCTCGGGATCCGCCTCCTGGCGGTCCAGTGCAGCCCAGTCGATGGTGCGCCCGTCCAGCCGCGGCGGCGTGCCGGTCTTCAGCCGGCCCAGCCGGAACCCGGCCCGCGCCAGGGCACCGGACAGGCCGATCGACGCCGGATCGAGCGCGCCGTCGCGGGCGATGCGGCCGGCCCGGATCTGCTGCTCGCCGCGATGGATCAGCCCGCGCAGGAAGGTGCCGGTGGTCAGGACCACCGCGCCGCAGGGGATTTCCGCGCCCTCGCCCGTGACCACGGCCCGCACCCGGCCGGCTTCATCCAGCATGATGTCCTCGACCGCGGCTTGGGCGATGTCGAGATTGGGCTGTTCCGCCAGCAGCGCCTGGACCGCCTGACGATAGAGTTTGCGGTCGGCCTGGGCGCGGGGACCGCGCACGGCCGGGCCCTTGGAGGCATTGAGCATGCGGAACTGGATGCCGGCGCGGTCGATGGCGCGGCTCATGATGCCGTCCAGCGCATCGATCTCGCGCACCAGATGGCCCTTGCCCAGCCCGCCAATGGCCGGGTTGCACGACATCTCGCCGATGGTGTCGAGCTTGTGGGTCAGCAGCAGGGTGGCGGCGCCCAGCCGCGCGGATGCGGCGGCGGCCTCGCAGCCGGCATGCCCGCCGCCCACGACGATGACGTCGTATCGCCTGTTCCGTTCAACCATCGCTGAAATCCAAATTGCGCTGCCATTTCCAGTGCTTGCCGGATACTGGCGCGGCCGGACCATACGGAAAACCGGGACGAGAGTCAAAGTCGCAAGGTTATGGAAAATGTTTCACGTGAAACATATCAATTCTAGAATGTAAGTGTAATATTGTTTCAAATTGCTGCGCAATAATTGAACGGATGATTCGTCGGCCCGTCATGTTGCATCGCAGCATAATTGCGGTGATTACATTATTGCGGCGACTAAGAGCGACAGGAAGCCGGGTTCGAAGACCGAAACTTTGCAGGCCTGCAGGGCAAGCGCTTTCGCATCGGCGGCGCCGGACCTTGCCGCCCTGCGGCAGAGTCCGTTCTCTGGCGCTGCGCTAGAATTTCTATCTCTCGAACCGGCCAGCGCCGGCGCTGGACGAATGCTGATCCTTCACCTGGGGGACGATGCAATGCTCTTCATGGTCATCGAGCGTTTCCGCGACAACGACATGGTGCCGATCTATCAGCGGCTGCGCGACCACGGCCGCTCGATCCCCGCCGGGCTGGAATACATCGATTCCTGGGTCGAGCCGAATTTCTCGCGCTGCTTCCAGCTCATGCGCTGTGATGACCTGCGGCTGTTCCAGGAATGGTGCCTGCGCCTGCGCGGCTCGGGCGTCGAGCTGGAGATCGTGCCGGTGGTGTCGAGCAAGGACACGCAGGCAGTCGTGGCGCCGCATCTGACGTAGGAGACGGCAGCAAATCGTTTCTTCATTCCGTCACTCCGCCCCCGCTTCAAGTGGGGTGACGGAAAAGACTAGAACCCGCTATCCGGCCGGAACGGCACGTCGGTGCGTCCGTAGTCCAGCCCCATCATGTGCAGGCCCGTCGTGAGCTGCGAGCGGTGATGGGTCTGGTGGTTGAACATCTGCGTCACCCACAGGCCGCGCGGGATGCGGCGCACGCGATCGAGCGTCACCAAATGCGCCTCAATGCGGAAAGGCAGCGGCGTGCGCTCGTTGAGCGTGTCGAGGAACCAGGCGTCGCACATGGCGATGTGATCGAAGGTGCGGTGCAGGGATTTGAAGAACAGGCCGCGATCCTTATTGCGTTCCGCGTCGGTCATGGCGTCGAGCAGCGGCAGCACGTTGCCGTTCTGCCATCTGTTGTACTGCGCCATCTCGCGAAAATAGGCAGGCGTGATCATCGGCCCTCTTCTCCGCCCGCGATGCTGCGGCAGGTCTTGGCGCCCGGCAAGGGAGGAACCGGGAACAGCACCCGCCGTTTCCGGGCGATGCGGGCCGATGCGGCGAAGACCAGGACGAGGAAGACGGCGGCATCGGCCGGCGTCGAAACACCGGGCTCGCTGCTGGAGCAGGTGGCGCGTGAGGATGCCAGGGAGGCGGGGCTGGTCTACGTCACCGGCGCCGAACCGGGCTACTCACGGCAGCGGCGCGGCAAGTCGTTCTCCTATCGCGATACCAATGGCAGGCCGCTGAAGGACCAAGCCGAGATCGCGCGCGCCAAGAAGCTCGCCATCCCGCCGGCCTGGACCGATGTCTGGATCTGCGCCTCCCCGCGTGGTCACATCCAGGCCACCGGGCGCGATGCGCGCGGGCGCAAGCAGTATCGCTATCACGAGAAATGGCGCGCCACGCGCGACGCCACCAAGTTCGACCGGCTGCTGGAGTTCGCCGGCAATTTGCCCGGGCTGCGGGCGCGGGTGCTGGCCGACCTGCGCCGCCAGGGCCTGCCGCGCGAGAAGGTGCTGGCCACCCTCGTCTACCTGCTGGAGAACACGCTGGCGCGCGTCGGCAACGAGGAATACGCCCGCGCCAACAGGAGCTACGGCCTCACCACCTTGCGCGACCGGCATGTCGCCGTGCAGGGCTCGGCGCTACGTTTCGATTTCCAGGGCAAGAGCGGCAAGGAATGGAAGCTGACCCTGACCGACCGGCGGGTGGCGAAGATCGTGCGCGCCTGCCAGGAACTGCCGGGCCAGCACCTGTTCCAGTACATCGATGACGACGGCGCGCGGCAGAAGATCGGCTCGGTCGACCTCAACGCCTATCTGCGCGATATCGCCGGTGCGGAGGTGACGGCCAAGGATTTCCGCACCTGGGCCGGCACGGTGCTGGCGGCGATGGCGCTGGCCGAATTCGAGGCGTTCGACAGCCAAGCCGTCGCCCAGCGCAATCTGCGCCAGGCGATCGAGCATGTGGCGCGCCAGCTCGGCAACACGCCCGCCATCTGCCGCAAATGCTACATCCATCCCGAGATCCTGAGCTGCTATCTCGAGGGCACGCTGATCGACACCCTGCAGCAGCGCATCCGCCGCGCCCTGCGCCGCGAGGAGAAGCTGAAGCCGGAGGAAGCCGCCGTGCTGGCCATCCTGCGCACGCGGCTGGAGCAGGAAGCGCGGAAACGAAAGAAGACGGCGTAGATTCTCCCGCATGAGAGCGGGCTCTCGATGCAGGCTCTTTATAGAGCAGAGCTTTCATTTCCACTTTTTTCTCCCCCTCGTCTCTCACATTCGTCATCGCCCGGCTCGACCGGGCGACCCATCTTGGTGGCGACACACGCCCCTGGTCGGCAATGACGAAGCGGTGGAACCATGGGTCGCCCGGTCGAGCCGGGCGATGACAGAAGGCGATGACAGAAGGCGATGACGAAAGAGAGATCCCGCAAGCGGGAGAAGGATGGAGGATATGCTAGCCTTCTCCCATGAACCTGCTGGTCAATATCGATGTGCCCGATCTGGCGAAGGCCGAGGCTTTCTACACCCAGGCTTTCGGCCTGACGGTGACGCGCCGCTTCGGCGACGGCGGGGCGGAGCTGTCGGGCCTGCCGGCGAAAATCTACCTGCTGGTGAAGCCCGAAGGCTCGCCTGGTGCCGCCGGACAGAAACGCTCCTACGCCCGCCACTGGTCGCCGGTGCATCTCGACATCGTGGTCGACGACGTCGAGGCGGCGCTGGCACAGGCGCTGGCGGCCGGCGCCACGGCCGAGGGCGACATCAGGACCGCCATTTGGGGCCGCATCGTCACCATCGCCGATCCGTTCGGCCACGGGTTGTGCCTGCTGCAGTTCCTCAACCGCGGCTATGACGAGATCGCGCCGCCGCTGTAGCGCGTTATCTCTTGCAGAACGTCGCCGCCTTTCTTTCGCCATCGGATCGACATCCTCGCCCTGCTGTTCCCCGGAACGGGCTGGTGTGGGGCGGCGTTCTCCTGCATTCAGGCATTTTCCGCCGCCAAAGCGCGCGCTTCGCGATAGCGCAAGGCGGGGGACGGTTCGCGGCATTGCTGCGTAAGGACTGTAGTCCCGTCTCGCCTTCGGCCGGTTTGCACAGGTCGCGGGCGGACACCGGAGCGAGGAGAGAAACGATGCGCAGCAGAACCGCGGCCTTGTGCCTGGCCCTGGCGCTGACCACCAGCCTGACGGCTGCGGCCATTGTCGTGCCGCAGCCGGCGCAGGCGCAGGCACGCTACAGCCACGCCATGTTCTACGACGATCTGGCGCCCTATGGCCGCTGGGTCGACCATCCGCGCTACGGCTGGGTCTGGTATCCCACGCAGGTGCGTTCGGAGTGGCGTCCCTACAGCGAGGGAAGCTGGGAATGGACCGACCGCCACGGTTGGTACTGGAACTCCTACGAGCCGTTCGGCTGGGCGACCTATCATTACGGCCGCTGGGGCTATGACGATCGCTATGGCCATATCTGGGTGCCGGGCGACGAATGGGCCCCCGCCTGGGTTTCGTTCCGTCATGGCAACGACGCCATCGGCTGGGCGCCGCTGCCGCCGGAAACCTTGGGCATGACCTTGCTGGCGCTGCTGTCCGGCGGCCGCAGCAGCAGCTATTACCGCTACGTCGACCTGTCGGAGCCGTATTACCGCTCGCGCTGGGTGTTCGTGCCGACGCGCTACTTCAACGATCCACGCGGCTACAGCCGCGCCTATTCCTGGCGCGACAACGACCGCTACTGGCGCAGCACCACCAACGTGACCAACTACGTCACGGTCAACAACTACTACGTCAACCGCTCGATCGATCCGCGCCGGCTGGAAAGCCGCCTCGGCCGCAAGATCGAGACCGTGCGCGTGCAGGAGACGTCGAACCGGCGCGAGCTGCAGGCGCGGCGCGACGAGCGCAGCGTGCGCGTCTTCAATCCGCGCATCGAACGCGACCAGCGCCAGGCGCCGCCGCAGGCGGCGCGGGCCAAGCCGGACGAACGGCCGGTGGTCACCGTGCGGCCCGAATTCGCCGCACCCGAGGAACGTCGCGCCGGCCGCGATGGTCGTGGCCAGGACGGTCGTGGCCAGGATGGTCGCGGCCAGAATGAGCGCGACGATCGCAACCGGGCCGAGCGCGACAACCGGCCGGCTGTGACGCCGGCGACACCCTCGCCGTCCGAGCGCGCCGTGCCGCCGCAGCGTGATCGCGCCCAGGATCGCACTGGGCAGGATCGCACCGGGCCAAACCGCGCCATGCCGAACCGCGACGAGGACCGGCGTGGCGGGCAGCAGGCGACGACGCCAAATCGTGCAGTGCCGGACCGTGCCGCGCCGGAGCGGACGCCGCCGCAGCGGACCATGCCGGCCAGCCCGGCGCCGCGGGTGGTGTCGCCGCCAGCGCGCCAGGAGAACCAGCAGCGCGCGACGCCGGTGCAGCGGCCGCAGCCATCCGCGCCGGCGCAGCGTACGGTGCAGCCCGAGCGCAACGAGCGGGCGCCGACGGTGCAACGCGGGCAGCCTACCAAGCAGGTCGCGCCGCCCGTGCAGCGCGCCCAGCCCACCGAGCGCGCCGCCCCGCCGCAGCGGGCCCGCCCCCAGCAGGCGACGCGGCCGGACAACAGCAATCGCCGCCAGGAGCAGCCGCGCCAGCAGCAACAGCAGCGCCGCGGCAATCCCGACGAGGAGCGCGGCGGCGGTCGCCGCTAGACTTGTTTCAAACATTCAAAAAATAATATGAATTTACACGATTGGATAGAAACTGGTTCGCTTCCGTCCAATCGTGATCTACTCTAGCCATCAATGCCGAGACGATGAGGCCTCGCACTCCGGATTTGCGCGTAACATTTAACGTGCCCGACGTGGCTTAAAATGGCGGGGATTTCTATACTTTGGCCCTCTGCCTAGTAACGCGCTGTTTCGGTCTGGACGACGTGGAACTATCAAGTTCGCCGGCGAAGCCGGAAAGCTCGGTCAGTGCCGGCAGATAGACGCTCCTATACACGCTACTGGTCGCCGGTACATCTCGAGATCGTCGTCGACAATATCGGGCGGTATCGTCGATCCATTCGGGTATGGGTATGGTGGGATTATGTTATGTTTATAGACTTTTGTATGTTGGCTCGAACCCTATGTTGGGGGATAAATATTGCAGCGTGCAGCTAAATAGCTGGTTTTCCTATGCCTGAACTTGACTGGATTTCCATAGCTGGTTTCAAAAGCATCGCATCAATTGATGCCCTAAAATTGAATCCTATAAATCTTCTTATTGGTTCAAATGGTTCGGGCAAATCCAATTTTATCGGCACTTTCTCTTTCCTTCATGCAATTCGTGAAGGAAGGCTGCAAGATTATGTGATTAAAGCAGGAGGCGCAGACCGACTGCTACATTTTGGAACCAAAACAACCCAAACCGTATCCATCCATATCTCATTCCAAGGCGGAATAAATCAATATCGAATTGTACTAACCCCCTCTGAAACGGATGAGCTCTTGCCTGCAGAAGAAACGGTTTACTTTTGGGACAAAAAAAAATATCCCACCCCCTATGACCGGAGTTTAAGTAGAATTGGTAAGGAAGCAGGTATTAGCTCAAATATTTATTCTGGAATCGCAGGCTATGTACGACGGCATTTGGATCGGTGGCGTCTTTACCACGTACACGACACAAGCCCATCGTCACCTCTGAAGCGCACAGCTAGTTTAAATGACAATAGATTTTTAAGATCCGACGGATCAAACCTTGCTTCTTTTCTATACCTTCTAAAGAATAATCATGAAGAATCATATTCGCTCATTAAGCATGCTCTCACACGGGTGGCACCATTTTTTTATGATTTCGTTTTAGAGCCTCAGCTTCTAAACCCTGATCAAATCAGACTAGAATGGACGCATAAAAATTTTGATAAATACTTTGACGTATCAGCGCTTTCGGATGGAACTCTAAGATTTTTGACATTAGCGACGCTGCTTCTACAGCCTCCCGAGTATCGGCCATCAGTAATTTTAGTAGATGAACCTGAACTTGGTTTACATCCTTATGCCATAACCATGTTAGCTTCTATGATTAAATCAGTTGCTTCCTCGAAAGAAGGAACACAAATTATATTATCAACGCAATCTTCACTTCTTTTAGATCATTTTGAGCCAGAAGATGTTTTAGTTTCTGAAAGAGTACAAGGTGGTACGCAACTGCGTCGTCTCGCGTCCACAGATTTAAAAGAATGGCTGCAGGAATACAGTTTGGGACAATTGTGGGAAAAAAACGAATTTGGTGGCCGACCGGTGGACAATTAACGTGACCCGACTCCTGGTACATGTTGAAGGGGAAACTGAGGAGAACTTCGTTAACGAAATACTGTGTCCTTATCTTGTTGGATTTGGATTTCATTCGGTTTCAGCGAGGCTGTTGGGAAATGCCCGAAACAGACTGCAGCGGGGTGGAATAGTTTCGTGGCCAGTTGCCCGTCAAGATATCAAGCGGCATTTAAGGGGTGACGCTGGTTGCGTTGCGACAACTATGGTCGATTTTTATGCCCTACCAAGCACTGGAAATGGCGCTTGGCCCGGACGAGAAAATGCTCGATTAGTCACACACTCTCAAAAAGCCACCACCGTTGAAGTGCTAATGCATAACGATATTGTGACAATTATGGGAAACAGCTTCAATTCGAATAGATTTGTCCCTTACGTAATGATGCATGAATTTGAAGCATTATTATTCAGCGACTGCCAAAGATTCGGTGAAAGTATAAATCACCGGCAAGAAATTCCGTCTCTTCAAGAAATTCGCGACCAATTTGGAACGCCAGAAGAAATTAACGACTCGCCAATCACGGCTCCGTCGAAACGTTTATTAAAGCTAATTCCAAGTTACCAGAAAACCCTTCATGGTCCGCTCGCTGTTTCTGCTATTGGATTGGAGAAAATCTGTGATGAATGTCCTCATTTTAGAGAGTGGATTGATCGTCTACGATTATTAGTTTAGCTGCTGTATACGACCCTTGGCTTTGGCAACGTAAGCGAGGTTTTGTGGCTGGCGCGTTTTTGTCCTTTGAACATTGCTAGTAATAAAGTAATTCGAGACGGCTCTTCGTTAGTCTTGTTTGTCTTAATCAACCGCCATGTGCAATAATCGTAGTGTTGGAACGATAGCTTTGGCCTGATCGTTAACCGGTTGGAAGGAGGCCGTCATGAACTGGCTTACCAAGCCGACCGTAGCGGTGGCGATGCTGATCAGCATTCCCACCGCCGCCTGTCAGGTCTCGCACAACTGGGGCGGCGATCCCTATCACGCCGCCAAGTCGCGTGAGGAGACCTCGATCCGCACCGACTCGTTCAGCAGCGTGGGACCGCAGAACATCGACCGCTCGCTGGAGCGCAACGTGCAGCAGGCGCAGTCCGATGCCCGCACCATCCGCGAGGATGAGAACGTGCGGTCGGGCGGCACCAGGACCGGCGGTTCGGGCGCGCCGGCGCCGGGCACCACCGGTTCGGGTAAATAAGACGGTCGGCAGGGGTAACCCTTTTCGGCTCGGCCCTTTTCATTCCCATGTCGGATGCAACGGCGTCGCCTGGTGGTGGCGCCGTCTGCTTTTGCGGTCCCTCGATCAGGAACGGGCGTCGTCGGCCTGCCGTTGTCCTTGCATGGGGGCGACGGCGGGACCAATGGCGAAGGATGGAGAACGGTATGAAGCGGATGACGATGACGGCAATCGGGCCGGCGATGGGACTGGTGTTGCTCGGCGCGGGTCCGGCGCTGGCCTGTAGCGCGCATTCCCGGCATGCCGGCGACAAGGGAGCGACGAACGCCGGAGTGACGAACACATCGGCGGGCGCGCTTATCGTGGCGCAGACGCGCGGCGAGGGCGGCACCATCCGCGAGGAGGAGAACCGGCGCTCCGGCGGCACCGGCACCGGCGGTTCGGACGCGCCCGCCCCCGACACCGTCCGTCCGCGCGACAACTCCCAGGGCGGCTCGCGCGGCGACACGCAGGAGACGCCGCCAACCGGCACCCTGACGCCGCAGGGCAACACCACCGGGCCGGGCCAGAACCAGGGCAGCCCGCCCGGCACGTCGAGCGGCAGCGGCACCTCCGGCGCGCCCAGCACCACCAACGGCAGCACGGGCGAGCCGTCCGGCAACGGCTCGGGCTCCGGCGGCACGGGCGGCGGTTCGGGCAACTGACGATCCGGCGCCATTGCAGTGCGCGCCATGGCGCGGATGTGCGTGTCGGATGTGCGTGTCTGCGGGATGGCGTTCGTGCCGGCGGCTTGAGGCGATCATGACCGCTGCGGCGGCCATGGCGTGCGCGGCCCGGCGCGGCTATAAAGGGCCACCATGACGTCGCGCCGCGCTTTCCTGTCCCTGTTCGCCGTTGCTCCCCTGGCCGCCTGCGGCTTCGAGCCGCTCTACGGCAATCGCGCCGCGCCCGGCGATGCGGTGTTCAACGATTTCCACCAGATCAAGGTCGCCACCATCCCCGAACGCGCCGGGCAGATGCTGCGCAACGAGCTGCTGGACCGGCTGAACTATCGCGGCGAGCCCGCCCAGCCGCTTTACGAACTGAAGGTAAGGGTGACGGAAGAGCAGCGCGAGGTGCTGGTGCGGTCGGACCAGGTGGCGACCGCCACCGACATGACGGTGAGCGCCCACTACGACCTGCACGACCGCAACGGCAAGGTGCTGACCTCCGGCACGCCGCGCGCCATCATGCGCTTCAACGTGCTGGCCTCGCCCTACGCCACCATCTCCTCGGCCGAGGATGCCCGCCGCCGCGCTGCCAAGCAGCTGGCCGAGGACATCCGCGCCCAGCTCGGCGTCTATTTCAATAACGCCAAAGGGCGGTAGAGCGTCAGCCCGCCTGCTCGATCAGCTTCTTCAGCACCGAACGGTGGCAACGGCTTTCGTCGGCGCAGTAGCAGCCGACCGCCACGTCGGTCTTCTTGGCCAGCAGCGCCAGCATCTTCAGCGCCTCGCGCTTTTCGGCGGTGGCGGTCATCTCGCGGCCGAAGCGGTCGGAGAAGCGCTGCCAGGTCTTCTCGTCGCCCCCGCCGGGAAAGCCGTGCTGCTTTGCCCAGGCCAGCAGCTCGGCCGACGGCGCCACAAGCGGCAGCCACACGTCGTAGAGATCGCGCTTCTTGCGCTCCGCCTCGCTCATGCCGCGCGGCAGGTAGCGCACCGTGGCCAGCCGCAGTGCGCCTTTAGGCGCCTTCTCCGATGGCGCATCGCCGCCGATACGGAAGGTGGACAGAGACATGGCATGGCCTCCAGTGGCTTGGCACCGCCGATTGTGCGAGAGGATCGCGCGCCGCGCCAGAGCCGCCAGCGCGGTGGAAAACCACAGAGGCACGGAGGCACAGAGGATGATGGCTGCCGCGCTGCGCCGTTTTTCTCTGTGCCTCTGTGGTTAGTCTGGCTACGCCGTAAACATCAGACCATCCGCCGCATCAGGGCGGCGCCGTCGCCGTATTTCGCCAGCGTCGCGGCCAGGGCGGGATCGTCGACGCGGATGAAACCGTGTCCGGCCCAGAACCGGTCGGTGCCCGGCACCGCCACCAATTCCAGCGCCGGCAGCGCCAGGGCGCGGGCGATGCCGGGCAGGCGTTCGACCATCCCGCGCGCCAGCCCCAGCGCGCGCGCCGGCGGATCGACCGCCACGTCGTGCAAATAGAGCACGTCGGCGGCGGCGGGAATGACGCCCAGCAGCGTGTCCAGCTTCGGCGGCCGTCCCGCGCGCCAGGGATGGAACAGGGCATAGGCGACGATAGTGCTGCCCTGTTCCGCCAGCCATGCGCCGGCGGGAAACAGCGCCTGCCGCTCGGCGAACACGGCGGGGCTTTCCTGCAGCCCGGCATGGATGCGGTTGCCCAGGGTCGTCACGGCGTCGAGATCGGCCGCGCCAATCGGCCGCCACGGCGCGGGCGGTGCGGCGAAGGAGTGCGTGGTCGCTGACATGCGCCGCCTCTAGCACTGTTCCATCTTCATGGCGAGCCGCCCGGCCGCTATTGTCCGGGCATGAAAGTCACCGCCGCCGCCGCCGACCGTTTCGTCGCCAAGCCCGACCCCAAGGTCCGGGCGATCCTGGTCTATGGGCCGGATGAGGGGCTGGTGGCGGAGCGCGGCAGGAAGGCGGCGCAGTCGGTGTGCCCCGACCTGGCCGATGCGTTTCGCGTCGTCGACATTGCCGGCGCGGCGCTGAAGGACGATGCCGCGCGGCTGGCCGACGAGATCGCCGCCATTTCGCTGATGGGCGGCCGGCGCGTCATCCGCGTGCGGCCGGCGGGCGAGGAAAGTGTCGTGGCGCTGGCCAATGCGCTGGCGGCGACGGCGGGCGACGGGCTGATCGTGCTGGAGGCGGGCGATCTGAAGAAGACCTCCAAGCTGCGCAAGCTGGCTGAGGACGCCGCCAATGCCGCCGCCATCGCCTGCTACGCCGACGAGGGCCGCGCACTGGATGCGCTGATCGAGGAGACGCTGTCGGGCTTCAAGCTGCGCGCCGCCCCCGATGCGGTGGCCTATCTGGTGGAGAACCTGGGCGGCGATCGCGGCGTCTCGCGCAAGGAGCTGGAAAAGCTGGCGCTGTACAAGGGCACCAAGGAAGGCAGCGAGGTGACGTTGGAGGACGCCATGGCGTCGGTCGGCGACACCGCCGCCCTGTCGCTGGACGACGTGGCGCTGGCCACCGGCGAGGGCGACCAGAAGGGGCTGGACCGTGCGCTGGACCGCGCCTTCGCCGAGGGCACCGCCGCCATCTCCCTGCTGCGCGCCCTGTCGCGCCATTTCCTGCGCCTGCATGCGGCGCGGGCGCTGATGCAGGGCGGCGCCGATGCACGCGCCGCCGTCGAGCGGCTGCGCCCGCCGCCGATCTTCTCCGCCCGCCCGGCCCTGGTGCGCCAGCTCAACCTGTGGAGCGGGCCCGCTTTGGGCGATGCCATGACCCTGCTGACCGAGGCCGAGCTGCAATGCAAGACCACCGGCATGCCCGATCGGGTCATCGTGCGCCGCACCGCGATGCGGCTGGCCAACGCCGCCAACGTGGCGCGCGCCCGGGCGGGCGGCGGGCGACGCTAGAGCAAATCACGTTCTGACGAAATCGCGTGCGATTCCGTCAGAACGTGTGGATCCGCTCCAGCGATGGTGGCAATAACCGGCCGCGGGCTCGCTGGTGATGCGAACGGCCGGCCCGCTTCTGCCCGCCATGCGCGCAAATTTTCCTTTTCCCTGCAGCAGCCCCGAATGTGAATCGCGTCACAGATCGCGGTATCCGGCGGCTTTTTCCGTTTGGCCATTCCGCCCGTCTGTGTGAAACCGGTTCTGCGTCTTCGGCGCGGAAGGTCGATCACAGGGGGGAGTGCGAACGATGGCGAAGAAGACGGTGATGAAGATGATGGCGGTGCGCGCCCTGCGGCCGCTGCGGCCGGTGCTGGGCTTCGACCTTGCCGACCAGCCGGCTTCGGAGTTCCGCAGCGCTATCCAGAACGCGGCTTCGCTCAACGCGGTGGTCGAGCGCGCCAGCCAGTTCGTGAAGTCGGCGGCCTATATCCCGAACGCCAAGAACAGCATCGTCATCGAGCTGCTGAAGGAATGCGGGCGGCTCATGGCGCAGTCGGGCGACGTAATCGACGCGGCGCCGGCCGTGGCCTATATCCAGCGCCTGCCGGCGGCGCAGAAGAAGATGCTGCAGGACGACGAGAAGGCGCTGATGGCCGCCCTGGCCGATTCCTTCGTCGCCGCCTGCTATGCGCCGGCGGTGGACGAGACGCAGCGCCAGGACCTGCAGGCCGCGCTGCGCGCTATCGGCACGCTGATGGCGGCGGGCAGCGCGAAGAACCGCCTGCCGCGCGCCATGCTGACGGCCCCGGTCATCCTGCCGCCGCCCGCCGCCTGGCAGCCGGGTGCGGCGTTCGGGCCGGCCCCCAACCCGATCCGGCCGGCCGGCATCGGCGATCTGCTGGTGGTGCGCGAGGAGATGCTGGGCTACGAGCGCACCCAGATCGCCCATGTCGAGAACGTGATGGCCAGCGAAAAGCGCGACCGGCTGCACCGCAGGCTCGACCGCCTCACCGAAACCACGGTCAGCGAAACCGAGAGCGTGCAGCAGGCCAGCCGCGATCTGCATTCCTCGCAGCGTTCGGAGATGTCGCAGGAGATCAGCCGCAACGTCAGCGAGGCCATGTCGCTGGCCGCCGGGCTGCAGGTCTCGGCCCGCTACGGCCCGGTGCTGAGCATCAATGCCACGACCGATTTCGCCTACGACACCGCGCGCGAGGAGGCCTCCAGCAGCGCCAGCGGCTTCGCCCAGGAGGTGATCGACCGCTCGGTGTCGAACCTCAGCGAGCGGCGGCTCAGCTCGCATACCCGCACGGTGCTGAGCGAGACCGAGGAGAGCAACAGCCACGGTTTCGACAACACCGCCGGCGCGCAGCACATCGTCGGCGTCTATCGCTGGCTCGACCAGCGCTGGCGGGCGCAGGTGATGAATTACGGCCGCCGCCTGCTGATGGAATTCAACGTGCCGCAGCCGGCGCATGCCTGGCACGCGGCGAAGCAGATGGAATGGCAGTCGGAGGTCTACGCCGAGATGCCGACGCCGCTGCCCTTCACCCTGCAGCCCGCCGCCCTGACCGAAAGCAACTACCTGAGCGAGGGCGCCCGCTTCGGCGCCGGCGACCTGCCGCCGCCGCCGCCGGCCACCACCAACATCGATACCGCGATCCAGCTGCCGGAGACCTATGTCGGCAAGATCCGCGGCGACGAATACAACATCAAGATGCATGTCGGCAGCGTGCCGGTGCCGGACGGCTATCTCGCCACCGCGGTGCGGGTCGACGCCCAGAGCACCAGGTTCCTCAAGGACAACAACAACAAGCCCTCGCTGCTAACGGTGATCGTCGGCAACCAGGTGGTCAACGCCATCAACGGCTCCGGCGCGGGCGCCATCGACAACATCGCCGATACGGTCGACATCGCCGTCTACGCCTACGACCTGGCGGCGGCCGTCCTGTCGCTGCGCCTGACCCTGACCCGCACGCCGGCGCATTACCAGCAATGGCAGCTCGCCTGCTGGAGCAAGATGAAGGAGGCCAGCGATCGCGCCTGGGCCGCCTACCGCGCCGCCGTCGCCAGCCGGCAGAACGTGCAGGACGCCATCCGCGCCGACACCCATCCCGACGCCAAGCGCCGTATCGAACGCACCGAGCTGAAGCGCGGCGCGCTGGAGCTGCTGACGCAGCAGCATTTCGACGATTTCGACCCGCTGGTGCAGACCGGCGCCCACATCGTGGTCAAGAACATCGACGTGCCGGCGGCGCTGGCGGACGGGCGCATCGTGTCGTTCTTCGAGCAGGCCTTCGAATGGGAGCAGATGACCTATCTGTTCTATCCCTATTTCTGGGGCAACCGCACGCAGTGGCGGCAGATGCTGAACCTCACCGATCCCGATCCCGGCTTCGCCGCCTTCCTCGCCGCCGGCTCGTCGCGGGTGCAGGTGCCGGTACGGCCCGGCTTCGAGCGCGCCGTCGCCTATTTCCTGGCCACCGGCCGGCTCTGGATGGGACGCGACGCGCCGGTGATGGGCTCGCCGCTCTACCTGCCGATCGTCGAGGAGATCGCCGAAGCCAAGGACGCCAGCCTCGACAAGGCGCAGCCCTATGGCGAGCCGTGGGAATACACCGTGCCCACCAATCTCGTGGTGCTCGATCCCGACGCCTCGGCGATTCCGGCGGCGGTTCCGCCGGCCTAGGGGTGGCGCGGGTCGGCGACGGGCTGGACGTCGTGGTCGACGCCGCCAGCCTGCAGAAAGGCGGCGGCCGGATCTGGCTGCTGGGTCCGGTGGCGGGCTTCCGGGGCGAGCGGGCGCTGATCGACTTCCTGCGCTGGGAGGCGCCGCCCTGGGGCGAGCATTGTCCGTTGGCCTGGGGAGTGATCCCGCCGCTGGAACCGGACGGGCGATACACGCTGGTCGTGGTGTGCGCGCCGCAGGTGCGGCTGCGCTCGGAATACCAGTCGCCCGAGGCCTGCTCCGGCTGCCACTACCCGGCCGACTGGAACAGATATATCGACCGCATCAGGCTCGCCGTCATCCGTGTGCTCAGTCCCGAGGAAGTGCCGCCGCCGGGCGAGCGCATCGACTACGGCGCCCTGCTCCGCACCCGCCATGTCGATCGCGCCAACCAGGCGGTGGAGGATCCCGAGCGCGTCGCCAACCGGCAGGCGCTGATCTCGATCACCCGCACGCCGCTGGGCATCAGGATCGCCGACAGCCGCGACGACTGGGTGGTGGCGGTCGAAGCGGTCAACGCCTTCGAGCCCAGCCTGGTCGATTTCAGCCTCAAGAGCGGCATGCCGCGGCAGGGCTACAGCCTGAGCCAGACCGACATCGTGCTGCGGCGTACCGCCAATACCAGGGTGACCGGCTTCCAGCGCTACGCCGACCAGGTCAACGAGATCGCCTCGTTCAACCAGGTCGCGGTGTGGGACGAGGCGGTGCTGCGCGAGGCGCCACTGCGGGCGGGCGCGCCGCCGCGACGGCAGGCGACGGCGGTGAAGATCGCTGGCCGGCCGCTGCTGCTGACGGCGCTGATGGAGCAGCGCGCCGCCATCATCCAGCTCGGCTTTTCCATGCTGCCGGTGATCGGCGAAGCGATCGACATCGCCGAGCTGGTCAGCATCGCGCTGTGGCAGCAGGACCTGCAGGGCGAGGCGGCGGGCTACGGGCAGATGGCGCTGACGGCGGCCAGCCTGATGACCGGTCCGCTGCTGGAAGGACCGGAGAATGCGCGCCGCATCGGCCGGGTGGTGGCGGGGCTGTCCTCGATCCGCTTCGTCGACGCCACCGGCACGGTGTCGCTGGCGATCCGGCGCGAGATGCGGGACCAGGTCTCGCCGCTGCAGCGGGCGGCGACCGAGACGCTGTCGGCCGGCGAACAGGCGAGCCTGGCGCGCGCCCTGGAAACGGCGGCCTCGACCCAGGCCTACGAGGTGGCCGACGCGGCGATCCAGGGCAGCATCCGCGCCGCCATGGACCGGCTGGCCGCCGGGCCCGGCCTGCCCGCCCCGCTGGTCGCCGATGCCATGCGCGGGCTGCACCCGGGCGAACTGCTGGAAGACTTCGCCACGCTGGGCGACGATGCGGCGCGCGCCGTGCTCGATCTCTATGGCGGCGGCGCCAGGCGCGGCTTCGATTTCGACCTCGGTGCCATGGCGCGCATCGATGCCGGCTTCTTGGAGCGCTACCGGATGGCGGTCGACGAGGCGGCCGTGTTCCGTCTGCTGACGCCGCTGGGCGACGACTTCGTCCATCCCGTGTTGCGCCAGGGATTTCGCGACTACCGCGCCGGCGGCGGCAGGCGCAACGCAACGAGCTGGCTGGCCAACCAGTCGGGCCGCTCGCGCTACCGGCGCATCCTGACCGACAGCCTGGGCAACGATGGCAACAGGATCATCGTCGAGGTGATGGGCCGGACGGCGCGCCGGCGCGGCTACCGGCCGGCGGCGGCGGACATCGATGCCGGGGTGCGGGTGATGGAGGCGCTGGAGGCGCGCCGGCCGGGGGCGCTGCTCGACGTGCTGCCCTACGACGAGGCGGCCGAATTGCAGCGCGGCTTCGGCCATCTGCTGGAGCGCGATCACCTGCTGGAAGGGCGATTCTGGCGGCACTACATCGACGGCGCCGTCGACTATGGCGATTTCTGGTGCGTGTTCGCGCCCAAGAACGCCTATGTGCGCGAGGAACTGGCCAAACGCGGCTGGGCGCATTTCGACTACGACCATGTCGCCAAGACGCAGCGCATGCGCCAGCTCATCCCGCACGGCGCGGAGGACGCGTTCACCACCGACGAGATCTGGATGGCGCATTATCTGGCGCTGGTCGACGTCCACGTCGATGCGGCGGCGCGGCGGCGGGCGGCAGCGCGGTTCGACGCGGTGGTGCTGCCGCTGCTGCGGGAAATGGCGGAGTCCAAGGGCGAAGGCGCCTTCCGCAAGCCGGCGCTGACGGCGGCGCAGATGATGGCGGTGCTGGCGGCGCGGCGGGCGTCGCTATAGCGCCAGCATGAAACACACCATGGCCAGCGCCGAGGCCAAGGTGCGGGCATGGTTCCACTGCGTCCAGCGCAGCAGGTAGCGCTGCCAGATCTCGCCCGCGTCCTGCGGCGCGACGCGGTCCAGCGCGTTGTTCAGCGGCACGTTGCAGCGGATGGTGAGCAGGAAACTGCCAACGACATAGAGCAGCGCGCCGGCGCTGAGCAGGACGGCGCGGGCGGCGTCAAGCAGGATCAGGCCCCATGCCGCCAGCACGACGCTGACGATCGCCGTGCCCATGAACAGCGGGATGAACGGGCTGCGCAGGATGACCCGGTTGATGCGCTGCATGGCCTCGATGCCGCTGCCGCCCGAGGTCTCGCCCAGGGCGCGCATGATAAAGGTGGAGAAGGCGAAGAAGACGCCGGCCACCAGCCCGCTGCCCAGCGCGGCCAGTACGATCAGCAGGGTCAACAGGGTCAGTGCCGCTTCCGCCATGGGCTTCCTCCGCCGCTCAGTTGACGCCGACCGCCGCCGCCAGGGTCGGGCCGATCTCGCTATGGATCACCAGGTCGGCCTCGTCGTCCTGCGGCGTGGCCTCGCGGTTGACGATCGCCAGCTTGGCGCCTGTGCGTTTGGCCAGCATGGGAATGGCGGCGGCGGGATAGACCACCAGCGAGGAGCCCATCACCAGGCACAGATCGCAGCGCTCGGCCGCTTCCTGGGCGCGGGCCATCGCCAGCACCGGCATGGCCTGGCCGAAGGAGATGGTGGCGGTCTTGACGATGCCGCCGCACTTGACGCAGTCGGGCAGTTCCTCGTTGCGCTCGAAGCGGACGCGGATCGGCTCCAGCTCGTGCCGCTCGCCGCAATCGAGGCAGGCTGCGTAGGTGGCGTTGCCGTGCAGCTCGACGATCCTGGCCGCCGGCACGCCGGCCCTGGCATGCAGCCCGTCGACGTTCTGCGTCACCACCAGCGAGCACTTGCCCTGCTCCACCAGCCGCGCCACGGCGCGATGGCCGGCATTGGGCTCGGCCCGCAGCATCACCGTGTCGGTGGCGAATTTGCGCCGCCAGGCCTCGCGGCGCGCCTCCTCCGAAGCGATGAACTCGGAGAAGTCGATCGGCCGGTATTTGCTCCAGATGCCGCCGGGCGAGCGGAAATCGGGAATGCCCGATTCGGTCGAGATGCCCGCGCCGGTGAACACCATGATGTCGCTCGCCGCATCGAGCAGGGCCTTCAGCTTCAGATGCTCATTCATGCACCGATTATAGCGCGCCTGGCCACGGCAGCGCTTGAGATCGCTGCCGCTATCGTCCCACAATCGGCCAGCGAGATCGGGGGGATCATGCGCCATCTGCTTGCGGTTCTATTGCTGCTGCTGCCGGGCGCCGGCGTTGGCCTGGCGGCCACACCGGCGCCGCCGCCGGCCGCAACCCCTGCGCCGCCGCCCGTGGCGACGCCTGTGTCGCCGCCGGCCGCAACCCCTGCCCCTGCCCCGCCGCCGCGCACCGCCGCGCCGCCGCGCCGGTCCATCCCGCGCAGCGTCGCTGGCGAGGACGGGCCGGCCGACACGCTCAATGGCCTCGTGCTGCTGGAGCTGAAGCAATGCGGGCCGTTGCCGCCGCCGATCCGGCGCGCCTGCTGCGAGCGGCTGCTGCACCCCAATGCCTGCATCGAGTAGCCCCTTATCGAGCCCCTCTTATCGAGCGACCCCCGATCGAGCGATCCATGCGCGCCCTGCTCCTGGCCCTGCCCCTGATGCTGCTGGCCGCCGCCGCCCAGGCGCAGCTCGTGCTCTGCAACCGCACGGCGCAGCCGGTGCAGGTGGCGGTGGCCGAGGACGAGCTGGACGAGGACGAGATCGTGGTCCGGGGCTGGACCCGCATCGCCGCCGGCGCCTGCGTCGAGGCGGCCGACAACCTGGTCTACGACTACGCCTTCTTCGCCTGGCAGCCGGCCACCGGCCGGACCTGGGAGGACGACCGGGAGGGGCCGCGGCTGTGTCTGCGGATGGCGACCGATTTCCGCATCGCCTACGACGATCCGGGCTTCGAGTTCGAGCGCGTCGACGAGTTCTCCTGCCCCGCCGGCGCGGTCAAGCGCGGCTTCATCGTGCTGGTCAACGAGAGCGACGCGCTGCGCTACGACCTGAAGTAGCGGCCGGCCGCGCCGTTGCCACTCCTCCACAAAAAACCTGAACGCTGTGCTGCGATTTCATTGCCAAGACCGGGGGCGCAGGACGATGATGAGCCGGATTTCGCGTGATTCGGGTATCGGCAGGAAGCTTCCCGGAGGACGAGATGGCAAAGGCCAGGAAAGCGGCGAAGAAGGCTCAAAAACCGAGTAAAAAGAAAGCCGTAGCAAAGAAATCAGCCGCGCCGGCCAAGACCAGGACCGCAGCCGGCAAGACCGCCAAACCGGCCGCCAAAGCCAAACCGAAGGCGGCCCCGAAGAAGCCTGCGCCGGCCGCGGCGGCGAAGCCGGCGGTCCGTTCGGTCCCTAAGCCCGCCGTCCAGCCGGCGCCCAAACCTGCTCCTGCCGCCAAGCCGGCAGCAAAGCCTGCCGCAGCGCTGAAGCCGGCCGCGCCGCCGAAGATCCAGAGCAAGCCGGTCGAGCTGGTGAAGAAGGACCTGCCCCGGCCGCAGGTGAAGCCGCAGCGGCCGCCCGGGTTGAAGCCGGTGCCGCGCGATCTGCCGCTGCTGACGCCCCGGATCATCGGCCCCGAGATCACCACCCCGACCAGCGCGCTGGCCGCGCCGCCGCCGCTGCCGATCCGCTCCGCCCTGGTGCCGACGCCGGGCGTGGTCGAGAAGGACGACGAGGACGAGGAGTAGAAGGTCTCTTCAGGTCTTCAGGTGCTGCAGCGGCAGCACGTGGCTGCGCTTGATCGGGCGCAGCACGATGGACGAGCGCACCTGCCGGATGCCGGGCAGCGGCATTACCTCGTCGAGCAGGAACTGCGAATAGGATTTCAGGTCGGTGGCGACGATGCGCAGGATGAAGTCGGCCTCGCCGGTCACCGCCACGCAATCCATGATCTGCGGCAGGGCGCGCATGGCGTCGTGGAATTTCTCCGTGCCCTCGCTGGAATGCCGCTCCAGCGACACCAGACAATAGGCCTCGAAGCCCAGCCCGACCGCGTCGGCATCCAGCAGCGCGGCATAGCCCTGCATCAGCCCGGTGTCCTCCAGCCGCTTCAGCCGGCGGCCGAGCTGCGAGGCCGATAGCCCGACCTTGTCGGCCAGGGCAAACAGCGACGCCCGCCCGTCGCGCTGCAGGGCGTCGAGCAGGCGGATGTCGAAACTGTCCAGCGCGATGGTGGTCATCGGCGCTGATATTACGCGGAAATCGGCCTATTAATACAGTATTATTGCGTATCCATGCTGATAGGCACCGCATTTTGCGGGGAAATTGCGGGATTGTGCAGGCAGGATGGGCGTTGTTGGAACGCGGGCTGTCGCTTCCCCGTCGTCATCGCCCGGCTTGACCGGGCGACCCATGGGTGCCCGGTCAAGCCGGGGCATGACGGGAAAGGAAGGGTGAGGCGGCCGCGATCCGGACGCAGGGATGTCGGAGCGATGCCATGAGCATGAACGGTTTGCAGGCTTTCCAGACCACCATGAACGCAGCCCTGGGCGCCGGCGCCTATCCCGGCGACGTGGTCGTCGAGCAGCCCTACCAGCTCTACGGCGTGGCAGAGCAACAGACCTGGCAGACGCTATGGCGGCGGCAATCGGCCCTGATGCCGGGCCGCGCCTGCGGAGCTTTCCTCGCCGGGCTGCAGAAGCTCGACCTGGGCGACCGCATTCCCCGCTTCGAGGAGCTGACGCGGCGGCTGCGGGCGCTGACCGGGTTCGAGATCGTGGCCGTCAACGGGCTGTGCTCCGATCGCGTCTTCTTCGAGCACCTGGCCAATCGCCGCTTTCCGGTGACGTGGTGGATCCGCAGCCCCGAGCAGCTCGATTATCTGGAGGAGCCGGATCTGTTCCACGACACGTTCGGGCACGTGCCGCTCTTGGCCGATCCGGTGTTCGCCGACTACATGCAGGCCTATGGCGAGGGCGGGCTGAAGGCGCTGCGGGTCGGCGGCCAGCGCGCCCTGTCGCAACTGGCGCGGCTCTACTGGTACACGGTCGAGTTCGGCCTGCTGCGTGAGAACGGCGCCCTGCGCATCTACGGCGCCGGCATCGTCTCGTCCAAGGCCGAGACGCTCTACAGCCTGGAGAGCACCACGCCCAAGCGGCTGGGCTTCGACCTCATGCGCATCATGCGCACGCAGTACCGGATCGACGATTTCCAGCGTTGCTATTTCGTGATCGAGAGTTTCGACGAGCTGTTCGCCGCGACCCGGCCCGATTTCACGCCGCTCTACGAGAGACTGAAGACCCTGCCCGAGATCGACGCCGACGCCATCGTCGCTGGCGACCGGCTGATCAACGGGCGGGAATAGTTGGCCGTTCTACTGTCATTCCGAGCGGAGCGAGGAATCTTCCCCTGGCTGCTATGGGCCCAGCGGCGGCCAATCTCGTTGCGACCGGGGAAGATGTCTCGCTCCGCTCGACATGACGAAGAAAGAGAGGCGGGGGGAAGGTTAGGACCTCAGCGCACACCCACGCTCGGGCAGGTCGAGCAGCTCCGGTAGCTCGTGGATGATGCGGTCGGGCTGAGCTTCCAGCCGGCCCTCGCGCGCGGCCGTGTGCGGCACGCCGGTATGCATGGCGCCGGCCAGGCCGCGCTTGTGCGGGTCGAACCAGATGCCGTGGATGCCCTCGCGCTTGGGCGCCAGCACGTCCCATTCCAAATTGTCGCCCACCATCCAGGTGTCGCACGCCTCGCAGCCCAGCTTGGATAGCGCGTTGAGATAGACCTCGCGCTCGGGCTTGCCCTTGCCGAACTCGCCCTCGATCTGCACGTGGTCGAAATACTGCTCCAGCTCGAAGCGGCTGACCTTGTGGCGCTGGATGTCGGCGCCGCCATTGGTGATCAGCGCCAGCTTCACGCCCTCGACGCGCAGCGCGCTGAGCACGGGAAGGGCGTCGGGGAACAGCTTGTATTCCGATTTGCGCAGCTCGAAGAAGGCGTCGGCCAGCGCGTCGGCCAGCCGGTGCATGGCCCCTTCCGCCGCCGTGCGGTCCAGCAGCTCCAGCCGCTCGAAGGTCTCGCGCAGCACCAGCCGGCGCGCGCCGCGCAGGTCGACCCGCCAGCGCGACGCCCATTGCGCGTCGGCCCAGTAGGGCCGCGCCACCTCCTGGATGGTCTGCGGGATGCGCGCGGCAATCTGCGGCTCCAGCCCATGGTCGTGCTGCGCCAGCAGCCGCGTCCAGGCGCCGTGCGGATCGCCATAGGCGTCCAGCAGCGTGTCGTCGAGATCGAACAGGACGGCCTTGGGGCGGGGCATTTGCTGTCGGGCCTCGATGGCGTCGGCTCGCACGCCTTCCGGCGGGTATTTCAGGATCGGGCTGCGGGTGAAAGTCATGTCCGATCTTATGTGGCTGGCCGACGAGAAAGAGCAAACATCAAAGGCACATCCCTTTCATGCCATCGACATGACCATTATTAACCCGCTGATAGAATTGAAAAAATAGTGATGGACAGGTTCTTGGCGTCTCATCATCAAATGACTATATTATTCTTCTCATTTGGTGAGAAAAATGGAACACCCTGGCCTGCAGGAACAATCGGCTCCTTTTGCCGGCGCTCTCCAGAGCTTTGCCCGGCTGGAGGATCGTGAGCGACTGACGCCGTCGGCTCTGCTGGGCATCCGGGAACTGGCCAGGCGCTGGAATTTCAGCCGCAGCGAGGCGGCCGGCCTGCTCGGTGTCTCGGAAAGCACGTGGGACCGCATTCGCGCCGGGCGCTGGACGCAGAGCCTGTCGCAGGATCAGCTGATGCGCATTTCCGCGCTGCTCGGACTGTTCAAGGGCCTGCACCTGCTGTTTGCCGATGCCATGGCCGACCGCTGGCCGCGCCTGCCCAATCGCGGCGCGCTGTTCGCAAATCGCACGCCGATCGCGGCGATGATCGAGGGCGGCATTCCGATGATGCTGGAGGTGCGCGGCCATGTCGATGCGCTGCGCGGCGGTCTTTAAGCAGTGGCGCCCTCCTATCGCGTCGAGCGTCTGGCGCTGTCGCGCACCGTGCGCCTGATCCCAACCGCGCGGCTGCGCGAACCGGTGCTGCGGAAGCTTGTGCCGGCCGACCATCTCGAGGCGCTGGCGGAGATAGAAGGCGCCACCAGTGCGCGACTTCTGGCGCTGGAAAATCGCAGCGCCGCCCTGCCCGCCGCCCAGCTCGTCCATGGCATTCCCGCCGCCAGTATCGTCAATGCCGCCTTCGCCTATGCCAGGCCGCGCGGTCTGAACCGGTTCAACGGCCCCGGCCGCGGCGCCTGGTACGCGGCGCTGGCGGTCGAGACATGCATCGCGGAGGTCGCGTTCCACATGACCCGGGAGCTGGAAAACGTCGACGACTTCACGGCGACCGTGGAGTACGGCGAATTGTTTGCCAGCTTCGCGGGCGAGTTTGCCGATCTGCGCGATGCGCCGGCCCCGCTGGCCTGCCTCGATCCCGATCCGGCGCGCGGCTATCCTGCCGGCAACGCGCTGGCGGCGGAGATCATGGCGAACGGCCATAACGGCGTGATCTATCCTTCCTGCCGCCATGCCGGCGGTATCTGTCTCGCCGCGTTGTGGCCGCATGCCGTGCAATCGGTAGCGCAGGGGACCGTACTTTGCCTGCGCTGGGCAGGATCGCGCACGCCACTTGTGGAACCGGCCGCCTGATCGCGTGAGGTTATTTTAGTCCTTGTGCCACAGCATGGCGCCGCCGCCCGCACCGGCAAGTGCCAGCCGGCCGAAACGGAAAGCCACTGTTTCCGTGGCGCCGAGTGCGGCCAGGAAGTCGCGCTCGGCCGCCGCCATCTCGGGCGAGCACAGGCGGCGGGTGCCCAGCAGGCCGCCTCTGGTCACCGCCTGCACCGCGCCATCGGCAGCGACGCCGGCCGACCAGTGATGGCAGGGCGCGCGGCCGGTCAGGCGCAGGCTGCCGTCATTGGCCAGCGCGAATTCGGCGGTGACCGGCCACGGCGCTTCCGCCAGTTTCCACGACGTGCCGGCCAGCTCGACGGCGGTGAAGCGCCCGCGCGGTTCCTGGCGCATGATCTGCAACTCGCTGCCGTCCAGCTTCAGCCCCAGGGTCATCTGCAGGGTCGGGCGCGCCGCGGCATCGCCCTCGCCCAGCACCAGCAGCGACAGCAGCACGATGCGGTTCTCGATCGACAGCGAGCGCACCTGCACATGCTCGCCCAGCAGCAGGCTGGCCATGTTGCGCACCCGGCCGGCGCGCTGCACCACCACTGAGAGGTAGAGCGTCGGCACGTCGCGCACGCGCTGCTCGATCAGCACCGCCGCATCGCGCGTACCGTCATGGTCGAGATCGCCATGCGCCACAAGGGACGGCTCCAGCCGCAAGGTGCGGCGGTCGTCCTGGTGCATGCCGTCGCTCAGCGTGACGGTGCGGCCGGGTTCGATATCGACATAGGACAGCGACTGCAGGATCGGCAGCGGCAGATCGGGCAGCAGCGCCTTGGGCGAGGACTGCGCCTGCGCCGGTGCTGCAGCGAGCGACAGGCCGGACAGCAGGCTGGCGGCGAGGAAGAGCGAACGCAGGCGCATGCATTGAATGCTGCGCGCGGTCGTGCGTCTCCACAAGCCGGCAGCCGTGCGTTGCAGCACGACTCTTTATTGTGCAGAGGGTGCCGAGCGATGGCTTCTGCCGTTTATTGCAGCAGAAAACGCCCGCTTTCCATGTCAGCGCCAGCGCACATGGGCGATGGCGCCGGTGGTGCAGTAGAGCACGCCGCCCTCGCCGGTCGGGCTGAGGAACATGCCGTTGGCGTTGCGCGCGCCGGTGGCGACGCGGTTGAGCAGCGCGCCGCTGGCGATGTCGACCACGATCAGATCGTCGCTGCCCGCTGCGGTGAAGTCGTTGATCACCAGCTCGCCCGACTCGGGGAACACCAGCGGCTGCATCGACGGGCGCACGCCCTCCAGCGTCCACGCCACGTCGAGACGGTCGCCGCCAGTGACGATGCCGGCCAGTCCGCCATTGATCGAATCCCAGGCGATGGCCATGCCATGTTCGGGCACATGCACCGGCGGAGCGATGATGCCGCCGCCTTGCGTGCCGAACGGCTCGACGACCCGCTGGTCGCTGGGATCATCGAGCGCGATGCCGAACAGGCGCTGCGCGCCGGGCCAAGGTGCGGGCAGGCGCCAGGAGAGATCGCGACCGGGATGGGTGGCGTAGCGGCCATTGGGCTGCACCGAATGGATGCGGCGTACCGAAAGGATGTCGCCGCAATCCATGATCCAGCAGCGCCCGTCAGACAGGCAGGAATCCCAGGCCAGGCCCCAGCGGTCGTTCGCCGTGCGATAGCGCGGCCGCCAGTCGTCGATGCTCACCGCGCCATCGGCGATGCGCAGGCGCCACAGATGCTCGGTGCCCGGCACGTAGACCAGCTCGGCGCCGTCGGGCGCGCGGTCGGCGGCGATGCGGCCCATCGAGCCCTCGGGGAGCACCAGCGGTTGGCCGATGATCTCCAGCGTGTCGGGATCGAGGCAGGTGATGGTGGTGCCGCCCTGCCCTTCCAGCCGCAGATCCTTGGTGATCAGCGTGCCGTCGGACAGCGCCAGCAATCCGTTATGCGAGCGGTCCACCGGCAGTCGCCGTTCGGCGATGACGGAGAGGTCGTGCGGGTCGAGCCGGTGCAGGAACGAGCCGTTGACCGAATGGATCGAGCCGTTGGCGTGCGCCAGGACGGCGCCGCACCAGACATGCTCGCCGCAGGGCAGCTCGGCCGAAGTGGCCAGCGGCTGCATCGTGTCGAGGTCGATGCGCTGCACCCAGCCGAATGGCGCCGGCCCGGTGAAGGCGGCCATGGTGCCGCCGAGATACCATTCGCCCGGGCCGCGGCGCACGAACATCACGTTCCAGCGCCCGTTGCCTTGGGTGATCACTTCCGCCTGGCGCGACGCGGCGTTGAGCGCGCCGGTCGTCGCCTTCTGGCGGCGGTTGCCGCCGCATTCGACCGGCCACGGCGAGGGCCAGTAGCCGGGATGCGCTTGCGCGCGACCGATGCCGGTCAAGATTTTCTCCCCTTGATTTGCGCCAGTCTGCGGCGCGGGGGATCGGCGGCGCAAGACGCGGGGTCGTGCAATCGGCGCGAGGCATCGCGATGCGGAGCCCTATTTCGTGCTCCGCATCGGCATGACGACGGATGATGCTGGCGTCAGGCGACCAGGTTCACGATCCGGTTCGGCACCACGATGATCTTGCGCGGGCTCTTGCCGTCCAGCGCCTTGATGACGTCGGGCTCGGCCTGGGCGCGTTGCTCGGCCAGCTCGCGCGGGGCGTTGTGCGGCAGGGCGATGGTGGCGCGCAGCTTGCCGTTGACCTGCACTGCCACCGTCACTTCCTGCTCCTGCAGTAGTGCTGCGTCGAATTGCGGCCAGGTCGTATCGGCCAGCAAGGTGGCATGGCCCAGGCGCTGCCACATCTCCTCCGCGATATGCGGCGTCATCGGCCCGATCAGGCGCACGAAGATCTCCAGCGCCTCGCGCAGGGCGAATCCATCACCGGCTTCGCCCGCCTGCGGCCTGAAATCGGCGATGGCGTTGGAAAGCTCGTAGAGGCGGGCCACCGCCTTGTTGAAGTGGAAGGCCTCGATATCCTCGGCCACGCCCTTCACCGCCCGATGCGCGATACGCCGCAGCGCCGTCGCCTTGGCGGAGAACGCCTCGGGGGCGCCGCCGCCGGCCGGCGGCAGCGCATCGGCGATGGCGTCGATCAGCCGCCACAGCCGCTGCTGGAAGCGCCAGGCGCCGGTGACGCCGGCCTCGGTCCATTCCAGGTCGCGTTCGGGCGGGCTGTCGGAGAGCATGAACCAGCGCGCGGTGTCGGCGCCGTAGTCGCGGATGATCTGGTCGGGATCGACCACGTTCTTCTTCGACTTCGACATCTTCTCCGAGCGGCCGACCGTGACCGGCAGGCCGTTCTTCACGGTGACGAACTTCTCGCCTTCCTTCTTCACCTCGTCGGGGAACAGGAACACGCCCTTGGGATCGCGATAGGTCTCGTGGCAGACCATGCCCTGGGTGAACAGGCCGGCGAAGGGCTCGTCGATGCCGATCAGGCCGGTGGCGCGCATCGCCCGCGTGTAGAAGCGCGAATAGAGCAGATGCAGGATGGCGTGCTCGACGCCGCCGATATACTGGTCGACCGGCATCCAGTAATCCGCCGCCTCGCGCTCGAACGGCACGTTCTCGGCCCGCGGGCTGCAGTAGCGTGCGAAGTACCACGACGAATCGACGAAAGTGTCGAAGGTGTCGGTCTCGCGCTCCGCCTTGCCGCCGCAGTTCGGGCAGTCGACATGCTTCCAGGTCGGATGGCGCGCCAGGGGATTGCCCGGCTGGTCGAAGCTGACGTCGTCGGGCAGCACCACCGGCAGGTCGCTTTCCTTCACCGGCACGGCGCCGCATTTGGGGCAATGCACGATCGGGATCGGGCAGCCCCAGTAGCGCTGGCGCGACACCAGCCAGTCGCGCAGCCGGTAGTTGATGGTGCGCTCGCCCGCGCCCAGCGCCACCAGCTCGTCGATGGCGCGGGTCTTGGCCGCCTCGACGTCGAGCCCGTCGAGGAAGCGCGAATTCGCCAACCTGCCGTCCTCGACGAAGGCTTCTCTGGCGACGGCGAAGGCCTTGGCGTCCTGGCCTTCGGGAATCACCACCGGCAGCACTGGCAGATCGTATTTGCGCGCGAAATCCAGGTCGCGCTGGTCATGCGCGGGGCAGCCGAAGATGGCGCCGGTGCCGTATTCCATCAGCACGAAATTGGCGACGTAGACCGGCAGCGTCCACGCAGGATCGAAGGGATGGATCGCCTGCAGCGCCGTGCGATAGCCCATCTTCTCCGCCGTCTCGATCGCCTCGGCGGAAGTGCCGGTGCGCTTGCACTCGGCGATGAAGGCCTCCAGCTTCGCATCGCCCGCCGCCAGTTCCTTCGCCAGCGGATGATCGGGCGAAATCGCCAGGAAGGAGGCGCCGAACAGCGTATCGGGCCGCGTGGTGAAGACTTCGATGTGATCGGTCGATGCCTGCTCCCCCTGATCCTTCGAGACGCGGCTACGCCGCTCCTCAGG
>JBBCJW010000055.1:0-41313 GCA_037190765.1 Alphaproteobacteria bacterium
CGGCCGCATCGTCGCCGCCGGCACGCCCGAGGACGTCGCCGCCGCGCCCGACAGCTTCACCGGCCAGTACCTCGCCCCCTACCTGCGCCGCCGCCGCGCCGCCGCAGCCGCGACCCCGGCCACCAAGGCGCGCAAGCGGGCTTAGTCGCCGCCCCTCACACCGTGTAGCGCCCCTCACCCCGGCCCTCTCCCCGCAATCGGGGAGAGGGAGAAAGAGGTTCGCCTTCTTTCCCTCGCCCTGTGACAACGGGGAGAGGGCGGGGCCCATCGCGTCAGCGATGGGAGGGTGAGGGGCAAAGCGGCCAGCGATAAAGACGGCCTTCACCACCCTTGCAGAGCCCTCGCCATCCCGCCACTCTCCTCACCATGCTCCGTCGCTTCCTCCTCGCCGTATCGCTCCTGATCGCCGCTCCGGCGCTGGCCCAGCAACCCGCCCAGCCGCAATCCGACCCGGCGCAACCCGACCAAGCGCTGATCGACGCCGCCAACGCCATGTTCACCATGAACGAGCAGGCGCGCGCCGACGCCATCGAGAAGCTGGCGGCGCGCGGCACGCCCGACATCGCCGCCCCGCTGATCGAGTTCATGCCGATGGTGCCGCAGAACGCCGAACGCATCGGCCAGATCCTGCGCCAGGCCACCGGTGCGGACATCAAGGCGGAATGGTTCGAATGGATGCTGTGGCAGGAGCAGAACCCGCAGATCCGTCCCTTCGCCGGCTACGACGTGGTGAAGTCGCGCTTCCTGGCGCAGATCGACCTGGAGTTCCTGCGCTTCGTCCATCCCGGCGTGAAGAGCGACATCAGGCTGGAGGAGATCGCCTGGGGCGGGCGGAAATTCGGCGCCACGCCGGCGTTGGTCAATCCCCGCTACACCACGGCGGCCGAGGCCGACTGGCTGAGCGACGGCGAGAAGGTGATCGGCGTCGTCATCAACGGCGATGCCCGCGCCTATCCGCGCCGCATTCTCGACTGGCACGAGATGGTCAACGACACGATCGGCGAGGTGCCGGTGGCGGTCAGCTTCTGCGCCCTGTGCTATGCGGCCATCGTCTGGGAGCGGCTGCCGCAAGGCCGCGTGCTGCCCTTCGAGTTCGACACTTCCGGCCTGATCCACCGCTCCAACAAGCTGATGTACGACCGGCAGTCGGAATCGCTGTGGAGCCAGTTCACCGGCAAGCCGGTGGTCGGCGACCTGGCCGGCTCGGGCCTCGAACTGAAGATGCAGCCGGCGGTTTCCGTCAACTGGGGCGCCTGGCGCGAAGCCCATCCCGACACCAGGGTGCTGTCGCTGGAGACCGGGCACCAGTACGATTACATCAGGGGCGAGCCCTATGTCGATTACCTGAACAGCCCGGCCATGATGTTCCCGGCCGCGATCCGGGACTGGCAATACGCGCCCAAGCAGACCGTGTTCGGCCTGCTTCTGGACGGCGTGGCGAAGTCCTGGGCGCTGGCCGATTTCGCCGACACGTCGGTGATCAACGACAGCATCGGCGCCACCCCGATCGTGCTGATCGGCGAGGAAGGGCCCGACACGGTGCGCGCCTATCGCCGCGAGGGGCGTGAATTCAAGGCCGGCGAGGAACCGCTGGCACTGACCGCCGCCGACGGCGCGACGTGGAAGATCGGCGAAGACGCCCTGCTCGGCCCCGGCGGCGAAAGACTGCAGCGCCTGCCCGGCGTGGTCGCGTTCTGGTTCGCCTGGCAGAGCCGCTTCCCCGCCGCGCAACCGCAGGCGAAGCAGACTGAAGAATAGAGCGGATTCACACGATTGGACGGAAACCGAAGCGCTTCCATCCAATCGTGATCCGCTCTGGCTACTCCTTCGCCGCCACCGCCTCGATCTCGACCATGAGGGCGGGATGGACCAGGGCGGTGACGACCAGCAGGGTCGAGGCCGGCACTTTCTGGCCGATGAACTTGTCGCGCGCCTCGCGATAGGCCGGCACGTAGCGCGGATCGGTGAGATAGACGCCCACCTTCACGATGTCGTCCACCCCCATCCGCGCTTCCTTCAGGATCGCCACCACGTTCTTCCACGCCAGTTCGCACTGCTTCTCGATGGTGGCGCCGGGCTTGCCGTTGCGGTCGATGCCGACCTGGCCCGAGACGTAGAGCAGCCGGGCATTGGCCGGCACCTCCATGCCGTGCACGTAGCGGCCGGCCGGCGGGGCGATGGATGCGGGATTGCGCACGATATTGGGCATTGTTTCCCCCTGTTGATCGGTTGTGGCCAAAAGACTATCTGTTGCCCGCAAGCAAGGACAGGGGTGCGATGGTGCGGACGGTACATGTGATCGGCGGCGGCCTGGCCGGCTCGGAGGCGAGCTGGCAGCTGGCGCGCGCCGGCGTGCCGGTGGTGCTGCACGAGATGCGCCCGCAGCGCTCGACCGAAGCGCATGAAACCGACAGCCTGGCCGAGCTGGTGTGCTCCAACTCCTTCCGCTCCGACGATGCGCTGAACAACGCCGTCGGCCTGCTGCACGAGGAGATGCGCCGCGCCAACTCCCTCATCATGCGCGCCGCCGACGCCAGCAAGGTGCCGGCCGGCGGCGCCCTGGCCGTCGACCGCCACCAGTTCTCCGCCGCCGTGCAAGCCGCCCTCGAAGCCGAACCCCTGGTGACCATCGCCCGCGGCGAGATCGCCGGCCTGCCGCCCGAGGACTGGGACAGCGTCATCGTCGCCACCGGCCCGCTGACCTCGCCCGCCCTGTCGGAAGCGATCCGCGGCCTGACCGGCGAGGACAGCCTGGCCTTCTTCGACGCCATCGCCCCCATCGTGCACAAGGACTCGATCGACTTCTCCATCGCCTGGTTCCAGTCGCGCTACGACAAGAGCGGCCCGGCCGGCGACGGCGCCGACTACATCAACTGCCCGTTCGACAAGGAGCAGTACGAGGCCTTCCTGCGCGCGGTGATCGAGGGCGACAAGACCGAGTTCAAGGACTGGGAGAAGGACACGCCCTATTTCGAGGGCTGCCTGCCGATCGAGGTGATGGCGGCGCGCGGTCCCGACACCTTGCGCTACGGGCCGATGAAGCCGGTGGGCCTCACCGATCCGCGCACCGGGCGGCGCGCCTATGCGGTGATGCAGCTGCGCCAGGACAACGCGCTGGGCACGCTCTACAACATGGTCGGCTTCCAGACCAAGCTGAAGCACGGCGAGCAGACCCGCATCTTCCGCATGATCCCGGGCCTTGAGAACGCGCAGTTCGCCCGCCTGGGCGGGCTGCACCGCAACACCTTCCTCAATTCGCCGCGCCTGCTCGACGGAACGCTGCGCCTGAAGGCGATGCCGCGCCTGCGCTTCGCCGGACAGGTGACCGGCGTCGAAGGCTATGTCGAGAGCGCTGCCATCGGCCTGCTGTCCGGCCGCTTCGCCGCCGCCGACCGCCTCGGCACGCCGATCGCCGCCCCGCCGCCGACCACGGCTTTAGGCGCGCTGCTGGCCCACATCACCGCCAACGCCGACGAGAGCACGTTCCAGCCCATGAACGTCAATTTCGGCCTCTTCCCCGACCTGCCAGCCCCCACCGACGGCAGCCGTCCGCCACGCGGCAAGGACCGCAAACAGGCCATGGCGCGACGCGCCTTGTCCGACATCGAGGCGTGGCTGGGTCCGGAACGGGAAGCGGCCGAGTAGTTCTCGAACGGTCCAGTTAAAATCCTCATGCTGAGCCTGTCGAAGCATGAGGGTCACAGGCGATCTTTCCCGAGCCCATGCTTCGACAGGCTCAGCATGAGGATGTCAGAGCAGCGCGGCCGCTACTCCGCCGGCGCCGCCACCGGCCGCGCATTGCCCCGCAGCTCCGCCCGCGCCAGCCGCACCACCTGCCAGCCCGAGTGCAGCGCCAGTACCGCCATGATGACGGCGACGGCGATGTCGGGCCAGCCGGTGCCGGTGCCGAACACGCCCAGCGCCGCCACCATCACCGCGACATTGCCGATGGCGTCGTTGCGCGAGCACAGCCACACCGAGCGGCGGTTGCTGTCGCCGTCGCGATGGACGTAGAGGATGGCGGCGGTGGCGAGATTGGCGGCCAGCGCCAGGAAGCCGACCACGCCCATGGTCAGCGGTTCGGGCACCACGCCGGTCCAGGCGTGCCAGGCGGTCTGGCCGATCACCCACAGGCCGAAGCCCAGCATGGTGAGGCCCTTGAACAGCGCCACCTTGCTGCGCGCCGCCAGCGCCATCGACAGCACGAACAGGCTCAGCCCGTAATTCACCGCATCGCCCAGGAAGTCGACCGAGTCGGCCAGCAGCGCCATCGAGGACGCGGTCTGCGCCGTCGCCAGCTCGACCACGAACATGGAAGCGTTCAGCGCCAGCGCGATCCACAGCGCGCGGCGGAACTTGCCGTCCGCCGCCGGCAGGACGTGGTCATGGCCATGCGAATGGCCATGCGAATGTCCGTGCGAACGATCGTGGTTGTGCGAGCAGGAAGCGGACATCTCAGACCTCTTCGTGGCTTTCGCCGATATGGGCGGTCATGTCGTCGAGGATCTGCCGCACGTGATGGTCGGCGGCGACGTAGAACACCTGCTTGCCCTCGCGCTCGGCGCGCAGGATGCGGGCGGCGCGCAGCAGGCGCAGGTGATGGCTGACCAGCGACACCGACAGTTCCAGCCGCTCGGCGATGGCGCCGACACTGACCCGCTCGTGCAGGCACAGCATGGCGATGCGCAGCCGGGTGGGATCGCCCAGCAGCTTGAAGATCTCCGACAACTGGAGAATCAGCGCCTCATTACTCATGCCTGAACATTTAAATATCTGTTCAAGTATTGTCAATGAGGAATCAGGAAGAGAAGCCGGGTGTCTCCGGTCAGAAGCGGCGGATCGAGGCTTTCCACGCCAGCCGGAGCTGGCGCGCCAGGGGCGGCAGGTCGATTTTCGGGCTGTAGACGTCGTATTTCTGCCGCGCCAGCCGCGACAGGTAGCCGTCCAGCAAGGTGGCCGGCAGCAGCGCCGGCAGGGCCGAGCGCGGTATCCCGATCCGCAGCCGCCGCGCCAGGCGCAGATGGCGGCGGGCCTCGGCGGCGATGCCGGCGATCACCACCGGCAGCGACGCCTGTCTCCTGCCCTCGAACAGCGCCTCGACCGACACCCCCGCCGCCGCCAGCCGGTCGTGCGGCAGATAGAGCCGGCGCTGGGCGGCATGGAACGGCACGGCGCGCAGCAGGCCGGTCAGCGCATAGGCGATGCCGACATGGCGGCCAGCCTGCAGCGCGCGCGGCTGGGTGGCGCCCAGGCAGGCGAGGCTGAGCGTGGTCAGCCCGGCCGCCGTCGCCTTGGCCAGCCGCTCCAGCATGGTGTAGTCCTCGACCGCCTCGTGCTCGACCTCCGCCTCGCGCGCATCGAGCATGGCGTCGAACACCTCCTGCTTCAGGGCGAAGCGGTCGATCGCCTGGGCCAGCGCCTGCACCACCTGGTGCGGCGGCCCGCCGCCGCGATAGGCGGCAGCGATGGCGTCGCGCCACCATTGCAGGCGGATGCGGCCCAGCAGCGGCTCGCTCACCAGTTCCGGCGTGCGCGCGATCTCGGCGTTGAAGGCGTAGAGCGCGTAGATGCCGGCGCGCGCCTCCTCCGGCGCAAAAAGGCCGCAAAGATAGTGGTCATAGTCCTGCTGCCGAACCTGCTCGGCGCACAGGCGATTCCACTCCTCCGGCTCGGCCATCGAAAATTTCCCGCGAAAACTTCCCGCTGTGTCGCGCCCGTTTATGCCATAAATCCCTGCCGAAAAATGCCGCTCCTCGCCGCCGACCGAACCGATCCCGCGCTCGCCCTGCTGCTGCCGCTGCTGGCCCGCCTCGGCGCGACCCGCGCCGCCGACGCCGCCCCGCTGTACCAGGCGCTGCGCCGCCTGCGCGCCGGCGACGGCGATATCGCCAGCGACGATCCCCGCATCGCCCCGCATCTGGCGCTGATGCGCCAGGCCTTCGCCCGCGAGGCGGCGGCGGAAGAAGGCGCGCTGTTCCAGAGCTGGAGCGACCTGCACAACCACCTGCGCTTCGCCTTCGTGCCGTTCGGCCGCGCCCTGCTGGAACTGCACAGCGAGGCCGCCATCGCCCGCCCGCCGATGGATGCCGCCATGCTGGCCGCCGGCCTGCTCGCCATTCTGCAGCAGGCGCCGCAACGCTTTCGTGACAGCGGCCGGCTGGTGCTGCCCGCGCAATGGTTTCCCGCCGGCGCCGACATCGCCGCCTGGCTGCGCGGCACCGCCCGCAGCGCTGCTCTCGACACCGCCTACGGCCACGGGCTGGCGCGGCTGGAGGAATTGCTGGCCACCGCCGAGCGCGGGCTGCCGGCGCTGCACGATCCGGATTTGCGCCGCGGCCTGCAGGCGACGCTGTTCCTGGCCCGCCGCCTGCAGCAGCGGCTGACGCGGCGCACGCCCAATGTCAGGCCGGTGGCGCTGAACTGGATCGACCGGCTGAGGCTGCGGCTGGCCTGACAGGAGACCGCCCGGCCCCGAATCTCGCTGGCGGTAGAAGCCGTTATCCCAAGGGTTGCTTGCGGTACCCCAAGTCTCTGCTAGAATCTTGGGCAGTTTTCATGGAGCCAGAAGGGGAGAGTCATGGGCGCCATTCTTCAATCCTTGCAGCGGACGGTGATTGCCGGCTTCGTCCTGCTGCTCGCCATCTTCATCGTCGTCGGGGCGATCCGGGGTTTCCCGGCCTTCGACCACGGCTGGGGCGCGTTCGTGTTCCGCTGGCTGCACGTGCTCAGCGGCATCATGTGGATCGGCCTGCTCTACTACTTCAACTTCGTGCAGATCCCCAACATGCCGAAGATCCCGGACGAGCAGAAGCCGGCGATCGGCAAGGTGATCGCGCCGGCCGCCCTGTTCTGGTTCCGCTGGGGTGCCGCCGCCACGGTGCTGACCGGCCTGATCCTGGCGATCATGAACGGCTACTTCGTCAACGCCATCACCTTGGGCATCGTCGAATCGGGCGTCACCGGCCAGACCGTGATCGGCATCGGCATGTGGCTGGGCCTGATCATGGCCTACAACGTGTGGTTCGTGATCTGGCCGAACCAGCAGCGCGCACTGGGCCTGGTCGAGGCCGCACCGGACGTCAAGGCCAAGTCGGCCCGCACCGCCATGCTGTTCTCGCGCACCAACACGCTGCTGTCGATCCCCATGCTGTTCTGCATGGTGGCGGCGCAGAACGCGGGCCTGTAGAGCGGATCGCGACTGCAGGGAGGCGCAACGCTTCCCTGCAGTCGCGTGAATCCGCTCTACCCTGCAAAGGGCCGGCAAGGATACGAACGCAAACGGGGCCCGCGGGCCCCGTTTTCTTTTGGCCGCCTCAGCCCACCGGCAGCAAGGCCGCCGCCACGCGCCGTCCCTCCGCCAACAGCACGCCATAGGTGCGGCAGGCGGCGCCGGTGTCCATGGCGTCGGCCACGATGCCCGCCTCGCGCAGCCAGGCGCGCAGTTCGGGCGGCACCGGCAGGGCGCGCCGGCCACCGCCGATCAGCAGGATGCGCACCTCGCCCGCTTCGCGCAGCGGCGCCAGCGAGGCGATGGTCAGCGGGTTGCCGGAATCGGCGTCCCAGCGCAGCGTGCGGTCGGGCAGCACCAGCACCGCATGCTCGTAGACGACATGGGAAATGCGGAAGCGGCCGGCGCCGTAGGACTGGATGACCTGGCGGTCTTCCGGCCGCGGCGTCGGCAGCGTCTTGTCGTCGATCACGCCGCGCCGCTGTCCCGCCGGCCTAGGGCTTGACCGACTCGGGCTGCGTCGGCTGGTCGCCCTCGCCCTTGATCACCTGGGAGCCGTCGCGCACGCCGATATAGACCAGGATGGCGCAGGCCATCCAGATCGAGGAGTAGGTGCCGACGATCACGCCCCACAGCATGGCGATGGCGAAGCTCTGGATCACCGGACCGCCCAGCAGCACCAGCGCCAGCACCGCCAGGAAGGTGGTGACCGAGGTCATCACCGTGCGCGACAGGGTGTCGTTGAGGCTGAGGTTGAGCAGGTCGAGCAGCGGCATCTTCTTGAATTTGCGCATGTTCTCGCGCACGCGGTCGAACACCACCACCGTGTCGTTGACCGAGTAGCCGGCAATGGTCAGCACCGCCGCCAGCGACGCCAGGTTGAACTCGAGCTGGGTGATGGCGAACAGGCCCAGCGTCGTCAGCACGTCGTGCAGCAGCGCGATCAGCGCGCCGACCGCGAACTGCCATTCGAAGCGGAACCAGATGTAGATCACGATGCCGAGGATGGTCAGGAAGCCGGCGATGATGCCGGTCTGCACCAGCTCGCTGCCGACCTTGGGGCCGACCGATTCGGTGCGGCGCTCGATATAGCCCTCGCCCAGGGCGGCCTCGACCGTCTTGATCGCCACCTGCTGGCACCATTCGTCGGCCTGGCCGCGCTCCATGGCGACGACGGCGCCGCCCTCCTCCGCCTGCACCATGCGGTCGGAGATGTTGAGCGTGCCGGCCAGCGCCAGGCTGGACTGCGGCGTCAGCGGCCGCGGCGTGGCGATGCGCACCCGCGCCCGGTCGTCGTCGAGCTGGAAGTCGCGCAGCGCGTAGCCGCCGCCGGCGGTCTTGTTCAGCACGCCGACGGCGTTGGCGAAGCAGGCCTGGCCCGATTCCTGGCGCTGGATGCGGATCAGCACCACGTTGTCCTGGCCGAACTCCTGCAGCGCCACGTCGCCCAGTTCCAGCCCGCCCACCGTCTCGCGGATGCCCGCCAGGTCGGCCTTGCCCGGGGTCTGCACCTCCAGCAGCACGCCGCCCTTGAAGTCGATCCCCATGTTGAAGCCGACGGTGAAGACCAGCACCACCGAGACGATGTTGACGATGGTCGACAGCACCAGCGCCCACACGCGCGGGCGCATGAAGTTGAACTTGGTGCCGTGCGGGACGAGGCGCAGCGGACGGAACAAGGCCATGGCCGGGTCCTCAGATATTCAGCGCGGCCGGCCGCTTCCAGCGCAGCCAGTGGATGAGGATCATCCGCGTCAGCATGATGGCGGTGAACATCGAGACGATGATGCCCAGCGACAGGGTGACGGCGAAGCCGCGGATCGGGCCGGAGCCCATCGAGAACAGGATGATGCCGGCGATCAGCGTCGTCAGGTTGCCGTCGATGATCGACGACATGGCGCGATCGTAGCCGGCGTCCAGCGCCGAGATCGGCGAGCGTCCTATTCGCACCTCCTCGCGCACGCGCTCGTAGATCAGCACGTTGGCGTCCACCGACATGCCGACGGTCAGCACGATGCCGGCAATGCCCGGCAAGGTGAGCGACGCGCCCAGCACCGACATGGCGGCGAACACCCAGACCAGGTTGAAGAACAGCGCGATGATGGCGATGACGCCGAACATGCCGTAGCAGGCGATCATCAGCACCACCACCAGCACCGAACCGACCAGGGTGGCCAGCTCGCCGGCCTCGATCGAGTCGGCGCCCAGCTCGGGGCCGACGGTGCGCTCCTCGATGAAGGTCAGCGACGCCGGCAGCGCGCCGGCGCGCAGCAGCAGCGCCAGCTCGGTGGCCGATTCGACGGTGAACTGGCCGGTGATGATGCCCGCGCCGCCGCAGATCGGCGACTGCACCACGGGGGCGGAGATCACCTGGTTGTCGAGCACGATGGCCAGGCGTCTTTGCACGTTGTCGGTGGTGGCCTGGCAGAAGCGGCGGCCGCCGGAACTGTCGAACTTGAACGAGACGATCCACTGGCCGCGGTCGTTGGTCGGCTGCGCGTCGGTCAGCGATTCGCCGCCCACCACGATGCGCTTGAACACCACGTAGCGCCCCACCTCGCCGCCGGCCGAGCGGTCGACGCCTTCGAGGATCTCCGAATTGGGCGGTATGGTCGGCGAACCGGGCGGGACGTTCTCGTTGATGAGGCGGAATTCCAGCTTCGCCGTCTTGCCGATCACCGCCTTGATCGGGCCGGTATCGTCGACGCCGGGCAGCTGCAGCAGGATGCGGTCGTCGCCCTGGCGGACGATGGTCGGCTCCTTGGTGCCCGATTCGTCGACGCGCCGGCGCAGGATCTCGATCGACTGCTCCAGGATCTGCGTCTTGCGCTGGGTGATGGCCTGCGGCGTGAAGACGATGCGGAACGTGTCGCCGCTGGAAGTGACCTCGATGCCCTGCTCCGACCGGCGCACGATCTCCAGCGCGCGTTGCATGTCCGACGCCTCGCGCAGCGCGCCGACCACCGTCTCGCCCTGCGGCTCGACCTCGCGGAAGCGGATCTGCTCGCGGCGCAGTTCGCCGCGCACCGTGTCGGCCAGGCTGGCCAGCCGCTCCTGCATCACCGGGCCGATGCCGACTTCGAGCAGGAAATGCGCGCCGCCCTTGAGGTCGAGCCCCAGCCCGATCTGGCGCGAGGGCACGAAGTCGGGGAACTTCTCGAGCTGCTGCTGGGTGAAGAAGTTGGGGATGCAGAGAATCACGCCCAGCAAGCAAATCCCGATGATCAGGACGGACTTCCAGGTCGGCATGTACATCATGTGACGGTCTGGTCCCTGCTGCGAACGAAAACGCGGCCGTCACCGGCCGCGCTGTTGGTTGCCGACGATTACTTGCGCGGGCCGAACAGGCCGCCCAGCCCGCCGCGCCTGGCGTCCGAGGGAGCCTGCGGCGGCAGCGCCGGTGCGTCCTCGCCCTGGCCGTCCTCGCCATCGCCGTCGCTCTTCCTGGCGCCCTTGACCGGCTCGCCGCGGGCGATGACGTCGGTGATGGTCGATTTCAGCATGCGCACCTTGACGCCTTCGGCGATCTGCACGTCGACTTCGGCGTCGTTGATGACCTTGATGACCTGGCCAATCATGCCGCCGCCGGTGATGACACGGTCGCCGCGGCGGACCGAGGCGATCATCTCGCGATGGGTCTTCATCTTCTTCTGCTGCGGACGGATCAGCAGGAAGTAGAAGACCACGAAAATCAGGATCAGCGGCAGGAACTGCATCAGTGTATCGCCGCCGCCGCCCGCGCCCTGCGCCCAGGCTTCCGAAACCAACATTGGATTCTCCCTGCTAACCTTCAGTGATACCGACAGAATCCGGCTCTATCGGAACACGAAATCTGCCGGACTATAAACACCTGACCGGCAATTGCAATGCAGGCTTTGCCGCACCGGGTTGCACGCATTTCCCTTGGCCGGTCAGAGACTTGTGCTATTCCACCGGGCGCGGCGCGCACCCTTCCGCGCGCCGGTTTCTCGGGAGTGTGCCTGCCATGTCCGAAACCCTGCAGCCCCTTCTGGCGCGCATCGCCGACGCGCTGGAGCGCCTGGCGCCGCCGCAGGCCACCGCCCCGGCCCTGGCCGGCGCCGACGCCTTCGCCTGGCATGCCGAGGGCAACGGGCTGGAGCCGGTGCCGCAGGTCAACCGGGTCGAGATCATGCTGCTGCAGGGCATCGAGCGCCAGCGCGAGACCCTGCTCGACAACACCCGCCGCTTCGCCGCCGGCCTGCCGGCCAACAACGCCCTGCTGTGGGGCGCGCGCGGGGCGGGCAAGTCGTCGCTGGTCAAGGCCGTGCACGCCGCCGTCAACGCCGAGCTGGCGCGGGACGGGAAGAAGCCGGTGGCGCTGGTCGAGATCCACCGCGAGGACATCCCCTCCCTGCCCCGCCTGCTGGGCCTGCTGCGCGGTTCGGACCGGCGCGTCATCCTGTTCTGCGACGACCTCTCCTTCGACGGCCAGGACGCCGCCTACAAGTCGCTGAAGGCGGTGCTGGACGGCGGCATCGAGGGGCGGCCGGCCAACGTGGTGTTCTACGCCACCTCCAACCGCCGCCACCTGATGCCGCGCGACATGATCGAGAACGAGCGCTCGACGGCGATCAATCCCAGCGAGGCGGTCGAGGAGAAAGTGTCGCTGTCGGACCGCTTCGGCCTGTGGCTGGGCTTCCACAACTGCGACCAGGACACGTTCTTCGCCATGATCGAGGGCTATGTGCGCTATTACGGGCTGAAGATTTCCGAGGCCGACTGGCGGGCGCAGGCGGTCGAATGGTCCGTCACCCGCGGTTCGCGCTCCGGCCGCGTCGCCTGGCAGTTCATCCAGGACCTGGCCGGCCGGCTGGGGCAGAAGCTGGATTGAGATTTAGTTCGCTAGAGCAAATTACGCTCTAGTTCTTCTCCGTCATGTCGAGCGGAGCGAGACATCCTCCCCTGCCCAGGCGGAGGAATCATTGCGTGCTTCTGCGCGAGCGGGCTGGGGAAGATTCCTCGCTCTGCTCGGAATGACGAACAAGGAGAACAATCGCGCCTACCGCCCCAAGAGCGGCAGCGGATCGACCGCCCTGTTGCGCTGGCGGATTTCGAAGTGGAGCTGCGGGCTGGTGACGTTGCCGGTCTGGCCGACCCGGGCGATCACCTGGCCCTTGCTGACGGCCGCGCCGCGCGTGACGCTCAGCTCCTCGTTATGGGCGTAGGCGGTGACGTAGCCGTCGGCATGGCCGATCAGCACCAGCTTGCCGAAGCCGCGCACCTCCTCGCCGGCATAGAGCACGTTGCCGGGGGCGGCCGCCCGGACCGGCGTGCCGGCGGCGGCGGCGAGGTTGATGCCATCGTTCTGCACCCCGCCCGGCTGCGGGCCGAAACCCAGCACGATCGAACCGCGCAGCGGCCAATCGAAGGTGACGGGTCCGCTGGGCAACGGCGCGGGCTGGGCGGCGGTCTGGGTCGGCGGCGGCGTTGCCGGTGCTGACGGCGCGGGTGCCGTCGCCACTGGCGGCACCGTGGTCGCCGGGGCCGTGGTTGCCGAGGGCGCCGGCGTCACGCTGGTCGGCGCGCTCGACGAGGGCGGCAGGGTGGCGGAGGGCGGCGGTGCGCCGACGGGGGCGGAGGTGACGCTGCCGGCATCGGACGGCGGCGGCAGTGGCTCGGACGACACCGCCCCGGGCGTGATCAGGCCGGTCGAGGCCGGCGCCGGGGCGGCGGCCATGGCCGCACCGGAGGCCGGCACTTCCAGCCACTGGCCGGTGCGGATGGTGTAGGGCGGCGGCAGGCTGTTGCGCTCGATGATGGTCTGCGGTGGCACGTTGAAGCGGCGGGCGATGCCGTACACCGTATCGCCGCCGGCCACGACGTAGATCGCCGGCGTGCCGGCCTCGGCGGCCGAACCGGGCTGCTCGACCGTGCCGGCGCGGCCGCTATAGACCACCCTGTCGTAGACCGAGCAGCCGCCCAGCAGCACCAGCGCCAGCGCGCCCGCCGCCAGCCGCATCGCATTCAACCGCATCGCACTCACCTTACGTCGCCGCCGCCGGCAAGAGGCCGGAATCCCAAGCGAATCGTTTAGAGCGGATCATGATTTGATGGAAGCGAAAACGCTTCCATCAAATCATGTGAATCCGCTCTATTCTTCAATGTGTAGAGCAAATTCACAGGGTTTGACGGAATCGCCAGCGATTCCGTCAAACCCTGATTTGCTCTACCCTAATTCGCCCGCAATGTGAATCCAGCCTGGCCGTCAATTGGGGAAAAACTGCGGCCGCTCAGGTCTCGCCGTAGCGCGAATGCAGCGTGCCGGAGATCTGGTTGACGAATTTGGAGGTCGCCACCGACAGCGAGCGGCCGCGCAACTGCGCCAGCACCAGCTGCGCCTGCGGCAGGTCGCGCTCGTCCAGTTCGCGCGCCACCAGGTTGCCGGAGCGGAAGGGAATGCCGCCCCTGATCTGGAACGACACCACATGCTCGCGCTCGGCATAGGAGCGCAGCACCTCGAAGGAATCCGATTCGATCGCCACCTGCACCGGCAGCGAGGCGCGCACCAGCGCCCCCTGCAGCAGATGGCGGATGGCCAGCGACGTGCCGGGCATGGCGACCGGATAGCGCAGGCAGTCGCGCAGCCGCACCGGCCCGCCGCTTCGCGCCAGCGGATGGTTGGCGCTCATCATGGTGCATAGCGGCTGGCGCAGCACCAGGAGCGGCTGCATCTCGGGCGCCGGCGGCGGCTGCAGCACCAACGCGATGTCGGCCTCGAAATTGAGCAGCGCGTCGACGGCATGCGTGTGGTCGCGCACCAGCACGTTGAACGACACCAGCGGGTGCTGGGCGCGATAGGCTTCGATCTCGGTCGGGATCAGGTCGTGGGCGAAGGCCTGGCTGCAGGCCACCGCCACATGCCCGCGCCGCACGCCGGAGAGATCGGCGATCTGCGACTTGATGCGGTCGAAGTCCGACATCTGGTCGCGGATATAGCGCAACACCAGTTCGCCCGCCGCGTTCAACCGCATGCCCTGCGGCAGGCGCTCGAAGATCGGCGTACCCAGCTCGTGCTCGAAATCCTGGATCTTGCGCGTCAGCGCCGACGGCGTGATCGCCAGCCGCTCGGCACTTTTGCGGATCGAGCCGGAGCGGGCGATGTCGCCGATACATTGCAGGGTTTTCAGGTGTTTCATGGCCGTTCCCGCTCCCTGTTGCAGTTTAAGCAACAGGATAGTCAAAAACAAGCAATAGACGGCAACACTCCCGTCCCTAATCTGTGTGCATTGCACAATAACCGGGATCGAGATCGTGCCGACCGCCACCTACACCGCCCTGCCGCCATTCCCGGACATGCCCAGCCGGGTGGCGGCCTATCGGGCGGGGCGGGACGCGGCGGCCGACCTGAATGCGCTCTACGACCGTATCGCGGCGGAAGGGGCGGCGCCGGTGTGGATTTCGCTGCTGCCGCGCGAGCGGGCGCTGGCGCTGCTGGCCCAGGCGACGGCGCGGCTGCAGGCGGGCGAGGCGCTGCCGCTTTACGGCATTCCCTTCGCGGTGAAGGACAATATCGACGTGGCGGGCCTGCCCACCACCGCCGCCTGCCCCGACTTCGCCTATGTGCCGGACCGCTCCGCCGTCGTGATCGACAAGCTGGTCGCCGCCGGCGCCCTTCCGCTCGGCAAGACCAATCTCGACCAGTTCGCCACCGGGCTGAACGGCACGCGCTCGCCCTACGGCATACCCGCTTCGGCCATCGACCCGGCCCGCGTCGCCGGCGGCTCCAGCTCCGGCTCGGCCATCGCCGTCGGCCGCCTGCTGGTGCCGTTCGCGCTGGGCACCGACACCGCCGGCTCCGGCCGCGTGCCCGCCGCCTTCAACAACATCGTCGGGCTGAAGCCGACGCGCGGCCTGTTCAGCGCTGCGGGCGTGGTGCCGGCCTGCCGCAGCCTCGACTGCGTCTCGGTCCTGGCGATGAGCGTCGCCGATGCCCGCCTGATCGCCGGCATCGCCGCCGGATACGACCATGCCGATCCCTTCTCGCGCCGCGCGCCGGCCGACATGTGGTCGCGCGCCGCACCCGCCAATCCGCGCTTCGGCGTCATCGACGAGGCGACGCTGCAACGCTGCGCGCCTGGCGTCGCCGCACGTTATCGCTGGGCCGTTGCCGCGCTCGAGGCGCAGGGTGGCATCGCCGTGCCGTTCGACTATGCGCCGTTCGAGGACGCCGCCGCCCTGCTCTATGCCGGCCCCTGGGTGGCCGAGCGCCTGGCCGCCATCCGCGATTTCGCCGAACGCCGGCCCGACTCGATCCATCCGGTGGTGCGCGACATCATTCTCTCGGCCCGGAATTATTCCGCCGCCGACGCCTTCGCCGCGCAGTACCGGCTGGCCGAGCTGCTGCGTCGGACGGAGCCGGTATGGCAGGCGGTGGACTGCCTGCTGCTGCCGACCGCGCCCGAGCATCCCACCATCGACGCCATGCTGGCCGACCCGGTGGCGCTCAATTCACGCCTGGGCCTGTTCACCAACTTCGTCAACCTGATGGACCTGGCCGCACTGGCGATCCCCTCCGGCCCCGGCGACGATGGATTGCCGACCGGCGTCACGCTGGTCGGTCCCGCCTTCAGCGATTCCATCCTGGCGCAGATCGGCGACCGGCTGCACCGCGCCAATGCCGATGCGACCCTGGCCGCCAGCGACATGACGCTGGCCGCCGCCACTCCTCTCACGCCGGCCGCGGCGAAAGACGGACGCATCACCCTGGCCGTGGTCGGCGCGCATCTGAGCGGCCAGCCGCTCAACCACCAGCTCACCAGCCGCAACGCCCGCTTGCTGGGGCCCGCCCGCACCGCCGCCGGCTACAGCCTCTATGCGCTAGCCGGCACCGCGCCGGCCAAGCCCGGCCTGGCGCGCGACGGCGGCACCGGCGGCATCGAGCTGGAACTGTGGAGCCTGGACGAGGCCGGCTTCGGCAGCTTCGTCGCCGAGATCCCGCCGCCTTTGGGCATCGGCACCATCGCCCTGCAGGACGGGCGGCAGGTCAAGGGCTTCCTGTGCGAAGCCCATGCGCTGGCCGCCGCTACCGACATCACCGCCCATGGAGGCTGGCGCGCATACCTCGCCTCCCAAGACAAGGCCGCCTGAACCGACCACCGCCACCCAAGGAGACAGACCATGCTGAACCGCCGCAAATTCCTCGCCGCCAGTGCCGCCGTCGCCGGCAGCACCCTGCTCGCCGCGCCCTTCGTGCGCGCCCAGTCGCAGCCCGTCGTCATCAAGATGGGGGCGCTGAAGCTGATCCACTCCATCGCGCCGTATTTCTACGAGAAGTTCACGCCGGCCGGCTACAAGGTCGAGGTGGTGCCGTTCGAGAGCCCGACCGAGGGCAAGAACGCGGTCGTCACCAAGTCGGTCGATTTCGGCATGTTCGGCATCGCCGCCGCCACTTTGGGCGCCGCCGCCGGCGAGCCGATCGTGGTCATCGCCTCGGCCTGCAACAAGGGCATGGGCGTGGTCGCCGGCAAGGACAGCCCGATCGCCTCGATCAAGGACCTCAAGGGCAAGCGCGTCGCCATCTGGCCGGGCTCGACCCAGGAGGTGTTCATCTTCGAGCGGCTGCGCATGGAAGGCATGTCGGTGAAGGACATCACGCCGGTGCGCATCTCCTTCTCCGAGATGCATCTGGCGCTGGCGCGCGGCGACGTCGACGCCTATGTCGGGGCCGAGCCGGCGCCCGGCGTCAGCGTCTCCTCCGGCATCGGCAAGATCGTCGAGTATCCCTACGGCACCACCATGGGCTCGCTGAACATGGTGTTCGGCGCCCATCGCGACACGCTGAAGGAAAAGGCGGAGATCACCAAGGTGATCCTCGACATCCACGCCAAGGCCTCCGACTACGCCATGGCCAACCAGGGCGAGATGATCGCCATGGCGGTGGCGAAGCTGGGCCAGAAGAAGGAGGCGATCGAGGTCTCCGCCCCCAACGTCGATCTCACCTGGCGCTTCGGCGAGCTGGAGAAGACCCAGGCCAGGACCTATGCCCAGCACATGCTGGAGCTGAAGCAGATCCGCCAGCTCCCCGACTTCGCCACCTTCTTCGACACCACCGTCATCGACGCCATGATCAAGGGGCGGGCATGAGCGCGGTGAGCGACACCGGACCGGCGCCGGCTCTCGCCCCCGAGAGCCGGACCCGCCGCCGCCTCGTCTTCGACGCAGGCTGGCTGAAACCGGGGCGGCTGAAAGCGCCGGCGCTGGCGCTGGCCGTGCCGCTGGTCATCCTCGTCCTGTGGCACGTCACCACCGAGGGCAAGCCGTTCTCGCTGATCCCGCCGCCGGCGGAGGTGGCGCGGGCGCTGTGGGACCTGGCGTTCGGCGGCATCCACGACGATGCCTTCTCCGCCACCCTGCTGACCCACGTCATCGCCTCCGTCACCCGCGTCTATGGCGGCTTCGCGCTGGCGGTGCTGGTGGCGCTGCCGCTGGGGCTGATGATCGGCCGCATACCGCTGGTGCGCCAGCTGGTCGATCCCATGCTGCAGATATTGCGGCCGATCCCGGTCACCGCCTGGCTGCCGCTGGCGATGATCATCTTCGGCATCGGCCCGCGCTCGGCCTTCTCGCTGGTGTTCCTGGGCGCCTTCTACCCGATTCTGGTCAACACCGTGTTCGGCGTGCGCTCGGTCGAGCAGCGCCTGTTCGAGGCCGCCTCGATGCTGGGCTGCCAGGGCGGGGCGCAGTTCGCCAAGGTGGTGCTGCCCGCCTCGCTGCCGGCCATCTTCACCGGACTGCGGCTGGGCCTGGGCTTCGCCTGGGTGGTGATCGTGATCGGCGAGATGACCGGCGTGCCGACCGGTCTGGGCGCCATGATCATGGAGGCCCGCCAGCTGTCGCGCACCGAGATCGTGATCTGCGGCATGGTCGCCATCGGCGTCGCCGGCTTCATCTCCGACCGCCTGGTGATGCTGCTGGGCCGCCGCCTGCTGTCCTGGAGTCCCAACCATGTCTGAGCCCACCATCCCCATCCTGTCGCTGCAGAACGTCGGCAAGAGCTTCGACGTCAACGGCCGGCGCATCGAGGCGTTGCGCGGCGCCAGCCTCGACATCGCCAAGGGCGAGTTCGTCTGCCTGATCGGCGCCTCCGGGTGCGGCAAGTCCACTTTGCTGCGCATCGTCGCCGGCTTCGAGGACACCACCACCGGCCAGGCGCTGATGTGGGGCAAGCCGATCGCCGGGCCCGATCCCGGCCGCGGCATGGTGTTCCAGGATTACGGGTTGTTCCCGTGGCTGTCGGTGCGCGCCAATATCGGCTTCGGCCCCGCCTCGCGCGGCCGCTCCAAGGCGGAGGTGAAGGCGACGGTCGACCGCTTCGTCGACATGGTCGGGCTGACCAAATTCGCCGACGCCTATCCGCACCAGCTCTCCGGCGGCATGAAGCAGCGCGTCGCCATCGCCCGCGTGCTGGCCAACGACGCGGAGGTGGTGCTGATGGACGAGCCGTTCGGCGCGCTCGACGCCATGACGCGCGAGCGGCTGCAGGACGAGCTGCTGGAGCTGTGGCAGCGCACCGGCCTGACCGTGCTGTTCGTCACCCATTCGATCGAGGAGGCGATCTTCCTGTCCAACCGGGTCATCGTCATGTCGCCCGGGCCGGGCCGCATCGACGAGGACATCGCCATCGCCCTGCCGCGGCCGCGCGACGTGGCCGCACCCGACTTCAACGAACTGCGCCGCGCCCTGTCGCTGAAGCTGCACTCGCACCACGCCCGCGTGGCGGCCTAGGCGGCGCATGCTGCAGAGCCCGCCGGGCCGGCCCGCCGCCGCCGATCCGATCGTCTGGCAGGGCTTCAGCCGCGCCGCGCTCGATGTGGCCTACGACAACAGCGGCGCGGTCGCCGACAGCGCCGCCCGCCTGGCCGAGTGGAGCCGCCGCAGCGCCGCCCTGCGCGCCCGCCAGCCGCAGCACCTCGACCTGCCCTACGGCCCGCGCCCGCGCAACCGCATCGACGTGTTCCGCTGCGGTGAGCGCCGCGCGCCGCTGCTGGTCTTCATCCATGGCGGCTACTGGCAGCGCAACTCGAAGGAGGTGTTCTCCTGCATGGCCGAGGGGCCGCTGGCGCACGGTTTCGACGTGGCGCTGCCCGGCTACACCCTGGCGCCCGAGGCGTCGCTGACGCAGATCGTGCGCGAGATCCACGCCGCCATCGCTTTCCTGCGCCTGCAGGGTCCGTCGATCGGCGTCGCCGCCGCCCGGCTGGTGGTCTCGGGCTGGTCGGCCGGCGGGCACCTGGCCGCCAGCGCCATGAGCTGGCCCGAGATCGACGCCGGGCTTTCCATCTCCGGCATCTTCGACCTGGAGCCGATCCGGCTGGGGGTGCTGAACGAGAAGCTGCGCCTGACGCCGGAGGAGGCGCGCGCACTCAGCCCGCTGCGCAATTTGCCGCAAGACGCCGGCCGGCTGGTCCTGGCCTATGGTGGCGGCGAGCTGCCCGAGCTGCAGCGCCAGTCGCGGGCCTTCGGCCACGAATGGCGACAGGCGGGACTGGACGGGGCGGTGACGGAACTGCCCGGCCTCAACCATTTCTCGATCCTGGAGGAACTGGTCCGCCCCGACGGGGCGCTGGTGGCGGAGCTGCTGCGACTCTAATTAAAAGTCGCTGGTCTCCGGCAGCGCGCCGGGCACCAGCGGCACGAAGCGCACGCCCAGCAGGTTCTCCTTCTCCAGCCCGCGCGGCGTCTTGGTGATGCGCACGATGCTCTGGTTCAGCGGGTCGGGCCCCATCGGCATCACCAGCACGCCGCCCTCGGCGAGCTGCTCCAGCAATGCGGGCGGCACCTCGCGGCCGGCGGCGGTGACGATGATGCGGTCGAACGGCGCCTGCTCGCGCCAGCCCTTGGTGCCGTCGGCCACCCGCACCACCACGTTGTGGCAGCGCAGCTGCTGCAGGCGCTTCTCCGCGTCCAGCGCCAGCGGCCGGTAGCGCTCGATGGAATAGAGCCGCCGGCACATCTTGGACAGCACCGCCGCCTGGTAGCCCGAGCCGGTGCCGACCTCCAGCACCTTCATCTTCTCCTCGACCTGCAGCGCCTGGCTCATCATCGCCACCACATAGGGCTGGCTGATGGTCTGGCCATGGCCGATCGGCAGCGCCAGATTCTCGTAGGCCTGGTCGGCGAAGGTCGGCAGCACGAATTCCTCGCGCGGGATGCGCTCGATCGCCGCCAGCACGCGCGTGTCGGTGATGCCCGACCGGCGCAGTTCCATGATCAGGCGGATCTTGGCCGCGTGCTGGCTCATGCCGGCAGACTCATTCGCACAGACTCGATTTCCACGGGCTCACTCGAACAGATGCGCCAGCTTCTTCTGCGCCGCCTTGTGCGTCAGGTCCAGGTGCAAAGGCGTGACCGAGACGTAGCCGGCGCGCACCGCCGCCAGATCGGAATCCTCCGCCGGCTCGGTCTGGCCGCGCGCATAGGTCAGCCAGTAATAGGTGCCGCCGCGCGGATCGGTGCGCTCGACGATGTCCATCATCATGTCGATATGGGCCTGGCCGGTCACCTTCACGCCCTTGACGTCCTTGGGCTCGACGTCGGGGAAGTTGACGTTCAGCAGCATCTCCTTGGGCCACTCGACCGACACCAGCTTGCGGATCACCTTGGGCGCGTGCCGCTCCGCCGTCTCCCATTTCAGCGCCTCGCCGTTGGTGAAGGCGAGACTCAGCGCGATCGAGGAGATGCCCAGCATGCAGCCTTCCATGGCGCCGGCGATGGTGCCGGAATAGGTCACGTCGTCGGCCATGTTGGCGCCGCGGTTGACGCCGGACAGCACCAGGTCGGGCGGATGGTCGGCCAGCAGATGGCGGGCGGCGAACAGCACGCAGTCGGTCGGCGTGCCGTCGAGCGCGAACTTGCGCTCGCCGACCTCGCGGTAACGCAGCGGGTTGGAGAGCGTCAGCGAGTGCGAGGCGCCGGACTGGTTGCGCTCGGGCGCCATCACCCACACGTCGTTGGACAGCTCGCGCGCGATCTTGATCAGGCAGTCCAGCCCTGGCGCGTTGATGCCGTCGTCGTTGGTGACCAGAATGCGGGCCTTGGCCAGATCGATGCGGCCGCGTGTCATGTCCTGTCCTTCTTGTTGGCGAGCCGGCGCGTTCACGCCGGCCGCTGGATGCGGTCGAGCCCGCCCATATAAGGCCTGAGCGCGGGCGGCACAACGATCGAGCCGTCCTGCTCCTGCCAGTTTTCCAGCACCGCGATCAGGCAGCGCCCCACCGCCACGCCCGAGCCATTCAGCGTGTGCAGGAACTGCGTGCCCTTCTCGCCGGGCTTGCGGAAGCGGGCGTTCATGCGGCGGGCCTGGAAGTCGCCGCAGTTGGAGCAGCTGGAAATCTCGCGGTAGGCGTTCTGGCCCGGCAGCCAGACCTCGATGTCGTAGGTCTTGCGCGCCGAGAAGCCCATGTCGCCGGTGCACAGCACGATGGTGCGATAGGGCAGGCCGAGCTTCTTCAGCACCTTCTCCGCCGCCTTGGTCATGCGCCGGTGCTCCTGGTCCGACTGCTCGGGTGCTGCGATGCTGACCATCTCCACCTTGGGGAACTGGTGCTGGCGGATCATGCCGCGCGTGTCGCGCCCGGCAGCACCAGCCTCGGAGCGGAAGCACGGCGTCCATGCCGTGTAGCGCTGCGGCAGGCTGGCGGCATCGACGATCTCGTCGGCCACGATGTTGGTCAGCGGCACCTCGGCGGTGGGGATCAGCCAGCGGCGCGTCTGCTCGTCGCCCGTGGTCTGGAACTGGTCCTCGGCGAATTTCGGCAACTGCCCGGTGCCGAAGAGCGCGCTGTCCTTGACCAAGAGCGGCGGGTCGATCTCCGTGTAGCCGTGCTCGGTCGTGTGCAGGTCGAGCATGAACTGGGCCAGGGCGCGCTCCAGCCGCGCCAGCGGACCCTTCAGCATCACGAAGCGGGCGCCGGAAATCTTCGCCGCGGTGGCGAAATCCATCAGACCCAGGCCTTCGCCCAGCGCCACATGGTCCTTGGGCGCGAAGTTGAACTGGCGCGGCGTTCCGACCTTGCGCAGCTCGACATTGGCGCTCTCGTCCGCGCCCTGCGGCACGTCCTGCGCCGGCAGGTTGGGGATAGCGGCCAGCACCGCGTTCAGCTCGGCATCGGCCTTAGCCACCGCCGCCTCGCCCGCCTTCAGCGCCTCGTCCAGGCCGGAGGCTTCGGCCAGCAGCGCCTCGGCGTTCTCGCCCTTGCCCTTGGCGATGCCGATCTGTTTCGACAGCGCCTTGCGCCTGGCCAGCACCTGCTCGCTCTCGCCGATGGCGGCGCGGCGGGCGCGGTCCAGCTCCAGCAGCTGCGCCGCCAGCGGCGCCAGGTTGCGCCGCTTCAGGGCGGCGTCGAAGGCGTCGGGATTGTCGCGGATCGAACGTATGTCGTGCATGACCGGTACTTGCGCTGGCTACGGGGCGGGCGGCGGCGTCGAGGAGGAAGCCGGGGACTGCTCTTTTTCCCCGCCTTCGTTCGAATCGCTCTCGCCGGACGCGGCCGGCTCGGGCGCCGCCGCCTCGTCGCCCTCTTCCTCCTCCTCGTTCTCCTCGTCGGCCTTCTCGGCCGCGTCGCGCTTCTTCTCGATCATGCGGCCGATGATGATGGCGACCTCGTAGAGCAGGATGATCGGCACCGCCAGCGCCACCTGGCTGATGACGTCGGGCGGGGTGAGGACGGCGGCGATGACGAAGGCGGCGACGATGGCGTAGCGGCGCTTCGAGCGCAGCCCGGCGGTCGAGACGATGCCGACCCGCACCAGCAGGGTCAGCAGCACCGGCAGCTCGAAGGCCAGGCCGAAGGCGAACATGAGCTGCATCAGCAGCGACAGGTATTCGCTGACCCGCGGCAGGATCTGGATGCTGTCGGTCTGGAACCCCAGGAAGAAATCCCAGGCCACCGGCACCACGAAATAGTAAACGCCGGCGGCGCCGAGATAGAACATGATCGGCGTCGAGATCAGGAACGGCAGGAAGGCGGAGCGCTCGTGCCGATAGAGGCCGGGCGCCACGAACAGCCAGATCTGGGCGGCGAAGAAGGGGAAGCCGATCAGGAAGGCGCCGAAGAAGGACAGCTTGATGTAGGTGAAGAAGGCTTCGGTCAGCGCCGTGTAGACCAGCGGCTGGTTGGTGCGCGCCTGCAGCGGCTGGGCCAGGAACTTGAAGATCGGCTCGGCGAAGTAGAAGAACGCCAGGAACAGCACGATCAGCGCCACCGCGCTCCACAGCAGACGACGGCGCAGCTCGATCAGATGATCGAGCAGCGGCATTTTCCTGTCGTCTTCGGGTTCGTCTGTCACGGAAACGGGATCGTTCTGGCTGCCGGCAAGCCCCGTTTATGCGCGGCCCCGGCCCGCATTGCCAGCGGATTATTGCCGCTCACGCCGGCGATTTGCGGCGGGTATCGAAGCTGGGCGGCGGCGCCACGTCGGCCAGGGTCGGCTCGCTCTCGGCCGGTGCGGCGGCGGCAATGGCCGGGGCCGGCGCGCTCTCTTCCGCCGGCGGATGGAAATCGCCGCCGGTGGCGAGCGCTTCGGCCGTGACCGGCGGCGGCGCGTCGGGCATCTCGCCCAGCAGCAGCTTGGGATCGTAGGAATTGGGATCGACGGCGTCGCGCACCTTGCGGTCGGGATCGATCTGGTCGGCCAGATCGTCGAGATGCAGGGCGGTATTGTCGCGGATGCTCTTGCGCACCTCGTCGATGCCCGACTCGCGCATCATGTCGTCGACATGCCCCTGGAACTCGCGCGCCATGCCGCGCGCCGCACCCAGCCACGAGCGCACGGTGCGCAGCACCTGCGGCAGCTCCTTCGGACCGATGACGATGAGAGCGACCAGGGCAATCAGCCCCATCTCGCCCCAGCTCAGGTCGAACATGCCTCAATCCTTCCGCCGCCGGCAGCGCCGGCGACGTTCAGCGCCGCCGTTCAGCGCTTGACCGGCGAATCGCTGGTGTTCGACGCGGCGGTGGTGCTGCCGCTGCCGATGGTGCGCGGCTCGCCCGCCGGCGTGCTGCCGGCCGTGGTCGTGCTGTCGGCGTTCTCTTCCGTGCCGACGCCCTTCTTGAAGGCGCGCAGGCCCTTGCCGAAATCGCCCATCAGCGAGGAGATCTTGCCCCGCCCGCCGAACAGCAGCAGGACCACCGCCAGCACGATCAGCCAATGCCAAATACTGAAACTGCCCATTTTCTCGCCTCCCGACTGTCGCGGATACCGCTGGTGCCGGCTTGTTTCAACGCTTGGCGGATATTGGCAAATCGCCCCCGCCGGCGCAACGCCGCCACCCCGGTCCGCCTGCCCTCGTCTTTACTATTTGGGGTCGGAAGCCGGAAATACAAAGCTTTGCGTGGTATCCAGCGCCACCTGCACCAGGCTGTCCTCGGCCGGCAGGAAGCGGCCGGGAACGCGGGCATGCCAGTGCCGGTGGCGGGCCTCGTCGGCCGGCCCGGCCGGCCCGGCGCCCGGCGGGCGGGCATGCGAATGGGCCGGATCGAGATCGAGGCACAGATGCACCAGGCTGGTGCGGCCCAGCAGGCGGGCCGCCACGACGCGGGCGGCAATCCCGTCCGGCGCCGTCCCCTGGCCGGCCGCGATGCGCAGCGCCTCGGGCCGGATCAGCACCTCGACCGGCGCCCCCTCGGCCAGGCCGCCGGCCGGCAGCGGCCCGAACGGCGTCGCCACCCGCCCCTGGCGCACGATGCCGGCCATGGCGTTGAGATCGGAGAAGAACTCGGCCACGAAGCGCGACGCCGGCTGGCCGTAGATCTCGCTGGGCGTGCCGACCTGCACCAGCCGGCCCCGGTCCATCATGGCGATGCGGTCGGCCATGAACATGGCCTCCTCCGGATCGTGCGTCACCAGCAAGGTGGTGGTGCCGCTCTGCTTCAGCACGTGCAACGCATCGTCGCGCACTTTCTGGCGCAGCCGGGTGTCGAGGCCGGAGAACGGCTCGTCCAGCAGCATGATGCGCGGCTGCGGCGCCAGCGCGCGCGCCAGCGCCACCCGCTGCTGCTGCCCGCCGGAAAGCATATGCGGATAGACCTCGGCGTAGTCGAGCATGCCGACCTGCTCCAGCATGGTGCGGGCGCGCGCCCGCTTCTGCGCCGCCGCCTGGCCGCGCAGGCCGAAGGCGACGTTGTCCAGCACGCTCAGATGCGGGAACAGCGCGAAGTCCTGGAACATCAGCCCCACGCTGCGCTCTTCCGGCGGCAGATGCGTGCGCTGGTCGGCGACGCGCTTGCCGGCAATGTCGATGCTGCCCTGCTGCACCCGCTCCAGCCCCGCCACCAGCCGCAAGGTCGTGGTCTTGCCGCAGCCGGAGGGGCCGACCAGGCACACCAGTTCGCCCGGCGCAGCATTCAGCGACAATTCGCGCACCACCGGCGTGGTGTCGTAGGCGTGCGACACGTTTTCCAGCGTCAGTCCCGAACTCATGCCACCTCCTGCCGCCGGGCGATGCCGGCGGCGGCCGCGTCGCTGCCGGGCCGCGAGCGGGCGATGGCGCGCGACAGCAGCAGCACCGGCAGCAGCGCGAACACCACGATGGCCAGCGACGGCAATGCGGCCTGCGGCAGGCGCTCGTCGGAGGCGTATTGATAGGCGCGCACCGCCAGCGTGTCGTAGTCGAAGGGCCGCATGATGTAGGTGGCGGGCAGCTCCTTCATCACATCGACGAACACCAGGATGGCGGCAGTGAACAGGCTGCCGGCCATCATCGGCGCATGCACCCGCCGCAGCGCCCGCCCCGGGCCGGCGCCCAGGGTGCGGGCGGCACTCTCCATGCTGGGCGTGATGCGCGCCAGCCCCGCCTCCACCGAGTTCAGCGCCACCGCCAGGAAGCGGATGGTGTAGGCGATCAGCAGCGCCACCGCCGAACCGGTCAGCAGCAGTCCGGTCGACACGCCGAACGCCGATTTCGCCACCGCATCGATGGCGCGGTCGGCCTCGGTCAGCGGCAGCAGGATGCCCACCGCCAGCACCGCGCCGGGGATGGCATAGCCCAGCCCCGCCACCCGCGCCGCCGACTGCACCAGCCGGCTGCGCTGCAGGCGCTCGGCATAGGCCATGCACAGGGCGATGACCACCGCGGCGGCGGCGGCCAGGGCGGCCAGCGACACGCTGTGCCAGACATCCATGTAGAACTCGCGCTGGCCCAGCGCCGGCAGATGGTCGAGCGCCCCGACCAGCAGCGCCAGCGCGGGCAGGACGAAGCCCAGCCCGACCAGCAGGGCGCAGAACGCCATCGCCAGCAGCGCCCGGCCGCCTTGCAGCTCGTAGGGTTTCAGCCGCGAGTAGCGGCGCGAGGAATGTTCGATGCGGCCCTTGCCGCGCGAGGCGCGCTCGATCAGCAGCAGCACCGCCACCACCAGCATCATGGCGGCGGCGAGCTGGGCGGCGGCGCGATAGTCGCCGAAGCCGAACCAGGCGCGGAAGATGCCGGTGCTGAACGTGTCGACGGCGAAGAACTGCACCGCGCCGAACTCGTTCAGCGTCTCCATCAAGGCCAGCGCCAGCCCGCCGACGATGGCCGGCCGCGCCAAAGGCAGCGCCACCTGCGAGAAACTGCCCCAGCCGGTGCGGCCCAGGGTGCGGCTGACCTCCAGCACGCAGACCGACTGGTCGAGGAAGGAGGCGCGCGATGTCAGGTAGACATAGGGGTAGAGCACCAGCGCCAGCACCACCACGGCGCCCGGCATGTTGCGGATCGAGGGGAAGCCGTAGTCGCCCGCCTGCAGGCCGAACAGGGCGCGGATCGTGCTCTGCACCGGGCCGGCGAAATCGAGCAGCCCGGTATAGGCGTAGGCCACGACATAGGCCGGCATCGCCAGCGGCAGCAGCAGCGCCCATTCGAAGACCCGCACGCCGGGGAAGCGGCACATGGTCACCAGCCAGCCGGCGGCCACGCCCATGACCAGCACCAGCGCGCCGACCCCCAGCATCAGCACCAGCGTATTGACCAGGTAGCGCGCCAGCACCGTATCCAGCAGGTGCTGCCACAGTTCCGGGTCGGCGCTCAGCAGCGGGTGGACGACGGCCAGGATCGGCGCCAGCACCACCAGCGCCACCACAAGCGCGAACACCGTCCAGCCGTCGAGGCGGAACGGGGCGCGGGCGGCCGCTTCCTGCGACTGGGTATCAAGCGCAACCATGGGGCGCCGATCATGCGGTAACGGGCCGGCAAAGGCCAGCCGCGATTACGGCTTTTCTGTCGCGCTTTCCGTGGCTTCCGGCCCGGACTCGGGCTCGGATTGCGGCCCGGATTCCGACGTGGACACCGCCGACGCGGATGCTGGCTCCGATCCGGCGCCGTCGTCGGACAGCGGCTCGGCCGCGTCCTCCTCGTCGCTGGGCTCCAGCGGCAAGTCGCCCTCCTCGGGGCGGTAGACGGTGATGTTGGCGTTGGCGTCGAGCAGGCCGGCGGCCTTCAACTCGTCGAAGCCCGGCAGGTCGTCCAGCGCCCCCAGCCCGAAATGCTCCAGGAAATAGGGCGTGCTGCCCCAGGTCACCGGCTTGCCCGGAGCCCGGCGCCGCCCCATGGGCTGGATCCAGCCCTGTTCGAACAGCAGGTCGAGCGTGCCCTTGCTCAGGCCGACGCCGCGGATGGCCTCGATCTCGGCCCGGGTGACGGGCTGGTGATAGGCGATGATGGCCAGCGTCTCGACGGCGGCGCGCGAGAGCTTGCGCGACACCTGGGTCTCGATCTTCAGCCGGTCCTTCAGGTCGGGCGCGGTGCGGAAGGTCCAGCCGCCGGCCAGCTTCACCAGGTTGACGCCGCGATTGGCGTAGATCTCGGCCAGCTCCGCCAGCAGCGCGCGCACGTCGACGCCCTTGGGCAGCCGCTCGGCCAGCCCGTCCTCGTCCAGCATGGTGGCGCTGGCGAAGATCAGCGCCTCCAGCAGGCGCAGGTTCTGCGCCTCGTTACCCGCCTCGTCGCCGGCTTCATCGAAGGACTCATCGACGCTCTCGTCGCCCGCAACCTCAGGCGCGACATCCTCGGGCGCAACATCCTCGGGCACGGCCTCGCCGCCGGTTTCATCGGCCACGATTTCTTCTGGCGCATTGTCGGTCATGGCCGCAACTGTTCTCCGCGTCTGTTCCGTTCCGAGGCGTTCTATCTATTCCGAAGCGGGCCGCTTGCGCATGAAGATCGGACCGAAGGTTTCGGTCTGGCGCAGCTCCAGCAGACCCTCCTTGGCCATGTGCAGCGAGGCGACGAAAGTCGAGGCCATCGCCGAGCGGCGCTTCATCACGTCCTGCAGCCCCGGCGGCAGGAAACTGGCCAGCGACTGCCACTCGATGGCGATGCCCAGCATGCGCGACAGCCGCTCCGCCGCCTCCTCGACCGAGAAGAACTCCATCGGCTTGATGTGCATGACGGTTTCCTGCGTGCGGCGCTGGATCTCGCCGTAGCATTTCAGCAGGTCGTAGAGCTTCACGTCCCACACCGGCTTGCGCACCACCGGCACGCCTTCGGGCGCGCCGCGGCGGAACCAGTCGCGGCCGAGCTGGCCGCGCGCCATCAGCCGCACGCCCGCCTCCTGCATCGCCTCCAACCGGCGCAGCTGCCAGGCCAGCGCATCGGCCATCTGCTCCGCCGAGGGCTGGTCCTCGGCCTGCGGCGGTTCGGGCACCAGCAGGCGCGACTTCAGGTAGGCCAGCCACGCCGCCATCACCAGGTAGTCGGCGGCGATCTCCAGCCGCAGGCGGCGGGCCGAGGCGATGAATTCCAGATACTGGTCGACCAGCGCCACCATGGAGATGCGGCGCAGATCGACCTTCTGCTCGCGCGCCAGGGTCAGCAATATGTCGAGCGGCCCCTCGAAACCCTCGAGGTTGACCACCAGCTCGCCCTCGCCCGCCACCACGTCCGGCCGGCCCTGATCGAAGGGTTCGGCGGTCCGGTCGGGAACGTCTTTGGCTGCGTCGGCAGGCGTCTGTGACATGACCGTTGGCTACCAGCCGCCGACGCAGGACACAAGGAAAGCGAGCGGATTTATCCCAAGAATACCGGGGAAAACTCGGCAAATCAGCGATCTAGACAGGGGAAAACAGCACCGGCCGGAGCCGGCCGTCAGGCCACGACCGGCTGCAGCAGCAGGTCCAGCCGTTTGCCCCAGGCCGCCGTCTCGGCCGCGGTCGGCGGGCTGCGCCGGTTCAGCCGCGCCCGGCCGCGGACGATGCGCGCCTGCGCCTGCGGGCTCAGCGCGCCGGTGACTGCCGCTACCTGTTCCATCTCCGCCATCTGCCCGTTGCAGTGCAGGGCGATGTCGCAGCCGGCCGCCAGCGCTGCCGTCGCCCGCTCGCCCAGGGTGCCGCCCAGCGCCTGCATGGAGAGGTCGTCCGACAGCAGCAGGCCCTGGAAGCCGATGACGCCGCGGATGATGCGCTCGATCGCCACTTTCGACGTGGTCGCCGGATGGCGCGCGTCGATGGCGGTGTAGAGCACATGCGCCGTCATCGCCCAGGGCATGTCCGACAGCGCGGTGAAGGGCAGGAAGTCGCTGTGCTGCAATTCGATGATCGCGGTCTCGACCCGCGGCAGCGCATGATGGCTGTCGACCCCGGCGCGGCCATGGCCGGGGATGTGCTTGATCACCGGCATGACGCCCATGTCGAGCATGGTGTTGGCGGCAATGCGGCCCAGATCGGCCACGATCTCGGCCTGGGTGGCGAAGGCGCGGTCGCCGATCACGTCATGCGCGCCGGGCACCGGCACGTCGAGGCAGGGCACGCAGTCGACGTCGATGCCCAGCGCCACCAGTTCGGCCGCGATCAGCCGCATGTTGAACTCGACCGCCTCGCGTCCCAGCGCCGGATCGCGGCGGAACAGCTCGCCGAAGCGCGCCGCCGGCGGCGCCTGGCGCCAGCGCGGCGGCTTCAGCCGCTGCACCCGCCCGCCTTCCTGGTCGATCAGCACCGGCGCATCCGCGCGGCGCACGCTGGCGCGCAGTTCGCGCACCAGGGCGGCGATCTGCTCCGGCGTGTCGCAGTTGCGCGCGAACAGGATGAAGCCGAACGGATCGTGGCGGCGGAAGAAGTCCTTTTCTTCGGCGCTCAGGCTCAGGCCGGCGCAGCCGAAGATCGCCGCCTTGGGCGGGCTGGCGGACGCCGCACTCACGGCTTGATGACGATGCAGTCGACCGAGCGGCTGCGCAGCTTGGAGCAGGCCGAGCTGGCGGCGGCATCGTCGAGCGGCCCGGCCTGTACGCGATAGAACGTGCCGCGCTCGCCCAGATCGGCGCGCACCGCGCGCATGGTCAGCCCACCCAGCACGTCGCCATGCGACTGCTGCAGACGGGCCCAGGTGGCCCTGGCCTGCTCCTCGGTCCGCACCGAGGCGATCTGGATGCGATGGCCCGACAGCGTGTCGATCAAGGTGGCGATGCTCTGGGCCGGCTGCGATGGGGCGGCCGGGGGGACGGCCGGCGGCGTGCCCGGGGCCGGCGGGGCCAGGCTCTCCGCCCCCTGCGGCGCGGGCGGTTCGGCCGGCGACGGCACCTGGGGTGCAGCTTGACCGGTGACCGGCGGCAGGGCCGATGGCGCCTCGGTGGCCGGCGGGGGCGGGGCGGGCAGCACGGCGGGGGCCGGCGGTTGCGGCGGTGTCGGCGGCGGGATCTGCGGCACCGGCGGCGGCGGCAGCAGCTTCTCCGGCCCCTGCGGCACGGAGCCGGGCGAGACGCGCTCGTAGACGGTCTTGTCCTGGTTGGGCACCACCAGCCCGCCCGGCGTCTCCGGCCGGGTGCGCGCCGGCCGCTCGTCGGCGCGGATCAGCGGCACGATGCCCTCGCCGCCCGATTTGCGGTCCTTCTCGTGCGCCCAGTAGATGACGCCGCCGAAACTGGCCAGGGCGGCGACCGACACCAGCAGGGTCAGGATGCGGCCGCGCCGGCGCGTCACCCGGGCCAGCCGGCTGCCCATGTCGCTGTGCGGCGGCGGCGGCGGGGAAAAGACCGGCTTCTGCGCCATCAGCGCATTTCCTCCGCCGGCGCGACGCCGAACACCGCCAGGCCGGAGGCGATCACCGTGCCGACCGCCTCGACCAGCGCCAGGCGGGCGCGGGTCAGCGCCCGGTTGCCGTCATGGATGAAGCGCAGCGTGGCGTCCTCCTTGCCGCGGTTCCAGTGGACGTGGAACGCGGCAGCCAGGTCGTAGAGATAGAAGGCCAGCCGGTGCGGCTCGTGCGCCTGCGCCGCCGCCTCGACGGTGCGCGGCCAGTTGGCCATCAGCCGGATCAGCGCCAGTTCGCCCGGATCGGTCAGCAGCGACAGGTCGGCCTGCGCCAGCGCGGCGCGGCCCAGATCGGTCTCGCCCGCCTGCTCTGCCTGGCGCCGCACCGACCGGGTGCGGGCATGGGCGTACTGCACGTACCACACCGGATTGTCGCGCGACTGTTCCGTAGCCTTCACCAGATCGAAATCGAAGGGCGCGTCGTTCTTGCGCGTGAGCATCAGGAAGCGGACCACGTCCTTGCCGACATCCTCGATCAACTCGCGCAGTGTAACAAAAACCCCGGCCCGTTTCGACATTCTCACCAGCTCGCCGCCGCGCATCAGGCGCACGATCTGGCATACCTTGACGTCCAGCTCGGCCTGCGCCTCGCCGGTGATGGCCTTGACCGCCGCCTGCATGCGCTTGATGTAGCCGCCATGGTCGGCGCCCCAGACGTCGATCATGTCGAGGAAGCCGCGGCGCGCCTTGTCGTGGTGGTAGGCGATGTCGTTGGCGAAATAGGTGTAGGAGCCGTCCGACTTCTTCAGCGGCCGGTCGACGTCGTCGCCGAACCTTGTGGCACGGAACAGCGTCTGCTCGCGGTCCTCCCAGTCGTCCGGCTTCATGCCCTTGGGCGGCTGCAGGCGGCCGACATAGATCAGCCCGGCCTCGGTCAGGGTCTGCATGGCGCGGTCGACGGCGCCGGCCTCGACCAGCGCCCGCTCCGAACTGAACACGTCCTGGCGGATGCCCAGCAGGTCGAGATCGGCCTTGATGTCCTCCATCATAGCGGCGACGGCGAAGTCGCGGACCGGCGCCAGCCATTCGCTCTCCGGCGCGTTGTGGAAGCGCGGGCCGTATTTCCGCGCCAGCGCCTGCCCCACCGGTTTCAGATAGTCGCCCGGATAGAGGCCTTCGGGGATCTCGCCGATATCGTCGCCCAGCGCTTCGCGGTAGCGCAGCCAGGCCGAGCGCGCCAGGATGTCGACCTGGGCGCCGGCATCGTTGATGTAGTATTCGCGCGTGACCGCATAGCCGACCTTCTCCAGCAGCGCGGCCAGCACGTCGCCATAGACCGCGCCGCGCGCATGCGCCACGTGCAGCGGCCCGGTCGGGTTGGCCGAGACGTACTCGACATTGACCTTCCGGCCGCCGCCGGTCTTGGCATCGCCATAGGCCTCGCCTTCCAGCAGCACGTCGCGCAGGCGCGCGCGCCAGAAATCGTCGGCCAGACGCAGATTGACGAAGCCGGGACCGGCGACGGAAACCTCGGTGACGTCCTTGTTGCGGCGCAGCTCGCCCGCCAGCAGCTCGGCGATCTCGCGCGGCTTGCGGCCGGCCTGCTTGGTCAGCACCAGGGCGGCATTGGTGGCGAGGTCGCCATGCGAGGGATCGCGCGGCGGCTCGACCGTGACCGCGGCGGTGTCGAGCGACGGCAGGGCGCCGGATGCGGCCAGCCGGCCGAGCGCCGCCTCGATCTCGGCGGCGAAATGCTTGAAGGGATCCATCGGCGGCTTTTCTACTCGTAAACGTCCAGCAGGCGCCGATGTTCGAGCAGCGCGAAACGGTCGGTCATGCCGGCGATATAGTCGGCGACCAGGCGCGCCCGCCGCCGCTCGTCGGCGTTTCTCGCACGATCGCGCCAGTCCTCCGGCAGGCAATCGGGCTCGCGGAACAGCAGGTCGAACAGCTCGCGCACCACGCGGCGCGCCTTCGAGGTCATGCGGTTGACGCGATAGTGGCGGTACATACGCTCGAACAGGAATTCTTTCAAGCGCCTGTCGGCCGCCGCCATCTCCGGCGAGAAGGCGATCACCGCCTTGTCATGGCCGCGGATCGCCTCGACCGCCGGCGGCTGCAGCGCCGCCAGCCGGCGGCGCGATTCGCCCAGCACGTCGGAGATCATCAGGTCGATCAGCCGCCGCGTCGTCTCGCTGACCAGCCGGTGCTCGTCGATGGCGGGATACTGCGCCCGCACCCGCGCTACCGCCTCGCCCACCAGCGGCACGGCGCAGATGTCGGCCAGGGTGAACAGGCCGGCGCGCAAGCCGTCGTCGATGTCGTGGTTGTTGTAGGCGATGTCGTCGGACAGGGCCGCCACCTGCGCCTCGGCACCGGGCCAGGTGTGCAGTTCCAGGTCCTGCAGCCGCTGGTATTCGACGATCGCCACCGGCAGCCCGGCCAGCGCGCGCGTCCTGGTCACCAGCGGGCCATTGTGCTTGACCACGCCCTCCAGCGTCTCCCAGGTCAGGTTCAGCCCGTCGAAGGCGGCGTAGCGCTGTTCGAGCTGGCTCAGGATGCGCAGGGTCTGGGCGTTGTGGTCGAAGCCGCCGAAGTCGCGCATGGCGAGGTCGAGCGCCTCCTCGCCGGCATGGCCGAACGGGGTGTGGCCCAGGTCGTGCGCCAGCGCCAGCGCCTCGGCCAGGTCCTCGTCCAGCCCCAGCCGGCGCGCCAGCGAGCGGGCGATCTGCGCCACTTCCAGCGAATGGGTCAGGCGGGTGCGGTAGTGGTCGCCCTCGTGATAGACGAAGACCTGCGTCTTGTGCTTCAGCCGGCGGAAGGCGGTCGAGTGGATGATGCGGTCGCGGTCGCGCTGGAACGGCGTGCGCCCTTCCGCCTCGGCCTCGCGGTGCAGCCGGCCGCGGCTCTGCGCCGGATCGCTGGCGTAGGGTTTCAGAGCGGCCTGGACCATCATTCCGCTCCGCCGCCCGTCAGCCCATACCGAAGAAGCCCGGCCCCAGATAGCGGAACACCTGGTCGCCGCCCTTGTAGATCATCTCGATGGCGACATAGGCGATCACCGCCAGGCCGACATAGGCGATCCAGTGGTAGCGGTTCAGCACGCGGGCGATGAAGCTGGCGGCCACCGCCATCAGCGCGATCGACAGCACCAGGCCGAACACCAGGATCTCGGGATGGTCGCGGGCCGCACCGGCGACCGCCAGCACGTTGTCCAGCGACATCGACAGGTCGGCGATGATGATCTGCTTGATGGCATCCGACGGCTTCTTGCGCGGCGGCGCGTTGGCCTCCGCTTCCTGCAGCTCGTCGTCGCTGTGCTTGGGCGCGCGCAGCTCGCGCCACATCTTGTACGCAACCCACAGCAGCAGCAGGCCGCCGGCCAGGGTCAAACCGATGATGGCAAGAAGCTGGGTCGCCACCAGCGCGAAGGCGATGCGCATCACGGTGGCGGCCAGGATGCCGATCATGATGATGCGGGCGCGCTTTTCCTTGGGCAGGCCGGCCACCGCCAGGCCGATGATGATGGCGTTGTCCCCCGACAGCACCACGTCGATGATGATGACCTGAATGAACGCGCTGAACGCAGCGGCGTCGATCTCGAAGCCGAACAAATTGTGCTCCCCGTGGGCGGCGAACCGCAATGCAAAAGGCGGGGCATACTGGCCGCCGCGAGGGCAGTTGTAAATATCCCCGGAATTGGCAGGTACATAGGCGCAGGACGGCCCGGCCGCAAGGCATGCGGTGCGGAAAAACCGTCCGATCCCGCGTGCTCCTTATAAGAGAGAAGCGGCGGCGGCATGGGTGTTGCCCCGGCTGCGGCCCGGACATGGAAGTGCGGCGGGAGACGTTGACGGCGAAGGAACAGCGGCCCCTCACCTTCCCATCGCTGACGCGATGGGCCCCTTCCTCTCCCCGTTGTCACGGGGAGAGGAAATCAGGAGCGCGCCATCACTGTCCTCTCCCCGCGTGCGGGGAGAGGAAGGGGCCCGCTGCGGCAGCAGCGGGAAGGTGAGGGGCAGCACCGGAAGACGAAGATCACGTCCCAGCTCACTGCCGGCGATAAAACTCAGGCCCGCTTGCGTTCGGACGGTCTGGCCCGGCGCCGCGCCTTTCCGGTCGCACCGCCCAGCGAGGCGGCAGCGGCGAGAGAAGCATTGACCATGAAGGCGGAGCGGCTTTGCCCCAGCCGTTCCGCCGCCTCATCGATGATTTCCAGCTTTCGCTCGTCCACCGACATGGCGACCTGCCGGGCACGGTCCGGCGGCGGCAGCAGCGGCACGAACTGCACCGCCTGCGGCTTGCCGGCCTCGACTTTCATCCTGAGAACCTCGGGCAGGCGGCGCGGCGCGGGAATCCGGGCATTGGCGCTTTCCCGGCTCTCGACCCACAATCCCAGCGCCTCGATCAGATTGGCGGCCAGGCCGGTCATGTCGTCGGCGGCGCTGTAGCAGCCCTTCAGTTCGGGAAACAGGCCCCAGTACTGGCCATCCTCCTCGTACACGAACGCCCAATAGCCTCTCATCCCTGCATGCTCCACTCTCTAGTCCGGCGGCCATTTCCAGCCGGCATCGCGGAAAATCTGGCGCAGCAATCCCTTCGGCATGTCTTTCCTGCCCATCGGCAGGCTGATGGAAACGCCGGCTTTGCGGAAAATACGATGGCTGCCGCGCTGGCGATCGACCACCGAGCCGTCCCGCAGAAGCCGTTTCTGCACGTCGTCGCTGCCAAGGGTTTTCGCCATGGTCTCGCCGCTTCTATATAAGAAACTATATATCGATTTCCAGCGGCAGCGCAAAGAGACTATATATAATCCTATATAGGCTAAGTCCCCCGCCGCTTGGCCCGTGCCGTCGGCGGGGCGGCGAGCGGGTCTTCGGGCCAGGGGTGGCGCGGGTAGCGGCCGCGCATCTCCTTGCGCACCTCCGCATAGGAGGAGCGCCAGAAGCCGGCCAGATCGCCCGTTACCTGCAGCGGCCGGCCGGCCGGCGACAGCAGGTGCAGGCTCAGGCGCACGCGGCCGTCGGCGATGGCAGGCGTCTGCGCCAGACCGAACATCTCCTGCAGCTTCACCGCCAGCACCGGCTGCGCCGGATCGCCGTAGTCGATGCGGATGCGGGAGCCGGACGGCACCTCGACATGGGTCGGCGCCAGCCGGTCGAGCGCGCGCTGCTGCTCCCACGACAGCAGGTTGCGGATGGCGCCGGCATGGTCGAGCTGGCGCAGCGCGTTGAGCGACATCGCCGTGCCCGGCGACAACCATTCCTCCAGCCGCGCCAGCAGCGCGGCATCGGACAGGTCGGGCCAGTCGGCGCCGAAGGTGGCGCGCAGCAGTGCGACGCGCTGGCGCAGAGTCTCGGCGGTTTCATCCAGGCCCAGCGCCGCCAGCCCGCGCTGCCGCACCGCCTGCAGCAATGCGCCCGCAATCGCCTCGCGCGACGGATTGGTGAGCCGCTTCTCGCTCAGCACCAGCGCGCCCAGCAGTTCCTGCCGCGCCGCCAGCACTTTGTGCTGCGCCTCGTCCCATTCGACGGTGTCGCGCTCGACGATCCGCGCGGCGAAGTGCTGGCGCAAGCCGGCCTCGTCCAGCGCGCCGGCCATGAAGATGCGGCCTTCGGCGCCGGCGCCGTCGAGATCGGCGATGGCGATGAATTTCTCGCCCGCCAGCGCATCGGCGGCATCGAGGGCGGCGCCGCGGCCATTGGCCAGGCGATAGCGCGGTTCGCCGCCCGGCCGCCGCCGCGCGATGCGGTCGGGATAGGCGAAGGCCAGCAGCAGGCCGGCGTCATTGGCGTCGCCCTCGTCTTCCGCGACACCGATACCGCGCGCCAGCCGCGCCGCCAGACGCAGCGCGCGTCGGGCGGCGCCCTCGTTCAGGCTCAGCTCGAAATGCGAGAAGCGGCGGCCCTGCGCCAGCGCCTGCAATGCCTCCAAGCGCAGGCGGATGTCAGCCGCCCGCATGCCCGGCCGCGCCCGCAGAATATCGCGCTCCTCCAGCAGGGCGGCGATGCGGCAGGCGATGCCGCCCGTACCGATCTCCTTGCCGCGCACGATCATGTGCCCCAGCCGCGGATGCACCGGCAGCTTCGCCAGCGCCTTGCCGTGCCCGGTGATGCGCCCCGCCGCATCCAGCGCCTCAAGCTCGCGCAGCAGCGCGACGGCTTGCGTGAAATTCGATGCCGGCGGCGGGTTGACCCAGCGCAGATGCGCCGGATCGGCCACGCCCCATTGCGCCAGATCCAGCGCCAGCGACGCCAGATCGGCGGATTCGATCTCCGGCCGGTCGGCGGCGGGACGGGCGCGGTTCTCCGCCTCCGCCCACAGCCGGTAGCACAGGCCCGGCCCCAGCCGCCCGGCGCGGCCGCGCCGCTGGTCGGCGGCGGCGAGGCTGGCCTTCACCGTCTCCAGCCGCGTCAGGCCCGAGCGCGGATCGAATACCGGCTTGCGCGCCAGCCCGGCATCGACCACCACCCGCACGCCCTCGATGGTCAGCGAGGTCTCGGCGATGGATGTCGCCAGCACCACGCGCCGGCGGCCGCCCGGCGTCACCGCGCGATCCTGCTCCGCCGGCGGCAGCTCGCCATAGAGCGGCAGCACCTCGGCATCGGCCGCGCTTTCCTGCAGCAGCCGCTGCACGCGCCCGATCTCGCCCGCACCGGGCAGGAAAGCCAGCACGTCGCCCGCACTCTCGCGCAGCGCCTGCCGCACCGCCTGCGCCATGGCCACTTCCATCTTTGCGCCGCCCGCCGGCGGCAGATAGCGCGTCTCGACGGGAAACAACCGCCCGTCGCTGGTCAGCACCGGCGCATCGCCCAGCAGCGCCGACACCGCCTGCCCGTCCAGGGTCGCCGACATCGCCACCAGCCGCAGCTCGGGCCGCAGGCTCGACTGCACGTCCAGCGCCAGCGCCAGGCCAAGATCGGCCTGCAGGCTGCGCTCGTGGAATTCGTCGAACAGGATCGCGCCGACACCCGGCAGTTCGGGATCGGCCTGCAGCAGGCGGGTGAGGATGCCCTCCGTCACCACCTCCAGCCGCGTGGCCCGCCCGACCCGCGCCTCGTCGCGCACGCGGTAGCCGACGGTGCCGCCGATTTCCTGGCCCAGATTATGCGCCAGCCGTTTCGCCACCAGCCGCGCCGCCAGCCGGCGCGGCTCCAGCATCAGCACCTTGCCGCCGTCCAGCCATGACTCATCCAGCAGCGTCAGCGGCAGCAGGGTCGATTTGCCCGCGCCCGGCGGCGCCTGCACCACCGCGGCATTGCCGGTGCGCAGCGCGGCCAGGAACGGGGCGACGATGTCATCGACCGGCAGGCTCATGATCGCGCGTTTGTGCGCCAGCCCCGGCTCTCATGCAATGGTCATCGGCGGCGCATCGTGGCAATCTGCCGGCCATGGAATTCACCACCCGTCCCGAAATCCTCGGCACCTTCGGCGTCGTCACCTCCACCCACTGGATCGGCACCGCCATCGGCATGGCGACCTTGGAGAAGGGCGGCAACGCCTTCGACGCCGCCGTCGCCACCGGCTTCGCCCTGCAGGTGGTCGAGCCGCATCTCAACGGGCCCGGCGGCGAGGCGCCGATCCTGCTGCATGACCGCCGCCGCGCCGCCACGGAAGTGATCTGCGGCCAGGGCGTGTCGCCGGCCACCGCCAGCATCGAGCGCTTCCAGTCGCTGGGGCTGGACATGATCCCCGGCACCGGGCTGCTGGCCGCCTGCGTGCCCGGCGCCTTCGACGCCTTCATGCTGCTGCTGCGCGATTACGGCACGATGAAGCTGGCCGAGGTGCTGCAGCCGGCCATCGACCTGGCGGCGAAAGGCTATCCGCTGGTGCCGCGCATCTGCGACACCATCGCCACCGTGGCTGATCTCTTCCGCCAGCACTGGCGCAGCTCGGCCGCCCTTTACCTGCCGGCCAACGAAGTGCCCAGGCCGGGCGCGATCTTCGCCAATCCGGCGCTGGCCAAGACCTATGCCCGCCTGCTGCGCGAGGCGGAAGCCATGAGCGGCGACCGGCAGATGCAGATCGAGGCCGCCCGCCGCATCTGGTCGCGCGGCTTCATCGCCCAGGAGATCGAACGCTTCTGCCGCGACAACGAGGTCTACGACGTGTCCGGCCGCGCCCATCGCGGCCTGCTGACCGGCGACGATCTGGCCAACTGGCAGGCCACGGTCGAGGAGCCGCTGACCCTGGACTATGGCCGCTACACGGTCGCCAAATGCGGGCCGTGGAGTCAGGGGCCGGTGATGCTGCAGCAGCTCGCCCTGCTGAAGGGGTTCGATCTCGACGGCATCGACCCCACCGGGCCGGAATTCGTCCATGTCGTCACCGAATGCGGCAAGCTGGCCTATGCCGACCGCGAGGCGTTCTACGGCGATCCCGATTTCGCCGAGGTGCCGATGGCGGCCCTGCTGTCGGCACCCTACAACGATGCCCGCCGCACGCTGATCGACGTGCGCGCCTCCATGGAGCTGCGGCCGGGCAAGATCGCCGGCTTCAACGCCCGGGTGCTGCAGCGGCGCGGTTCCGCCCCCGCCGCCGGTGCCGGCACCGGCGAGCCGACGGTGGGCCGGCTGGGCCAGGTGGCGGGCGACACCGTCCATTTCGACATCATCGACCGCGACGGCAACATGGTCTCGGCCACGCCCAGCGGCGGCTGGCTGCAATCCTCGCCGGTCATCCCCGCACTGGGCTTTTGTCTCGGCACGCGGGCGCAGATGTTCTGGCTCGATGCCGCGATGCCCTCCGGCCTGGCGCCGCGCAAGCGGCCGCGCTCGACCCTCAGCCCCGGCCTGGTGCTGCGCGACGGCGAGCCTTACCTCGCACTGGGCACGCCCGGCGGCGACCAGCAGGATCAGTGGGCAACCCAGCTCTTCCTGCGCCATGTCCATGCCGGCATGAATCTGCAGGAGGGCATCGACTGCCCCGCCTTCCATTCCGAGCATTTCCCCTCCTCCTTCTGGCCGCGTGCCGCGCGCCCGGGCGTGCTGGTGCTGGAAGGCCGCATGCCCGCTCGTACCGTCGAGGCGCTGCGCGGGCTGGGGCATGGGGTGGAGATGGGCGGCGACTGGTCGGAAGGCCGCCTCACCGCCGCCGCCCGCGAGGGAACGCTGCTGAAAGCCGCCGCCAACCCGCGCGGCATGCAGGCCTACGCGGCGGGACGGTAGGAACGAATCGTGGCAAGCTTCTCCCCATAAAAAAGATCGGCCCATAAAAAAGTCGGGAGGAAGACATGCCGCGCCACATCGTCTGCATCACCTTCGATTTCGACGCCATGTCCGGCTTCGTGGCGCGCGGGCTAACGACGCCGACCGCGATCTCGCGCGGCGAATTCGGCGCCGTGGCGGTGCGCCGCCTCCTGCCGCTGCTGCAGCGCTTCGACATCACGTCGAGCTTCTTCATCCCCGGCGTGGTGATCGGCACCTATCCGCGCGAGAGCGCCATGATCGTCGAGGCCGGCCACGAAATCGGCCATCACGGCTGGACCCATGTCACGCCGGCCAGCCTCAGCCGCGACCAGGAAGAAGAGCACCTGCTGAAAGGCATGGAGGCGATCCGCGCGCTGTCCGGCAGGAACCCGCGCGGCTACCGCTCGCCGGCCTGGGACCTCAGCCCGCACACGGTCGAACTGCTGCTGCAGCACGGCTTCGTCTACGAGAGCAGCATGATGGGCAACGACTACACGCCCTATTACTGCCGCCGGGGCGACGTCATTCCCGCCGACGGCCCGGTGCGCTTCGGCACGCCCACGACGCTGATCGAAATGCCGATCTCGTGGAGCCTGGACGACTACCCGCATTTCGAATTCCTGCGCACCAAGGAATTCACTTTGCCGGGGCTGCAGAACGCCAATGGCGTGCTGGAGAATTTCTTCGACGATTTCGTCTGGATGCAGCGGAACGTCGAGTGGGGCGTGCTGACCTACACTTTCCACCCCTACGTCATCGGCCGCGGCCACCGCATCCTGATGCTCGAACGCCTGCTGGAGAAACTGGCGGCCGGCGGCGCGGTGTTCATGAGCATGGAGCAGGCGGCGGCCGAATTCGCCGCCCGCGCCGCGCCGACCTAACCTCATTGGTGTTTAGAGCAAATTCACACAGTCTGTCGGAATCGCTCGCGATTCCGACAGA
>JBBCJW010000056.1:0-50202 GCA_037190765.1 Alphaproteobacteria bacterium
GGCCCTCGGTCGCGCGCGGGCGCAGCGCCTCGCGCACCGCGGGGCGCGAGGCGCCGGTCAGTTCGCACAGTTCCTTCTCGACCAGCCGCACGCCGGGCTGGAAGCGGCCATTCAGGATGGCATTGCGGAACGAGGCCGCCACCTGCTGCCGCACCGGCGCGGCGACGGAGGAAATCTTCATGCCGGTATCGGTGTCAGACATTCTTCGCCTTTCCGTTCATCTCGGCCGCCGCCGCCAGCACGGCGGCGACGATGAACTGGTAGCCGGTGCAGCGGCAGATATTGCCGGAGAGATATTCGCGCACCTCGGTTTCGGTCGGGTCGGGGTTCTCCGCCAGCAATGCCGCCGCCGTCACCAGGAAGCCCGGCGTGCAGAAGCCGCATTGCAGGGCGTGATGCTGCTTGAAGGCGCGCTGCAGGGGATGCAGCACGGCGCCGTCCGCCAGCCCCTCGACGGTGAGGATGCGCGATCCTTGCGCCTGCGCCGCCAGGGTCAGGCAGGAGCGGGCGGGCGCGCCGTCGATCAGCACGGTGCAGGCGCCGCAGGCGCCGTGCTCGCAGCCCAGATGCGTGCCGGTCAGACCGCACTCCTCGCGCAGGAAATCGGCCAGGGTGCGGCGCGCCTCGACGTCCTTGCGTGCAAGCGCCTTGCCGTTGACCTCGACGGCGACGGCGAGGGAAGAAGCGGGCGTGCTCATGTCTTGCTCCTTTCGGCCGCCTTGGTAAGCGCGCGCTCGATCAGCGTTTGCGCCAAAGCGCGGCGATACTCGGCGGTGGCGTGCAGGTCATTGGGCGGCTCCAGGCCTCGGGCGATGCGTGCCGCTTCGGCCGCGATGCTCTTGCCATCGACGTCGAACGCCACTGGCGCCGACCCCAGACCGCCGATCGCCACCCGCGCCGCGCCGTTACGCGCTACCGAGGCCGCAACCGAGATCAGCGCGAAATCGCCGTGCCGGCGCGCCAGTTCCATGAAAGCGTAACCGGTGTCACCGCGCCCGGCGGGCAGGCGCACCTGCTCAACCAGCTCGTCGTCCTTGATCGAGGTCGACAGCGCGTCGGTGAGGAAATCCTCGGCCGCGATCCTGCGTCTGCCCCTGGTCGATGCCAGCACGATCTGCGCCTTGAGTAGCAGCGCGCAGACCGGCAGTTCGGCGGCGGGATCGGCATGGCACAGCGAGCCGACGATGGTGCCGCGGCTGCGCGTCGCGGGATGGCCGATCTGCTGCACGGCTTCGGCCAGCAGGGGCAGGGCGGCGGCAAGCTCCTTGTCCTGCTCCAGCGCGCGCTGGCGCAGCATGGCGCCGATGACGATGTCGTCGCCCTCGCGCCGCCAATAGGCAAGGTCGCGCACCTTGCCCAGATCGATGACGACGGTGGGCCGCACCATGCGCAGGTTCAGCAGCGGCATCAGGCTCTGGCCGCCGGCGATGAAGCGGGCGTCCTCGCCGTGCGCGGCCTTCAGCGCCAGGCACTCGTCGATGGTCTGCGGCGCGGCGTAGGCGAAGACCGGCGGTTTCATGCGGCCGCTCCCGCCTTGGCCTGTTCGAGCGCGGCGAAGATGTCGCTCTCGCTGAACGGCACGTGGCGCAGGCGCAGGCCGTGATCGCGCAGCGCGTCCTCGACCGCGGCGGAAAGCGCGGCCGGCACCGGAATCGTGCCGCCCTGGCCGGCGCCCTTCATGCCCAAGGGATTGAGCGGGCTGGGGGTGGAAAGATAGTCGATATGCACATGCGGCACGTCGACCGAGGTGGCGACCAGGTAGTCCATGAAAGTGCCGGTCAGGATCTGGCCGTTGTCGTCGTAGACGGCGCGCTCGAAGAAGGCGTTGCCGATGCCCAGGCCGACGCCGCCGATCACCTGGCCGTCGACGATCATGGGATTGATCATGGTACCGAAATCCTCGACCGCGACGTATTTCAGGATGTTCACCTTGCAGGTGCGCGGATCGACCTCGACCAGGGCGGCGTGACAGCCGGTGGCGAAGGTGTTGGTGGGCGGGGAGAAGCTGGCCACCGTGCTCATGCCCGGCCCGAACTCGCGCAAGGGCAGCGGCGCGCCCGATTCGCCCAGCGAGGTGTGGACGATGTCGGCCAGGGTCATGGCGCGGCCGAGCCTGCCGCCGTCCTTGCGCACCACCGTGCCGTCTTCCAGGGTGAGATCGTCGGGCGAAGCCTGCAGCAGGGTGCCGGCGATCTTCAGCGCCCGTTCGCGCAACTGCTTGGCCCCGTTGAGCACGGCCGAGCCGGTGACGATGCCGGCCCGGCTGGCGAAGGTGCCGATGGAATAGCGCACGTAGTCGGTGTTGCCGGTCAGCACCTTCACCTTGTCGAACGGCACGGCGAGCTGGTCGGCGACGATCTGGGCGAAGGCGGTGCGCTGGCCCTGACCCTGGCTGGGCGTGCCCATGCGCACGGTGACGGAGCCGTCGAGCTCGACCGACATGCCGACTTCCTCGAACGGACCCAGCCCGGTGTCCTCGACGCAGCAGGCCAGCCCGATGCCGATATGCCGGCCCTGCGCGGCATGGTCTTTTTGGGTCGCCTTGTGCTTGTCGTACTCGATCATTTCCAGCGCCCGCTCCAGCAGGGCCGGCACGTTGCCGCTGTCATAGGTGCGCCGCGTGCCGTCGCGCGAGATGAAGCCGACGTCGTAGGGATATTCGTGCGCCTGGATCAGGTTGCGCCGGCGCAGCTCGGCGCCGTCGATGTTCAGCTTGCGCGCCACCGCATCCAGCAGGCGTTCGGAGACGTAGCAGGCCTGTGGTCTTCCAGCGCCGCGCACCGGCGCGATCGGCACGGTGTTGGTGTAGACCACGTCGCATTCGACCTTGTAGTTCGGCACCTTGTAGGGGCCGGGGATATTGACGGCGGTCAAGAGCGGCACCACCGGGCCCCAGGGCGTGTAGGCGCCGGTGTCGCACAGGAACTTGCCGCGAATCCCTAAGATCACGCCCTCCGCCGTGGTGGCGATCTCCATGTCGTGGAGCTGGGTGCGCTCGTGATAGGCGGCGATCAGGTGTTCGCGCCGGTCCTCGATCCACTTGATCGGCACCTCGAGCTGGCGGGCGATGACGGGGATCAGCAGGTCCTCGACATAGGTCAGCCCCTTGTAGCCGAAGCCACCGCCGACATCGGGGTTCAGCACCTGCACCGCGTTTTCGGAAAGCTGCAGGGCGTTGGCGATGGCGGTGCGGTGCACGAAGGGCACCTGCGAGACGTTCCACACCACCATGCGCTCTTCGTGCGGGTTCCAGTGGGCGACGATGCCGCGCGTCTCCATCGCCTGGCCGGCGCCGCGCTGGATCTGCAGCCGCTCGCGCACGATGCAGGCGGCCTCGGCGAAGGCCTTGTCGGTGTCGCCGCAGGACACGGGAATGCGGGCGGCGAGGTTAGACGGCAGGTCCTCATGCACCCGCCGGGTCTCGTCTTGCATGGCGCGTTCAAGGTCGATCACCGCCGGCAGCAGGTCGTACTCGATCTGCACCAGCTCGGCGGCGTCCTCGGCCAGATAGCGCGAGTCGGCGACGATGGCGGCGATCGGCTCGCCGACATAGCGCACGATGCCGTCGGCCAGCACCTGCGGCCCGCGCGGATTGCGCAGCACCGGGTTGGGGTGGCAGTCGGGCAGGATTTTCGCCGTGTCCGGCAGGTCCTGGGCCAGGAACACGGCATGCACGCCGGGCGCGGACCGGGCGGCGGCGACGTCGACCTTTATATGGGCGCGGCCGGCTTCGCTTCTGACCAGCGCCACATGCAGCATGCCGGGCAGCTTGATGTCGTCGACATACCGCCCCTTGCCCTGGATCAGCCGGTCGTCCTCCGCCCGCGTCTGCCGCTTGCCGAACAGCATCCCAATACCTCATTTTAACGCGATTTGATAATACAATAATCTCGTATTATGATACTAGTGATTTTGCAGATTTCACGAGAAATTAAGTAAATTAGGGAGGGTGTGATGGCTTTGGCGCAGGTCAATGGCACGGAGCTTTGGTACTGGGTTCAGGGCAACGGCCATCCGCTGATGCTGTTTCCCGGCTTGGGGCTGGATCACCAGTACTACCGCTTCGGCGAGCCGCTGCTGCGCGGCGTCGCCAAGACCGTGCTGCTCGACCCGCGCGGCATCGGCCAGTCGCGCAAAGATTCGCCGCAGAAAGTCACCTATACGCCCGAACTGTGGGCCGACGACTTCGCCGCCCTGGCCCGGCACCTGGGCTTCGACAAGGTCGATGTGCTGGGCTCGTCGCTGGGCGGGTCGATGGCGATGGCCTTCGCCGAGAAATATCCCGAGCTGACGCGCTCGCTGGTCGTGATCGGCGGCTTCTCCCAGCTCGATCGGGCGCTGGAGACCAATTTCCGCCTGCGCCAGAAGATCATCCGCAAGCTGGGCATGGGCGAGGAGATCGCCGATTTCATGGGCCTGTCGACCATGACGCGCGAGTTCATGGAGACCGAGGCGGGGCTGAAGGTGATGCAGGCCAACCAGGCCAACATCCAGAACAATACGCCCGAACTCTACATCGCCTTCCTCGATTCCATCCTGTACTGGGGCCGCAAGATGCCCGGCCAGGAGAAGGAGCCGCTCTTCACCACGCGGCTGAAGAACATCAAGTGCCCGACCCTGGTGATCGCCGGCGACAACGACTATTTCATTCCCGCCTCGTTCTCGAAGCAGATCGCCGAGCACATCCCCGGCGCGATCTATCGCGAGGTGAAGAGCGGCGGCCACATCCCGTTCATCGAGAAACCGCAGGAAACGGCGGCGCTGGTGAAGGAGTTCCTGGCGACCTTGCGTTAGAACGGATCACGATGGATGGAAGCGCTGGCGCTTCCATCCATCGTGTGAATCCGCTCTATTGCTTAAAGTTTGGAGCAAATTCACACGTTCTGACGGAATCGCGAGCGATTCCGTCAGAACGTGATTTGCTCTTGCAGTCCTGTCGCACCGCAAAAGCATTAGTTTAATATCCCAATCACCGCTTGGTCACGCCGTCGGTATCGGCCAAGCGCCTATGGTTGCCGCCATGGCGGCAATCATCGATACGGCCCTTGACAGACGGCTGGAGAGCGGCAGGCCCATTCGCATCGGCCTGATCGGCTCCGGCTTCATGGCGCGGGGCATCGTCCTGCAGCTTGCCAGCCTGGCGCGCGGCATCGACGTCGCGGCCGTCGCCAGCCGCAACATTGCCACGGCGGAAAAGATCGTTGCCGATGCGAACTTACGGGTGCGGCGGGTCGAGACGCCGGCCGAACTGCGCCGGGCCATGGTCGAGGGCGCCGTCGCCGTCACCGAGGACTGGCAGGCGGTGTGCGAGGCCGATGGCATCGACGCCATCGTCGAGGTCACCGGCTCGATCGAATACGCCGCCAATGTGGCGCTGGCCGCCATCGGGGCGGGCAAGCACCTGATCCTGATGAATGCCGAGCTGGACGGTACGGTGGGGCCGGTGCTGGCCCGCCGCGCCGCTGCCGCCGGCGTCATCTACACCAACGCCGACGGCGACCAGCCCGGCGTGACCATGAACCTTTACCGCTTCGTGCGCGGCATCGGCATCCGCCCGGTCCTGTGCGGCAACATCAAGGGCCTGCACGATCCCTATCGCACGCCCAAGACGCAGTTCGAATTCGCCGTCAAATGGGGCCAGCGGCCGCATATGGTGACGTCCTTCGCCGACGGCACCAAAGTGTCCTTCGAGCAGGCGGTCATCGCCAATGCCACCGGCATGAGCGTCGGCCGGCGCGGCATGTTCGGCCCCACGGTGCCGGCCGGCACGCCGATCGACGAGGCCGCGCGCGCCCTGCCGGCGGAGGATTTCATCGACGGCCCCGGCATCGTCGACTACGTCGTCGGCGCTGCGCCGGGGCCCGGCGTCTTCGTGCTGGGCACGATCGAGAATCCACTGCAGCGCCACTACCTGGAGCTCTACAAGCTGGGCAAGGGGCCGCTCTACTGCTTCCACACGCCCTACCATCTGTGCCATTTCGAGGTGCCCAACACCATCGCCCGCGCCGTGCTGTTCCACGACGCCACCATCGCGCCGGCGGGGCCGCCCAGGGTCGAGGTCGTGGCGGCGATGAAGCGGGACGGTCGCGCCGGCGAGGTGCTCGACGATATCGGCCACTTCATGACCTACGGCCTGTGCGAGAACGCCGACGTGGTGCAGCGTGACTGGCTGCTGCCAATGGGTATTGCCAGCGGCTGCCGCCTGCGCCGCGACGTGCCGCGCGATGCGGTGCTGACCTATCACGACATCGACGTGCCGGTGGGACGGCTGGTCGATCGTCTGCGGGCGGAACAGGACGAGATTTTCGCTGCCGATGTTTCCGCGTTCGGTTCCCGAGGGAGGGAAGGGGACCTGATCGGCCGGCAGGCCGGTCATTTCAGCGTCAGGGGAGACGCAGGCGATGCCAGTACGTGATGAGTTTTGCCGGATCGCGCAGCAGCATGCCCAGTTCGGCGGCGCCGGCGCGGACGTAGTCGGCCAGCCCCGGCGCGCAGCCGGCGGCGCGCAGGCCTTCCAGGTGATAGTCGATGACGTCGCGGCTGCCGCCGCCCAGCCTTTCGCGCAGCAGCATGCGGTGGCAGCGCGCCACGTGCCGGCGTTCGAGTGCGGCCAGTTCGCCGGCCGGCAGGTAGCGCGGGCCGTAGTCGCGCAGCAGCACCAGGTATTCGCGCATCAGCGTCCGTCGCCGCTCCGCCACGGTGGCGGTGATCGAATCCTCGTGCACGCGCGAGAAGGACAGGATGTCGTGCACGAAGCCGAATTGCACGCCGTCGAGGATGTCGAGCCAGGCGGCAAGGTCGGCATGCAGCAGATGCGGCGGATAGAAGGGCTGGCGAGCGCGCACCAGCTCGGCGCGCAGCAGCCCGCTGGTCGGCGCCAGCGCGAAGACCTCGCCGCGCAGGAACAGGCGCGCCACTTCCGCGCCGTCGAACACCGTCCGCTCCCGGGGCAGGCCCTCGCATTCGACGTGCTGGCCGCGCCGGCGCAGCGAGCCGACGATGCCGATGCGCGGATCGCTGTCGCCCAGCGCCACCATGCGGGCCAGGCTGCCCTCGTACAGCGCATCGTCGGCATGCAGCACGCGGCACCATGTAGCCTGCGCCGACATCAGGCCCATGGCGCGGTTCCAGTTGTCGATCGGCGGCAGGGTGGCGTCGTTGCGGAAGATGCGCACGCGCGAGTCGCGGCGGGCGAAGGCGGCGGCGATGGCGGGCGTGTCGTCGGTACTGGCGTTGTCCAGCACCACCAGCTCCAGCGCCACGCCCTGCTGCGCCAGGGCGCTGTCGAGGCATTCCTCCAGGTAGCGCGCGCCGTTGAACACCGGCACGACGATACTGACCAGGGAAGACTGCGGCATGCGGGCGTGTCCTTTCGCGCCAGACCGGTCCGCGGCGCGCGTCGGCCGGTGCGCCGACAGTGGTTTTGCAGGCGTAGCCTGGCAAGGGGCAAAGCCGTGACCGGAGCCTTGCCATGACGCGCATCCTGCACATCTCGCCGACCGACATCGAAGGCGGCGCCTGCTTGGGCGCCTACAACCTGCACTGCGCCCTGCGCCGCGTCGGCGCCGATTCGCACATGCTGGTGCTGCGCAAGTTCGGCGACGATCCTTCCGTCACGACGTTCCGCCCGCCGCTGCTGTCCCGCCTGCAGGCGCTGCGCGATCCGCTCGACCGGCTGCCGCTGCAGCGCTACCACTGGGACCGGCGCAACTGGTTCTCGCTGGGCTGGCTGCCGTTCGATCTGCGCCCCGCGGTCGACCGCATCGCGCCGGACCTGGTGCAACTGCACTGGGTCGGGCGCGGCCTGGTACCGGTCAAGGCGCTGGCCGGGCTGCACAACTATCCGCTGGTGTGGACGCTGCGCGACATGTGGCCGTTGACCGGTGGCTGCCACTATGCCGGCGACTGCGAGAAATACCTGAGCGGCTGCGGCGCCTGTCCGCAGCTGCATTCGGGCGCGCGCGAGGACGTCACCAGCCGGCTGTGGCGGCGCAAGCGGCGGCATTGGCGGCATCTGCCGGTCACCTATGTCGCGCTTAGCACCTGGATGGCGGAGCAGGCACGCCGCTCGCCGCTATTGGCCGGTAACGAGATCGTGCAGATCGCCAACGGCATCGACGTCGAGCGCTTCCGGCCGACCGAGATGGCGGCGGCGCGCGCCGCCTGGCAGCTGCCGGTGGATCGGCGCATCGTCCTGTTCGGCGCCATGCACGCGCTCAGCGACGAGCGCAAGGGTTTCGCCTATCTGGCGCAGGCGCTGCAGCAGCTGGCCGCCAGCGGCTGGGGCAAGCAGGCGCTGCTGGTTGTGTTCGGCGCGGAGGCGGCGAATACCGATTTCGGCATTCCGGTCCGCTTCATGGGCCAGGTGCGCAACGATGCCGCACTGGCGCGGCTCTACTCTGCCGCCGACGTCATGGTGACGCCCTCGCTGTACGAAAACGCGGCCAAGACGGTGATGGAGGCGCTGGCCTGCGGCACGCCGGTTACCGCGTTCGCCAATACCGGCCAGTTCGACCTGATCGATCACGGCAGTTGCGGCTACCTGGCATTCGACCGCTCCGCCGACGATCTCGCCGCCGGCATCGAATGGTGCGTGGCGCAGCGCCGCGCCGGGCCGCAGATCGCGCAGCGCGCGCGGCAGAAGGCGGTTGATTGCTTCGACATCAACGCCATCGCCCGCAATCACCTGTCGCTCTACGAGCGGCTGCTGATGGAACGGCGCGGCGCACCCGCTGCCTCCGGCATCGAGCGGCTGTCGGCGGGGGAGCTGCTGGGGCCGCTGCTAAAGACTCCGGTGCTCGGGGCGAGGGAAGGAGAAATCCGATGAAGGTCGTGATCCTGGCGGGCGGCTTCGGCACGCGCATCAGCGAGGAGAGCGCGGTGCGGCCCAAGCCGCTGGTGGAGATCGGCGGCCAGCCGATCCTCTGGCACATCATGAAGATCTATTCCGCTCACGGGCTGAACGACTTCGTCATCTGCTGCGGCTACAAGGGCAACCTGATCAAGCACTATTTCCGCAACTACGCCTTCGAGCTGTCCGACGTCACCATCGACCTGCGCAGCGCGGGCATCACCGTGCACCGCAACGGCGTCGAGCCGTGGAAGGTAACGCTGATCGACACCGGCGAAACGACCATGACCGGCGGGCGCATCAAGCGGATCGCCCGCTACCTCGACGACGAGCCGTTCTGCCTCACCTACGGCGACGGCGTCTCCAACGTCGATATCGGCGAACTGGTGAGTGCGCACCGGAGCAGCGGGGCATTGGCGACGGTGACGGCGGTGCAGCCGCCCGGCCGCTTCGGCTTCCTCTCCGTCGAGCCGGAGGAGGAGCGCGTGCTGGGTTTCCGCGAGAAGTCCAACGAGGACGTCGGCTACATCAACGGCGGCTTCTTCGTGCTCGAACCGGAGGTGCTCGACTACATCGACGGCGACGAGACGGTGTGGGAACGCGAACCGCTGGAGCGGCTGGCGGGCGAGGGCAGGCTGTTCGCCTATCGTCACCGCGGCTTCTGGCAGAACATGGATACGCTGCGCGACAAGCACGTGCTGGACGGTCTTTGGCGCAGCGGGGAGGCCCCATGGAAAATCTGGTGATCGACAGGCCGGCGGCGCCGCTGCGGAGCGAGGGTTCGTCCTGGCAGCCGCGGCGCGTTCTGGTGACCGGCGGCGACGGCTATATCGGCAACGTGCTGGTGTCGCGCCTGCTGGCGGAAGGCTGCGAGGTGACGGTGATGGATGCCGGCTTCTATCGCGGCGCCTGGCTCTATCACGACGGGTTCGACCGGCCGCCGGTGCTGGCGCGCGACATCCGCGCGCTGTCGCCCGAGGCTTTGCGCGGCTTCGACGCGGTGATCCATCTGGCGGAGCTGTCCAACGATCCGCTGTGCGAACATGACGAGGGCCTGACCATGGCCATCAACCATGGCGGCTCGATCATGGTGGCCAAGGCGGCCAAGGAAGCGGGCGTGCCGCGCTTCCTCTACGCCTCCTCGTGCAGCGTCTATGGCGCGGCCGGCGACGAGGCGGTGACCGAGGCCTCGCCGATGCGGCCGCAGACCGCCTATGCCCGCTGCAAGGGGCTGGTCGAGCGCGACGTCGGCGCCATGGCGGACGGCAATTTCAGCCCCGTCTTCCTGCGCCTGGCGACCGCCTTCGGCGCCTCCCCGCGCATGCGCTTCGACATCGTCATCAACAACCTCGCCGGCCTGGCCTGGACCACCGGCAAGCTGAGCCTGACCAGCGACGGCACGCCGTGGCGGCCGCTGGTGCATGTGCAGGACATCGCCGAAGCCTTCGTGCAGGCGCTGCAGGCGCCGCGCGAGGCGGTGCACAACCAAGCCTTCAATGTCGGCGCCGACGCCAACAACTATCGCATCCGCGAACTGGCCGAGACGGCGGGGGCGGTCTTTCCCGGCTGCGCCGTGGAACTGGGCGGCAAGTCCGACGACGGGCGCTCCTACCGCGTGTCCTTCGCCAAGATCCGCCGCCATCTGCCGCAGTTCGACTGCGCCTGGACGGCGGAGCGCGGCTTCCGCCAGTTGCGGACGCTGTTCGAGCATATCGGCATGACCGACGAGACGTTCAACGCGCCGCCCTATACGCGAGTGCGCCAGCTTGGCGTGCTGCTGCGGACCAACCAGGTCGATGCCGAACTGCGCTGGAGGACACATGCGCTGCAGTGAAACGCGCCTGAAGGGCGCCTGGATGCTGGAGCCCGAACGCTTCGACGACCATCGCGGCAGTTTCCTGCGCGCCTGGTGCCGACGCGAACTGACCGGGCAGGGGCTGACCGGCGACTTCGTGCAGAGCAACATCTCGCTCAACCCCAGGCGCGGCACCTTGCGCGGCATGCACTGGCAGGTGCCGCCGCATGGCGAGGTCAAGCTGGTGCGCTGCGTCAGGGGCGCGGTGCTGGACGTGATCGTCGATATCCGCGAGAATTCGCCGACGCGCTGGCAGTGGATCGGCGTCGAGCTGACGGGCGGGAATTTCCGTTCGCTCTACATTCCCGAAGGCTTCGCGCATGGTTTCCAGACCCTGACCGACGACGTCGAGGTCACCTATCAGGTGACGGGCTACTACGAGCCGGCGGCGGCGCGCGGCCTGCGCTACGACGATCCGGTGCTCGGCATCGACTGGCCGCTGCCGGTGACGGCAATTTCTGATGCCGATGCTGCCTGGCCGCTGCTGGCGGTTTCCGGGACCAGCAACGCGGCCTGACAACCGCCCGTGTCGTTTGCCGCCGCTTTGGGCTAGTCTCGCCCGGTCAAATCCGCGCGACGAAAGCCTCCATGAGCGACAACGACAAGCCGAGCATCGACACCATCCTGGCGCAGGTGTCGCATTTCATCGACCCGGGCACCGGGGCGGTGGTGCCGCCGATCCAGCTCTCCACCACCTTCGCCCGCAACGATTCCTACGAGCTGATCGGCAAGTACATCTACGGCCGCTACCAGAGCCCGACCTACGATCCGGTCGAGCAACTCATCGCCGAATTGGAAGGCGCGGCCGAGGCGTCGATCTTCGCCTCCGGCCAGGCGGCGGCCGCAGCCGTGTTCGAGACGGTACGGCCGGGAAAGCAGATCCTGGCGCCGACGGTTATGTATCACGGGCTGCAGGAGCTGCTGCGCCATATCGCCGAGCGGCGCGGCGTGGAAGTGACGTTCTACGACGCCACGGACCTGGCGGCGCTGGAGCGGGCGATCATTCCGGGCAAGGTCGATCTGGTGTGGATCGAGACCCTGCTCAATCCCACCTGGGATGTGATCGACGTGGCGGGCAGCGCGCGGCTGGCGCACAAGGCAGGGGCGGTGATCGCCGTCGACGCCACGGTGACGCCCGCGCTCACCCTGCGCGCCATCGACCATGGCGCCGACTACGTCTTCCACTCCACCACCAAGTATCTCAACGGCCATTCCGACATCACCGGCGGCGTGCTGGCCTGCCGCAAGGCCGATGCGCGCTGGGAGGAGATGAAGCAGGTGCGCAAAATGGTGGGCGGCATCATGGGGCCGTTCGAGGCCTGGCTGCTGCTGCGCGGCATGCGCACCCTGGCGGTGCGCTACGACAAGGCGGCGTCGAACGCCATGAAGATCGCGCGCCATTTCGAGCAGCATCGCGCGGTGGAAAAGGCGATCTATCCCGGCCTGCCGTCGCATCCCGGCCATGCCTTGGCGGCGCGGCAGATGAAGCGCGGTTTCGGCGGCATGCTGTCGATCTGCGTCAGGGGCGGGGCGGCGGAGGCCAAGCTGGTCGCCACAAGGGCGCGCAAGTTCATCGCCGCCACCTCGCTGGGCGGCGTCGAATCGCTGCTGGAGCATCGCGCCTCGGTCGAGGGTCCGCACAGCTCGGTGGCGAAGAACCTGCTGCGGGTGTCGGCCGGCATCGAGGATCCCGACGACCTGATCGCCGATCTGGAGCAGGCGCTGTCGGCCATCGCCTGAGATCATGGTGAAACGCTGCGATGTGGTGGTGATCGGCGCCGGCGCCGCCGGGCTGATGTGTGCCATCGAGGCCGGCAGGCGCAGCCGCTCCGTGCTGGTGCTCGACCATGCCAGCGCGCCGGGTGAGAAGATCCGCATTTCCGGCGGCGGGCGCTGCAACTTCACCAACCTGCATGTCGGGCCGGCCAATTTCCTCTCCGGCAACCCGCATTTCGCCGTTTCCGCCCTGCGCCGCTACACGCAGCACGATTTCATCGCGCTGGTGAACCGCCACGGCATCGCCTGGCACGAGAAGACGCTGGGGCAACTCTTCTGTGATGGTTCCTCGCGCCAGATCGTCGATATGCTGCTGCGCGACCTGCGCCAGGCCGCCGGCGCGCTGGAGCTGGGGGTGCGGGTGACGCAGATCGACAAGACCGCGGCCGGGTTCCGCCTGGCCTCGACTCTGGGCGCCATCGAGTGCGCGTCGCTGGTGATCGCCACTGGCGGGCTGTCGATTCCGAAGATGGGTGCGACGGGATTCGCCTATGAGGTGGCGCGCCGGTTCGGTCTGGCGGTGACGCCGACGCGGCCGGCGCTGGTGCCGCTGGTTTTCGCGCCGGACGATCTGGCGCGACTGAAGCCGCTGGCCGGCGTCGCGGTCGAAAAGGCGCGCGTCGCTTGCGGCCGCATGGCGTTCGACGAGGCGATCCTGTTCACCCATCGCGGTTTGAGCGGGCCGGCGATCCTGCAGATCTCGTCCTACTGGCGCGAGGGCGAGCGCATCGTCGTGTCGCTGCTGCCGGGCATCGACGTGTTCGCTTTGCTGCGCCAGGCGCGCGCCGGCAACGGGCGGCAATCGGCGCAGACCGTGCTGGGCGCGCATCTGCCGCGACGGCTGGCGCAGGCGATCGCGCAATGGCACGGCATGGAAGAGCGGCCGATCGCCGATCTTTCCGACCAGCGCCTCCGTCTGTTGGCCGAGGCGGTCAATGCCTGGTCGCTGCTGCCCGCCGGCAGCGAGGGCTATCGCACCGCGGAGGTGACCCTGGGCGGCATCGACACCGGCGGGCTGGACCAGCGCAGCCTGATGGTGAAATCGGTGCCCGGCCTGCATTTCGTCGGCGAGGCGGTCGATGTGACCGGCTGGCTGGGCGGCTACAATTTCCAGTGGGCGTGGTCCTCGGGCTGGGCGGCGGGGCAGGTGGCCTGAGCGCAAACGCCTGTTTTCAGGGCGTTTTTCCGGGCTTTTCCACCGGGAGGTAGCGAAAAACCCCGTTTTTCGGGGATTAATCCACCGGGAAATCGAAAAACACCCGCAATATATGGTGTTTCTGTTTGCCGGGTCCGACTGAATATTGTAATGAAAACCACGCTACCGGCCATATCTGGTACGGTTTGCGCTTCGTGACACCAGGGGAAACACAATGGCCGAGAAGTCCGATAAACCCAAAGTCCTGACCGTTCCGCTGTCGAAGATCGTCGCCGAGATCGCGGCCAACACCGACATGCCGAAGAAATCCGTTGTCGGCGTGGTCGACGAACTGGTCGCCCTGACGATCAAGAACCTGAAGAAAGGCAACAAGGTCCGTCTCACCGGCCTGGGCATTCTGCAGGTCCGCAAGCGTCCCGCCCGCATGGGCCGCAACCCCGCCACCGGCGAGGCGATCAAGATCAAGGCGTCCAAGAAGGTCGCTTTCCGCGTCGCCAAGGACCTCAAGGAAGCCATCTAGGCTTTTTTCGTCCCATCGTTCCGTTCGACCGGCTGGCGCCGCCCGCGAGGGCGCGCCGGCCGGTTCGCTTTCGGGCAGCCGCCGGGCGGCGGGAACCGCGTTGGCGCGCGCCGGTTTCTCCTCACACGCAACCGGAGAACCCCATGCCCGACATCAAGGACGCCCGCATCCTCATCATCGCCACCGACGGTTTCGAGCAGTCGGAACTGGAAGTGCCGCGCGACCGGCTGAAGCAGGCGGGGGCGAAAGTCACCATCGCCTCGCCCAGCGGCGACCAGATCTGCGGCTGGGAAGGCGACGACTGGGGCCGCACCGTGCCGGTGGATACGGCGATCAGTTCGGTCAGCCCCGGCAATTACGACGCGCTGGTCATTCCCGGCGGCCAGATCAATCCCGACAAGCTGCGCGCCGACAAGCAGGCGATGAGCCTGGTGCGCGACTTCGTCGACAGCGGCAAGCCGGTGGCGGCCATCTGCCACGGGCCGTGGCTGCTGGTCGAGGCCGATGCGCTGAAGGGTAGGGACGCCACCTCCTACCATTCCATCCGCCGCGACGTGGAGAATGCCGGCGCCAAGTGGATCGACCGCGAGGTGGTGGTCGACAACGGCATCATCACCAGCCGCTCGCCGGACGATCTCGACGCCTTCGTCGGCAAGATCATCGAGGAGGTCGCCGAAGGTCCGCATCCGCGCCAGGGCTGATGCGCGCTCCGCCGCCTTGTCAAAGCCCGTCCGCCCTTGCCACTATCCGGCAAGCGGCGGAGGAACCGACGAGGAGCTGACATGGCGACCATCACGAAAGGCATCAAGGAGCTTTGCGCCGAGGCCGAGCGCGAGATCGAGACGCTGAGCGTCGATCAGGCGCTGGCGCTGGCCAACGATCCCAAGGTGCAGCTTGTGGACATCCGCGACATCCGCGAGCTATGGCGCGAGGGCGCCATCCCCGGCGCCTACCATGCCCCGCGCGGCATGCTGGAATTCTGGGTCGATCCCGCCAGCCCCTACGCCAAGGACGTGTTCCAGTCGGGCAAGAAATTCGTGTTCTTCTGCGCCGGCGGGCTGCGCTCGGCGCTGGCCGCCAAGGCGGTGCAGGACATGGGCCTGACGCCGGTGGCCCATATCGCCGGCGGCTTCGGCGCCTGGCGCGAGAAGGGCGGCCCGGTCGTCACGGTCGAGAAGAAGTAGCAATCGTCCGTCGTGGCGGCGTTGCGCCGCCGCGCACCGCACGTTCTGCCGCGGACTGCCGCGCGAGGCGCGGCGGGGGGATGACGGGACCGCGCTGTCGTGGTTTCATGGCGGCAAAGCAAGACTTTGCCGGGAAACCCCATGTCCGTCGTCGCCAAGCCTGTCGTCGCCAACGCCCCCAACCTGCCGCAGACGCCGTCGCCGCTCTCCGCTCCCGATTCGACGCCGTTCGAGCCCATTCCCGACATGGTGGCGGGCTGGGCGCGCAAGCAGCCGCAGCGGCGGGCGCTGCTGTGCGAGGGGCGGGCGGTGTCGTGGGGCGAGTTCGGCCAGGCGATCGACCGCATCGCCAACGCGCTGCTGGCCATGGGCTTCCGGCCCGGCGACAAGGCCGCCGTGCTGGCCTATCCCTCGATCGAGTACGTGCAGACCTTCTTCGGCATATTGCGCGCCGGCGGCTGCGTGGTGCCGCTGTCGACCATGGCCGGCGCCGACCAGCTCAAGATGATGATCGAGGACGCCGACAGCCGCGTCTTCTTCCTCGGCGCGGGCATGCGCGAACTGGCCGCACCCTTCGCCGACCGCATCGAGGGGCTGCTGCCCGATGGCCGCATCGCCTTGGATTTCGCCGCGCCTGGCTGGCAGGGCTTCGACGCCTGGAAGGCGGCGGCGCCGGACGGCGCGCCCGGCATCGCCATCGGGCCGGAAACCGCCTTCAACCTGATCTATTCCTCCGGCACCACCGGCGTGCCCAAGGGCATATTGCACAACCATGCCCTGCGCTGGTTCCTGATCAAGCGCTGGGAAGGCATGGGGTTCGCGCCCGACACCGTCTCGATGGTGTCGACGCCGCTCTATTCCAACACCACGCTGGTGGCGCTGCTGCCGACCCTGTCGATGGGCGGCTCGGTGGTGCTGATGAAGAAGTTCGACGTGGTGGAATTCCTGAAGCTGGCGCAGCAGGAAAGGGCCACCCACGCCATGCTGGTGCCGGTGCAGTACCAACGCATCCTGGCGCATGCCGATTTCGACCAATACGACCTCTCCAGCTTCCGCATGAAGCTGTCGACCAGCGCGCCGCTGCGGCTGGACACCAAGCAGCAGATCGCCGCGCGCTGGCCGGGCGGCATGATCGAGGTCTACGGCCTGACCGAAGGCGGCGGCTCGTGCATGCTGGACGTCAAGGCCCATCCCGACAAGCTGCACACGGTCGGCGTGCCCGGCTTCGGCACCGAGCTTAAGATTCTCGACGAACAGGGCAACGAGGTGCCGCGCGGCCAGGTCGGCGAGCTGGTCGGCCGCTCCTTCACCATGATGAGCGGCTACTACAAGCAGCCCGGCAAGACCGAGGAGATGCTGTGGCGCGACAAGGACGGCCGCGCCTTCTTCCGCTCCGGCGACCTGGGGCGCATGGACGAGGACGGCTTCGTCACCCTGCTCGACCGCAAGAAGGACATGATCATCTCCGGCGGCTTCAACATCTACGCCGCCGACCTCGAAGCGGTGCTGGCGCGCCACCCCGAGGTCGCCGACGTGGCGGTGATCGGCATCCCCTCCGAGCAATGGGGCGAGAGCCCGCTGGCGCTGGTGGTGCGCAAGCCCGGCGCCACCGCCTCGGCCGAGGCGCTGAAGGACTGGGCCAACGAGCAGCTCGGCAAGACCCAGCGCATCGCCGCCGTCGAGTTCCGCGACCACCTCGAACGCAGCACCATCGGCAAGGTCCTGAAGAAGGAACTGCGCGCGCCGTACTGGGAGAAGGTCGGGCGGGCGATCTAAGGCACGCTTTTGCCACACTGCCACCTTCTCCCGCTTGCGGGAGAAGGTGGCCGAAGGCCGGATGAGGGTGTCTTTCAACGCGCGATGAGGGCCGCCTCAATCTCCGATAACACGCTGTCGGGATTGCGGAACATCTCGGCGCTGGCAATTCGCAAGACGCGATATCCTTGTTCCTGCAGAAACGCATCGCGCCTCAGATCGTGCGCTACATTCTGGTCGTGGCCTTGCCCATCGAGTTCAACGATCAGTTTCGCCTGCCTGCAAACGAAATCGGCGAAGTAGGGACCAATCGAAAGCTGGCGGACGAACTTCCAATTGCCCAGCGTACGCTTGCGCAGGCAATTCCATAGTAAACGCTCCGATTTCGTCATATCGCGGCGCAAGGTGCGCGATCTCACCCGAGCGACATCGCTTAGTATTCGCGTCCTCGTCTCGCCCATAGGCCGTTCACCCTCATCCGCCCTTCGGGCACCTTCTCCCGCAAGCGGGAGAAGGGCGAATCCCTTTATCCCACCAGCCGCAGCATCTCCTCCCGCCGCAATCCCACTTTCTCCCCCGCCAGCAGCAGCTGCTCAAAAGTGGTGGGGTCGACTGGCACGCCCTTGGCGGTGCGCGCTTCCTTGGTGAGGAGTTCGGGTTCGCCCGCCACCAGCACCTCGTCGATGCCGGGACCGCGCGGCGAAGCCTTGACGTAGTCGATCATGGTCGCCACCTCGCGCTCGATATAGGAGCGGCCGGCCAGGCGGTCGGGATCGAACACGATCGACAGCATGTTGTTGACCACCGAGCGGTCGCGCGCATTGCCGTCGTGGATGGTGCCGCCGCCGCAGAAGGCGCCGGCGAACAGTTCGGCGACCAGCGCCAGCCCCGAGCCCTTGTGATCGCCCATCGGCAATATGGCGCCCAGCGTGTCGCCGAACATGGTGGTGGGGTCGGTGGTTGGCTGGCCTTGGCTGTCGATCAGCAGGCCCGGCTCCATCCGTTCGCCCTTGTTCATCGCCACCCGCACCTTGCCCAGCGCCACCTTGGAGGTGGCGAAATCGAGGATCACCGCCGGCTTGCCGCCGCCGGCGGGAATCGAGATGGCGATGGGGTTGGTGGCGAAGCGGGCATCCGCACCGCCCCACGGCGCCACCAGCGGGTCGTGCCCGGTGACGTTGACGAAGTGGATCGAGGACAGGCCGGCAGCGGCGGTCATCTCGGCATAGGTGCCGATCCGGCCCATGTGATGGCAGTTGCGCAGCGCCACCAGCGTCAGCCCGTCGCGCCGGGCGCGTTCGATGCCGAGGCTTGTCGCGTCATGCGCCATCACCTGGCCCGAGGCGTTGTCGCCGTCGGCCACGATCATCGGCCCGTTGTCGGAGACGATGCGCAGGCTGCCGTTGGTTTTCAGCAGCCCGGCCTGCCGGTCGTCGATGTAGCGCGGGATCATGCCGACGCCGTGGCTGTCATGGCCCTTCAAATTGGCCTCGACCAGATGGTCGGCGACGATGCGGGTCTCGCGCTCGTTGGAGCCGGAGGCGGCCAGGATGGCGGCGGCCATGCGGTTGAGCTTGGCGGGCGGAATATGGTGCACGGACGTTTCCCCACAGAGATTTTATTGCCCAGTTTGCTATGGTTGGCGCCGGCAACTCAACCACGGCGGACCCTGGACACCATGCTGGAACACAAGCCGGAGCTGCGCTCGGCGCTGCTCTTCACCCTGACCCTGCAGATCGGCGCGGTGCACGACATCGGCGCCACGCCCAACGGCCATCGCCGCATCGTCGAGGTCACGGGCGGCCGTTTCGAGGGCGAGGAGTTCTCCGGCACCGTGCTGCCCGGCGGCGGCGACTGGATCATCATGCGGCCGGACGAGGTGGTGCAGCTCGACGTGCGGCTGACCTTGAAGACCGACGACGGGCATCTGGTCTACATGACCTATCGCGGCATGCGGCACGGGCCGAGCTGGGTGATGGACAAGCTCAACAAGGGCGAGAAGGTCGACCCGACGCAGTATTATTTCCGCACCACGCCGCTGTTCGAAACCGCGTCGGAGAAATACGGCTTCATGAACCGCATCATCACCGTCGCCACCGGCCGGCGCGAGCCCGCGGGGCCGGTCTACGACGTGTTCCAGATCCTCTGACGGCCGCAGGACAGGGGGCGGATAGCCCGCTGCGGTACCCGGGAAACCTATCCTTCTTTCTTCCGGCTGGCGTCGGAACCGGCGCGTTGTGGCAGCCGTTACCGCGGGCAGCGGACGGTGGGATCACCGCAGCCGCAGGACAGGCTTTTGTCCGATCGCCATTGAAGGAGGACTTCCCCATGAAACCAATTCGTTCGCTGGCCCTGGCGCTGGCCCTTGGCGGCGCCACGCTGGGCACGGCGTCCCTGGCCACGGCCCAAGGCAACTGGCAGACCGTGCGGGCTGCCGACGGCGCCTATTCGGCCAAGCTGCCGGGCACGGCCACGCCCGATACCCAGACCTACAACAGCAACAACGGGCCGGTGGTGGTCAGTTCCTACCGCGCCGAGGCCAACCAGGGCCATTACGCGGTCGGCACCATCACCTACGAGCGCCGGCTGAACCGCACCCCCTCGCAGATGCTGGACGACGTGCGCAACGGCGTGGTGGCGCGCTCGCGCGGCACGCTGGCGTCGGAGACGCCGGTGGCGACGCAGGGCGCGGAGGGCCGCGAGCTGGTCTATGCGGTGAAGAACGAGGAAGGCACCTATCACGTGCGCCAGCGCTTCTACGTCGCCGCGCCGAACCGCATCGTGCAGGTGGCCTATGTCGGCGCGCCGGGCACCGAGAATGCGCCGGCGGTGAGCGAGTTCATGGACTCCGTCTCGCTCAGGAAGCAGTAGCCTTCCCGCGGCAGCCGGCAGCGCCTGCCGCCGCCATCGATCCCGCCGGGACCGCAGCCCGACATGCTGCGGGCCGGCGGGATGCGTCCTGTCAGATCACTTCTTCGCGCCGCAACTCGTCGATCTCGGCCTTGCTGTAGCCCAGCTCGCCCAGGATCCTGTCCGTATGCTCGCCCAGGGTCGGCGGCCGGCGCACGATCCTGCCCGGGGTGCGCGACAGCTTCACCGGCGGCGTCACCACCGGCGCCGGCTTGGGCAGGCCGGGATAATCGACGTCCTGCAGGAAATCGGCGGCGCGGATGTGGGGGTCCTCCAGCGCCTGTTGCGGGCTGTAGACCGGGCCGGCGGGCAGGCGGGCCTTGTCGAGTTCGGCCAGCGCCTGTTCGGTGCTGCGCTCGTCGCACCAGCGCTGCATGCGCTCGGACAGGATTTCGCCGTGATCGCCGCGCAACTGGTCGGTGGCGAAGCGCGGATCGGAGGTCCATTTCTCCTCCTCGCCCATCAGCCTGGCCCAGCGGCGGAACAGCGGCCCGCCGATCGCCAGCAGATAAAGCCAGCCGTCCCTAGTCTTGAAACAGTCCCAGGGGCCGGCGGCCCAGCCGCGATTGCCGATGGCCTTGCGGTTGACCTGGATGAGCGCCTGCTCGATCAGGGTGGAGTCGGCGAAATTCAGCGCCGTGTGCAGCAGGGCGGTCTCGACCATCTGGCCCTTGCCCGACTTCTCGCGTTCGTAGAGCGCGGCCAGCACGCCCAGCGCGCCCAGGGTCGCGGTGCCGAAATCCACCACCGGCACCGCCACCCGCATCGGCACCTTGCCGTCGCCGGTCATGTACATGGAGCCGGACATGGCCTGGCCGACCGTGTCGAAGCCGACGCGCTCGGCGTAGGGGCCCTTGGAGCCGAAGGTCGAGTTCATGAACACGATGATGCGCGGGTTGATGGCCGACAGCGCGTCGTAGTCCAGCCCCATCTGCTTGAGCTGCACCAGCGGCAGGTTGGCGACCACCACGTCGGCGGTCCTGACCAGCCGCTGCACGATCTCGCGGCCCTTTTGCGTCATCGGATCGAGGGTGATGCCCAGCTTGTTGCGGTTCATCTGCATGTAGCCGGCGCCGGTGCCGTCCTGGCCGACCGGCGAGGTCCAGCGGTCCTCCGAGCCGTCCAGCTTCTCGACGCGGATCACCTCGGCGCCGAAATCGCCCAGCAGGGCGGCGCAGAACGGGCCGGCGATATAGCGGCCGAAATCGAGTACACGGATTCCTTCGAGCACGGCCGCCATTCGTTCCTCCCCGGCACTGGCTTCTATGTACGTTCATTTATAGCGGTGCGGGCGCGGGTTTCCAACGCCCGCGCCTCGGCACCGGACAGCGCCGTCCCGCCGTAGAGCAAACCCTGTGAATCCGCTCTACGAGATCGCCATCCGGCCCCGCCGCATGGCGAAGAAGGCAAGCGCGATGGTCGGCACCAGGACCACCGCACCGGCCAGCTCCATCTCGGCATTGCTGTAGGGCATGATGCCGCCGCCGGGCACCGCCAGCACGATGCCGCCGAAGATCAGCATCAGCCGCAGCGGCCATTGCAGGGCGCCGGTGCGCCGCAGGTCGCCGACCCCGATCAGGTAGCCCTGGATGCCGCCGCAGATCGGCAGGATGCCGAGCCCGACCGTGATGGTCAGGTAGATGGATTCGAGGAAATTCCCCTGCAGCACCAGCGACGGGTTCAGCACGAAGAAGAAGGGGATGAAGTAAATGATACTGCCCACCCACATCGATTCCCAGCCGGTCCGCATCGCCGGCGCGCCGGCGATGCCGGCGGCGGCGAAGGAGGCGATGGCGACCGGCGGCGTGATCGACGACAGCATGCCCCAGTAGAAGATGAACATGTGGATCGCCATCACGTTCAGCCCCGCCTTCTGCAGCGCCGGGGCCAGCAGCACGGCGAGGAAGATGTAGCAGGCGGTGGTGGTCAGCCCCAGCCCCAGGATGAAGCTGGTCAGGGCGCCGATCAGCAGCAGCAGCAGCGGCGAGTTGCCGGCGATGCGCACCAGGTCGCCGGCCAGCGTGCCGATGACGCCGGTGGCGGAGAAGGCGCCGATCAGCAGGCCGCAGCCGGCCAGGATGCCGACCAGCTCGACGAAGATCTTGCCGTTGCTCTCGAAGAACTTGATCACGTCCTTCCAGCCCCAGCGGTCCTTGTTGAAGAGCTGGTTCAACAGCAGCAGCAGGCCGGTGGCGTAGAACGGCGCGTGGCTCTCCCGCTTCATCACCAGCAGCATGAAGACCAGCAGCGCGATGACGAACACGAAGTACCAGCCGTCCTTCAGCGTCTCGCCCAGCCGGGGGAGCTGCTCGCGCGGGATGCCCTTCATGCCGTGGCGGGCGGCGTAGGAATCGACCTGCATGTAGAGGCCGAAATAGTAGAGGACCGCCGGAATGATGGCGGCCAGCGCCACCTCGGCGTAGGAGACGTTCATGAACTGCGCCATGATGAAGGCGGTGGCGCCCATCACGGGCGGCGCCAGCACCGCCCCGGTCGAGGCGCAGGCCTCGATGGCGCCGGCATAGGAGGCGCGGAAGCCGGTCTTCTTCATCACCGGAATGGTCATGGTGCCGGTGGTCAGCACGTTGGAGACGATGCTGCCCGACATCATGCCCAGCAGCGCCGAGGCGAAGATGCAGACCTTGGCGGCGCCGCCGCGGAAGGTGCCGCACAGGGCGAAGGCTAGGTTGATGAAGAAGCGGCCGGCGCCGCTCATGGTCAGCGCCACGCCGAAGATCAGGAAGCCGATCACCAGGTCGGCGAAGGCCTGAATGGGAATGCCGAGCAGGCTTTCGTTCGACAGCACGTGGAAGGCCGACGTCTCCTCCAGGCTGAGATCGTGGCCGTTGAACGGCGAGGGCAGCAGGTCGGCCACCATCGGGTAGAAGGTGAAGGGCAGGATCGACAGCATCAGGCTCCAGCCGCCGGTGCGCCGCAGCGCCTCCATCAGCACCGCCCACATCACGTAGCCGACCCAGACTATCTCCTGCGGCGCGCCGCCCATCTCCCAGCCCATCTCCGCCGAGGCGCGGATCCTGGTCATCAGATAGAGCGAAGCGGCTATCGTGACGACGAACAAAGCCGCGTCGTACCACGGCACCCGGTCCAGCGGCGCCTTCTGGCTGCCAGGAAAGATCAGGAAGGTGAAGGGCAGCAGGATGGCGATGAGCAGATAGAAATATTCGGTGTTGAGGAAGGTGTAGCCGACGAAGAAGCGCCAGGTGAACTGCTGGTTCATGCACAGCAGCAGGGCGATCGCCGAGGCGGCGATCAGCAGCCAGCGCCAGATGCCGGCCAGCTTGCGGATGCGGGTGGTTTCGGCCTCGACCGGCAGGTCGGTCGGGTCCTGGATCTCGTGCGGCTGGACGCTGGCGTCTTTGACGGTCATGGCGATTCTCTGAACGCGGCTGGCGCGGAAATGGCAGATCGCCGGGCGGCGTATGCCGCCCGGCCTGTCATGCGGTAAGCAGGTCGAAGACCGAAACCGTTACCCGAACGCGGAATCCCGGCCGGCCGCCATGGCCATAGGTGCAGCCAGAAACGCCGCGCCGACGGCGGCCAGGTATCGCGAGTTCATGCGTGTTCCTCCCGGGGTTGTCTTTTATTTATTGGTGCCGGCCATTTGCGGTCCGGGGTTTTGTGGCGGCCAGTGTAGCCATCTGCCGTTTCCAGGCAATGCGGAAACCGCCCTGTGGATCGGGGATTTCGTTGGCCGGAATGACAAGGGGCGGCCTGCGCCGCCCCTTGCGCAATCTGACGTTGAGGCTATTCGAACACCGGCGGCATGCCCGCCTTCTTCAGCGCATCGGCGCGCGCGGCCATCCAGCCGGGGATGAACTTGTCCTCGGCCGGATTGGTGCCGACATAGGCTTTCCAGGCGTCGATCAGCACCTGCTGGCGCTTCACCAGCCCATCATTGTGCTGCTGCGCGGCGTCGGTCCAGACGCCGGCTTCCTTCAGCGCCCGGATGGCGCCGTCGTGATAGGGCAGCACCCAGGTCAGGTTCTGCTGCTTGGCTTCCAGCCCGTCGGCGCCCGGGGCGGCGCCCTTGTACTCGTCGTAATTGACGAGCATCGACTTCACCACGCCGTAGATCTGGTCGGCCGGCTGGTCGGCATAGGACATGAAGATCGGATAGGGATAGGTCGGCATCTCGATCGGGGTGTCCTTGCTGGCGCCGCCGGAGCCGCAGGTCGCCTTGTGCGGCACGAAGTAGGGCGCCTTGGCCTGCAGCCGCGCCCAGCCTTCCTTGTCGGCGGCCGGCGTCGGCGGCCAGACGATGCCGCGCGGCGAAGCGTCGGTCTCGCGCGTCTGGCCGGAGATGGTCGAGGAGAAGCCGGCATCAGCCTCGTTGTTGATGACGCCCTTCCACATGGCGTTGTTGGAGGAGAACTCGACGATCTTCACGTCGTTGGGCCCCAGCCCGCCGAACGCCAGGATGGCGAAGGCGCCCTGGGTCAGGGCGGGCGAGCCGACCACCGCGGCCAGGCGCTTGCCTTTCATGTCGGCCAGGGTCTTGACGCCGGTATCCTTGGCGACGCCCAGCGACAGGCCGTTGCACGAGATGGTCGACAGCAGCAGGCGGATGGGCTGCGGGCCCCAGTCCTTGCCGCCGAACTCGTAGACGCCTTCCTGCGCGAAATAGGAGCCGATGCCCATGGCCGAGATGTTGGCGCGTCCCGCCTTCAGCGGGTTGAGGCGGGCGGTGTCGTTGCCGGCCGGCAGCACGCGCACGTCGGAGTTGTTCTTGTTCTTCAGCATCTGGCCGACGGCGACGGCGATGTTGAAGCCGGACGAGCCGGTGTCGTAGGCGGTCCACGACATGGTGGACGGCACAGGCTGGGCATGGGCGGCGCCGGCCAGCAGCGCCGCGCCCATGGCGGCGACAAGCCCCGCCCTGGCGATACGAATCATGATTTCCTCCCGTTGCTTCTTTCTGTCGCCGGCGCCTTGTGGCATCCGGCCCTGGCCGCCCTGTGGCGGGTGGCGCAGGATAGCGGCGAAATCTTGCCGCCGACAATGGTGCGTCCGTTTTTTTCAACCCGGAGATGACGGTCCCGACCGTTCTGCCGTGCGCCATCCGTCGCCCGCTGCAACGCGATAATCCCGGTTTTCAGGGACGTTTTCGGCTAGTCCCGCTGGCGGGACGTTTGCGAACAGCATTCAGTCTCGACTATGGGTTGCCGCAATTTCCGCCACGCGAGTGCCGGCGGCGTTGCCGCAAACGACAGGGCGAAGCGGTGCGTCGCGCCCGGCGGCCGGCTTTCGCTGGTGCTCCGTTACTGCGCGGCGCGCTGGCCGAGGGTCTGCAGCGCTTCGACGCATTTCTGCGCCCAACCCGCCATTTCGCAGCCGGCGAACAGGATGCGCGCCGCCTCGATGTCGGCGACCGCGTTCTGCGCATTGTCGTCGGCGGCGCGGCTGAGGCCGCGATCGAGCAGCGCATGCGCCTGCAGCGGCCGCATGCCCAGCCCGCGCGCGATCTCGATGCAGGCCGACAGCGTGTCGGCGGCTTCGCGATGGTCGCCGCGCCGGTCGGCGATCAGCGCCTGGAGCCGCATCGCCCAGGCCAGCCCCGCCTCGTCGGCCGCCCGCTCGGCGATGGCGCGGCCGTCGTCGAGATACCGCCTGGCTTCGTCGAGCTGGCCCTTCATCGCCAGCACCTCGCCCAGCCAGAAGCAGGGCAGGCAGGTCTTCTGCGAGCCGGCCAGGTTGTTGCGGTCGATGGCGAAGCGCAGCGGCTCGATCGCCTCGTCGGTGCGGCCGGCGGCGGTCAGCGCGCGGCCCAGCAGGCTGGAGATGTAGACGGTGACCGCCACGGCCTGGGCGGTGCGCGCCAGCAAGAGGGCGCGCTCCAAGAGCGGGATGGCGTTCTGCGTGTCGCCCTGGTAGGTGGCGTAGTAGCCCATGGCGATATGGGTGGCGACGATGCTGTAGGTGTCGCGGCTTTGCAGGGCGATCTGGGTCGCCTCGGTGTTGATGCGGCGGGCGGCGGCGAAATCGCCCAGCTCCGACAGCGAGGCCACCATGTAGTTGCGGGCGAAGACGCCGGTCAGCCCGCTCATGCCCAGCCGCTCATGCGCCAGATCGCTGGTGAGGATGTCGCAGACCTTGTGCAGCGTCTCGATGCACTGGCGGAAGGCGCCGTGCATGTTCTGCGCCAGCCCGACGCGGAACAGCGCCATGGCCAGCAGGCGCGGATCGTCCAGCCGCTCGGCCATGACGCGGGCGCGGCGGGCGAAGGCCAATGCCTGCGGCCCGTCGCCGGCCACCCAGTGCTGGGCGGAGAGATAGGTCCAGGTGGCGGCCAGCCGGTGCTCGTCGCGGATCGACTGCGCCAGTTGTTCGGCCCGCTCCAGGCTTTCCAGCATCGTATCGTGCGCCACCCCCAGCACGGTCCACACGCCGCGCAGCTTGAGGATGGCGTCGATGCTGCGCTGGGCGGTCTGCGGCGTCGGCTCGAGACTGTCCAGGGCCTGCAGCGCCGCCGACAGGTGCGCCGCCGCCTCGCGATAGGCGCCGCGCGCCAGGGCGCGGTCGGCCGCCTGTTCCTGATAGGTCGATGCCTTGACCCAGGCGCGCCCCAGCGTGGCGTGCAGGGCGAGCTGCTCGACGTGCTCGTCGATGCCGCCGCCGCGTTCGATCGCCTCCACGATGCGGCGATGGACCGATTCCTGGCGCCGCTTCAGCATCGAATCGAGCACCGCATCGCGCATCAGCGCGTGCCCGAAGGCGTATTCGACGTCGGGATAGAGATTGACGACGCGCAGCACCTCGGCGTGGCGCGCCTCGGCCAGCGCGTTCTGCAGCTCCTCGGTGCCCATCTGCGCCACCTGCTCGAGCAGGTGCAGCGGCACGACCGCGCCGATCACCGCCGCCAGTTCCAGCACGGTGAAGCAGGACGGCGACAGCCGGTCGATGCGCGCGGCCAGCACCGAATTGACCGAGGCCGGCAGCTGCACGCGCTCGGGCGCCTTGCTGCAGACGTAACGCGCCTCGTCGCCGACCAGCACGCCTTCTTGCGCCAGCGAGCGCACGCACTGCTCGAGGAACAAAGGGTTGCCGGCGGTCTGCTCGCCCAGCATCGCCTTCAGCGGCTGCAGCGAGGCGTCGCAGCCCATCAGCGACTGCAGGAACTGCTCGGTCTCCGCGCCGGTCAGCGGCAGCAGGCGCATCTGCGTGCAGCCGGCGCGCCCGTTCCAGCGCGGCTGGTACTCGGGCCGGTAGCTGGTCAGCAGCAGCATCCGCATCGCCGGCAGCGATTCGATCATCGCTTCCATCACCGCTTCGCTCTCGCCGTCGATCCAGTGCAGGTCCTCGAGCACGGCGATCAGCGGCTTGCGCTTGGTGGCGAAGGCGATCAGCGTGCGGCAGGCCTCCATCACCTGCCGCCGGCGCGCCTCCGGCTCCAGCGCCGCCCATTCCGCATCGACGCCGCCACCGACCAGGATCGAGGCCAGCGGCCTGGTCAGCGATTCCAGCCCCGGATCGTAGGCCACCAGCTTGGCGCGCACGCGGCGGACGATCTCGTCCGAGGCGAAATTCTCGCCGATGCCGAAGAAATGGCGGATCATCCCGGAGATGGCGTTGTAGGCGATGGTCTGGCCATAGGGCGCCGCGCCGCCCAGCAGCACGGTGCATTCCTCCGCCAGCGTCGAGGCGAGGACCTCGTGGATCAGTCGCGACTTGCCGATGCCGGCATCGCCGACCAGCCCGACGACGCGGCCGCTGCCGGCCTTCACTTCCTGCAGGGCGGCGGACAGCGCCTGGTGTTCGCTCTGCCGGCCGGTGAAGCCGCTGAGGCTGCGCGCGCTGGCGGCATGCCAGCGGCTGCGCGGGCTGATGGCGCCGGTCAGGCGCCAGACCGGGACCGGTTCGGGCATGCCCTTCACACTGTGCGATCCCAGCGACATGGCGTCGATATAGGCTTGGGCCAGCGCCTGGGTGCTGCCGCTCAACAGGATCTGGCCGGCCTCGGCCATCTGCTCCATGCGGGCGGCCAGGTGCACCGCGTCGCCGATGGCGTTGTATTCCAGCCCCAGGTCGGTGCTGCGCACCCGGGCCAGCACTTCGCCCGAGTTCAGCCCGACCCGCACCCGGCCGTCGAACTCGCCCAACTCGGCGATGCGTCTTTGCATGGCCAGTGCGGCGTAGCAGGCGCGCACCGCGTGGTCCTCCTGCGCCACCGGCGCGCCGAACAGCGCCAGGATGCCGTCGCCCATGATCTGGCACACCGTGCCGTCGTAGCGCTTGACGGTCTCGACCATGGCGCGGATCGCCGGCTCCAGCCGCACCAGCGTTTCCTCGGGGTCGAGCCCGGCGATCATGGCGGTGGAGCCGCGGATGTCGGCGAACAGTACGGTGACCAGCTTGATCTGCCCGTCCTGCGCCGCCGGCGCCTGCTGCAGGCGGCCGCCGACGCGGCCGGTCAGCGACAGGGCGGCTTCGCGGATCGGCGCCGCTTCGTGCAGGGCGCGCCCGCAGCCGCCGCAGAACTTGTCCTGCGGCGCGTTATGGAAGCCACAGGCGGCGCAGGCCAGCGCCAGCGCGCCGCCACACTGGGCGCAGAAGCGTCGCCCGTCCGAATTGACGGTATGGCAGGTACCGCACAGCATACTGGTACGTCGATTCCGTTACGGCCCCGCCCAGCGGCGCCGGCCGTCCCATTCCCCGGTGCAAAAAAGACCTATCCACCCCGGCGGATTGCATCGCAATTCCGTCAAAGTGCAATTTGCTCTAGGATCATAGCGCCAAAACCGGCGGCGACATAGCCGGGGCGGCCGGTGGCGTCGCGCCATCGGGTTCTGGGGGAAATTTTCAAGTGTTCGCGGAAGCGTTTCTCTGGATGACGCGGCGTTCGCCACGCCTGCGTCGCGGCCTGTTTCGGGGCCTGTTCGAGTTGCTGGCCGGCAGATTCGGCGACGTGGCGTGGTGGCAGTACATGAATTACGGCTTCGCCGCGCTCGACGAGGCCGATCGCCTGCCGGTGCTGCAGGCCGAGGACCAGCCCGACCGCTACGCCATCAACCTCTACCACCATGTGGCCAGCCAGGCCGAGTTGCGGGACCGCGAGGTGCTGGAGGTCGGCTGCGGTCGCGGCGGCGGCAGCTCCTACATCGCCCGCTACCTGAAGCCCGCGCGCATGACCGGCGTCGACATTTCGAAGAACGCCATCGCGTTCTGCCGGCGGGTGCACCGGGGTTCCAATCTCGACTATCGCTTCGGCGACGCCGAGGCGCTGCCCTTCGCCGACGCCTCGTTCGATGCGGTGGTGAACGTGGAGTCCTCGTTCTGCTACGGCAGCCTCGACCGCTTCTTCGCCGAGGTGGCGCGCGTGCTGCGGCCGGGCGGGCATCTGCTGCTGGCCGACCTGCGGCTGGCGGGGGAGGTGGCCGACCTCGACGCCGCGCTGGCGCGCAGCGGCCTGCGCCTGATCTCCCGCCGCGACATCACCGCCAACGTGGTCGAAGCGCTGGCGCGCGACAGCGACCGGCGGGCGGCGGCCAAGGGCGACCGCATCGCCCGCCCGTTCCGGCGCATGTTCGACACGTTCCTGGGCGTGCAGGGCACGCGCATGCCGGTGCATCTGCAGGCGCGGCAGATGATCTATCTCAGCTATTGCCTGCAGAAGCCGGGGGCGGCGGGGACGGTCGAGCGCAATCCCGACCTGGAAACGGCGGCCGCCTTCTGAACCGGGCGGATGGGGCCTACTGGATCAGCGGCTTGAGGATCAGGCCCCACAGCATGCCGCCGACCATGCAAAGGCTCATCAGCGCTGCAATGATCTGCAGCCAGCGCCGCCGCGACGGCCGGGTTTCGTCGCCTTCGCTGTAGTTGCGGTTGCGCCAGCCTTCGTGGGGCGGCACGCCCGCGCCGGGCTTGGTGCTGGGATCCATGCCAACGACCTGCAATGCCTGAACGCTGCGGCGGACTTTAGGAGAGCGGACCGCGGACCGGCAACAGCGCCGATCGCCCGTGACCGCAACGCAGCGATGTGGCTAGATGGAGGCTCCGAATTCCCGCAGCGGTCCTTCCTCCCGCCATGGCCGAAACCACCCAGCGTCCCGTGTTGCACGCCGTGCTGCCGCTGGCGGTCGATGTGGAAAGCGGTCGCGACGATCTGGCGCGGGCGGTGACGCAGGGCAGGACGCTGCGCCATTTCTTCCGCCGCGACCAGCGCCTGCAGGTCAACGTCGTCGGCCGTACCCATGAGCTGTCGCAGATCGCCGAGGCGCTGAAGCCGCTGGAAGCGCCGTGGCTGAGCTACGCCATTCTCGACGAGGCGGTCGTGGTGCCGGGACTGGCGCAAAGCCGCATCTCGGGCTGGCACAAGCAGCAGATCATCAAGATGGCCGCGCTGGAATGGCTGGGCGCGCCGTTCTGGCTGACCCTGGACGCCGACGTGATCTGCACCAGGCCGGTGGGAATCGAGGATCTGCTACCCGGCGGGCGGGCGCTGCTGTCGGTCGACAGCGTGGCGGTGGCGCCGATCTTCATGCAGTGGGCCATGGCGACGCGCGAACTGCTGGGCATGGCGGCGCCGCCGCTGTCGCTGGCGATGGCGGTGACGCCGCTGATCTATGCCGCACCGATCATGCGCGCCACATACGAGACGATGGAAGCCGCGCAGGACCGGCCGTGGAAGGAAATCCTGCTCGATGACAAGTACACCCACGCGCTGGGCCGCCGTTACGGGCAGGCTTGGGCGGAGAACCATCTCTATTACATGGTCGGCGCGCGACTGGGCATGCTGCGCGCCTTCCATGCCTTTGCCGGCATCGACGTGCCGCACAAGCTGCATGCGCAGGGCGTGTGGACGACCGGGCGCTGGCAGGAATGGGATGCCGCCGCCGCCTTCGATCGGAAGCAGCCCGGCATCTTCGCGGTGTGCAATTCCTATACCGGCATGCCTGCCGCCTTCGTCGAGGAGAAGGTCGCGCCGTTCCTGCGGGGCGAGCCGCCGCCGCCGGCGCCCATGGCAGGCGTGCTGGCGGACCAGCGCTCGGAGGACATGGAGCCGGGGCCGCGGCTGCGCCTGCGGCTTCTGTCGCGCCGGCCATTGATCGTGCAGGGCGCCTTCGACGATGCCCAGCCGCATCTCGCCACTTTCCTCAGCCGGGGCGTGCTGCGTCCCTGGCAGATGGAACCGTTCCTGGTGCTGCTGACCCTGCCCTGGAGTCACGAGTCGCTCGAGACCTGCCACAGGCTGGCCGCCCGCATCGCCCGCCGCGCGCGCGAGGCGCCGATGCACCGTTTCGTCGTGCTGTGCAACACCGAGATCGAAGTCGAGACGCTGCGCCAGTTCGGCGTCGTGGCGGTGCTGGTGAATCACAATGCCCTGCTCGACGAGCGGCCCTTCCTGGGCGATGCGACGGACGAACCGGAATTCGATGCCGTCTATAACGCCGGCTTCCACCCCGCCAAGCGGCACCAGCTCGCGGCAAAAATCGAATCGCTGGCGCTGATCTACGCCGATCCGCGCCCGCTGCCGGGGCAGGAGGCCTATGCCGAGGAGACGAGGCGGGCGCTGTCGCACGCCGTCCATCTCAATCTCGATCCGGCCGACGGCAGGTTCCGTTTCTTCTCCCGCGCCCAGATCGGCGCGCAACTGCAACGGGCGCGGGTCGGGCTGTGCCTGTCGCCGGAGGAAGGGGCGATGCGGGCCAGCGCGGAATATCTCTTCGCCGGACTGCCGCTGGTCTCGACCTTCAGCCGCGGCGGGCGCGACCAGTTCTTCGACGCCGATTTCTGCGCCGTGGTGCCGCCGTCGCCGGACATCGTCGCGCACAGCGTGCGCGAGCTGATCGGCCGGCGGCTGTCGCGCCATCACATCCGCCGGCGCGTCATGCACAAGTTGACCGCCCATCGCGAAAGGCTGATGCAGGTGGTGCAGCAGGCCATCGCCGCCCTCGGCAGTCCCGAGCGGCCGCGCATCGCCTGGCCGTGGCAGATCGAGGAGAGGATTCTGGACGTCGAGGATTTCCACCGCGAAGCGCTACGCGATTGAATCAGAACGGCTCGCCCTTGTTGTCGAGACAGATGATCGCTTCGGGATGGCGGAAGGCGCCTTCGTGGCGGAACATGATGCCGGCCGGCGTCTCGCTGTCGCGCAACTGGTGCATCAGCCCGTAGGCGGCGGTGCTCTGCATGCGGCGCAACTGCATCAGCGTGATAGAGACGATATCCGACACCGAGGCCGAGACCGGGAGCTGGCGGTAGCGCACCAGCGCGGTCGAGGCCGGCAGCCGGTTGACCCATTCCCAGGTCACCAGGATGTGCGGCCAGAAATAGGTCGGCACCAGTTCGATGGCGCCGATCGACAGGGAAGCCGGCAGGATCATGTTCGATCCGTGCATGCCGAAGGTGAGGTGGGAGAAGGCATAGCGCTTCGCCCAACGCTTTTCCGTTTCGGTGTCGTGCTCGACCAGCCGCATGTCCTGCACCCAGTCGGGAAACTCCCCGCTGCGGCCATAGCCGGTGACCGCGGCATCGAGATCGGGGATTTCCTGGCGCAGCTTCTGCAGCAGCAGGGTGAAAAGCTCTCTCTGCTGCTGGATAGCCTGCGCCTCGGGCAGGGTCTTGCCATGGATGGTCCAGCAGCGGTCCTCGCGCCAGTTCAGCGTCAGCCGCGGCGGCGACACCGAGTCGTGGCCGTCGACGGCGAAGGGCGGCACATGCGTGTAGCGGGTGATGTCGACCTTGTGCCCGAAGATCATGTCGGCGTAGCGCAGCCGTTTGGCGCTCGACGCCAGCGCCTGCGCCATGACGGCGATGGTGGCATTGGCGCGGTTGCCCTGGCGTAGCGGCGTATCGACGATCCACAACTCGTCGATGTCGTCGGAGGCCAGCCAGGCGAGGAAGCGCGGCAGGATGGCGACCACGCTGCCGCGAAAGCCATTGTCGCGATAGAAGTCGAGGCTGATCAGCCGCTGCAGGCAATGGCCGTAGACCGGGTCGAGGCAGTTCAGCAGCAATACGTCCTCGCCCAGGGGCCGGCGGCTGACGCGCTCGACCGGCGCGGCGGTTTCGCCGATCGAGGCCATGGCGGCGGCGAGGAAGTCGCGATACCAGGGCGCGGTGAGCGTCGTGTGGATGGCGCCGGTGCTTTCCTCGAACAGAAAGTCGGCGTGCTGGCAGAAGCCGGTGTGCAGATGCGCCAGGAAGCGCCGGCCGCAGGCTGGGCAGCGCGTGCGCGCCATCGGGACCATGCCCGACAGGTGGAAACCCTCGTTCTCCAGCTCCGCCCCGCCGCAGGGGCAGGCGAAGCGGTCGGCGGGAACGGGCAGCAGGTCGAGCATGGCGGCGTGCCCTAGAACGGCCGGCCGTCGCCGTCGCGGCAGACCACCGGCGCGGGCTGGGTGAAGGCGGCGCCGTGGCGGGCGGCGATGGCTTGCGCCGATTCGCCATCCTTGCGGTGGCTGATCAACTCGTAGGCGGCTGCGCCCTGCATGCGGCGCAACTGCTGCAGGGCGACGGTGACGATGTCGGACACCGACGAGGACAGCGGCACCTGGCGATAGCGGCTGACCGCTTCCCAGGCCGAGACGCGGTTGACCCACTGCCAGGAGACGCCGATCGAGGTCCAGTGGATCGGTTCGACGATCTCGACCGCGCCGCGGGAGAGGGCGGCGGGCACGTTCATGTTGGAGCCGTGCATGCCCAGGGTCAGGTGGCTGCGGGCGTAGCGTTCGGCCCAGCGCCGCTCGGTGCCGGCATCGTGCTCGGCCAGCCGCATGTCCTGCACCCAGGCGGGGAACGCCCCGCTGCGGCCATAGCCGGTGACGGCGGCGTCGAGATCGGGCGCATGCTCGCGGATGGTCTGCAGCAGCAGCGTATAGAGGCGAAGCTGCTCGGTCACCGGATCGGCGCTGGCCTCGCCACGCACCGTCCAGCAGCGGTCCTCGCGCCAGTTCAGCGTCAGCCGCGGCGGGCTGACCAGATCGTCCTGCGTCGCCTTGAACGGTTCCACCTTCTGATAGCGGGCGATGTCGACCGTGTGGGCATAGGCGACGGGGGCGTAGCGCAGGCGCGACACCGACGCGGCCAGCCGGTTCGCCATCGCCTCCAGCTCGGCGTTGGCCAGGTAGCAGTCGCGCAAGCCGGTCTCGACCACCCAGACCTCGTCGACGTCGTCCGGCACCTGCCACTCGAGGAACGGCGGCACGATGGCGACGATCGAGCCGGTGAAGCCCTGCTGGCGGCAGGCGTCGATGCTGTAGAGCCGGCGGATGCAGTGGCCGTAGACCGGATCGAGGCAGTTCACCAGCAGCACGTCGGCGCCATGCGGCCGGCGCACCTGCTGCCGCACCGGCCGCGACGGCCAGTCGCGCGACACCAGGATGGTGTGCAGGAATTCGGCGTACCACACCGGCAGCAGCGACAGTTCGACCGCCGACGTCGTTTCCTCGACGATGAAATTGCCCAGGTCGCAGAAGCCGACATGCAGATGCGCCAGGAAGTGGCGCTGGCAGGCGGGGCAGCGGGTGCGGGCGAACGGCGCCATGCCCAGCAGGCGGAAGCCATGCACGGCCAGGTCCGACGCGCCGCAGGGACAGGGAAAACGGTCAAGAGGCGCGGGCAGCAGGTCGATCATCGCGGCGCAGAATTGCAGACCAGGTCGGTGGCGGCAACGCAGGCCAGACATCCCGTGCTGCACGGCAAAATATTGCGATCAGTTCGCATTTGCGTGTATAGACCCCTCATGTTTTTGGGAAAGATAGTTACCCCTCGGATGGGATGTCGAGCCGACGGCAAGGCGTGCCGGTTGCACGCCGGCAACCGTTTTGTCGTGATCGCCTGCCGGCTGCACGCCGTTCTGCCAGTGCTGGCGATGGTCGGGCTGCTGCTGGGCGGTGCTGCACCAGCGCTGGCGCAGCAGACCCTGCCTGATCCCTCGCCGCCGGCGTCGACCGAGCAGCCGGCGCCAGCCGATCCGGCCCAGCCCACCGCACCGGCGGGTGAGGATCCGGCAGGCGCCGATCCGAGCGCGAGCCCGACCGACGGCTCGGCGGAGAGTCCGGCCGAGAATGCGACTGCCGGCCCGCTGCCGATGCCGCCGATGATCCCCAACCAGGCCCTGCCGCACGATTTGTCGGCCTGGGGCATGTTCATGGGCGCCGACATCGTGGTGAAGGCGGTGATGATCGGGCTGGCCTTCGCCTCGCTGCTGACCTGGACCGTGTGCCTGGTGAAGTTCGTCGAATTGCTGGCGGCATGGCGGCGGGCGCGGCGGGAACATGCCGCCCTGCGCCGGGTCACGGTGCTGGGTACGCCGTCGCCGGAACTGGCAAGACGGGGCGGGCCGGTGGCGGCGTTCGCGCTGGCGGCGTCGGAGGAGATCGAGGCCTCGGCCGGCATTCCCGACGGGCCCGGCCTGCAGGAGCGCGTGCAGTCGCGCCTGCAGCGCATCGAAACCGCCGCCATGCGCCGCATGGGCCGCGGCACCGGCCTGCTGGCCACCATCGGCTCGACCGCGCCCTTCGTCGGCCTGTTCGGCACGGTGTGGGGCATCATGAACAGCTTCATCGGCATTTCCGAATCGCAGACCACCAATCTCGCCGTCGTGGCGCCGGGCATCGCCGAGGCGCTGCTGGCGACGGCGCTGGGGCTGGTGGCGGCGATTCCGGCGGTGATCGTCTACAACGTCTTCGCCCGCGCCATGGCCGGCTACCGGCTGGTGCTGGGCGATGCGGCCGCCACCGTGCTGCGCACCCTCAGCCGCAACATCGACGCCCGCGCCGCGCGCGGCGTCCGGGCGGCCTGAGATGGCGGCCAACCTGTTCGAGGCGGACGACGATGCCGCCGAGATCCACGAGATCAACGTCACGCCCTTCATCGACGTGATGCTGGTGCTGCTGATCATCTTCATGGTGGCGGCGCCGCTGGCGACGGTGGACATCGCTGTCAACCTGCCGACCGCCTCGGCCGAGCGGCAGCCGCGCCCAGACAAGCCGCTCTACCTGACGCTGAAGACCGACCTGTCGCTGGCGATCGGCGAGACGCCGGTGCGGCGCGAGGCGCTGGCCGCCGCGCTCGATGCGGAGACCGGCGGCGACCGTCAGCTGCCGGTGTTCCTGCGCGCCGACAAGGTGGTGGAATACGGCGAGCTGATGAACGTGCTCAATGCGCTGCGCGATGCCGGCTACCTGAAAGTGGCGCTGGTCGGGCTCGACGCGGTCGATCCCGCGCGCTGACCATGGCGGAGGGTCCGGGCATCGCTCGCGAGGCGGCGCGCTGGCTGGGCGGCTTTGCCGCCGCGGTGGCGCTGCATGGCGGGCTGGCCGCGCTGCTGCTGGCCTATGCCGACGATGCCGGGCCGCCGCCGTCGCCAGCCATCATGCTCGACCTCGCCCTGCTGCCGACGGCGCCGGCCCCGGAACCGGTGGAAACTCCGCCCGGACCGCAGGAGGAGGTCGAATCGACCCTCCCCGAGGAGCCGCCCGAACCGCCGCCGGAAGAGCTGCCGGCGGAGATCGAGCTGCCCGAGCAGCCGGTGAACGCCGCCGAGTTCCTCCTGCCCCTGCAGCAGCCGCAACCGCCTGAACCACCGCCGGAGCCGCCGCCACCACCGGTGGAACGGCGCAAGCCCGAACCGCGTCCGGTGCGGGAGAAACCGCCGGCGCCGGAAACCAGAGCGCCGCAAAGCGCGCCCGTGGCGCCTGCGCCGGTCGCCGCCGCGCCGCCGGTGGCCGCGCCCGCCCGCACCGTGACGGCGACGCCAAGCTGGCAGTCGCTGGTGCTGGCGCATCTGGAGCGGCACAAGCGCTATCCCGCCATGGCCCAGGCCCGCCGCCAGCAAGGCACGGCGCATCTGCGCTTCACCGTGGCGCGCAATGGCCAGGTGCGCGCCGCCGCCATCGTGCGCGGCTCCGGCCACGCCGCCCTCGACCAGGCGGTGATGGAAATGATCGAACGCGCCAACCCGCTGCCGGCCTTTGCCGCCGACATGGAAGGCGACAGCATCGAGCTGATCGTGCCGGTTCGCTTCATGGTGCGCTGATTATCCCTGATCTTCGAAGGGGATAGGATTGCGCATGCGAGCGAGAACCACTTGCAATGAATCCGGGTTGATGCTATCCGCACCCCTTGACCGGCGGCTTGGCCGGTCGGAAGAGGGGGATTGCGCGCTGGCGCCTTGGGCGCCGGTCTGCAAGGCAGCGCGACGGACGTCGATCATGTCCGCCAGTTGCTTCACGCCATCCGATCTCCTCCGGCCGACCGGCGACCGCCATTGCCCGACATCGAGGAGATCGCACCACTCTCGTCCATCCAGCGGTCCGGCGCGGCCATGAGGCGCGCACGTCGCAAAGTTCCATCAGCAGCGTACAGACCGGACCCAGCAAGCCATCCAGCGGCATCAGTCCCTCAGCCAGCCAAGTTTTGTCGAGACGCTTTTTCTGGTTGCCATTTCAGGGGGAATCCATGCCGCACAATCCGTCTCGACAGCCATCCTTTGCCCGTGCTCTGGGCCTGGTCTCGCACACCGTCCTTGCCACTTTCGCCGTCGGCCTGATCGCCGGCATGGCCGGTGAGGCCCGCGCCCAGTCGGCCGCCTCGCAGTCGACCGCGCCACAGTCCACCACCCCGCAATCGGCCGCGCCCGACCAGACGGCGCAGGCGACGCAGGCGGCGCCGCAGACGCTGCCGGCCATCACGCTCGAAGGCCAGGGCGGCGAGGGCTACAAGGTCGATGCCGCTTCCTCGCCCAAGCAGACCGCGCCGCTGCGCGACACGCCGCAGACCGTCACCGTGGTGCCGCAGACCGTCATCCAGGAGCGCGGCGCGCGCAACCTCACCGACGTGCTGCGCAACACGCCGGGCATCACCTTCAACGCCGGCGAGAACGGCTTCGCCACCTCGATGAACAACTTCCAACTGCGCGGCTTCGACACCAGCGGCAACATCTTCATCGACGGCGTGCGCGATTCGGGCAGCTACACGCGCGACGTGTTCAACGTCGAGCGGGTCGAGGTGTTCAAGGGGCCGGCCGCCGACAACGGCCGCGGCAACGCCGGCGGCTACGTCAACCAGGTCACCAAGCTGCCGGGCCTGCAAAGCTTCATCGCCGGCGACCTCAGCGCCGGCTTCGACCAGTACGGCAGCGAGTGGCGCAAGCGCGGCACGATCGACATCAACCAGAAGGTGACCGACGGCATCGCCGTGCGCCTCAACGCCATGATCGAGGACGGCGGCGTCGCCGGCCGCGACGTGGCCAAGAAGAACGCCTGGGGCATCGCGCCGTCGGTGGCGTTCGGCCTGGGCAGCCCGTTCCGCGCCTTCTTCTCCTACGAGCATGTCGAGCACGACGATCTGCCGGACTGGGGCATCCCGGGCTGGAACGTCAAGGGCATGATCAACAGCAGCAAGCCCGAGCGCCGCGCCGACCGCGACAATTTCTACGGCCTCGACACCGACTACGACGACGTCAACACGGACGCCATCATGGCGCGGTTCGAGTACGACCTGGCCGACAACGTCACGATCAGCAACCAGACGCGCTGGGCCCGGGTCGATCGCGAGGCGCGCTACACCATTCCCTTCAACTACAACCCCGGCACGCAGGTGCTGACCACCCAGACGCAGCTCTACGACCGCGTCAACACCTCGATCGCCAACAACACCAACCTGCTGGTGAAGTTCGATACCGGCGGCATCGGCCACACCCTGTCGACCGGCCTCGAGCTGATGCGCGAATGGTCGAAGGCCAACCGCTATCCCACCAACAACACCACGACCGACATCTTCGATCCCGACGACGACCGCTTCGGCAAGTTCAAGCCGGCCGCCACCGAGAAGAACCGGGTGCGCGTCGACACCGTCGCCGCCTATGTCTACGACACCATCGCCATCAACAAGCAGTGGGAGATCACCGGCGGCCTGCGCGCGGAATGGTACAAGGTGCGCATCAAGAGCGACGATCTGATGAGCGAGGTCGACGGCTTCAAGGACACCGAGTTCAACCTCGGCGGCAAGGTCGGCGTGGTCTACAAGCCGGTCGAGAACGGCAGCATCTACGCCGCCTTCGGCGTTTCCGGCCAGTCGCCCGGCTCCTACCTGTCCAATCCCGACATCTCGCGCACCGGCGACAACGCCTTTCCCGGCTTCGTCAAGGGCGCCAAGGGCTACACCTCGTACAACTACGAGATCGGCACCAAGTGGGATCTGTTCAACGGCCGGCTCAGCGCCACCGCAGCCCTGTTCCGCACCGAGAAGACCGGCGTGCCGATCGTCGGCATGTATCCGGGCGACGTCGATGCCGAACTGAAGGGTTACGGCAAGCAGATCGTGCAGGGCCTGGAAGTGGGCGTCGCCGGTTCCATCACCGACGAGTGGAAGGTGTTCGGCGGCTTCCTGCTGATGGACAGCAAGCGCAAGCACAGCCGGCGGCTGGACGCGGCGCTGAAGCTGGCCAACCCGGGCGACTACGGCCCAGAGAACCGCACCAGCGGCGACGAACTGGCCTTCACGCCGGAATTCTCCGCCAGCCTGTGGACCACCTACCGCTTCCCGATCGGCGTTACCGTCGGCGCAGGCGTGCAGCATGTCGGCTCCTCGTTCGTCGGCCGGCCCGACGACGCCAACCGCATCATCCCCAACGGTATAGCCGGCAAGCTGCCCAGCTACACGGTGTTCAACGCCATGCTGGCCTACGAGATCACCGAGAACGTCAACATCCGGCTGAACGTGGACAACGTGTTCAACGAGAAATACGCCGTCAATGCGAACTGGAACGGCCGGCGCGTGCAGCTCGGCGCGCCGCGCACCTTCATGATCAGCACCGGCTTCCAGTTCTGACCGCGCTGTCGCCCCGGCCGTCCGGCGGCCGGGGCGTTTTCGTTGCAGCACGCGCGGCATCGCCGCGATAATCGTCCCGGAGCCGCCGCCAGGGAGTCCGCCGCCATGCTGCTGCATATTGCCGACGTGCTGAGCGCCGACGAGGCGCGCCAGTTCCGCGAGGCACTGGCCGGCGCCAACTGGCAGTCGGGCAGCGTTACCGCCGGCGACATGGCCGCCGGCGTCAAGCGCAACCAGCAGGTGGCGCCGGACGATCCGACCGGCGTCCAGCTGGGCGATTTCATCCTGCAGCGGCTGGGCGCGGTCGAGCGCTTCATGGCGGCGGCGGTGCCGCTGAAGGTGCTGCCGCCGCGCTTCAACCGCTACGTCGACGGCGGCACCTACGGCGACCACATGGACGCCGCCATATTCTCCGTGCCGGGCACGCCGCATCGCATCCGCGGCGATCTGTCGGCGACCCTGTTCCTCTCCGATCCCGGCTCCTATGACGGCGGCGAGCTGCTGATCGCGGGCAGCGACGCGGGCGTCAAGCTGCCGGCCGGGCACATGGCGCTCTACACCGCCGGCACCCTGCATCGCGTCGCGCCGGTGACGCGCGGCGAGCGGCTGGCGGCGTTCTTCTGGGTGCAGAGCCTGGTGCGGGAGGAGGAGCGGCGGGCGATCCTGCTGCAGCTCGACGACGCCATCCGCGCCCTGCGGATGGAGAACCCCGACAGCGCCGCCGTGGCGCCGCTGAGCTGGGTCTACCACAACCTGCTGCGGCAATGGGCCAACACCTGATGGCAGCACCAGTGCCGACGCCCTTGGCGAAGCTGGAGCGCATCCCGCCGCACATCGCCAGCGTGGCCGACTACGAGGAGCTGGCGCGCCAGCGGCTGGAGCCCGGCATCTGGGCCTATCTTGCCGGCGGCGCCGCCGACGAGCGCACTCTGGCCGACAACGTGGCCGCCTTCGCCCGCTACCGCCTGCGTTCGCGCGTGCTGGCCGACCTGTCGCATGGCGGCACCGGCCTGACCTTATTGGGCACGCGCCTGTCCCTGCCGCTGCTGCTGGCGCCGGTGGCGTTCCACAAATTGTTCCATCCCGACGGCGAGGCGGCCACCGCCCTGGCCGCCGCCGCGCACGCCATCCCGTTCGTGGTCAGCACCCAGGCCAGCACCGACCTGCATTCGCTGGCGCGGCAGGCGCAGGGACCGTTGTGGTTCCAGCTCTATATCCAGCACGACCGCGACTTCACCCTGAAGCTGGTGCGGCAGGCGGAGGCGGCGGGCTATGCCGCGCTGGTGCTGACTCTGGACGCGCCGGTCAACGGGTTGCGTAATCGCGAACAACGCACCGGCTTCGTCATGCCGCCGGGTATCGAGGCGGTCAATCTGCGCGGCATGGCGCCGGCGCCGGCCGCGACCACGCTGCTGGGCGGGCCATTGCTGGCGACCGCGCCGACCTGGCAGGATTTGGCCTGGCTGCGGGCGCAGACGCGTCTGCCGCTGCTGGCAAAGGGCATCATGCATCCCGACGATGCGCGCCAAGCGCTCGATCACGGCATCGACGGCATCGTCGTCTCCAACCATGGCGGCCGCATCCTCGACGGCCAGCCGGCCACCATCGACGTGCTGGCCGAGATCGTCGCGGCGGTCGGCGGACGCGCTCCGGTGCTGCTGGACGGCGGCATCCGCCGCGGCACCGATATCCTGGTGGCGCTGGCGCTGGGAGCGACGGCGGTGCTGGTGGGGCGGCCCTTCGCCTGGGGGCTGGCGGCGGCCGGGGCGCTGGGCGTGTCGCATGTCATCCAGCTCCTGCGCAGCGAGCTGGAACTGGCCATGGCGCTGACCGGCTGCGCCGATCTGGCCGCAATCTCGCGCTCGCTGCTGTGGAACGAGGGAAACGCGGTCAAAATCGCGTGAAATCCGGCCCCTAACCGGCTTCGCGCCGCATTGCCGCCATGCTTGGCCGCGAGGCTGCTGTATATAGGAGCCATGATGAGCGGAAGGGCGCGACCGGCCGGGTTTGTTGCAGGGCTGCTGCTGGCGGCGCTGACCGCGCTTGCCCTGCTGTCGCCGGCGGCGGCCAACCCGGTGCAGACCGAGCGCGTCAAGGCGACCCTGGAGAGCGAGGTCGCCGCCGTGGCGCCGGGCGAGCGCTTCTGGGTGGCGCTGCGTCAGGAAATCATCCCCAAATGGCACACCTACTGGATCAATCCGGGCGATTCGGGCCTGGCGACCGAGATCGACTGGAAGCTGCCGGCGGAGGCGGAAGCCGGCGCCATCGTCTGGCCGGTGCCCGAGCGCCTTCAGGTCGGGCCGCTGGTCAATTACGGCTACGAGGACGACGTGCGCCTGCTGGTGCCGGTGACGGCGCCCAGCGACGCCAGGCCGGGCGACACGCTGCGGCTTGAGGCGCAGGCGCGCTGGCTGGTGTGCGCCGATATCTGCATCCCCGAGGAGGCGACCCTGGTGCTCGACGTGCCGGTCGCCGCCGCCACGGCAATCGACCAGGCCATGGCGGAAGGATTTGCCGCCGCACGGGCGGCGTTGCCGCTGCAGAGTCCGTTCGCCGCGGCGGTGAAGGGGCCGTCGACGCCGCAGCAGGCCACCATTTTGCGGCTGGCGATGCCGGCCGACATGGCCGCCACCGTCGAGCAGGCCTATTTCTTCGCCGAGCGCATCGATGCGGTGGTGCATGCCGCTCCGCAGCGCTTCGCCGCCGACGGCAGCGGCCTGACCCTGGCACTGCCGACCGGCCCGCTGCCGCTGCAACCCGACGAGCCGCTGGCGGGCGTGCTGCGCATCGTCGAGAAGGCCAGCGCGGGCGGGCAGACTCATGCCTTCGCACTCAACGCCAGCCCGGATGCCTCGCTGGTGGCCGCTGCGCTGCCGGTTGCGGGCGCTGCAGCCAGTGCAGGCGAGGGCGGCGGCGGCATCTCCATTCTGGAAGCGATCGGGCTGGCCTTCCTGGGCGGGCTGCTGCTGAACCTGATGCCCTGCGTCTTCCCGATCCTGTCGATGAAGGCGCTGAGCCTGGTGCAGGCCGCCGTCGGGGCGCGGCGCGAGGCGCGGGTGCACGGGCTGCTCTATGTCGCGGGCGTGCTGCTGAGCTTCCTGATCGTGGCCGGCGTGCTGCTGGCGCTGCGCGCGGGCGGCGAGGGCATCGGCTGGGGCTTCCAGCTCCAGTCGTCGTGGTTCGTGCTGCTGCTGGCCTATCTGATCTTCATGATCGGCCTCAACCTCGCCGGCCTGTTCGAGTTCGGCGCCGGTCGCCTGGCCGGCATGGGTGACAACCTGGTCCGGCGCGGCGGCAGCGGCGGCGCCTTCTTCACCGGCGTGCTGGCGGTGATCGTGGCCACGCCGTGCACCGCGCCGTTCATGGGCGTGGCGCTGGGCTTCGCCCTGGCGCAGCCGGCGCCGACCGCGCTGGCCATCTTCCTGGCGCTGGGGCTGGGCATGGCGCTGCCCTTCCTGCTGCTGTCGATCTTCCCGCAGCTTCTGCGCTTCCTGCCGCGGCCGGGCCCGTGGATGGAACGTTTCCGCCAGTTCCTGGCCTTCCCGATGTTCGCCACCGCCGCCTGGCTGGTCTGGGTGCTGGCGCAGCAGAGCGGGCCTGCGGGGCTTGCACTGGCGCTGGCCGGCATGGTGCTGATCGGCTTCGGGATCTGGCTGCTGCGGCAACTGGGCGGGGTGCGCAAGATCGCCAGCCGCATCGCCTATGCCGGGTTCGCCGGGCTGGCGCTGCTGGCCGCGCTGGGCACCATCGCCTTCATCGATTCGCCGGTGGTTGCCGCCACCGCGCCGGTTCCCGGCCAGCCATCGGCGGCGGCCGGGGAATGGCAGCCATGGTCGGCCGAGGCGGTGGAACGGGCGCGCGCCGAAGGCAAGCCGGTGTTCGTGAACTTCACCGCCGCCTGGTGCATCACCTGCCTAGTCAACGAGCGCACCGCGCTGGCGACCGACGCGGTGCAGGCGAAGTTCGACAGCGCCGGCGTGGTGCGGCTGAAGGGCGACTGGACGCGCCGCGACAAGGCCATCACCGACGCCCTGGCCGGCTTCGGCCGCTCCGGCGTGCCGCTCTACATCGTCTATCCCGCCGACAAGGCGCAGGCTCCGCGCGTGCTGCCGCAGATCCTGACCGAGGCGGGGGTATTGGCCGAACTGGACCGGCTTTGACGTGTGACGAAACCTGTTTGCAACCGAGGAGGAGAGAAGATGGACAAGCGCAGTTTCCTCAAGGCCGGCCTGGCGGCGGCCTTCCTGGCGGGCGCGACACTGGCGGTCGGCACCGCCGGCGCCACCGGCGGCACCCCGATGGTGGGCTCGCCCGCCCCGAACTTCACCGCCACCGACAGCAACGGCAAGCCGGTCAGCCTGGCCGACTTCAAGGGCAAGACGGTGGTGCTGGAATGGACCAACAACGAATGCCCGTTCGTGCGCAAGCATTACGGCTCGGGCAACATGCAGGGGCTGCAGGCCGATGCGACCGGCGACGGCATCGTCTGGCTGTCGATCGCGTCTTCGCCGCCGGGCATGCAGGGCCATGTCGACGCCAGCAAGGCCAATGCGATCGTCTCCAGCACCGGCGCCAAGCCGACCGCGGTGGTGCTCGACCACGACAGCAAGATCGCCCGCGCCTACCAGGCACGCGTCACGCCGCATATGTACATCGTCGATCCGCAGGGCACGCTGGTCTACATGGGCGGCATCGACGACAAGCCGACCGCCAATCCCGCCGACATCCCGGGCGCCAAGAACTACGTGCGCGAGGCGCTCTCCGAACTGAAGGCCGGCAAGCCGGTCAGCGCCCCCACCACCCGCGCCTATGGCTGCACGGTGCACTACGCCAGCTAGTTCGATAAGGCCGCTGCGACGGGTGGCGAATAGAAGCAGGAGAGGGCGGTCCCACGGACCGCCCTGTTGCTTTGTCAGCGCGGCAGCTCCAGCCGCATCATGATCTCATCGTAATAGTCCGCGCCGACCTTCAGCGCCCGCTCATCGCGGCCGTATTCGACGAAGCCGTGGCGGCGGTAGAGGCGCTGGGCGGTTTCGTTGTGGGCGCCGACCGCCAGCAGCAGGGTTTCAGTTCCTGTCTTCCGCGCATGGGCGATGACGGTGCGCATCAGCAGGTCGGCGGCGCCGCAGCCGCGGGCGGCGGCGCGCACATAGACGGTCCATACCAGGCCGCGATGACGCTCCTTGAGCGGCTCGAAGCGATGGAAGCCGGCAATGCCCAGCACGTCCGCGCCACGACAGGCGGCGAACAGGACGTTGTCCTGCAGCATCTCAATGAAATGCGACAGCGGCTTGCCGCGCTCGCTCTCCAGCGAGGCGGCGAAGGCGGTCGGATGCGCCTCAAGCGCCTCCAGCCTGATAGCGCGGAACAGCTCGGCGTCGGCCGCCCGCAGCCGGCGCACGATAATGGCGGTGGTCATGCGCCGACTGTGCCCGCAAACGCGGGCCGGGCAAAGTTCAGTCCGCGGCCGCGGTGCCGGCCATCCTGGCCACGAACTCGGGCGCGGGCGGGATCGGCTTGATGATGTCGAGCAGCAGCCCGTTGGGATCCTCGCTCATGAAATGGCGCTGGCCGAATTCCTCGTCGTGCAGCGGCCACAGGATCGGCGCGCCGGCATCGCGCATGGCGTCGTGCAGCAGATCGACCTCGGCGAACTCGAAGCTCAGCACCAGGCCGCTGGTCGGGCGCCGGTGCGTGACGGGCAGGGTGTCGTGGTCGGGCAGGATGAAGGCGATCTGGTGCGCCCGTTCGACACCCTCGCGATCGACGTCGCGCCGCTCCATGTGCAGGTACCAGTCGGACTCGAACACCACCCCGAAACCCAGGTGGCGGCGGTAGAAGTCGCGGCTTTCCGCCAGCTTGCCGGTGCAGATCAGCGGGTAGATCAGGTTCAGGGTCATGGCGGCCTCCTTTTCTGTCCTGAACATTTACATACAGACAGTATGTAAGTCAATATGGCAGCCGCGGCCGCTTTGCGTTAGAGGTGAAGGGGAAGGGGAGCCATGGCCCGAACCGCCGTTACCGCGAAAACCAATGCCGAATGGCGCGAACAGACCCGCAAGGCGCTGCTGAAGGCGGCGCGGCGGGAGTTCACCACCAAAGGCTATGCCGCGGCGGCGACGGAAAGCGTCGTGACGCGGGCAAAGCTGACGCGCGGGGCGCTCTACTACCATTTCAAGGACAAGCGGGCGCTGTTCCTGGCCGTATTCGAGGAGATCGAGGGCGAGATCCTGGCCGCCATCGATCGCGCCGCCGAAGCCGAGCGCGATCCCTGGCGCGGCATCGGCGCGGGCCTGCGCGCCTTCGTCGATGCCTGTCTCGATCCCGCCAATCGCCGCATCGTGCTGCAGGAGGCGCCGGCCGTGCTGGGCTGGGCGCAGTGGCGGGAGATCGACGGTCGCTACGGGCTGGGCTCGCTGAAGCAGGGCTTGCGGGCGGCAATGGCGGCGGGCGCCATCGGCCAACAGCCGGTCGAGCCGCTGGCGCATCTGCTGTCGGGCGCGGTCAACGAACTGGCCTTCATGATCGCCGAAGCGGCCGATCCGCCGGCCGCCCGCGCCGAGGCCTTCGCAGCGCTGGAGCGGCTGCTGGCCAGCATCGGATAAGGGCCGGCCCGGCCCTCGTTGCGGTTGCCTTTGCCGCCGGTTCCGTCGCACAGTACGCGCCTGAACGATCGTTTACCGGAGTTTTGAGCATGACGGCGCGCGGGTCGGAATTCATCGGCACCATGGCGGTGCAGGAAAAGCACCGCTTCGACGAGGCGCGGCTCGAGCACTTCATGCAGGAGAAGGTCGAGGGCTTCCGTCCGCCGCTGAAGGTCGAGCAGTTCCGCGGCGGCCAGTCCAATCCCACCTACAAGCTGACCGACGGCAACGGCACCGAATACGTGCTGCGGCGCAAGCCGCCGGGCAAGCTGCTGCCCTCTGCCCATGCCGTCGACCGCGAATTCCGCATCATCTCCGCCCTCTACCCGACCAAAGTGCCGGTGGCGCGGCCCTATGCGCTGTGCGAGGACGATACGGTGATCGGCACCGCCTTCTACATCATGGGTTTCGTCGATGGCCGCGTGCTGTGGGATCCCACCCTGCCCAACGTCGCCAAGGAGCAGCGCGCCAAGGTCTATGAGGCGGAGATCGACGTCATCGCCGAGCTGCACAGCGTCGACTACAAGGCGGTGGGGCTGGAGGATTACGGCCGGCCGGGCAACTACGTGGCGCGCCAGCTCTCGCGCTGGGGCAAGCAGTACAAGGCGTCGGAGACCGAGCGCATCGAGGAGATGGAGAAGCTGCTGGAGTGGCTGCCGCAGAACGCGCCGCAGAGCGAGACCACCACCATCGTCCACGGCGACTACCGGCTGGACAACATGATCTTCCACCCGACCGAACCGCGCGTGCTGGCGGTGATCGACTGGGAGATTTCCACCCTGGGCGATCCGCTGGCCGATTTCTCCTATGTCATGATGATGTGGCGCATCCCGAAGGAACAGGGCGGGCTGGCCGGGCACGATTTGGAGGCCCTGGGCATTCCCAGCGAACAAGCCATGATCGAGCGCTACTGCGCGCGCACCGGCCGCTCCTCGATCGGGCACTGGGAGTTCTACATGGCCTACAATCTGTGGCGCATCGCCTGCATCCGCCAGGGCGTCTATGCCCGCTCGCTGGACGGCACCGCGTCGAACAAGCTGGCCGGCGAATCGGGCAAGCTGGTGCGGCCCAACGCGCAGCAGGCGTGGAAGATCGTGCAGGCCATGACTGGCGCGCACTAGCTGCGCGCCGGTAGCGGCGACCCTGCACGCAAGGCTTGTAGTGCCGGCAAGGGTGTAGGACAAAAGGCGAAACGGCTCCGGCAGGGAGCCGGACAAGGGGATTGGGAGTCTTCACGATGGTCAAACGCCGAGTCGCGACGCGCAAGAACGGCCGTCCGCCCGCCGCCGAGCGCGACGTGCCGCCCTCCGATGCGATCCGCCGCGCCGCCTTCGACCTGTTCGCGCGCCAGGGCTTCAACATCACCACGGTGCGCGACATCATGCATGCCTGCGGCCTGACCCAGGGCGCGCTCTACAATCATTTCGCCTCCAAGGACGAGCTGCTGGCCGCCCTCATCATCCACACCCAGGACGAGCTGGAGCGGCTGCTGCTCGATGCGGTGGCGCAGGCGGGCGAGGACGTGGTCGACCAGCTCTTCGCCTATGCCCGCGCCTACGCCATGCGCCACACCCGCAACCGGGTCGAGGCGCTGGTCGCCAACCGCGAATTCGCCTGGCTGGAGCCGACCAAGCTGGTGCAGGTGCGCTCCTCCCGCCGCCGGGTGCGCGAGATCCTGATCAACCTGCTGAAGAAGGGCGCCAAGGCCCGGGCGATCCGCCTGCCGCAGACCGGCGGCAAGGAGGACGTGAAGATGACCGCCATGGCCATCCTCAACATGTGCACCGACATCGCCTACTACTACGCCCCGGGCGGCGCCTGGTCGGACGAGGCCGTCGCCGACCTGCACGCCCGCATGGCGCTGCGCATCGTCGGCGTGGAGCGATAGGCGATCGCGCTGACGCGCGACTCCGTCCAATCCGTCATTCCGAGCGGAGCGAGGAATCCTGGCCCGCTGTCCCCGTGTCGCCGGCAACATTGGAGTTCGGGACCGATTGGGGAAGATGTCTCGCTCCTGAGCTTGTCGAAGGGGCTCGACATGACGAGAGAAGGAACGAGCGCCCTATCCCAACCGCGCCGCCGCCATCTCCCGCAGCCGGTTGCGCTGGATCTTGGCGCCGTTGGCGGAGGGGGTGCGCGGGAAGTCTTCAACGGCGATGACGGCGGCCGGCACCTTGTAGTTGGCCAGTCCCGCCTTGCAATGGGCGATGATGGCGGCCTCGTCGAAACCTGCGCCCGGCCGCGGCACCACGAAAGCCACGGCGCGCACGCCCTCGGGACGGGCCACGGCGACGACCTGCGAGGCCTCGATGCCGGGAAAGTTCTGGATGTGGTTCTCGATCTCGGCCGGGCTGACGAGAAAGCCGGCCAGCCGCAGCACGTCGCCCATGCGGGTGAGGAAGAGGAAGCGGCCGTCGCCGGTGGTCATGCCCAGATCGCCGGTGCGGATGAAGCCGTCGGGCAGCAGGGTCTCGCGCGTGGCGTCCTCGTTCTGGAAATAGCCCGCCATCAGGCTGGGGCCGGAAAGCTCCAGCTCGCCTGCTTCGCCGTGGCCGAGAAGCTTGCCGGTCTCCGGATCGCGCACCCGCACCTGCGATAGCGGCGACACCGGATGGCCGCCGCCCTCCTTGCGCTGTGCCGCCGGCGCCTCGATCTTCTGCCGCGCGTAGAGCGCCTGCACCTCGCTCATGCCGTAGAGGCCGCAGATCGTCAGGCCGCGCTGCTCGGCGCGCTCGACGATGTCGAGCAGCGAGGTGTTGAAGCCGGCATAGCCCGCCCAGCGCACCGAGGGGAAGGCGACGTCGCCGCCCTTGGCCGCCAGCATCTTGTCGTACATCTCGTCGCTGCCCAGCAGGTAGGTGATGCGCTGCCGGTCGATCAGCGCGTTGGCGCGCTCGACGTCGAACAGCTCCATCACCGTCAGCGGCGCGCCGGCGGCCCAAGTGGCGGTGGTCTGGCAGAAACCGTAGACGCCGCAGAACGGCAGCATCAGCAGCCCGCGCGTGTCGCCGTCGGTGAAGCCGAAGACGCGCGCCACCCGCGCCGCATGGGCGGCGATGGCGCCCTGCCGGTGCAGCACGAATTTGGGTGCTCTGGTGGTGCCGGAGGTGGTGAAGATGTTGCAGGGCGCGTCGGGGCTGGCCGCGCTGTGCTGCAGCGGCGCGGCCTCGAGCAGCGTCTCGTAGGGGATCAGGCGCAGCCGTTCGATGGCCGGTGGCGGCGTCGCCGGCGTCTCGCCGTAGACGATCACCGATTGCAGCCCGGCCAGGGCGGCGGGATCGATCTCGCCCAATATGCCGAGGAAGTCGATCTGCTTGAAGCCGGGCCAGCAGGCCAGAAGTTTCGCGCCCGAACGGGCGACGATGTCGGCGACCTCGACGGCGCGGAAGCGGGTGTTCACCGCCACGGCGATGGCTCCGAGATGGCAGCAGGCCAGCCACAGCACCGGCCAGGCCGGCACGTTGGGCAGCCACAGCGCCACCCGGTCGCCGCGGCCGATGCCCAGTGCGGCCAGCCCGCCGGCCGCCTGCCGCGCCAGGCGGTCGAGCTCGGCGAAGCTCAGCACCGTGTCGCCCTGGATATAGGCCGGCGCGCCCGGCCGTTTGGCCGCCGCCGCCGCCAGCATCCCCGGCACCGTCTGCCGGTTCATCGACTGATCCATCCGCCTGTTTCCTCCCGCCGCGCAAGTTTAGGGGCGGGGCAGGGAGGACGGCAATCGCGCATCGCGCGGATGGCGGCGCAGGCCGGAAAACCACAG
>JBBCJW010000057.1:0-100175 GCA_037190765.1 Alphaproteobacteria bacterium
TCCATCCAATCGTGATCCGCTCCGGTCAGATGGAAGAGGAGCGGTGAGACATGCAGCGAAGCGATCTTGGCTTGCTGGCGCTATTGGGCCTGCTATGGGGCGGCTCCTTCGTCTTCACCGCCGTCGCCCTCGTCGACCTGCCGCCCTTGACCCTGGCGACGGCGCGCTTTGGCCTGTCGGCGCTCACGCTCTGCCTGTGGGCGGCGCTCCGCGGCATTGGCGTGCGATTGAGCCTGAAACTGTGCCTGGCTTTCCTGGTCATGGGTCTGCTCAACAATCTGCTGCCTTTTTCCCTGATCGCCTTCGGTCAGCTCCATATCCCGGCCGGGCTTGCCGCCATCCTCAACAGCACCGCGCCGCTGTTCGGGGCGGTGCTGACGCCGCTGCTGACCCGCAACGAGGAGCGCTTCTCCATCCTGCGTTTCCTCGGCGTCTTTCTGGGGATCGGTGGCGTCGCCACGCTTTGCCTGCCGGCCCTGACGGGCCAGACCGGGTTCGCGCCGTGGGCGCTGCTGCCTGGGCTGGGAGCGGCGCTGTCCTACGCCGTCGCCGCCATCTGGGGCCTGCGCTTCCGCGGCCTGCCGGTGCTGGTGATCGCCGCCGGCCAGCTTCTCGCCGCCACCTTGCTTGGCCTGCCGCTGATGCTGCTGGTCGATCGGCCGTGGCTGCTGCAGCCATCGGCGGAAACCTGGGCCGCCGTGCTGGCGGTGGCGATTCTATCCACCGCGGGCGGCTATCTGATCTATTTCCGCCTGCTGGTGAATGCCGGCCCGACTAATGCCCTGCTGGTGACGTTCCTGGTACCGCCGGCGGCGGTGATCATCGACTTGCTGGCGTTTGGCCGCAGCCTGCCCGACCTGGCGCTGCCGGCGGCGCTGCTGATCCTGGCCGGCATCGCCTGCGTCGATGGCCGCGCGCCTACGTTTCTGCGGGATCGATTGGCAGCAGTGTTTCGCTAGTCCTGCAATCCCAGCACGTCGTACATGGAATAAAGCCCGGGCGCCTTGCCGCGGCCCCACAGCGCGGCGCGGATGGCGCCGTTGGCGAAGATCTCGCGGTTGGCCGCCTTGTGCGTCAGCTCCAGCCGTTCGCCGGGACCGGCGAACACCACCGTATGGTCGCCGACCACGTCGCCGCCGCGCAGCGCGGCGAAGCCGATGTCGCCCGGCCGCCTTGCCCCGGTATGCCCGTCGCGGCCGCGCGCGGCCTTGTCGGCGAGATCGACCTGGCGGCCGGCGGCGGCGGCCTCGCCCAGCATCAGGGCGGTGCCGGACGGCGCATCGACCTTGTGGCGGTGATGCATCTCGACGATCTCGATGTCGTAGCTATCGTCCAGCGCGGCCGCCACGCGGCGCACCAACGCCGTCAGCAGGTTGACGCCCAGGCTCATGTTGCCCGACTTCACGATCGGCACCAGGGTCGCCGCCTGGGCGATGGCGGCGTCCTGTTCGGCGTCCAGACCGGTGGTGCCCAGCACCACCACCGCCCCCGCCTTCGCCGCCATCTCGGCATGGCGCATGCTGGCGGCCGGCGCGGTGAAGTCGATCACGGCGGCGCAGGCGGCGATGGCCGCTTCGGCATCGTCGGTGATGGCGACGTCCAGCTTGCCCACGCCCGCCAGCTCGCCTGCGTCGCGGCCCAGATAGTTGCTGCCGGTGCGTTCGGTCGCCGCCCCCAGGGTGCATTCGTGATGGGCGGCGACGGAGCGCACCAGCATCTGGCCCATGCGCCCGCCCGCGCCGACGATACAGATCTTCATGTCGCGCTCGTCATCAGCTCGGTTCAGGGCGCGACCTTAGCACGGGCCGATTTGGCGCGGGTGGATTTGGTGGCGGCGGCTTTGGCATGAGCGGCTTTGCGGCCATGGCAGTGGCAGCCGACGACGTGGTCGTCCACCATGCCGGCCGCCTGCATGAAGGCGTAGCAGATGGTGGGGCCGACGAAGTTGAAGCCCTCCTGGCGCAGCGCCTTCGACATGGCCTCGCTCTCCGCCGTCCGCGCCGGAATCTCCTTCAGGCTGGCCGGATGGCGCGCCATCGGCTTGCCGCCCACGAACTGCCAGATCCAGGGCGCGAAGGCGCCCTCGCGTTCGACGATGCGCAGGAAAGCCTGCGCGTTCTGCACGCTGGCCTCGATCTTGGCCCGGTTGCGCACCAGGCCTTCGTCCTGCATCAGCTTGCGCCGGCGCGCCTCGCCGTAGCGGGCGATCTTCTGCGGGTCGAAGCCGTCATAGGCCTTGCGGTAGTTCTCCCGCTTGCGCAGCACGATGATCCACGACAGGCCGGCCTGGCATCCTTCCAGGATCAGCAGCTCGAACAGCGCCCGATCATCGCGCAGCGGCACGCCCCATTCGCGGTCGTGATAGTCGATATAGAGCGGATCGTCGCCCAGCCAGCCGCAGCGCGGCCGGCCATCGGCGAAGGTGACGAGAGAGGGACGGCTCATGGCAGGACCTGCTCCGGTTCGGCCGTGCCGTCCCGATTCTACTGTTTCTTCAGCGACAGCGAACCGCCGGCGCTGCCGGCCACGGCGGCCCAGCTTCCCTCCATAATGCCACCCTTGCGCGTCAGCTTGTAGACCGCGCCGGCGCTGCCGGGGCTGGTGAAGCTGACAGTCTCGCCCGCGATGGCGATGGCAAGGGGGACCTTGGCGGCGGCGGAAGTCCAGGTGCCGCTGGCGCTGGCGCCGTCGGGCGCCACCGAGGTGACTTCCAGCGTGCGGTCGGCGCCGAACCGGTTGGTGGGCGGCAGGTTGGTCATCGCGCCCGTCCACGTACCCTGCAGCCAGTGCTGCTGGGCGGCCGAGTGGCCCGCGACGCCGATCGACAAGAGAAGTGCAAGCAGGACAGCGCGCAATGCCGGCATGGATATCCTTTCACTGTTTGAAGAGGGTTACGGCGCCGCTGTTGCCGCGGCTCCGATTGGTCCAGGTACCTTCGAGCCCGTCGCCCTGGCGCGCCAGCCGGTAGGAATTGCCCTGGGCGCCGGGCGTCGTGAAGCTCACCACGTCGCCATCGATCGCCAGCGTGACGTTCACCGTGGCGGTCGAGACGATCCACTGCGCCCTGGCGCTGGTGCCGGCGGCATTGACGGAGGTGACGACCAGCTTACGTTCGCTGCCGGTGCGATTGCGCGCGCCGACGTTGCGGCGTTCGCCCTCCCAGGTGCCGAGCAGCCAGTGCCTGTCGCTGGCCGAGACGGCCGAGGCGCCAAGCAATAGCGGCGCCGCGGCGAGAAATTCGCGCCGGCCCATGGCGCGCGGCTTGCCCTCGACGCGCAAGGCCAAAGCAAGCTCGCGGCTGACCGGCATTTCCTGACCCCGGATGCGTCGCCTGGCGCGACGTTGGCAGACTGAGGTGGCCCCGGCACGAAGCCTGCCATGGGCGCCTGTGCGCAAACAATTGCGCTGCAGCCGTTGGTGGCGGAATTGGGAGTGATGTTGCTCCTTTGCCGCTAGCCGATCAGCCAGTACGGCCCAGGGAATTACCGGTTGGTCTGGTGCCAGTGGTGGCGGGTGAGAGAGGCGGCAAGGCTCGGCCGGTGCTGCGGCTCAAACCTGAAACGGACCGGGATTGGTAGTGGAAGCGTTTACGCTTCCGCCTAATCCTTGATCTCCCGCCACAGCTCCTTGACGCGGCTGAAGAAGCCTTCCGATTCGGGGCTGGTGGGCTTCGACCCGCCGGCCTTCTCGAACTCCTTCAGCAGGTCGCGCTGCTTGGCGGTGAGGTTGACCGGCGTTTCGACGACGGCCTGCACGTACATGTCGCCGCGCACCGAGGAACGCATCACGGTCATGCCCTTGCCGCGCAGGCGGAACTGGTGGCCGCTCTGCACGCCGGGCGGGATGGTGATGCGCGCGCGGCTGCCGTCCACCGTCGGCACCTCGACCTGGCCGCCCAGCGCCGCCGCCGTCATCGGCAGCGGCACGCGGCAGAAGATGTTGGCGCCGTCGCGCTGGAAAATCTCGTGCTGGCGGATGCTGAGGAAGACGTAGAGATCGCCGGCCGGCGCGCCGCGCATGCCCGCCTCGCCCTCACCGGCCAGCCGGATGCGCGTGCCGTCCTCGACGCCGGCCGGAATCTTGACCTGCAGCGTGCGCTCCTGGCGCACCCGGCCGGAGCCGGAGCATTTGCGGCAGGGATTCTCGATCACCCGGCCGGCGCCCTGGCACTGGCTGCAGGTGCGCTCGACGGTGAAGAAGCCCTGCTGGGCGCGGATGCGGCCGCGGCCCTGGCAGCCGGGACAGGTGATCGGCTTGGAGCCGGCCGCGGCACCGGTCCCGGAGCAGTCCTCGCAGGCGATCGAGCTGGGCACGCGGATGCGCGCCTCGGAGCCGGCGAAAGCGTCTTCCAGCGAGATTTCCAGATTGTAGCGCAGGTCCGAGCCGCGCCCCGATCCCTGCTGCTGGCGGCGGGCATTGCCGCCCATGCCGAACATCTCCTCGAAGATGTCGGCGAAGCCGGCACCGAAATTGAATTCGAAGCCGGCGCCGGGGCCGCCGCGGCCGCCATTGCCGTTCTCGAACGCCGCCGGGCCGTAGCGGTCATAGGCGGCGCGCTTCTGATCGTCCTTCAGCACGTCGTAGGCGTGGCTGATTTCCTTGAACTTCTGCTCCGCCGCCTTGTCGCCGGGATTGCGGTCGGGATGGTGCTGCATGGCCAGCTTGCGATAGGCCTTCTTCAGCTCATCGGCGCTGGCGCTCCGCTCGCACCCCAGAATTTCGTAGTAGTCCTGCCCCGTCATGGAAGGTCCGCTCCACCAAAGACTATGCGCCGGCCCGCCGGGCTCCCCGAAAAAGCTCCGCCCCGCAAGCCGGCGATCATGTCACGGGCTGAAGCGGGGCGGACCGGTTTCATCGTTTCCGACGACCTAGTTCTTCTTGTCGTCCTTCACTTCCTCGAAGTCGGCATCGACCACCTTGTCGTCGCCGCCCGGCTGGGGACCGCCGGCCGCGCCGGCGCCGCCCGCACCTTGCGCCGCGTCGGCCGAGGCCTGCTGGGCCTTGTACATGGCTTCGCCCAGCTTCATCGCCGCCTGCGCCAGCGCATCGGTCTTGGCCTTGATCTCGGCCACGTCTTCGCTGCCGGTCACCGCCTTCAGGGCCTCGATCGCGCCCTCGACGGCGGCCTTATCCTCGGCCGCGACCTTGTCGCCGTACTCGGCCAGGTTCTTCTGGCTGGAGTGGATCAGCGATTCGGCCTGGTTGCGGGCCTCGACCAGCTCGCGCTTCTTCTTGTCCTCGGAGGCATGCTCCTCGGCTTCCTTGACCATGCGCTGGATGTCGTTCTCGCTCAACCCGCCGGAGGCCTGGATGCGGATCTGCTGCTCCTTGTTGGTGGCCTTGTCCTTGGCCGACACCTGCACGATGCCGTTGGCGTCGATGTCGAAGGTGACCTCGACCTGCGGCAGGCCGCGCGGCGCGGGTGGGATGCCGACCAGGTCGAACTGGCCCAGGAGCTTGTTGTCGGCCGCCATCTCGCGCTCGCCCTGGAAGACCCGGATCGTCACCGCCGTCTGGTTGTCCTCGGCGGTCGAGAAGACCTGGCTCTTCTTGGTCGGGATCGTGGTGTTGCGGTCGATCAGGCGGGTGAACACGCCGCCCAGGGTCTCGATGCCCAGCGACAGCGGGGTCACGTCGAGCAGCAGCACGTCCTTGACGTCGCCCTTCAGCACGCCGCCCTGGATGGCCGCACCGACCGCCACCACCTCGTCCGGGTTGACGCCCTTGTGCGGCTCCTTGCCGAAGAAGTTCTTCACCGTCTCGGCGATCTTGGGCATGCGGGTCATGCCGCCGACCAGGATCACCTCGCCGATCTCGCCCGCCGACAGGCCGGCGTCGCGCAGGGCCGCCTTGCAGGGCTCGATGGTGCGCTGGACCAGATCGTCCACCAGCGCCTCGAGCTTGGCGCGCGACAGCTTCATCGTCAGGTGCTTGGGCCCGGATGCGTCGGCGGTGATGAACGGCAGGTTGATCTCGGTCTCCTTGGCGCTCGACAGCTCGATCTTGGCCTTCTCCGCCGCCTCCTTCAGGCGCTGCAGCGCCAGCCGGTCGGAGCGCAGGTCGATGCCGCTCTCCTTCTTGAACTCGGCCGCGAGATACTCGATCACGCGCATGTCGAAGTCTTCGCCGCCCAGGAAGGTGTCGCCGTTGGTAGCCTTGACCTCGAACACGCCGTCGCCGATCTCCAGGATCGACACGTCGAAGGTGCCGCCGCCCAGGTCGTACACCACGATGGTGCCCGCACCCTTCTTCTCCAGCCCGTAGGCCAGGGCGGCCGCGGTCGGCTCGTTGATGATGCGCTCGACTTCGAGGCCGGCGATGCGGCCGGCGTCCTTGGTCGCCTGGCGCTGGGCGTCGTTGAAGTAGGCGGGGACGGTGATGACGGCGCGGGTGACCTTCTCGCCGAGATAGGATTCGTCGGTTTCCTTCATCTTCTGCAGGATGAAGGCCGAGACCTGGCTCGGGGAATATTTCTGGCCGCGGGCCTCGACCCAGGCGTCGCCGTTGTCGCCCTTGACGATCTTGTACGGCACCATGCCGATGTCCTTCTGGACGATCGGATCGGCGCTGTTGCGGCCGATCAGGCGCTTGATGGCGTAAAGCGTGTTCTGCGGATTGGTCACCGCCTGGCGCTTGGCGGCCTGGCCGACCAGGCGCTCGCCGCTTTCGGTGAAAGCGACCATCGACGGCGTGGTGCGCGCGCCTTCGGCGTTCTCGATGACCTTGACGTCCTTGCCTTCCATGACCGCGACGCAGGAATTAGTCGTGCCAAGGTCGATACCGATGATCTTCGACATGCTGTCCCTCTATTTCTCGGCAGGATTCCGGACCCATGAAAGGCGCCCGCAAACCCCCCAGGTTCAGGCTTCAGGAAATGCCGCCGGGGCGAAGACCCCGGCTGTCACGCGGGTATATAAGGAGCCCTTTTGGCCGGCGCAACGCCGCAAAACGGGCAACAGGCATGATTCTTGCCCGTCGCTGGCCCAGAGTCGAAGCGGTTGTAAAACCGATAGAAACCGATCCGGAACGGCCGTCGGCAGAAATTGCCCTAGGGATCGGCGTCCTCGACGGTGAACCCGTCGGGCACCTGGAACAGGGCTTCCGACTGCGGTCCGACCTTCAGTTCGAGCGCTTCCATGCGGGTCTCGATCAGGCCCGCCTTGCGCTCGGCCCGCAGCACGATGCCCTGGTGATCGACGCACCAGTCCTGCCGATCCTCGCCGAGCTGCCAGCGCAGCACCCTGCAGTCGCGGCCGGCAACCCGGTCGCTGCCCAGCGGCCGCGGCGGGCCCATAAGCTGCACCACCCGGCCATAACCGTCGACCATCGGCAGCAGCACGTCGCCCATCGGCCCCCGCCTGGCCTTGCGGTCGGGGTCGGCGGGATCGAACTCGGTCACCTGGCCGGTGGCCTTGTCGCCGATATAGACCCTGGGGTCGCTGCCCGCCCCGCCGCCCAGTGTCTGGTCGCGCACCCGCGTGCCGGAAATGGCGATGCCGCGCCGGCCGGTCTCGGAATGGCCGGCCTCGGCGCGGGTGAACTCGAACACCATGGCGTAGTCGACCAGCGGCGCCTGGGGCGGCAGCGCCTCGCCGGGGGCGGCCATGGCTACCATGGCGGCGGCCGGGCCGATCAGCGTTGCAGCGAGAGCGCCGGCCAGCAATCGTCGCAAGCTCATTTCGGTCCTTTCCTGCCGCGCCGTCCCGCGCTCTGCCGCAGATCGTGCCGCAGCTGCGCCAGCAGCGCCTCGCGCGCCTCGTCGTCGGGCAGCTCGCGCAGCTTCTTGCTCAGCGCCAGGACGGTGGCGGCATACTCGTTGTGCCAGTCCGGCCGGCCGGCCTGCTGGCGCAGCACGCGCGGGTGTTCGACCGGGTGCCGCCGCACGCCGTGGGCGGCGATGGTTACGTGCTCGTCCATCTGGGCGATTGCAAGGTGGCGGCGGTCCCAGCCGCGCGCCAGCAGCGCGTTGCGCAGGCCGCGCGCCGCCATAGCCTCGCCATGTGTGAGAAAAATGTGACCGCCGGCGGCGGGATCGCTCTGGCGGGCGGCGACCCAGTCGACCAGCTGGCTGCGGTCGGCGTGACCGGAATAGACGTCGATCGACCTGATCTCGGCCTTCACCACCACTTCCTCGCCGTGGATGCGCACCGCCGGCGCGCCGTCCAGCAGCACGCGGCCCAGCGTGCCGGCGGCCTGGAAGCCGACCAGCAGCAAGGTGGCGTTGTAGCGCCACAGATTGGCCTTCAGGTGGTGGCGGATGCGCCCGCCGTCGCACATGCCGGAGCCGGCCAGCACGATGGCGCCGCCATTGACGCGGCCGATCGCCTTGCTCTGCTCGACCGTCTCGGTGACGTGGAAGTTGCGCCGCCGCAGCGCCTCGGCGACGCGCCGGCCGTCCTTCCGCTGGCGGGCATGGGCGACGAAGACCTCGGTGGCGCGCGCCGCCAGCGGCGAATCGATGAACACCGGCACCGCCGGCAGGGCGCCCGAATCGATCAGCATGGCGAGGTCGAACAGCAGCTCCTGCGTGCGCTCGACGGCGAAGCTGGGAATGAGCAGGTTGCCGCCGCGCTTCAGCGCCAGCCGCACCTCCTTGCGCAGCACCTCGCGCCGCTCGCTCTCCGACAGTTCCGGCCGGTCGATGTCGCCATAGGTGCTTTCCATCACCAGCACGTCGAAGCCGTGCGGCCCGGTCGGCGCGGCTTTCAGCGGCCGGCCGCCGGGGCCGATATCGCCCGAGAACAGCAGGCGCAGGGGACCGTCGACGCTGTCCTCGACCTCCAGCTCGATTGAGGCCGATCCCAGGATATGGGCGGCGTCCCAGAAGCGGGCCCGCACGCCGCGCCCCACCGTCGTCCATTGCCGGTAGGCGACGCCGTCGATGCGGCCGAGGCAGGCCTCGGCATCGGCGCGGGTGTAGATCGGCTCGACCGGTTCGCGGCCACGCTGCGCGTTGCGCCGGTTCAGCCGCTCGACATCGGTTTCCTGCAGCGCGCCCGAATCGGGCAGCATGTAGGCCAGCAGATCGCGTGTCGCCTCGGTGGCGATGACGCGCCCGGCATAGCCCAGGCGCACCAGCTTCGGCACCAGGCCGCTGTGGTCGATATGGGCGTGGGTCAGCAGCACCGCGTCGAGCGTGGCGGGATCGAAGGGAAACGGTCCGTAATTCAGCTCCCGCAGCGTCTTGGAGCCCTGGAACATGCCGCAATCGACCAGCAGCCGGCCGTTCTCGTGCTCGACCAGGTAGCAGGAGCCGGTGACGGTCCCGGCCGCGCCATGGATCGACAGGGTGATGCTCATGCGGCGATCCGGTAGCCGTTGCCGGCCTCGGCATGGGCGCGGGCGAAGGCGAGGTCGGTGCCCAGCGTGGCGTGGACGCGATAGAGCGGCTCGCCGGCGCGCACGCTCTGCCCGCATTTCTTCAGCAGGTCGATGCCCGCGCCTTTGGCGATGGGCGCGCCGGCCAGCCGGGCGATGCGCGCCAGGCGCAGGCAGTCGATGGCCTGCACCGTTCCGGCCGCGGGCGAAACCGCTTCCCATATCAGCGGACCGGGCTGCGGCGGGTGCGGGTTGCGCCCCTGCCGCTCGACGATGCGCTCGAACTTCGCCAGCGCCTCACCGGAATAGAGAATGTCGCGGGCGCGGGCGAAGCCCTCGCCGCCGCGCAGGACGGGATCGAACTCCAGCAACTGGCCGGCGAGCTGCAGCGACTTCTCCCGCAGATCGGCCGGCGCGTCCGCCTCGTTGCGCAGCACCGCCAGCACGTCGCGCGCCTCCAGCACCGGGCCGATGCCGCGGCCGATCGGCTGGCGCCCGTCGGTCATCACGATCTCGATCCGCAGGCCGATGGCGTCGGAGATGTATTCGAACAGCTTGCGCAGGCGGGTGGCGTCCTCGCCGCTGCGCACCTTGGCGCTGGGCCCGACCGGGATGTCGAGCAGCAAGTGCGTGGCGCCCGCCGCCACCTTCTTGGACAGGATCGACGCCACCATCTGCTCGCGGCTGTCGATCGACAGCGGCCGTTCGACGGTGATGAACAGGTCGTCGGCCGGCGAGAGATTGACGTGCCCGCCCCAGGCCAGGCAGGCGTTCTCGCGCTCGACTACGTCCTGCATTTCCTCGATGCCGAGATCGACCCGGGCCAGCACCTCCATCGTGTCGGCGGTGCCGGCAGGCGAGGTGATGGCGCGCGACGAGGTCTTGGGCATCACCAGACCGTGGGCGGCGACGATCGGTACCACGATCATGGTGGTGCGGTTGCCGGGGATGCCGCCGATGCAGTGCTTGTCGACCACCATGTGGCCGGGCCGGCCGGTCCAGTCGAGCCGGGTGCCGGTGTCGATCATGGCCCGGGTCAGGCCCAGCACCTCCTCGTGCGTCAGGCTGTTGGCCGAGGCGGCCAGGAAGGCGGCCACCTCCATCTTGGAATAGCGGCCGGCGACCATGTCGGCGACGATGGCGTAGAGGTCGGCCTGGCTGAGCCGGCGGCCCAGCACCTTGCCGCGCAGCGCATCGTGCGAGGCCGGCGGCGCGGCCGCCTCGATCGACACTTGGGCGCCTTCGGGCAGGCCGAGCTGGCGGAACGCCTCGTTCGACAGGCCGAGGTCGCCCGCCGCCATGATCGGCCCGGGATCGACGATGTTGAGCGTGGCGCGGATGCGCCGGCCGGCACCGTCGCTGGCCTGCACCTCGATGCGGTTGAGCACGCGGAACTCGTCCGCCTGATAGGCGGTGCAGTCGCGGCGCAGGAAGGCGACGTTCTCGCGATAGGTGTCGATGCCGATGCGGCGCAGGCTGAGCATGGCGCCACTATAGCGGAGGAACGCGGCAAGCAATTGATCCGGCGCAAGCCGATCCGCGTCGCGGAACGCCCGGCCGATTGCCGCGGTCCGGAGCGCGGGTCTATCATTGGCGTCAAAATCCGCCGCGCCAGATTCCATGCGCCGGCCAGACGGGAGAGCGCCATGCCCTATATCCAGGATCGCCTCGTCCACGACGCCGACGCCCACATCATGGAAACGCCGGAAATGCTCGACGCCCATGTCGAGCGGCAGTGGCGCGAGAAGGTCAGGGCGCTGGACGTGTTCCGCTCGGTCGCTGGCTATCACGACCGCATGCCGCAGGTGGCGGCACTGCACGACGATCCGCAGTGGCGGGCGCGCGACGCAGCAGAGATCATGCTGCGCAAGAGCTGGGACGGCATCGGTTCATTCCGGCGCGAGGACCGGCCGGCCGCGCTCGACCATATCGGCGTCGCCAGCCAGCTGGTCTTCAACACCATGCTGTCGGGCTTTCTCGCCGAGGCCGAGCGCGGCGACGACATCGACTTCGCCTATGCGCTGGCGCGGCTGCACAACCGCCTGATGGTCGATTTCTGCGCCGTCGACCGGCGCCTGCTGTCGACCCTCTATGTTCCGCTGGCCGATCTGGCGCGCATCGACGCGGTGACGGAGGAAGCCATCGGCCAGGGCGCCAAGGCGCTGCTCATTCCCTCGCAATGCCCGGTCGGCCATTCGCCCTCGCATGTCGGACTGGACGGGCTGTGGGCGCGGGCGCAGGAGGCGGGCATCCCCGTCGTCTTCCATGTCGGCGGCGGCGGACAGCTCCTCAGCCCCGACTATTTCAACAACGGCCTGCCGCCGGTGCCCGATTTCCATGGCGGGGCGGAGAATTTCCGCTCGGTCGACTACATGGCGATCCCGTACCCGGTGATGCAGACCCTGGCCACGTTGATCCTGGACCGCGTGCTGGACCGCTTCCCGACGCTGAAGATCGGCGTCATCGAGCAGGGCGCGGCCTGGGTGCCGGGCTGGATGCGCGCGCTCGATTCGGCGCATGCCGCCTTCATCCGCAACGAGGAGCGGCTGCAGCAGATGAGCCTGAAGCCCAGCGAGTACGTGAAGCGGCAGATCCGCGTCACGCCCTATCCGCACGAGGACACGGGCTGGATCGTCGAACAGGCGGGCGAGGAAATCTGCCTGTTCTCTTCCGACTACCCGCATGTCGAGGGCGGCCGCAACCCGATGAAGCGCTTCGGCGAGGCCCTGGCCGGCCTCTGCGACCGCGCCCGCCAGCGTTTCTACTGCGACAACTTCGTCGACCTGATGGGCAACGGCCTGCCCGAGGATTTGCGCTATCCGGAAAGGCGGGCGGCGTAGAGCGATGCGCTCCGGTCAGGCCCGCTGCTCGGCGAGCGCACGTTTGACGTTGGGCAGCGCCGCGCAGCGTTCGCGATGCGCCATCACGCGCGGGAACCGGGAGGTATCCACGCCGGCGGCTTCCAGCCATCCCGCCAGGGTGAAGAGATAGGGATCGCAGATCGTATAGCGCTCGCCCATCACCCATTGGCCCGCGAGGTCGCGCTCGATCAGCTCGAAGCACTGCGTGACGTTCTGCGGCGTCTTGCGTTTCATGGCGTCGAGGGCTTCCGGCTCGTCGGCCCAGCGATAGGGGCGCGTGCGGTGGGCGAAGGCGACATGGACGGTGGCGCAGAGATAGGCGTTGAAGGCCTGCACGCGGGCAAAGGCGAAAGCATCGTCCAGCGGCGCCAGCCCGGCGGCGGGAAAGCGCTGCGCGAGATAGGCCAGAAGCGCCGGCGTTTCCGTCAGCACGCCTTGGTCGGTGACCAGGGCCGGCACGCGCCCCTTGGGATTGATGGCCAGGTATTCGGGCTGGCGCTGGTCCTGGTTGGCGAGGTTCAGCCGCACCGCTTCATAGGGCGTGCCGGCATCGACCAGCGCGATATGCGTCGCCACGGCGCAGCTGCCTGGAGAGTAGAAAAACTTCAGCATGGGCGTTTCTCCCCTGACGGACCGGAGGAGAAACCTAAAGCAAATCGGGGTTTGACGGAATCATCGGGCGAGCCCGCCAAACCCCGCGAAATCAGGCCAGGGACGGGCGACTATCCCGCCTTCGCCACCCCGACCATCGCCGGGCGCAGCAGGCGTTCCTTCAGCTTGTAGCCCGGCAGCATCATCATCGCCACCGTGCCGGGCGGATGCTCGTTGGTCGGCACTTCCATCACCGCCTGGTGGTATTCGGGGTTGAAGGGCTGGCCGATCGGCTCGATCTTCTTGATGCCGTTGCGCTCGAAGATCGCCATCAGCTCGCGCTCGGTGGCCTCGACGCCCTCGACCAGGCCCTTCATGGCGGGGTCGAGCTGCTCGCGGTCGGCGGGCGCGGCCTGCAGGGCGCGGCCCAGATTGTCGGCCACCGACAGCATGTCGCGGGCGAACCGGGTCACGGCGAACTTCACCGAGTCCTCCATCTCCCGCTGCAGGCGCTTGCGCACGTTCTCGGCCTCGGCCATGGCGCGCAGCGCCTGGTCGCGCATCTCCGCAACCTGGGCCTCCAGCTCGGCGATGCGCTGCTGGGCCGCGTCGGGATGCGCGCCGGCGGCGCCGCCGCTCTGGGGCGCGCTGGGAATGTCGAGCGTGCCGTCGTCGCCATCGGGGTCGAACTCGCGGCCGGCGCCCATGGCGCTTTCCTGGCCGGCTTTGGACAAATCCTTATCGTCTTGCGACATCGCGCAACCCTTTCACCACAACTTCTCTTGATGCTCAGCCGACGATGCGGCCGATGACCTTGGCCGTGTAGTCGACCAGCGGGATGATGCGGGCATAGTTCAGCCTGGTAGGGCCGACCACGCCGATGGCGCCGACGATCCGGTCGCGGCCGTCGGTGAAGGGGGCGACCACCACCGAACAGCCGGCATTGCCGAACAGCGGATTTTCGGCGCCGATGAATATCTGGACACCTTCGGCCCGGTTGGCAAGGTCCAGCAGCTTCATGAAAGTCTCGCCGCGCTCCAGCGCCTCGAACAGCCGGCGGATCGCTTCCAGATCCTCCAGCGCCGTCACGTCCTCCAGCAGCTTGGCCTGGCCGCGCACGATCAGCGCGCTGCCGCTGTCGTCGGCCCAGGTCGCCAGCCCCAGCTCGATCACGCGCTGCGTCAGATCGTCCAGGGCGGCGCGCTGCTCGCGCAGCTCGGCCAGGATCGCCTCGCGCGCCTCCTCCAGCGTTTTGCCGGACAGCCGCGCATTGAGGTAGTTGGTGGCCTCGATCAGCGAGGAGGGCGGCACGCCCAGCGGCACCTCGATGATGCGGTTCTCGACCACGCCGGCGGAATTGACCATCACCACCAGCGCCCGGCCGGGGCCCAGATTGACGAACTCGATGTGCTTCAGCGGCCGCTCGCTCTTGGGCGCCACCACGACGCCGGCGGCCCGCGACAGGCCGGCCAGCATGCCGGTAGCCTGCTCCAGCACGTCGCCGACCGAGCGGCCGATCGAGGCGCAGCGCGCGTCGATCGCCTCGCGCTCGTCGCGGCTCAAATGCCCCACTTCCAGCAGCCCGTTGACGAACAGCCGCAACCCGGCATCGGTCGGCAGCCGGCCGGCCGAGGTATGGGGGGCGAACAGCAGGCCCAGATCCTGCAGGTCGGACATGACGTTGCGGATCGTGGCCGGCGACAGGTTCTCCGACAGGCGGCGGGCGATGGAGCGCGAGCCGACCGGTTCGCCGGTCTCCAGGTAGGATTCCACCACCCGGCGGAAAATCTCGCGGCTGCGCTCGTTGAGCTCGACGATCAGCCGCTCGGTCGACGCCTGCGCGCCACCGCCCGCCAATCCGCCCATATGCCCAAGAATCCGCTGCATTTTCCGTTTTTCCCGTGGCAAACGAATCTAGTAAGCGACCCCGCTGCCGTCAATGCGAGGCCGGCCCTGCCGACTGGCGCCGCCAACCCGACTGCTATAGGGTCGCGGCCGATCAAACAGTTCCAGGGAAATCCCATGCGTCCTTCCGGCCGCGCGCCCGACCAGTTGCGCGCCATCGATTTCGTTACCGGCTTCTCCAAGCATGCCGAGGGCTCTTGCCTGGTGAAGTTCGGCGACACCCATGTGCTGTGCACCGCCTCGGTGGAGGAGCGGGTGCCGCCGTTCCTGCGCAACACCGGCCAGGGCTGGGTGACGGCCGAATACGGCATGCTGCCGCGCTCGACCAACACCCGCACCGACCGCGAGGCGGCCAAGGGCCGGCAGAGCGGCCGGACGCAGGAAATCCAGCGCCTGATCGGCCGCGCCCTGCGCGCCGTCACCGACCTGAAGCTGATGGGCGAAATGCAGGTCAAGGTCGATTGCGACGTGATCCAGGCCGATGGCGGCACCCGCACCGCGGCGGTCACCGGCTCGTGGATCGCCCTGCATTCGGCCTTCGCCCGGCTGCTGGCGCAGGGCAAGCTGTTCAAGATGCCGCTGACCGGCCAGGTGGCGGCGATCTCCTGCGGCCTCTACAAGGGTAGGGCGGTGCTCGACCTCGACTATGCCGAGGACAGCACGGCCGAGGCGGACGCCAATTTCGTGCTGACCGCCAACGGGCAGATCGTCGAGGTGCAGGGCACGGCGGAGAAGGACCCGTTCACCGACGCGCAGTTCGCCGAGCTGTTCCGGCTGGCGCGCAAGGGCGTGGGCGAGCTGTCGACGCTGCAGCGCCGGGCGCTGGGCCTGACCTCGGCTTAAGCGCGCGGCCTGAGCGCTGGCGGCGAGGCGGGCTGCCGGGCGGGCCGAAGCGAGGGAAACCAAAGGCAGTCATGGGCGGAACATGACACGCAGGTTCGACGGCAGCAGGCTGGTGCTGGCCAGCCACAACAAGGGCAAGCTGGCCGAGATCGCCGCCGTGCTGGCGCCTGCCGGCGTCGAGCTGGTCGGCGCCGGCACGCTGGGCCTGCCCGAACCGGAGGAGACCGGTGCCACCTGCCTGGAAAACGCGCTGATCAAGGCGCGCGCCGCCGTGGCGGCCAGCGGCCTGCCGGCGCTGGCCGACGATACCGGGCTGGAGGTCCAGGCGCTGGCCGGCTGGCCGGGGGTGATCACCGCCGATATCGGCGGCCCGCAGCGCGATCACGAACTGGCGATGCGCCGCATTCTTGACCGGCTGAACGGCAATCCCGACCGGTCGGCGCGTTTCGTCACCGTGCTGGCGCTCGCCTGGCCGGACGGGCATGTCGAGACGGCGGAGGGCGAGGTGCGCGGCCGGCTGGTGCATCCGGGGCGCGGCCAGGGCGGCTGGGGCTACGATCCCTATTTCCTGCCGGAGGGCGAGACTCGGGTCTTCGCCGAGATGGCGCCGGGCGAGAAGAACGCCAACTCGCACCGCGCCCGCGCCGTGCAGGCGCTGTACCGGAAGTGCTTTGCGTGAGCCGGCAGCCCGGCTTCGGCGTCTATGTCCACTGGCCGTTCTGCGTCGCCAAGTGCCCCTATTGCGACTTCAACTCGCATGTGCGCGAACGGGTCGACCAGGCGCGCTGGCGCCAGGCGCTGTTGCGCGAACTCGATCACGCCGCGCAGGAGGCGCCCGCCCGCACCGTCACCAGCGTCTTCTTCGGCGGCGGCACGCCCAGCCTGATGCCGCCGGACACGGTGGCGGCGGTGATCGAACGCATCGGCCGGCTGTGGCGCGTAGACGATGATGTCGAGATCACGCTGGAGGCCAATCCCTCCTCGGTCGAGGCCGAAAACTTCGCCGCCTTGCGTCAGACCGGGGTCAACCGCCTGTCGCTGGGCATCCAGGCGCTGCGCGAGGAGCCGCTGCGGTTTCTCGGCCGCGCGCATGACCTGAAGGAAGGGCTGGCCGCCATCGACACCGCGCGCCGGCATTTCGACCGCTACTCCTTCGACCTGATCTATGCCCGTCCCGAGCAGACGCTGGCGGACTGGCGGCAGGAGCTGGACGAAGCCGTCGTGCTGGCGGGCGATCATCTCTCGCTCTATCAACTCACCATCGAGCGCGGCACCCGGTTCTGGACCGATCACGCCAGGGGCAAATTCGCCGTGCCCGACGAGGATCATGCTGCCGTTCTTTACGAGACCACGCAGGAGCGGCTGGAGGCTGCGGGTCTGCCCGCCTACGAGATCTCCAACCATGCCAGGCCCGGCGGCGAGTCGCGGCACAACCTCGTCTACTGGCGCTACGAGGACTATGTCGGCATCGGCCCCGGCGCGCATGGCCGCTTCATGCGCAACGGAGTGAAGATCGGCACCCGCCGCCGCAGCGGACCGGAGGCGTGGCTGGAGCAGGTCGAGGCGTCAGGTTACGGCACGGCGGAAAGCGAAACCGTCGATGCCGAAACCATGCGGCGCGAGGCGCTGATGATGGGGCTGCGCCTGGTCGAAGGCGTCGATCTTGCAGCGCTGGCGGCGCGCGGCGTCGATGTCGCACTCGACCGGGAAAAACTGGCGCCCCTGATCGATAACGGCTTGCTGCAAACGCAAGACAGCCGGCTGGTTGCTACCCCGGCCGGCCGTCAGGTTCTCAACGCGCTGTTGCTGAAGCTGCTCGACTAGCGCACCAGCATCGACGTCTGGTCCTGGAAGCTGGCCGGCGCGGGGCTGATGGTGCGCACGCCGTTGCGCTGGATCTCGATCACCGCCAGGCCGCGCTGCGGCAGCCCGTCCGGTCCCCAGCGGAAGATGCCGTCGACGCCGGCGAAGCCGTTGGGATCGGTCAACGACTGTTCCGTCAGCAGCACGCCGCCGGGCACCTTGGTGCCGAGCAGGCCGGCCAGGGCGGTGGCGTCGTAGGCCAGCGTCGCCAGCCGCGGCGGCTGGCGGCCATAGGTCTCGTTGAAGCGTCGCTCGAAATCGGCGCGGGGTTCCGGCGGTGGTGCGGCGTACCAGGCGCCCAGCAGCGCGCCCTCGCGCCAGATGTTGGGCACGTCCCATACCCCGGTGCCGAGATACTTGGTCTGGCGCGGATCGAGATCGCGATAGGCCAAGAGCGGCACCACCTGCGACAGCCGCGCGCCGCCCACCGGCACCATCACCGCCTGCACCCCGCGCGCCGAGGCGGCGAAGCTGGTGACGCTGGCGTTGATGTCCTGGCCCTGCGGATCGAAGAAGCCGACCGGGTGCACGAAGGCGCCGCGATTGCGCGCGGCCTCTTCCATGGCCGCGACCACGGTGTGGCCATAGGGCGAACTGGGCGCCAGCACCGCCATGCGGTTCAGGCCCTGGCTGGCGGCATAGTTGATCACCCGCTCGACCTGCGGCTGCGCGGTGAAGCCCATCAGGTAAATGCCGGGGCCGGCGACGGTGGGATCGTTGGAGAAGGAGATGACCTGCAGCCCCGCATTGTGCGCGATCGGCGCCACGGCGGTGGTCGAGGCGGCGAAGAGCGGCCCCAGGATGATCTGCGCGCCTTCGCCGATCGCCTTCTCGGCGGCGGCCACCGCGCCTTCCGGCGTCTCCGTGGTGTCCTGCGGCAGCAGCACGATCTCCGGCTTGCCCAGATCGAACAGCGCCAGTTGCGCCGCCTCCAGCATGGCGTTGCCGATGTCGCGGCTGGGCCCGGACAGCGGTAGCAGCAGCGCGATGCGCGTCTTGCCGTCGGGCGAGGGCGGCGGGCCGGCCATCGGTCCGGTTGGGAACGGCGTGGTGATGGGCGGCGGTGGGCTGACGGCGGCCTGGGTGCTAGTCTGCGGGCTCGACCGGGGTCCGCCGCAGGCCGCCAGGCCGAGAATCAACAGGGAAAGCGCAGCAATCGCTGCGCCACGACCCCAGCGGGAAGGCGCCAGACGGGAGCTAGTTTCGCGTGCCAATTGAATTCTCCTCCGCCGATCGCGCTTCCAACGCGGAGCCTAGCGAGGCGGTTCCGCCAAGTAAACCGCAGCCGGGCCTTTATCTGGTCGCCACGCCGATCGGCAATGCCCGCGACATAACCCTGCGGGCCCTGGACGTGCTGCGGAGCGCCGACCTGATCGCCTGCGAGGATACGCGCGTGACGGCGAAGCTATTGGCGATTTATGGCATCCGCGCGACGCAGATCGCCTATCACGACCACAACGCGGAGAAGGTCAGGCCGCAGATCCTGCAGGCCCTGCGCGAAGGGAAGATCGTGGCGCTGGTGTCGGATGCCGGCACGCCGCTGATCGCCGATCCCGGCTACCGGCTGGTGCGCGAGACGGCCCATGCCGGCCTGCCGGTGACGGCCCTGCCCGGGGCCTCTTCGGTGCTGGCGGCGCTGAGCCTGGCGGGCCTGCCGACCGACCGTTTTCTCTTCGCCGGCTTCCTGCCCGAGCGCGGCGCGGAGCGACGACGGGTGCTGGGGGAACTGGCATCGGTCCAGGCCAGCCTGGTGCTGTTCGACTCGCCGCGCCGGCTGGCGGCGAGCCTGGCCGACGCGCTGCAGATGCTGGGCGACCGGTCCGCCGCCATCGGCCGCGAACTGACCAAGAAATTCGAGGAAGTGCGCCGCGGCACGCTGTCGGAGCTGGCCGCACATTATGCGGCGGCCGACGTGCCCCGGGGCGAGATCGTGCTGGTCATCGGCCCGCCGCTGCGGGAAGCGGCGGCCATCGACGATGCCGCGATCGATGCCATGCTGCGCCAGGCGCTGGAGACATCGTCGCTGAAGCAGGCGGTGGCCGACGTCGCCGCCACCACGGGTGCGGCGCGCAAGCTGGTCTATGCCCGCGCCTTGCGGCTGAAAGCGGCGGCCGGGCCGGAAGAATGAAACGGGCCGAGGGACGGCTGCAGCGCCGGCAGCGGGCGGAACGCTATGGCCGCGCTTCCGAGTTCCTCGCCGTCATGGCGCTGCGGCTGAAGGGCTATCGCATCCTGGCCCGCCGCTTCCGCGCGCCGCAGGGCGAGATCGACATTGTGGCAAGGCGCGGCCGGGTGCTGGCGATCGTCGAGGTCAAGGCGCGCGCTGATCGCGACAGCGCCGTGCTGGCATTGACCTTGGCGCAGCGCCTGCGCATCGAGCGCGCCGCCCTGGCGTTGATCGCCCGCCATCCGCAGCTGGCGGTGTGCGACATGCGCTTCGACTTGATGCTGGTGGGGCGCGGGCGTTGGCCGCATCTGATCGCCGATGCCTGGCGGCCCGGCATGGCGTGAGCGCCCGCTCAGCCGACCCCACTCAGCCGACGCAACGCCTGTGAGTCTTATTGACTATCGCTGTCGGCTGACGCCGCTAGAATGCCGCCATGAACGAACAGCGTCGCACCATCGAGCGCGTCCATGCGCGCCTGCGCCTGCTTTGCGATAACGGGCCGCAGCTCGACATCGCCGAGGCGGCGCTGCTGTTCAGCGCCGCGCGGCGCGAGCTGGCCGATGTCGATTCCTATCGCGGCCTGCTGGCGCTGCTGGTGGACAATGCCCGCACCCGCGCCATGCGCGCGCCGCTGCACGAGGCGCTGGCGGGAGCGGTGGCCGAGGATTTCGGCTTCGCCGGCGATTGCGACACCTACGACGATCTGCAGAACGCCGATTTCGCGCGCGTGCTGGAGCGGCGCAAGGGTCTGCCGGTGGCGCTGGGCATCGTCTATATCCATGTGGCGCGCGCGCTGGGCGAGGAGGCCGCCGGCCTCAATTTTCCCGGCCATTTCCTGATCCGGGTCGGCCAGGGCCGCAGCCGCGCCATCCTCGATCCGTTCCATGCCGGCCGCGCCTGCGAGGCCGCCCAGTTGCGCGAGCTGCTGCAGGGCGTGCGCGGGCAGGATGCCGAGCTGGCGCCCGACCATCTGCGGGAAGTGCCGGACGCGGAGGTGCTGTTGCGCCTGCAGAACAACGTGAAGCTGCGGCTGCTGAAGCGCGACGACATGGCCGGCGCCATCGGCGTGCTGGAAACCATGCTGGCGGTGGCGCCGGACCGCGCCGAGCTGTGGTTCGAGACCGGCGTGCTGGCCGCCCAGGCCGAGCGGCCCACCGCCGCCATCGCCTCGCTGGAGCGCTTCCTCGCCCTGTCCGAAGGCAGGCCGGCGGCCGAGGAGGCCCGCCACGGCGCGGCGGCCCTGTTGCAGAAATTGCGGCAGCGGCTTAACTAGAGCAAATCAGAGTTTGACGGCATCGCTTGCGATGCCGTCAAACTCTGTGAATTTGCTCTACACATAAAAAATTGAGCGGATTCACATGATTTGAGGGAAGCGTTTACGCTTCCCTCAAATCATGATCCGCTCTAGCGCCGCGGACCGTTCGGTCCCTCGAACTCTCAAGAGGCAGACATGAGCCTGGCCGTCGCCATCCAGATGGATCACATCTCGACCGTCGATATCGATGGCGATTCGACGTTCGTCCTGGCGCTGGAAGCGCAGCGGCGTGGCCATGCGCTGTTCCACTACGGACCGGCCGATCTCAGCTTCAAGGACGGGCGCGTGCTGGCGCGCGCCCAGGAGCTGAAGGTCGAGCGCCGGAAGGACGCCCATTTCACCCTGGGCGAGCCGCAGATGCTCGACCTGGCCGGGCTCGACATCGTGCTGATGCGCCAGGACCCGCCGTTCGACATGGCCTACATCACCGCCACGCATCTGCTGGAGCACGTCCATCCCAGGACGCTGGTGGTGAACGACCCGGTCGAGGTGCGCAACGCGCCGGAGAAATTGTTCGTCACCAGGTTCGAAGGGCTGATGCCGCCGACGCTGATCACCAGCGACATGCGCCAGATCGTCGATTTCCGCGCCGAGCACAAGGACATCATCGTCAAGCCGCTGTTCGGCAATGGCGGCGCCGGCGTGTTCCACATCAAGCCCGACGACGAGAACCTGTCGTCGCTGATGGAGATGTTCACCAGGATGTCGCGCGAGCCGGTGATCGTGCAGCGCTACCTGCCCGAGGTGCGGCAGGGCGACAAGCGCATCATCCTGGTCGACGGCGAGGCGGCCGGCGCCATCAACCGCGTGCCGGCCGAAGGCGAGGCGCGTTCCAACATGCATGCCGGCGGCAAGCCGATGCCGACCAAGCTGACGTCGCGCGAGGAGGAGATCTGCGACATGATCGGCCCGACCCTGCGCGAGCGCGGCCTGATCTTCGTCGGCATCGACGTGATCGGCGACTACCTGACCGAGATCAACGTCACCTCGCCCACCGGGCTGCAGCAGATCGCCCGCTTCGACAACATCCATCTCGAGGCGCGCATCTGGGACCGCATCGAGGCTCGCTACGCCAGCCGCGGCGAGCAGGTGGCGACGGCCTGATCGCGATCCCCTCTAGCGTCTAGCGTTCCGACAGCGCCAGCCGGGCGCCCAGCCCGACAAAGGCAGCGGCGAAACCGCGCCGCAGCCAGGCCAGCACGCGCGGGCGCGTGACGATGTGGTCGCGCACGGAGGCGGCGAACACTCCGTAAAGCACGAAGACGGCGAAGGTGATCAGCATGAAGACGATGCTGAGTTCGAGCATCTGCACCAGCGCCTCGGCATCGCCCGCGGTGCTGACGAACTGCGGCAGGAAGGCGAGGAAGAAGATCGAGAGCTTGGGATTGAGCAGGTTGGCCATGACCGCCATCGCCGTCATTTCCAGCGCCGAGCCGGCATTGGCCGCACCGTCGATGCGCAGCGCGCCGCGCTGGCGCAACGTGCTCCACGCCATGTAGAGCAGATAGGCGACGCCCAGCCATTTCACCGCTTCGAACGCCAGCGCACTGGCGTGCAGCACGGCGGCCAGTCCCAGCATCGCGGCGGCCATGTGCGGGACGATGCCCAGCGTGCAGCCGAAGGCGGTGACGGCGGCGGCGCGGCCGCCGCCCGAGAGACCGGCCGCGACCGTCAGGATCACCCCGGTTCCGGGCGAGGCCACCACGATCAGCGAGGTGATGAGAAACTCCAGCGACATCGCGTCAATCCGCCATTCCCGTGTTGCGGGAAGATGTCATTGCCTGCGACCGTCGTAAACGGGACAGTGGTCCAGCGCTACCTTGACGGCGGCGGCGTCGGGCGGTTAAACCCGACCTGAGCCCAAGCGGACACATCCGCAAACCCGACAGGAAAACCGCCATGGCCCGTTCCTATCGCCTTGCGATCATTGCCCTTCTGGGCGTCTTCCTGGCTGGTCCGGCGCTTGCCCAGTTCACCATCGATTTCAAGAAACCGATTCTGACCGCCATCGAGGCGGGCGATGCGGAGCGGGTCAAGCAGATCCTGCTGCGCGGCGAAAGCCCCAACACGGTCGACACGCGCGGCTGGCCGATCCTGATCACGGCGGTGAGCGCGGGATTTCCCGATGTGGTCGACGTGCTGGTCAAGGCGGGCGCCATCACCGAAGTGCCGGACAATTTCGGCAACACCGCCCTGCTGCGGGCGGCCGAGAGCGACCATACGGAAATCGCCGAGGTGCTGCTGAAGGGCGGCGCCAAGGTCGATGCCCAGAACCGGCAGGGCACCACCGCCCTGATGATTGCCGCGCGCCGCGGCTCACTCGATCTGATCGACCTGCTGCTGCGCTACAAGGCCAACGTCAATCGCGCCGATTATACCGGCCGCACCGCGCTCGGTTTCGCCCGTCAGGCCGGCAAGCAGGCCGCCGCCGGCATGCTGCAGCGCGCCGGCGGCCGGGAATAGGCACCGCCGCCGGCGTCTTTGCTCTAAACATTAACGAATAGAGCGGATTCACACGAATAGACGGAAGCGTTTGCGCTTCCGTCTATTCGTGATCCGCTCTAGTAGCGCGACAGCAGATTGAGCAGTTCCTGCGCGCCGGGATTCGAGAAGCGGTTCTCGAACAGGATGGCGCGGGTGTTGGGGGTGCCGCCGTAATAGAGCTTGTTCCAGTCGTTGTCGGGCGCGACATAGGAGCCCTCCAGCGCGCCGCCGGCGAACAGGCCGACCGACTTGGAATAGGCGACGATGTCGGCGCCGACCGCGGTGGTGGTCGAGCCGCCGACGCCGGCGCCCAGGCTGACCACCGTGACGCCCGCCTCGGCGCCGAACTTGAAGCGGTCCTCCAGCAGCGCGTTCAGCCCCTTCTCGGTCAGCACGATCAGCATCACCTCGGACACCTTGCCGCCGATCTGCAGCCCGACGCTGCCGGCGCCCATGCCGTAGAAGGCCGGGTTGCTCCAGCCGCCGCTGGGCAGGCGCGCCAGCATCACGCCGCGGCCGCCGGCGGCGCCGAGGATGAAGCCGCCCTGCACCATCGCCGGCACGATCATGACGGCGCGGGCGCGCGGCAGCAGCCGCTGGATGTCGGGAAAGTCGGGCCCTTCGATCAGGGTCTGGGCCGCCTTGTGGGCGTCGTTGACCAGCGCCTGCCGCTCGGCATCGGCGAGAGCGGGCTGGGCGAAGGTGAAAGCGAATCCAGCCGCCAAGCCGAGCAGGACGTTCCTGCGGGCGACAGAGGTCTGGGGCATGGGAAGAATCTCCTGGATGAGTGAAACGGCATCGACAGGGGTCGGCGCAACCAATGCTTGGCGGTTATTATAGCAGAAATGTGGCCATGCCCGGCTGCGCCCGGGATCGAAGCCTAGTATCGAACCTGCGCATAACGCGGCAGCGGGTTTTCGGTTCCCGCCACCGAGCGGTCAGGCCGGGCGGTCCTTCAGCAGCAGCGGCAGCCCGGCGGCGACGAAAACCACCCGCTCGGCGCGCTCCGCGACGCGCTGGTTCAGCCGCCCGGACAGATCGCGGAAGTCGCGGGCCAGCTTGTTGTCGGGCACGATCCCCAGCCCGACTTCGTTGCTGACCAGGACCACCGGGCAGGGCAGTTCGTCGAAGCTCTCCACCAGCCGGTCGAAGGCCTCGTCGCAGTCGGCCCCTGCATGCATGAGGTTGCTTAGCCACAGGGTGAGGCAGTCGATCAGCACCGGCTTTGCCGCCGCGGCGTTGGCCAGCAGCGCCTCGGACACGTCCAGCGGCGCCTCCACCGTCAGCCACATCTCGCCGCGCCGGGCGCGATGGGCGGCGATGCGGGTCGCCATCTCGACGTCGCCCGGCTCGGCAGTGGCGATATAGACCGCGCTTGCCGCGCCGCTGCGGTCGATCATGGTCTCGGCATAGCGACTCTTGCCCGCGCGCGCCCCGCCCAGCACCAGGGTGACGGGCGGCAGCCGATAGGGCGAGCGGTGCTCCATCGCGACCGGTCAGCCCAGCCGCGGCACGTGGTTGACCCAGGAAACGCGCCAGGCATGGGTCGGATCGGCCGCTTCCAGATGCTCGATCACGGTCAGCGACACGTTGGCCGTCTCGAAGCGCACCGCCTGTTCGGGATCGAGGTTCAGCGCCAGGCCGAGCGCGGCGCGGATCGTGCCGCCATGCGCGACGGCGACGATGTCGCGGCCGCGATGGGCGTCGGTCAGCCGGTGGATCGACGCCGTGACCCGGTCGTAGAGGTCGAGGAAGCTCTCGCCGTTGGGCGCCCGCTTGGCCGGCGGCACCAGCCAGAAATGATGGTTCTCGCCGTGCAGCTCGGTCAGCTCGGCATAGGGCATGCCGTGCCAGTCGCCGAAGCTCTGCTCGGCCAGGCCCGGATCGATGTGGAGCCTCTCCATCGCCGCGCCGGAGGCGGCCAGGGCTTCCGCCGTCTGGATGGCGCGGCGCAGGTTGCTGGCGTACCACACCGCATCGCGCGGCAGCAGTTTCGCCTGGGCTGCGAACAGCGCCGGGTCGTTGCAGTCGGCTTCCTTGTCGAGCTGGCCGTAGCAGCGCGCTTCGGGGTTGGGAACCGGCGCATGCCGCACCCACCACCATCGCGTAACCGCGCCGGGATTGGGCGCGCCCGGCCGGCGCACAGTCTGGGATGCCATGAACTCTCCCGTGTCTTACCACTCAATAGAAAAGCGTGAAGGCGATCAGCGTGGCGACCTCGATGCATTGCTGGGCCGCCCCCAGCACGTCGCCGGTCTGGCCGCCAAAGCGCCGGCGCGCCACTTCGATGACTGCCAGCCCGGCCAGCCCGCCGATCACCAGGGCGAACAGGCCCGGCCCGATGCCGGCGAAAAAGAGACAGGCGAGCAGCAGGATGCCCGCCCCCAGCCCCAGCGCCAGCCTGGCCTGCCGCGACTGCGGCTGGCCCGCCATGGCCCCCAGCCCGTCGCGCCGCGCCGGTGCCAGGCGTTCCAGCACGATGCCAAGCGCGCCGCGCGAGAAGGCATGGGCGCCGATCAGGGCGGCCAGCGCGACGCTCTGCGGCAGGGCCGCCAGCGTCGCCACCCGCAGGCCGACCGACAGGATCAGCGCCAGCGCGCCATAGGCGCCCAGCCGGCTGTCGCGCATGATGGCGAGCGCCCCGTCGCGGTCCTTGGCGCCCAGCGCATCGGCGCAGTCGGACAGCCCGTCCTCGTGCAGCGCGCCGGTCAGCAGCAGGCCGCTGCCCACCACCAGCAGCGCCCCGACTAGGTCCGGCACGCCCAACCCCTGCAGCAGCAGGAAGACGATGCCGAGGATCAGCCCGACCACGGCGCCGGCCGGGGCGAAGCCCAGCACGCAGGCGCTCAGCGGATGGGCGGTTGCCGGCCGCACCGGCAGGCGCGTGAAAAAGGCCAGCGCCACCGCAATGGCCTCGAACCAGGGCGCGGACCCGCCATCGTTCGCGGCGGCGGAGGAGAAGGGGGTATCGTCGTCGGGGCTTTGCATCGGCCTTCTGTTATAGGACAGTGCGCCGCCTTTGCCAGCCACAAGCGAAACCCAAATCCCCGCCCATGTCCCAGCCCGTGTCCGAGCCCGCCGCCCGTTTCGACGAGATCCGCAGCCTGCTGCGCGATCTGCCCGGGCCCGACCTGGAGGCCGGGACCAAGGCGCTGCAGCGGCAGCAGGTTCTGACCAAGCCGGCCGGCTCGCTGGGCCGGCTGGAGGAGATCGCGCAGTTCCTGGCCACCTGGCAGGGTCGGCATCCGCCGCGCTGCGACCGGCCCCGCGTGGCGGTGTTTGCCGGCAATCACGGCGTCGCCGCGTTGGGCGTGTCGGCCTATCCCGCCGCCGTGACGGCGCAGATGGTGCGCAATTTCGTCAATGGCGGCGGCGCCATCAACCAGATCGCGGCCCAGATCGATGCCGATCTGCGGGTCTACGAGATGGACCTGGACCATCCCACGGCGGATTTCACCCAGGGCCCGGCCATGGACGAAGCCCGCTGCGCGCGCGCCATCGCCTATGGGATGATGGCGGTGGAGCAGGGCATCGACGTGCTGTGCCTGGGCGAAATGGGTATCGGCAACAGCACTTCGGCCGCCGCCCTGTGCCTGGCGCTGTTCGGCGGCGAGGCGCAGGACTGGGTCGGGACAGGGACCGGCGTCAGCGGCGAGGCGCTGGCGCGCAAGCGCGACGTCGTCGCCGCCGGCGTTGCCGTCAACCGGGCGCTGATAGGGGACCCGCTCGGCGTGCTGCGCGCGGTCGGCGGCGAGGAGCTGGCGGCCATCGTCGGCGCCATTCTGGCCGCCCGCCTGGCCCGCACCCCCGTCCTGCTCGACGGTTTCGCCTGCTGCGCCGCCGCCGCCATCGTGCAGGCGCTCGATCCGCGCGGGCTTGATCACTGCCTGATCGGCCATCTGTCGGCCGAAACCGGCCATGCCCGGCTGGCCGGGAAACTGGGCAAGAAGCCGCTGCTGGCGCTGGACATGCGACTGGGCGAAGGGTCGGGCGCGGTCCTGGCGGTTGGCATCCTCAAGGCCGCCGTTGCCTGCCACACCGGCATGGCGACCTTTGCCGATGCCGGGGTGGCCGGCCACCGCTGACGACGCGGTCGCATATCAGCGAACGCCTTATATTTCCGATCTGTTTTCTGCCTGGATTTTGTCCATTTCATTTCAGGCGCGACGGACTGTCGCTAAATTCGCACTCCAAATGTAATACATAAGTCTTATGAAAGAAGACTTACATCTGGATTACGAAAAATCTCAATTAAATGAACGCCCTGTCATTTTTTCATGAAGGCTGCAACAGGATACCGTTTCATTTTGCTCCGATGAAGTTCGAAAATCTGCCCCTTTTTCAAAGGGTTCGGCGAAATATTCGCTGTTGACCTGGATTGGTCTTTTCTCGAATCGTTCCTGCACTGCCCTAAGTATTCCATACGATAGTATTAGCAATTTCAGGGTGGGTCGGCCTTTGATGGCCGATGTCGAGTAATTCGTATCAGGAATATTCTTATGACGTACACATTCGACAAGTCGTCGGGCACCGATTTTACCCTCACAACCAGCGTTGGCAGCGGCACCGACACGACAACCATCTACGCCAATAACGGCAGCGATGCTCTTCTGACGCTGTCCTTCAGCGGTTACCGCTTCCTGCGCAATTCTCCGGCCAACTGGGGAAACACCACTGCCGGCACCAACAGCGACACGTTGGTTGCGACCGACGACAATGACTTCATTTTCTGGGACTACGCCACCACCAGCGGATTGGCCAGCGGTGGCAATACGAACAACCAGGCCGCCAATACCGGTACGCGGCAAAGACTTTACAACAGTAACGATTCTCAAAACCGCGACTTCGAAGTCTTCGACTTGCGCGGCGGCCATGACATCCTCAACCTGACGCACCTGTCAGGCAGCGGCAGTCCCGGGGATTTCGATGGTAGCGTCACCGTCTATGGCGGCAGCGGCAACGATACGCTGGCGCTGTCGGACGGCTCCGATTACGTCTATGGCGGCACCGGCAACGACGTGATCTACGGTGGCGGCGGCCTCGATCGCCTGTGGGGCGACAACGGCAGCACCAACATCAACGAGACCAGCGGCGGTCACGACACGATCTATGGCGGAGGGGGCAGCAACGCCACGATCTGGGGCGAAGGCGGCAACGACTACCTGGTTGGCTCCGGCGAGGGCGTAGAAACCTTCTACGGCGGCGCCGGCAACGACACGATCCACAACTGGTCGGGCTTCGGCGACGTCGCCTATGGCGGCGCCGGCGACGACCGCATCATCACCGCCGACACCGCCTATGGCGGTACGGGCAATGACTGGATCGACGGCGGCTTCGGCGGCACCGGCGTCGAAGGGCGGGATCTGCTCTACGGCGACGAGGGCGACGACACGGTCTACGGCTACGACGCCAACGACACTCTCTATGGCGGTCCCGGTCTCGACACGCTTTACGGCGGCACCGAGGACGACGAGCTTCATTTCCACAGCGACGCCGTCACCAACGGCGGCGTGCGGCTGTGGACCGGCGAGACCGCCGATCCCACCGTCACCCTGTCGCTCAGCAACTACACCTACACCAACGACACGTTCTTCGGCGACGCCGGCACCGACACGCTGGTCCTCGACGACGGCGACAACGTTTTCACCAATTCGCCGGGCGACATCAGGACCGGGCAGAATTTCTCCAATGCCGGCGGCGTCACCCGGATGTACGGCATCGAGATCGTGCTCGCCGGCGCCGGCGCCGACATCATCGGCCTCAACCACCGCAGCACCGGCACCGGCGGCGACAGCACCTCGATCTACTCGCAGAACATCACCATCGCCGGCGAAGACGGCGCCGACATCATCATGTCGGGCTCGGGCAACGACCTGCTGATCGGCGGCAGGCTCAACAACGGGGTCAGTCACGGCGCCGACACGATCTATGGCGGCGCCGGCAACGACACCATCTACGGCGACTCGCGTACCAGCAACGGCGGCACCGAAGGCGTCGGCGACGACGTTCTCTATGGTGGCTCGGGCGACGACACCATCTATGGCGGCGCCGGCCACGACACGATCTATGGCGGTTCGGGCAACGACCTTCTGTTCGGCGGCGCCGGCAACGACCTGATCTTCGACACCGGCTCGAGCAATGCGGTGATGAGCCATGAGGGCGACGACACGATCGTCCTCAACCTGAATTCCCCCAGCCTGATCAAGGCGCATTCGATCACCGGCCTCGACAACGCCAGCGACGGCGCCGACCGGGTTTTCGTGACCGGCAGCTATGCCAGCGTCAGCTTCAGCCTGGGCGCCGGCGACGACCTGTTCATCGCCATACCCAACGACGCCGGCAACGGCAGCCTGACCGATCGCGTCCTGGGCCAGAGCGGCGACGACGTGATCTCCACCTGGCACGGCAACGACTATCTCGACGGTGGCGCCGACAACGACGCGCTGTGGGGCGGCGCCGGCGGCGACACGATCTATGGCGGTCCGGGGTCCGACTTCCTGTATGGCGGCCCGGGCAACAACGACATGCTCTTCGGCGGCACCGGGGTGGACTACTACTACTGGGCGCGCACCGACGGCCAGGGCGACCAGATTTTCGACGAGTATCGCGGCACCAGCAATGTCGGCCAGGCCGAGAACGGGCTGCTGGTGTTCGCCGGCTACGACTCCGCCGGCAACCTGCCGCCGGGCATGGGCGTTTTCGAAGTCGACGGCAACATCACCGACAATGTCGGCGGCGACGACATGGTGCGCGCCTACGACCTGGACGGTGCGGGGCCGGGAACGCTGTGGCGGCTGGAAATTCTCCAGGGAGCCGGCGCCGGCAACTACGTCGAATTCGATCAGCGCGACATCTCGGCCATCGGCCTGTGGAATCACGATGCCGGGCCGGGGCAGCAGGTGATCACCGTCTACGAGTGGGACGGCTCGACCTATAGCTTGGTTTGATAGTCTGGTCTGGCGGGCTGCTTGCCCGTTGGCATTGCAGGGCGCGGCTGGTCGGCCGCGCCCTCTTTTTTTCAGGCATTTCGATGGGCCGGCGTCAGACCATTGCCGCGCCCGGCCATGGCGGTGGCGGCCGGGCCGGGCTTGACCGGCGGCGGCGGACGGCCTAACCGGAGGGCATGACCAGTTCCGCCGGACGGCGGCGGCAGTCCTGCCGCAGCCCTTCGTTTCTCCGCCCGGGTGGCCGATGATCGGCGGCGCGGCCACCGAGGTCGAGGATCCCTCCTCCGTCCTGTCCCGCGAGACGCAGGCCGGCGTGCGGCTGCGCGCGCTGGTCATCATCCGCTGGGCGGCGGTGGCCGGACAGCTGGTGACGGTGGCGATGGTCCATTGGGGCCTGGGCTACGCCCTGCCGGTCCTGCCGGTCCTCGCCGTCATCGCCACCTCGGCCCTGCTCAATATCGTCGTCAGCCTGGGACGCCCGGCAACGGCGCGGCTGCTCGACCGCGACGCTGCGATCTTTCTCGGCTTCGACATCATCCAGCTCACGGCGCTGCTCTATCTGACCGGCGGGCTGCACAACCCGTTCGCCATTCTGCTGCTGGCGCCGGTGGCGGTGGCGGCGACCATCCTGTCGTTCCGCAGCACGCTGGCGCTCTGCCTGCTGACGGTGGCCTGCATCAGCTTCATCGCCATCATTCGCAAGCGCCTGCCCTGGGCGGGCGAGGAACCGCACCTGCCCGACCTCTATGTCGGCGCGCTGTGGATCGGCCTGGTGCTGACGACGCTGCTGGTGGCGCTCTATGCCTGGCGCGTGGCGGAGGAAGCCAGGCGCATGGCCACCGCCCTGGCGGCGGCCAACGAGGCGCTGGCCAACGAGCGGCGCATGTCGGCGCTGGGCGCGCTGGCGGCGTCGGCGGCGCACGAGCTGGGCTCGCCGCTGGGCACCATCACGCTGATCGCCAGCGAATTGCAGCGCGACGTGCCACAGGACAGCCCGCTCAGCGAAGACGTCCGCCTGCTGGGCGAGGAGACGCGCCGGTGCCGGGACATCCTGACCCGCCTGACGGTGAAGCCGACCGAGGACGTATCGGCGACCTATCTGCGCGTGCCGCTGCCGGCGCTGGTCGAAAGCGCGGCCGAGCCTTACGAGCGTCCCGACGTCGCGCTGGTCTTCGCCTCCGGCCCGGCGACGGCGGACGCGCCGGCCACCGCGCCGCTGTTCCTGCGCTCGGCCGAGTTGTTGCAGGGGCTGGGCAACCTGCTGCAGAACGCCGTGCAGTTCGCGCGCCGGGAAGTGAAGGTCACCACCGCCTGGAGCCCGTACGAGGCGCTGGTCGAAATCGCCGATGACGGGCCCGGCTTCGCGCCCGATGTGCTTGAATCGCTGGGCGAACCTTATGTCTCGACTCGCGCCGGCGAAGGCGGGCATATGGGGCTGGGAGTCTTCATTGCCCGCAACCTGCTGGCCCGGGGCGGCGGCGCGGTCAGTTTCGCCAATAACCCCTCCGGCGGGGCCCGGGTTGTCGTAAGATGGCGCAACCCTACATTCAAGCAGGCAGATGCGAAGGGAGCCGAAACATGAGCGACGGTCGAGCTGGCAGCGATCACGGCGCCGATGGCGGGGAACGCACCCTGCTGATCGCCGATGACGATGCCCCGTTCCGCCAGCGCCTGGCCCGCGCCATGGAGGGACGGGGATTCGTGGTGCGGACCGCCGCGACGGTTGCCGAAGCGATCGCCGCCGCCTCCGATCCGCCGGCCTTCGCCGTGCTCGATCTGCGCATGACCGATGGCAGCGGCCTGGACGCCGTCGCCCCGCTGCGCCAGGCGCGGCCCGATATCCGCATCGTGATCCTGACCGGCTACGGCAACATCGCCACGGCGGTGGCCGCGGTGAAGGAAGGCGCGGTCGACTATCTCGCCAAGCCGGCCGATGCCGACGCCATCGAATCGGCGCTCATCGCCGAGGGCCGCAACCTGCCGCCGCCGCCCCAGAATCCGATGTCGGCCGACCGCGTGCGCTGGGAGCATATCCAGCGCGTCTACGAGCAGTGCGACCGCAACGTGTCGGAAACCGCCCGCCGGCTCAACATGCACCGCCGCACCCTGCAGCGCATCCTCTCCAAGCACGCACCGCGCGAGTAGCGCTTTTCCGGATTCCGCCGCCCATGGCGCATCACTACGCGTTCGCTGCGCCGCAGGGCGTGTTCGGGGTGCGCAGCGCCGTCGACCTGTCCGAGCTGATGCGCTTCTATGCCGGCCGCTGGCCCTGGCAACCCGTCGCCGCCATGCCGCAGCCGGACATGGCGGTGGAGCAGGGCGGGGACGGCCGCTTCGTGGTGCGGCTCTGCGCCATGCCCGATCTCAGCCTGCCGGCCGCGTCGCTGGTCGAACTGGCCAGCGCGGTGATCGACGTGCTCACCCGCCTGTGCCTGGAACGACTGGGCGCCTTTGCCGACCTGCATGCCGGATCGGTGGCGGTCGACGGCCGGCTGATCGTGCTTCCCGGTCCCAGCATGGCGGGCAAGAGCACGCTGGCGCTGCAATTGATGGCGCGCGGCCATCTGCTGGGCGGCGACGACCGGCTGCTGGTCGGACCGCTCGACCGGCCGGAAGGGGCGATCGAGGGCCTGATGCTGGGACTGAATGCGCGCGTGCGGCTGCCGATCAACCCGCGCGCCGGCGCCGCCTTCGCCCGCTTCGTCGAGGATCGCAGCCAGCATGCGCCGTGGCTGCCGCCGAGCATTGGTTTCGTGTTCCCGCGCGCGGCGGAGCTGGCGGAGTTCGGCTGGCGCCGGCCGATTGGCGCGATCGTGATGCCGCTGCGCGCCGATGGCGGCGGGGTCCGTCTTGAGTCGGCGTCCTTCTCCGACATAATGAAGCTGCTGCTCGAGCAGTTGCACGCGCCGCATCTGGCGGCGGGCCGGCTGGTCGAGGCGGCGCGCCGGCTGGCGCATGAGCTGCCGTGCTTCGTGCTGCGGTTCGACGACAGCGCGGCGGCGGCGCAGGCGGTGGAACGTCTGGTGCGATCGGAGTTCAGGGACGGGCGATGACGGAAAAATTCAGGCGCAACGCGGCGGTGACGGAAACCGAGATCGACGACGGGGTGTTCCTGGTCGAGCCCGAAACCCAGGACATCTTCTTTCTCGATGCGATCGGCGGCGGCCTGTGGCGTCTGCTGGCGCAGCCGCAGTCGCTGGACGAGATGCAGAGCGTGGTGCGCGAGGCGTTTCCGGACCAGCCGGCGGCGGCGCTGGACGGCGACGTGGCGGCGGTGCTGCGCGACATGGTCGAGCGCCGCCTGGTGCTGCAGGAGAGGTAGGGTAGATCGCCTTCCGCCGGAATCGCCCGCGATTCCGTCAGAATGTGATCCGCTCTAGCGTTCGCGGAAGGCCGAGTCGATCGTGCCTTCGATGCGCTGCAGGAAATACTGCAGGATCGAGCGTTCGCCCAGATGCAGATCGACCGTCGCCGTCATGCCGGGCAGGACCGGCCTGTCGCCGGGCCTGGCACCCAGATAGTTGCGGTCGGTGCTGACCAGGATCGAGAAATAGGGAATGTTGGTCTTCGGATCGAGCGCGGCATCGGCCGAAATCTGCGATACGACGCCCTTCAGCGTGCCGAACCGCACCCAGTCGTAAGTCTGCACCTTGATCGAGGCCGGCTGGTTGACCGAGATGTAGCCGATGTCGTCGTTGCCGACCCGCGCCTCGATGATCACCGTGTCATCGATCGGCACGATGTTGGTGACGATGTCGCCCGGCTTGATCGACTGGCCGACCGTGGTGAAGTTGAGCTTCTCGACGATGCCGTCGGCCGGCGAGCGCAGCGCCAGGTTGCGCAGCAGCGCGTTCTGCTGCTGCAGCGCACCTTCGATGCGGTCGCGCTCGGCCAGCGCATCGCCCAGCCGCTTCAACGCCTGGGTCCGCCATTCCTGGTCGAGCACGGTGCGCTTGTCGCGGGCCTCGACCAGCTCCTTTTCCGCCTGCACCAGATCGCTCTTGGCGGTGGCCAGCGCGCCTTCCTCCTCGATCAGCCGGCGCTTGATGTTCTGGTACTGCAGCTCGGGAAAATAGCCCTGCCCGGCCAGGGTGCGCATCTTGCGCTCCTGGTCGCGCAGCACCACGATCGAGCGGCCGCTGGCGTCGATCCTGGCGTTCAGCGATTCGATCTTCGCCTGCTGCTGGGCGATCACGGCATCGGCCTGGCTGCGCCGCGTCCCCAGTTCCTGCTGGCGCGCCAGATAGAGGTTGCGCTGGTTGTCGACCAGGTCGCGGCGGGCGCTGAACGTGTCGTCGAAGACCGGCGCGCGGCCGTCGAGTTCGGCCTGCAGGCGCACCACCTCGGTGCCGATATTGTGCCAGTTGCCTTCCAGCTTGCCGACTTCCTGGCGGATCAGCTCGGGGTCCAGCCGCAGCAGCTCCTGGCCCTCGCTGACCCGGTCGCCGTCCCTGACCAGGATTTCGGCGATGCGGCCGCCATCGGGATGGTTGACGATCTTCACCTTGCCGGCCGGGCGCACCATGCCGGGCGCGGTGGCGACCTGTTCGACCGTGCTCAGCGCCATCCACACCAGAACCGCGATCAGCAGCGCCAGGGTGATCATCACCAGCCAGGTGGCGGCCGGCGAATGGCGGCGCTGCGAGATGGCTTCGACGTCGGGCAGGAAGTCGACGAATTCCGCCCGCGCCACGCCGCCGCCGCCGGCCAGCACGTCGACCAGGCGCGACGGTTGCCGCGCCGGCAGACCGCTGCGGTGCGGCGCCAGGGATCCGTTGCGTGGGGTGTTGCGGGCGGCGTCACTCATGCGTCTTGTCCCCGGCCGTCAACCGTTCTGCGCCAGGCTGAAGCCCGCCGCAGGGGGCGCCTCGCGCGTCGCCTCGGCCATGCGCGTCTTGGCGTAGGCGACCACGTCCTGCGGCGCGCCCAGCCGCTCGATGCGGCCGTCGATCACCAGCGCCACCTTGTCGGCGATCGCCAGCGGCGCCAGGCGATGGGTGATGATGACGATGGTGCGGCCGCGCGCGTTGCGCTTCAGCGAGCGCAGCAGCTGCTCCTCGGTCGAGGGATCGAGTGCCGAGGTCGCCTCGTCGAGGATGATGACGCGCGGATTGCGGATCAGGGCACGGGCGATGCAGATGAGCTGGCGCTGGCCGGCCGAGAGGCCGACGCCGCGCTCGCCGACGATCGTGTTGTAGCCCTGCGGCAGGCGCTGGATGAAACTGTGCGCGCCGACGAAGCGGGCCACCGCCACCACCCGGGCCGGATCCTTGTCGGCGACGCCCATGGCGATGTTCTCGCGCACCGTGCCGGCGAAGAGCTGCACGTCCTGCGGCACGACGCCGAACTGGCTGCGCAGCTGGGCGGGCGAGATGTGGTTGATGTCGGTCTGGTCGACCAGCACCCGGCCGGTGGTCGGCTGGTAGAGGCCCTGCAGCAGGTTGGAGATGGTGGTCTTGCCCGAGCCCGACGGGCCGATGATGCCGATCACGCTGCCGGCCTCGATGCGGAAATCGATGTCCTTCAGCGTCGGCGGCAGATCCTCGTCGAACCGGAAGAAGACGTGCTCCAGCGCGATCTCGCCCTTTATGGCCGGCAGCGGCGCCAGTTCGCCCGGCGCCACCTCGGTCGGCACTTCCATGATCTCGTCCAGCCGCCGGAACGCCTGCTGCACGCCCTGCAGCGAATGCAGTGCGGCGACCACCTGGCGCATCGGCGCCAGCGCCCGCTGCGCCAGGATGTTGGCGGCGATCAGCGCGCCGATGCTCATGGCGTTCTGCACGATGGCGACGGCGCCGACATAGATGATCAGCAGGGTCACCAGCACCTGCAGCACGCCGCTCAGCGTGCCGACGATGTTGGCCAGGTTGTTGGCGCGGAAGCCGGTCCAGGCGGCGGCTGCGACGCGGCCCTGCCAGCGCTTCTCGATCTCCGATTCCAGGCCCAGCGACTTGACGGTGACGGCGTTGTTGACCGTTTCGGACAGGGCCGAGCCCTTGGCGGCCAGCGCCATGAAGTTCTCGTTGATGATCTCGCGCTGGCCGCGATGGGCCAGCCAGGAGAGCAGCACGAAGAAGGGGATGGCGGCGACGGTGATCCAGCCCATCAGGGTGTTGATGAAGAAGATCGTGCCGACGAACAGGGCGACGAACACCAGGTCGATGATCAGCACCGGCATCTGGCCGGTGAAGAAATTGCGCAGCACGTCGAGCTGGCGCAGCCGTTCGGCGATCAGGCCGGTCGGGGTGCGCTCGAAATGCTGGAACGGCAGGTGCACCAGATGGTGGACGACTTCGCCGGAAATCAGGGCGTCGAGCCGGGCGCCGGTATGGCTGGCGATGTAGCCGCGTACCGCGCGCAGCAGGAAGTCGAAGATGTAGACCACAACCATGCCGATCAGCAGCACGTTCAGCGTTTCGAGCGCGCCCTGGCCGATGATCTTGTTGAACACCACCATCATGAACAGCGGCGTCGCCAGCGCCAGTATGTTGATGATGAAGGAGGCGGCGATCAGCTCGCCCAGCACCCGCCGCACGCGCTCGTTGAACAGCGCCCGCCAGCCGGTGCCGGCCGACCGGCCCACCGGCCTGGCGCCGAGGGCGGCTTCCGCCCCGCTCGGCGCCTTCACCAGGATCACCCGGTAGCCCAGTTCGAGGACCTCGTCCGGCGAGGCGGCGCGGGTCTTGCCGCTGGCAACGTCGATCAGGGTGAAATTGCCGCGCGCGCCGGCCGTGACGATGACGGGCGGCACGTCGCCGCTGCACAGCAGGACGAAGGGCGTCGGCGCGCCGGGCAGCGATTTCAGGTCGATTTCGCTGCGCCCCGCCTTGTAGCCAAGCCGCTGGGCGGCATGGAGAAAATTGTCCTCCGTCATGCCGGCGGGATCGATCGGGCACAGCGCCCGGATGTCCGCCTGGCTGACCGGCTTGCCGAGCTGCTGGGTCAGGTAGAGAAGGCAGCCCATGAGCGCGTCGGGACGGCGGGATCTTGCATCCGGGGACGGGGAGGAAGCGGCCGGATCGATCGTTGTCGTGTGCGCGGCGGCCGAAATACCGTCACTAGCCGAGCCCGACATGGCGGCAGACAAAGGGCGATCCGGAGGGCTCATCGTGCGGCAAATCTAACGATTTCATTTAAGAACTACAGCGAAAACTTGCCGTCCCGGGCATTTTTCAATCGTTCGATCCCCCTTTCTTGCCGCCGCTAGTCTTTCTTGCGCCCTCATCTGGCAGTCCCCGCGTCATGCTTCCGACGATGAATTAATTGTGATGGGTTGCGATATGCTCCTTTCCTTGACCTTGCCTTGGGGCAGGCTCAGTCTGGAGCAAATCGCAACTATGCCTTGGTAGCTATCCGAACGTTTCGGATCAAAAGAGCAGAATTGATTCGCGGTTATTCAGAAAAAGGATTCCCAGTGGATCATAGATTTTGCGGTTCTGGGACTTCGGGTTACTAAACACGGGGCGAGTTGGCGGTAGTCGGAGCATAGAGTTTCGAAAATCCACCTAGAAAGAGTGAGTTTTTTCTGGTATTTAGCGGCCATCTATTCAGGGTGGGGACCCTCAGGTCCGGAACGCGTTCGGGCAGGGGAGCTTGGGGCGGATCATGACAAGGCAAGCAACGATTGGCCTGTTGGCGGTCGGCATTGTGTCCGGGCTGCTGCTTGTGGCGATGCCTTCTTTTGCACAGGGTACGGCCCGGGTCGGCGGATTTTCCACCGCTCCGACGGAGAATGTCCCCGGCAGCGTCGTCGACACCTCGCTGCGCGACGACGAACAGTCCCAGCGCTCGATCAACGACTATATCGGCCAGCCGCTGCCGGACCGCGAGGCGGTGGTGGGGCGCGGCCAGTCGCTGCTTTACGAGATGCAGCGCCGCGGCGCATCGCAGAGCGCGCTCGACCGCGTGCGCGAAGCGACGCGGCGCAACGCCTGCGCCGGGATGATCATCAACGCCGACTTCGATCGCGATTACCTGCCGCCGCGCACGACCCTGGCGTTCGACCTGCAGCCCAGCAACGGGGTGCTGGCGCGCGGCTTCACGCCGGTGACGATCGGCGACCAGCGCGTGGCGGCCGCCCGTGGCGTGGTGCGCAATCCGACCCAGCCGGTGGTCGGCGATGCCCTGCTGGGGGTGACGCAGTTCTTCACGCCGCTGGCGAACGGCCGCTACCGGGTCGTGCTTTTCACCGACAAGCTGGGCGAAACCGCCTCGCGCCTGCCCTTCGGCCGCATGATCAGCGCCAACAACATGCCGGTGCTGGTCGCCGATCTGCCGCCGCCGCGCTGGCTGGTGCAGGGCTACCTGACCAACAAGGCGGTCTCGCCCGGCGTCGCCAGCGCCACGACCGGCCCCGGCGGCGTGCCGATCCTCAGCACCGGCGATCTGATGACCGACCAGGCCGGCGCCATCGAGTTCGAGGTCGACGTGGCGGCGGGCGCGTTGCGGCTGGGCTTCTCGCCGATGGCCGCGCTGTCGGCGGTGATCATCGAACCGGCCGACCAGCGTTCCAGCCTGCAGTTGATCGGGGCCGCCCGCAACGGTCCGGCGCTGATCAACGATTGCTTCGATCGCGAACGCCGCATCGGCCGCGATATTCCTCGTGGTTCGCCGTTTCTTGGCGGCCCCAACCCCGGCAATCCCGGCGGTGGCGGCGGCAATAACGGCAGTCCGAACTGACACGGGGAAACTGGGGGTCTGCCTTGATGGATCGAGGACGTAGAAGCGCGGCGGGCGGCTGGATGTCCGCCTGGCTGGGCGGCGTCTCGCTGGCCGCCATCGCCTTGGCTGGCGGCGCCATGGCTCAGGAGGCGCGCGAGACCTCCGTCCTGCGCCAGCTCGACAATTTCGGCGGCGCGCCGGGCATCGAGGCCGGCGGCTTTGTGCTCAGCCCACGATTGGAACTGGAAGCGGAGTACGACGACAACCTGCTGCGCACCAAAAGGAACCGCAAGGACGACATCATCCTGAAGGCGCGTCCCAGCGTTTCCATCACGACCGACGACTGGTTCCCGATCAACGTCACGGTCAACGGATTCGCCGAGCTGGGCCGCCACATCCAGTACAGCGAGGAGGACTACGAGGCCTTCGGCACCAGCGCCTCGATGACCTACGATCTGGCGGAAGACTGGATGTTCGGCGCGCATGGATCGGTGGCGCGCAGCCTGCAGCGGCGTGGTCTGGACGGCGACAATCTCGCCGACCGGCCGTCCATCGTCTGGATGTACGAGGCGGGGGCGCAGCTCCAGTACAACGGCGATCCTTTCGCCTTCCGGTTCTCGCCGACCTACCGGCGCTACGATTTCGTCGATTCCGGCAACCAGAACAACGACGACCGCGACCGGCAGGAATACCTGCTCGACTTCCGGTTTGCCTACCGGGTCGGCGCCAACACCACGATCTTCGTCGATCCCTCGTACATATGGGTGCGCTACGACGATCCGGTCGACGATTTCGGCTTCAACCGCGACTCGCAGGGCTACGACGTGCGGGTCGGCATCGGCTACGACGTCACCAGCCTGCTCTATGTCGAGGCCGGCGTCGGCTATTTCCATCGCGACTACAGCGACCGGCGCCTGAAATCCCGCGACGGCCTGTCGGCCCTGGCGCGCTTTTACTGGAATCCGACGGAAACCCTCAGTTTCGAGGGCCAACTGACGCGCGGCATCAGCGAATCCGATGCGGCCGCCACCGGCGGCTCCTCGAAAGGGGCTGTTTCGACCGGAGCAACGCTGCGCGCCGGCTGGCTGGCGGCCGACAATATCCTGTTCGACGCCGGCATCGGCTTTCAGCACTTCGACTACAATGGCGGGATCAGCCGGACCGACCGTTTCTACCTGTTCGATGTCGGCGGGCGCTGGTACCTGAACGAGTACCTTTATGCCGGTCTGCGCTATGCCCACGAGCGGCGCGATTCCAATGTCAATTCATTGGATTACCGCGACAATCGGGTTATGCTGACCATTGGCGGCCAGCTCTAGAGCGGCCGCCGTATTCGAATGATCAGAGGCGTCGCGGTAATGCAGCGGTTGGCGCTGGCCATTGTGATTTTCCTTGCGGCAGCGTTGCAATTTGCTGTTCCAGCGCATGCCCAGGGTGGCGGCACCGACTACCGGCTGGGCGTTGGCGACAAGATCCGGGTGATGGTTTTCGGCCAGCCGGATCTGACCGGCGAGGCGGAGATCGACGCCTCGGGCAAGATCGTGGTCGGCCTGATCGGCGAGGTGGTGGCCGCCGGCCGGACCATCGCCGATGTCCAGGCCGAGATACGGGCGCGGCTGGACAAGGACTATCTCGTCGACCCCAAGGTGTCGGTGCTGATGGTCGCCTACCGTCCCGTCACGATATTGGGGCAGGTGAAGTCACCGGGACGCTATCCCTATTCGGCAGGAATGACCGTACGACAGGTCGTGGCCCTGGCCGGCGGCTATGACCGGCGCGCCAGCACCGGCTCGGTCGTCGTCTTCCGCGATGGACGGGAGGTCGAGCTGGAGGTCGACGGCCAGGTCCGTCCGGGCGATACGATCGAAGTGCAGCGCCGCTTCTTCTAGCCCAGTCCGATATGCCGGCCAGCCGATTCCGCTTTCGTTGCGTTGCTGTTGTGGCAACAAGGCCGGCGTTCGTCTAAATTCAAAGTTGCAGAGAAAAATCCTCTTACGGCCTGGCCCGCAAACACCATGACCCACATCACGCGTATCAACCCGCAACTGCCTGACGGGATGCCCGATGGCGGCAGCGGCGGCACCGGCGAAAACGAAGGTCTGGTCCGGTTGCGCCAGGTGTTCGGCGTCCTGCGCCGGCACTACATCCTTATCGCCGTCGTGACCGTGATCGGCACCGCGCTGGCCTCGTTCTGGGTCAGCGGGCTGACGCCGATCTATCGCGCCACCACCCAGGTGCTGATCGATCCCAGCCGCGAGACGGTCACCAAGATCACGCCGGTCAGTCCCGGCCTCATGCACGAATTCACGATGGTGGAAACCCAGGCCGCCGTCATCCGCTCGCGCGACCTTGCCGCGCAGGCGGTCCGCCGTCTCGATCTGGTCAACCATCCGCTCTACAACCCCGCGCTGGCCAAGCCGCAGCCCTCGATGTGGCAGCGGCTGATGGCGCCGGTGACGGCGCTGTTCACCGATGCGCCCACGCCGCAGGAGACCCGGCCGGTCAGCATCGCGCCGCAGACGCCGGAGGAGCGGGCGCTGATGATGGAGAACATCATCGGCGCCTACATGGGCGGCCTGAGCGTCACCTCCGCGCCCACCGGCGCGCGCTTCGTGACCATCGGCTTCACCTCGCCCGATCCGAAACTGGCGGCCGACGCCGCCAACATGGCGGCCAAGGTATATATCGAAGGCCAGGTGTCGAGCCGCGGCGAGAGCACCCAGTCGGCGCTGCGCTTCCTGTCCGAGAAGGTCGAGGAACTGCGGTCCAAGATGCTCGACGCGGAACGGGAGCTGACGCAGTTCCGCACCGATACCGGCCTGCTGCAGGCCGGCGAGTCCTCGCCGGTGGCGCAGCAGCTGACCTCCTATCGCAGCCAGCTGATCGAGGTGCGCGCCACCGTTCGCAACCTCGAGGGCAGCGGCGGGCAGGTGCGCGACATGCTGCGCGGCCAGGGCAGCATCGAGAGCAACAGCCAGGTGATGACCAATCCGTTCATCGCCCAGCTGCGCGGCCAGCAGGCCGACATCGAGCGCCGCATCGCCGAAGCCCGCACCCAGCTGCGCGACGGCCATCCGCAACTCATCGCCATGCGCAACGAGTTGCGCGAGGTGCAGGGCAAGATCGGGTCCGAGATCCGCAAGGTCAGCGCCAATCTCGGCAACGAGCTGACCCTGGCCAAGCAGCGCGAGGAGAGCCTGCTGGCCGAGATCAAGCGGCTCGAGGACGATCTGGGCAAGCAGGCCAGCAACGAGGTGCGGCTGCGCGACCTGCAGCTCGCGGCGCAGACCGCGCGCCAGCTCTACGAAACCACCCTGGCCCGGTTCAACGAGGTTTCGATCACCGACGACAATTCGATGCAGAAGGCCGAAGCCAGGGTGCTGCAGCCGGCCATGATGCCGGGCGGCCCGATCGCGCCGCGGCGCGACACCATCATGCTGGTGGCCTTCGTGATCTCGCTGGCGGTGGGCGTCGCCATCGCCGTGCTGATCGAGCTGCTCGATGCCGGCTTCCGCTCCGTGCATCAGCTGGAGCAGATGGCCGGCGCGCCGGCATTGGGGATGGTGCCGTTCCAGACCAAGCAGATCGGCCGCAACAAGCGGCCCTGGGACACGGTCCTCGACAAGCCGAACTCCTCTTTCGCCGAAGCCATCCGCACCATCCGCACCGGATTGCTGCTGTCGAGCGTCGACCATCCGCCGCGCACCGTGCTGGTGACGTCGTCGGTGCCGGGCGAAGGCAAGACCACGACGGCGCTGGCGCTGGCTTCCGCTGCGGCGGCGTCCGGCCAGCGCACCATCATCGTCGACTGCGACATGCGCCAGCCGGCGATGCATACCAATCTGGGGATGAAGAACGAGCTGGGCCTGAGCGACTACCTGACCGGCAATGCCGCACTCGAGGACCTGATCCATATCGACGACCGGTCGGGCCTGCACTACATCTGCGCCGGCCGCCTGCCGCCGTCGCCGACCGATCTGCTGGGCTCGAACCGCATGAAGCAGTTGATGCAGCAGCTTTCGGCCGCCTTCCAGATGGTCATGCTCGACACGCCGCCGATTCTGGCCGTGTCCGATGCGCTGCTGCTGGTGCGGTCGGTCGACAAGACCATCTTCGTCGTCCGCTGGGAGCGCACCCGGCGCGACATCGCCCTCAACGGCCTCAAGAACGTCTACGATGCCGGCGCGCGCGTCGGCGGGCTGGTGCTGAGCCAGGTCAACCTGCGCAAGCACGCCCGCTACGACTACACCGACTCCGGCGCCTACTACTATCGCGGCTACAAGCGATACTACGTCGAGTGAGCCGGCGGCGCAGAACCACCGGCCGGGAACGGCGCGCGGCGGCATCGCGGGCGGGTTTCCTGCTGCCGGTGCTGGCGGTGGGGCTGGGACTGTGTCTGGTCGTTCTCGCCGCGCCGCGCTTGATGGCGGCGCTCTATGCCATGCCGGCCGGCGCGACGCTGGCGAAGCTCGACCGCAACGATCCCTCGCTGACGCCGGGCGAACTGCTTGCCGCCCGACAGGATCTGCGTTTCTCGCTGGCCTGGGAGCAGAGCGGCACCGGCGCGACCGGCCTCGCCCGTGTCGCCCTGTCGCTGGCGGCGCGCGAATTCCGGGCCGGCGGCGATGCCCTGCCGTTCGTCGACGAGGCGTTCGATGCGGCGCGCCGGGGGCTCGCGCTCGGGCCGGCGCAAGCGCGGGGCTGGCTGCTGCTGTCGGAAGCGACCCTGGCCAAGACATCCGACCCCGGCGCCATGGCCGGATTCCTGGTCGAAGCGATGCGCGCCTCGCCGCACGATCTGTGGCTGGCGCCGAACCGGGCCGAGCTTGGATTGCGCGCCTGGCCCTGGCTCGATCCGGCCGCGCGCCAGGCCGTGGCCGAACAGATCCGGCTGACGGCAACGCGATGGCCGGACCGGCTGGTGCAGATCGCCTGGCGCACCGGCGAGCCCGGGCCGATCCGCGAGGCGCTGGCGCAGGATGCGCAGATGCTGAGGCGCTTCGAGGTCCGCTATCTGCAATCGCAATAGCAAGGGTGAGAGCGAATTCACCCGTTCTATCGGCATCGCAGGCGATGTCGATAGAAGGTGATTTGCTCTATGCCGTCGACAGCCGGCGCAGCGACTGTGCCGCGCAGGCGCCCAGCACGGCGGCGTAGGTGATGGCGATGGCGGGCATCTGCAGGCTGAAATCGACCAGCGCGTGCAGCCCGACCAGAAGGCTGACCGCCACGCCCGTCAGGGAAAACCGGATCGAGCGGCGGCGGACCAGCGCCACGCCGCAGAGTGCTGCGAGCAGCAACACCGCCAGGACGATGGCGATGGCGGCGGGGATGCCCGCTTCCAGCGCCAGTTCCAGATAGGTGTTGTGCGCCTTGTCGATCCAGTAGCCTTGGCGATAGAGCTCGCCCGTATTCACCGCCTCGAACACGCCCTGAAAGCTGCCGGCGCCATATCCCGTCAGCGGCCGCTGAAGGATGGCCTCGAGCGTCGGGCGGAAAAGATCGCCGCGCGAGGACTCCACGCTGGCCGCGCCGGTTTCCAGCCGCTGCCCCAGGGTGTCGCCGACGCTGAGCAGCAAGGCCGCCAGACCGGCGACGCCGAGGGCGACGATGCCGGCCAGCTCCCTGCCGCGCAGCAGCCGTATCGCCGCCAGCAGGCCCAGGCACAGCAGGATCGCCAGCGCCAGGGCGTAGAACCCGCCACGCGATCCGGTCAGCAAGAGGGCGGCGGCCAGCGCCGCCGCGCCCAGCGCCAGGGCGCCCAGCGCCAGCTCCTGCCGGGTCGAGGGGATGGCCGACGATGTGGCCCCGATGGGATGGCGCAGCCGATCCTGGCGCTGCCGCCATTCGGAGAACATCAGCGCCAGGGCGCACAGCAATCCGATGCCGGCATAGGTGGCGTAGCTGTTGCGGTTGATGAAGGTGCTGGTCAGCGAATCGCCATAGGCCGTCTTGGGATACCACAGCACCAGCCGCAGCTCGGCGAGATGGACGACCAACCCGTAGAGGGCGTAGCCGACGCCGGCCACGATGACGGCGAGCAGGATGGCCTGCGCCCGCTCGCGGCTGCGCCCGAACTCCCAGGCCAGAAGGAACACGCCGCCATAGGTGAGAAGGCGCAGCAGCACGTGCCACGCCGCGCTGCCATCCAGCGCCATGCCGCTGCCACCGACGCCCGGATCGTTCAGCAGGTCGGCCGCCCGTTGCAATGTGTCGGGTCGCCAGTCGGCGGGCAGCGGGCCGGTGATCTGCCACAGCAGCCATCCCAGGGCGCCGAGAAACAGGATCGCCGCCGGCAGCAGGACGCGGTCGGCGGTGCGGGCGCCGCGCGGGCGCCGGCGCGTCGCGGCGATCGCCCACAGCACCAGGAGAATGCCGGTGAACAGGCCGAGCGCGGTCCAGGCGGCCGGCCGGTTGCCGGCCATGGGCAGGGGCGCCAGGACGATGAGCGCTATCAGGCCCCAGAAAACGATGCGCGACATGGATGGCGGGCGGTTGCTCGCGGCGGGACAGTCAGTGGCAAACGCGCTACCTTAGAGCAAATCGCGGTTGGGCGGAATCGCCGGCGCTGGCATGCGCCGGCCCTTCCATCCGATCGTGATCCGCCTTGGCCGCTCACCGGTATTGCGCTCGACGACTGGACCGCCGTGCTTTCCATCCATCGCCCGCCCGATCGCAAGATCCGCGCATGACGGCCGCGCCCCTTCCGGTTGCCGCGCCGGCGCTGTGGCGGGCGCTGCTTGGCATCGGGGACCGGGATCGTCCCCTGCCGTCGGCGGGCGACTGTCAGGCCTGGACCGCCGCCCTCTCGCCGGGTCTGGTCGGGGGGCTGGTGCCCGACCTGGCGCTGGCGGCGCCCGCGGTCCAGGAGGCGCGCCTGTTCGGCCGCTATCAGCAGGCGCTGCAGGTGCAGGCGCTGGGCTGGATCGCCGATGCCGGCATCGACTGCGTCGCGCTCAAGGGCTTCGCCGCCGCCTTTCTCTACTATCCCGATCCCGCCTGCCGGCTGATCGGCGATCTCGATCTGCTGGTACGGGCCGCGACCGTTCCCGCCCTGGTTGAGGTTTTCCAGGACAAGGGGTTCCGCTTCGGTATCGCGCAGCGCCGGCCATGGGGCTTTCTCAGCGATGCCAGCTTCATGCCGCTGCATTCGCCCGACGGCAACTGCAACATCGACATTCACGTGCAGCCCGATTCCTATCCGCTGCATCTGGCGCTCGATGTCGACCAGGTCCTTCGCAACGCGCGGCAGGTCGTGGCTGGCGGGCAGGCCGTCAGCCTGCCGCAGCCGGTGCACATGGCGGCAATACTCGTGTCCAACCTGGCCAAGGACAAGTTCGCCCCTGACGGTCTGCGCAAGCTGCTCGATCTGGCACGCCTGCTGCGTCACGAGCACGACTTTGCCTGGCCGGACCTGATCGAGCTGCTGCAGCGGGCGCGTCTGGGCAAGGCGCTGGAGACGACGGTTTGCCTGCTGCGCGGCCTGGGCACGCCGGCGGAGCTGCTGCCGGCTTCGCTGGGCCACGCACGCGGTTCCCTGCTCGATGCGCTGCTGCTTGACTGGTGGCGCCAGACGCCGCCCGGACTGGCGCGGCGGCTGGTGCGCGAATGGACTTTGGCGGCCGAGCCTGACGTGGCGGCCACCCTGGCCTGGCGGCGATTGCGCGGCCTGCTCGCCGCGGGCGGCGGCGTGCCGCGATGAGGGTTCGTGGCGCACCGGCCCCAGCCTCGACGGAAGCAGCCGGTTGCGGCAAAATGCAAGACGCACCGTGGCCTGTTCCCAGGATTTGCGAATGACCCGCCGATTCATCGATCTGTCGGTGCCGCTGGAGAACGGCGTGAAGTCCGATCCCGACGGCTTCGTGCCCGAGATCACCTACATGAACCATCAGCAGACCGCCGGCCAGATCGCCGGCTTCTTCCCCGGCCTGAAGAAGGAAGACCTGCCCGATGGCGAGGGCTGGGCGGTCGAGTTCGTGCGCCTGATCACCCATAACGGCACGCATCTGGATGCGCCGTACCATTTCCACTCGACCATGGATGGCGGCGAGCGCGCCATCACCATCGACGAAGTGCCGCTCGACTGGTGCTTCCGGCCCGGCGTGAAGCTCGACTTCCGCGCCCTGCCGGACGGCTATGTCGCGACGCCGGCCGATGTCGAGGCCGAGCTGGCGCGCATCGGCCATGTGCTGCAGCCTTTCGACATCGTGGTCGTCAATACCCGCGCCGGATCGGCCTATGGCCAGCCCGACTATGTCGATGCCGGCTGCGGCATGGGCTATGACGCCACCATGTACCTGCTGGAGCGCGGCGTGCGCGTGACGGGGACCGACGCCTGGAGCTGGGATGCGCCGTTCTCGCACACGCGCCGGAAATACGAGGAGACCAAGGACCCGCGTCTGATCTGGGAAGGGCACAAGGCGGGCCGCGACATCGGCTACTGCCACTTGGAGAAGCTGCACAATCTGGAGGCCTTGCCGCCCTCGGGCTACACCATCGCCTGCTTCCCGACCAAGATCCGCGGCGCCTCCGCCGGCTGGACGCGGGCGGTGGCGATCATCGACGGATAGGCGCGTGCTCGACCTGCAGGAATTCTTCGCCGCCGAGATCGCCGAACACGAGGCCGCCCTGGCCGGCGTGCGTGCCCGTCTTGCCGGCGAATTCGCACGGCTGGTCGAGATCTGCGCCAGCTCGATCAACCGCGGCGGCAAGATCCTGTTCTTCGGCAATGGCGGCAGCGCCGCCGATGCCCAGCATTTGGCGACCGAACTGTCGGTGCGTTACGTCGGCGATCGCCCGCCGATTCCCGCCATCGCCCTTACCACCGACACTTCGACGCTGACCGCGATCGGCAACGACATGGGGTTCGATCGACTGTTCGCGCGCCAGATCGAGGCGCTGGGGCGCAAGGGCGACGTCGCCATCGGCATCTCGACGTCGGGCCGCAGCCGCAACGTGCTGCTGGGACTGCAAGAGGCGCGCCATCACGGGCTGGCGGCGGCGGCGCTGGGCGGCGGCAATGGCGGCGACCTGGTGGGGCTGGCCGACCCGCTGCTGATCGTGCCGTCGCAGGTGACGGCGCGGATTCAGGAGATGCACATCATGCTGGGCCAGATGCTGTGCGGCGCGCTCGAAATCCACCTCGGCCTGGCCTCGGGGAAAAGGCCATGACGGGCGAGGAGCTGCACCTGGCGTTGCAACGCCTGCCGCAGGCGCGGGTACTGTGCATCGGCGATGCGATGCTGGACCGCTTCTTCCACGGTTCGGTCAGCCGCATTTCCCCCGAAGCGCCGATCCCTGTGCTGCGCATCCAGCGCGAGGCTTCGATGCCCGGCGGCGCGGGCAACGTGGTGCGCAATCTCGCCGCCTTAGGAGCACGCGCGGCGTTCGTTTCGGTGATCGGCACCGACGCCGCCGGCGCCGAACTGGAGAAGCTGCTCGACGCGACGCCGAGTGTCGAGGCGTCGCTTGTCGTTCTGCCCGGGCGCGAGACCACGGTGAAGACGCGCTACATCGCCGCCGGCCAGCAATTGCTGCGGGCCGACAGCGAAAGCGAAGCCGCCCTGCCGGCGCCGGCGCGCGCCGAGGTGCTGGCGCGAAGCCAGGCGGCGATGGCCGATTGCCGGGTGCTGGCGCTGTCGGATTACGGCAAGGGCGTGCTGGACGATGAGGTGCTGGCGGCGCTGATCGCGGCCGCGCGCGCGCGCGGCCTGGCCGTCATCGTCGATCCCAAGGGCAACGACTATCGCCGCTATGCCGGCGCCACCCTGGTGACGCCCAACCTGCGCGAACTGGCGCAGGCATCGGGCATGCCGGCTGCGGGGGACGAGCAGGTGGTGGCCGCCGCGCGCAAGCTGATCGCCGATTGCGATATCGAAGCGGTTCTGGTGACGCGCTCGGCGGAAGGCATGAGCCTGGTCGAGCGCGACGGGCGGATCACCCATATCGTCGCCGAGGCGCGCGAGGTGTTCGACGTTGCCGGCGCCGGCGACACGGGGGTTGCCGCCGTGGCGGCGGCGCTGGCCTCGGGCCTCGGACTGGAGATCGCGGCCAGGCTGGCCAATCTGGCGGCCGGCATCGTGGTCGGCAAGACGGGGACGGCGGTCGCCACGCTGGACGAGCTACGCACGGCGATCGACCGTCACGCGCAGTCGGTCGCCAGCGCCAAGCTGATGACGCTCGAGCAGGCCCTGTCGCGCGTCGGCCGCTGGCGCGACAGCGGGCTGGCGATCGGCTTCACCAATGGCTGCTTCGATCTGCTTCATCCCGGGCACGTGTCGCTGCTGCGGCAGGCGCGCGCGGCCTGCGACCGGCTGATCGTCGGCCTCAACAGCGACGCCTCGGTGCAACGGCTCAAGGGGCCAACGCGGCCGGTGCAGGCGGAAGGCGCGCGGGCGGCGGTGCTGTCGTCGCTGGCCGATGTCGATGCGCTGGTGGTGTTCGCCGAGGATACGCCATTGAAACTGATCGAGGCGCTGCGGCCCGACGTGCTGGTCAAGGGCGCGGACTACACCGAGAGCCAGGTGGTCGGTGGCGACATCGTGAAGGCCCATGGTGGGCGGGTCCTGCTGGCCGAACTGAGCCCCGGCCACAGCACGACCAGCACCATAAAGCGGCTGGCTGGCGGCCAGGCCTGATCCTAAGTATTTGTAATCAGGTAATTATTTCCACTTTACCTGATCCGGGCCATGTGGCATCTTTGGCTTGCGGAATTTGCATCGGCAGTGCTTGCTTTTGCGGGTTTCGTTTTGCGATTGGGGATATCCTCAGATATGAGCGACCGGAATTCTGACAAGGACGAGCAGGCGCCGTCCGTATCGCGTCGCCGGGCACTGGCGAAGCTGGGACTGGCGGCTGGTGTCGCCTATGTCGCGCCCAGCGTGCTGCGCATCAACCGCAACGTGCACGCTTTCACGTTTCTGACGCCGTGCCCGCCGCCGGACAACAATCCGGGCAACAACCCGCCAAGCTGTCCTCCCTGAGCACGCAATTGGAAACGGCCCGCTGGGCCGTTTCGCTTTTCAGGGCTGGAGCAGGTCATGTTTGCCGGCATCGCAGGCGATGCGGTCGGAACGTGGTTTGCTCCACGTGATTTGATGGCGGCACAAGCGCTGCCGCCGAATCGCAAGGTGCCTGCTCAGCGGCGCTTGATCCAGCGTACCGGGCTGGCCCATTGCAGGCGCATGTTGTCCATCGGCGCGGCGTTGTAGGACAGCAGCAGGTAGGAATCGCGCTCGCTGCCGCGCATGACGCGCTTCAGCAGAGTCGGGCCGTCGGGCAGCTTCACCACGCATTCCCGCCCCAAGTAGTTCGCCGCCTCGTCTTCCTGCGCGCGCGAATAGAAGATCACGTCGCCATCGTGATAGGCGGGATAGAGCCCGTCGCCGCGCACCACCACCGCCATGATCGACAGCGGATCGCCCAGCGGGGCGGCAATGGCGGCGGAACCGTTCTGGAGCCCAGGCTCGGCCGGGGTTATTTCCGCGCCCGCCCCGACATAGCCGACGATCGCCGCCAGGCGCGGATCCTGCCCCTGGAGCTGGTCGCCATAGCGGAAATAGGCCGGGGTGAGACCCGTCATCTCGGCCAGCCGCGCCAGGGCGTCCTCGTCCGGATCGTAGAAGCCTTTCTCCCAGCGATGGACCGTCGGCTGGGTGACCTTCAGGTGCCGGGCGAATTCCTGCTGGGTCAGGGCGAGGGATTTGCGCGCCTGGCGGATGCGCTCGCCCATGGCGGCATTCCTGGTCGTTGGCGAGTGGTCCTGGTCAACCATGCGGGCTCTTTGAAATTATAATATTTCTCAATGACTTGTGGCCTGCTCGGCGGGCGGGATGCCGGAGGCGGGGCGGGAAGGGATCGCCTATCGCATGAGACCGCCGGCCGAAGGCCTATTTGCATTCATCCTGAGTTTATCAGGAAAGTATCCAAATGAAATGGATCAGTCAGAATTTTTCAACGCCGATGCAGTTGCAGGGGAGCGCCGCTGGCGGGGCCTTGGAGGGGGCGGGGCATCGGAGCCGCCGGGCTGACGGCGGGCGGCGGTTGCGTATCGGAGGCCGGCGGCTGTGCTGCCGGGGTGGCTGGCGCGGGTGCGGCGGCAGGCAGCGACGAGGCCGCCAGTGAGGCTCTTTCCGGCTGGGCGACGAAAGCGGCCACCTCCTGGTCGGCGGCCCGTCTCTCGGCGGCGCTGAGCTGTCGGGCGGTCGCCGCGCGCACTTCCGTGGCGCGGCGGAAACCGCGCGCCTCGGCCAGCGAGAACCATTTGTAAGCCTCCTGCGGCCGCCGCGGGCCGGCGACGCCGCCGGACTGGAAGATGCCCAGCAGGTACATGGCCTCCGCATCGCCCTGCTGTGCTGCGCGCCGGTACCATCCCATCGCCGTCGCCAGGTCGCGTGTCACGCCGGTGCCGGTGAAATAGGCGTTGGCGTATTTCAGCTGGCCGGCGGGAATGCCGCGTTCGGCGGCGCGGCCATACCAGGTCACCGCCTCGCCGACGCTCGGTGGCGTGCCGATCCCTCCCGCATGCATGTCGCCCAGGCTGACCAGCGCCTCGTCGTAGCCGCTCTGCGCCAGCCGGTTCATCTGGGCGAAAGCGGTCGCCGGGTCGCGCGCGCCCAAGGTGCCGTTGGCCAGTCCCAGCGCCAGACGGTACTGCGCCGGCTGATGGCCCATCTCGGCGGCGCGCCGGTAGAGAAGCTGCGCCTCGACCGGATCGGCGAAGCCGGCCGCGCCGCTCTCGCGCAGCCGCGCCAGCGCCACCAACGTCGCCGGTTCGTCCAGCCGCGCCGCTTCGGCGAACCAGTGCGCCGCGCGCGCCGCGTCGCGCGCCACGCCGCGGCCGGTGGCGTAGGCCAGCCCGGCGTTGAAGCGGGCGCGCGCATGGCCCATCGTGCCCGCCTGCTCGAACAGCAGCACCGCGCGCGCCTCGTCGCGCGCCACGCCCTTGCCTTCGGCGTAGAGATAGCCGAGCTGGTTGGCGGCTTCGGCATTGCCCTGTTCGGCGGCGCGGGCGAACCAGCGCGCCGCTTCGGCGGGATTGGACGGCTGGCCGTGGCCTTCGACCAGCGCCATGCCGAACTGCAGCTGCGCCGACGGATCGCCCTGTTCGGCCGCCATGCGCAAATCCTGCGCCATGGCCTGCAGCGAACAGAGAACGAGTACGACCGGCGCGGCGGCGCGCCACAGGGCGGCGATTGTCATTGCCCCATCATCGACACCGCGCTCTACAGGCGCAAGCGAATCGGTTAGGCTTGCGCGGTACCGGCTCGACTTCGAATGGAGCATGACCATGGACAAGGGCAGGGCGGCGACCGCCGCGACCACGGCACTCCGTTCCGTCCTGGTATGGGATCTGCCGACGCGGCTGTTCCACTGGCTGCTGGTCGTGCTGGTGGCCTTCTCGTGGTGGAGCGGCGAGCAGGGCGGCTCCTGGCTGAAATGGCATTTCTGGTCCGGCTACGCCATCCTGACGCTGCTGATCTTCCGCATCGTCTGGGGCTTCTTCGGCAGCGGCACGGCGCGTTTTGTCGATTTCGTGCGTGGACCGGGCGCCGGCATCGCCCATCTGCGCGAACTGGCCGGCCGGCATCAGCCGCGCGACGTCGGCCACAACGCCATCGGCGGCTGGATGGTGGTGGCGCTGATCCTGGTGCTGCTGGCCCAGATCGGCACCGGGCTGTTCGCCGACGACGACATCATGGTGATGGGGCCGCTGGGCGAACTGGTCTCCAGCAGCACTCGCAGCCAGCTCACCTCGATCCACAAGATCCTGGTCAACGTCATCCTGCTGATGGTGGCGCTGCATGTCGTAGCGGTACTGCTTTACTGGGTCTTCCGGCGCCAGAACTTGGTCTGGCCGATGGTCACCGGCCGCAAGGAACTGCCGGCCGATCTGGCGGCACGGCCGCCGTTCATGGCCAGCCCGGTGCTGGCGCTGGCGATCGTGGCGGCGGCGGGGCTGATCGTCTGGGCCATCGTCAGCCTGGGCTGACGCCCGGCGGCAAAAGAAAAGGCCCGCGCCTGGGATGGCGCGGGCCCGATGAGTTGCCGCTGGGAAACTAGCGGCGATACTTGTCGTGGCAGGCGCCGCAGGTCTTGCCGACCTCGCCGAAAGCCGCCGCCACCTTGGTCAGGTCGCCCGACCGGCTGGCTTCGGCCAGCGCGCCGCCGGCGGTTTCCATGGCCTTGGAGGCCGCTTCGAAGCCTGCCCGGTCCGACCAGATGGCCGCCGCCGCCTTGGTGTCGCCGCTGTCGGAGCCGGCCGGGAACAGCGTGACGAACTGCTTCTCCAGTTCGACGATGCGCAGGGCGATCGGCGTGACGTCGGCGGCATTGCCCTTGTCGTCGATGACCTTCTTCACCGCGCCCATCGCCTGCCGCACCTCCTGGCGATTGTCCTTGCGCGCCTTGATGGCGTCGGCCTGGGCATGGGCGACATAGGCCGTGCCGCCGGCGAGCCCGGCGACCAGGCCCAGCGCCAACGCGCCGGCGAGGAATTTTCTGATCATTCTGACGATGCCTCCCGTTTGACTTGCCGGTGCGACGGCGACCGGTCATTCGCAACCAGTGTATGGAGTCTGGTGCGGTAGTTGACACCTAACGAATGCGGCCTCGTCCATCACGAAACCGTGACTCGGGGCGGATTTGCGGGCTAGATGTTTGTTCCGCCTAGCGATTTCTAGGGCGGCCTTGAAACGGGGGCGATGGGCTCCTAGGGTGTGGCCGCACAAACGACGGTTAGGGAATCAGAGGCAATGAAATTCACGGGCACCGATCGCTACATCGCGAGCGAGGATCTGCGGGTCGCGGTCAATGCCGCCATCGCCCTGCAGCGTCCGCTGCTGATCAAGGGCGAGCCTGGCACCGGCAAGACCATTCTCGCCCACGAGGTGGCCCGCGCCATCAATGCGCCGATCATCGAGTGGCACATCAAGTCGACCACCAAGGCGCAGCAGGGCCTGTACGAGTACGACGCGGTGTCCCGCCTGCGCGATTCGCAGCTCGGCGACGATCGCGTCCATGACATCCGCAACTACATCAAGCGCGGCAAGCTGTGGGACGCTTTTGGCGCCGACGAGCGGCCGGTGCTGCTGATCGACGAGATCGACAAGGCTGACATCGAATTCCCCAACGACCTGCTGCTCGAACTCGATCGCATGGAGTTCTACGTCTACGAGACGCAGGAAACCGTCAAGGCGGTGCAGCGGCCGGTGGTGATCATCACCTCCAACAACGAGAAGGAGCTGCCCGACGCCTTCCTGCGCCGCTGCTTCTTCCATTATATCCGCTTCCCCGACCGCGAGACGATGAGCGAGATCGTCGACGTGCATTTCCCGGGCATCCAGCGCAATCTGGTGCGCGAGGCGCTGAACGTCTTCTACGACGTGCGCGAAGTGCCGGGGCTGAAGAAGAAACCCTCGACCTCCGAACTGCTCGACTGGCTGAAGCTCCTGATGGTCGAGGACATCCCGGCCGACGCGTTGCGCAGCAAGGATCCGTCCAAGCTGATCCCGCCGCTGCACGGCGCGCTGCTGAAGAACGAGCAGGACGTGCACCTGTTCGAGCGCTTGGCCTTCATGGCCCGCCGCGAGAAGTCCTGAGAGAAACCCAGCATCGCCTGACAACGGGAGATCGCCCATGTTCGTCGATTTCTTCCTCAAGCTGCGCGAAGCGAAAGTGCCGGTCTCCATCAAGGAGTACCTGGCGCTGATGGAAGCGATGGACAAGGGCGTCGCCGACTACAGCGTCGACGATTTCTACTTCCTCTCGCGGGCGGTGCTGGTCAAGGACGAGCGCAACATCGACAAGTTCGACCGCGTGTTCGGCGCCGCCTTTAAGGGGCTGGAATACGTCGCCGAGGCCGCCACCGCGGAAATCCCCGAGGAGTGGCTGAAGGCGCTGGCCGAGAAGTTCCTGACCGAGGAGGAGAAGGCGCAGATCGAGGCGCTGGGCGGCTGGGAAAAGCTGATGGAGACGCTGAAGCAGCGGCTGGAGGAGCAGAAGAAGCGGCACGAGGGCGGCAGCAAGTGGATCGGCACCGCCGGCACCTCGCCGTTCGGCGCCTACGGCTTTAACCCCGAGGGCGTGCGCATCGGCCAGGACAAGAACCGCGAGGGCCGGGCGGTCAAGGTCTGGGACAAGCGCGAGTACAAGAACCTCGACGACACCGTCGAGCTGGGCACGCGCAACATCAAGATCGCGCTGCGCCGGCTGCGCAAGTTCGCGCGCGAGGGGGCGGAGGTCGAGCTCGACCTGCCCGAGACCATCCGCAAGACCGCCAACAATGCGGGCTATCTCGACATCAAGATGGTCCCGGAGCGGCACAACAAGATCAAGCTCTTGGTGCTGTTCGACATCGGCGGTTCGATGGACGCCCATATCCGCGTCTGCGAGGAGCTGTTCTCCGCCGCCAAGGCCGAGTTCAAGCATCTGGAGTTCTTCTACTTCCACAACTGCCTGTACGAGAAGGTGTGGAAGGACAACCGCCGCCGCCATTCCGACTTCCTGCCGACCTGGCAGATGCTCCACACCTATCCCTCCGACTACAAGGTGATCTTCGTCGGCGACGGCTCGATGAGCCCGTACGAGATCGTCTATCCCGGCGGCTCGGTCGAGCACTGGAACGAGGAGGCGGGCCAGGCCTGGATGCAGCGCGTCACCGACATCTACCAGAGCGCGGTGTGGCTGAACCCGGTGCCGGAGCGGCACTGGGCCTATACGCCCTCGATCCAGCTGCTCAAGCAGCTCATGTCCGACCGCATGTATCCGCTGACCCTCGAGGGTCTCGACAAGGCGATGCGCGAGCTCAATCGCGGATAAAGAACCTCAAGGAGACAGCCCATGGCCGGCAACAGGCAGATCGTGATCCAGACCCTGCCCACCGACCGGCTGGGCGAAGAGTACTTCAAGACCGTCGATGGCGCGATGCCCAGCGTCGGCGACGGCCAGGTGCTGGTGCGCAACAGGCTGATCTCGCTCGACGCCGCCAACCGCGCCTGGATGCAGGGCGCCACCTATCGCCAGGCGGTGAAGGCGGGCGACGTCATGCACGCCTACACGCTGGGCGAGGTGGTCGAGAGCAAGGCGCCGGGCTTCGCCAAGGGCGATCTGGTGTTCGGCGAGGGCGGCTGGCAGCAATTCTACGCCGGCGACGCAAAGAAACTGGAGAAGGCGCGCGACCACGAGCCGGTCTCGCATTTGCTGTCGCTGATCGGCATTGCCGGCAAGACCGCCTATCACGGCCTGATCCATGTCGGCCGCCCGCAAGCGGGCGAGACCGTCGCGGTCTCGGCGGCCGCCGGCTCGGTCGGCGTTTTCGTCGGCCAGATCGCCAAGGCGATCGGCTGCCGCGCCGTCGGTATCGCCGGCGGGCCGGAGAAGTGTCGGTGGCTGGTGGACGAGCTGGGCTTCGACGCTGCCGTCGACTACAAGGCCAAGTCCTTCCGCAAAGACCTCGCCGCCGCCGCGCCCAACGGCATCGACGTCTTCTTCGACAATGTCGGCGGCCCGGTCCTCGAAGCCGCCCTGTTCATGATGAACCAGCGCGGCAGGGTCGTCTGCTGCGGCGCTGTCTCGCAATACGACACGTCCAACATGCAATCCCCGCGCGGCATCCCCGGCCTGCTGGTGGTCAAGCGCCTGCGCATGGAAGGGTTCATCGTGCTCGACTACATGGGCAAGGACGCCGACGCGGAAGAGCAGCTGCTCGCCTGGGCCAAGGCCGGCAAGATCAAGACGGTCGAGGATATTATCGACGGGCTGGAGAACGCGCCGAAGGCGTTGATCGGGCTGCTGGCGGGGGAGAATCGCGGGAAGCGGATGGTGAGAGTTTAGGGTCTTTAGATTCTTGTGAAAGAATGGATCTTGACGGTTCCTTGTTTTGTGTGACAACGAACCCTATATTGCACACAAAGGAGTCCGCCATGTCCGCTCGTACGGCCAAGACCGGGAAGACCGCCAGGGCCTCCCTGATCATCGAGGAGGCGCGCCTCGCCGGCCTGCTGGATGGCGAGCGGACCGAGCATGTCAGCTTTCGTGCGCCCAAGGCCCTGGTCGACGCCGCCATGCGCGAAAGCGGCGCCAGCAAGCCCACCGAGCTTGGCCTGCTGGCGCTTGCTACCCTGGCGCAACCGGATCCGGCAGCGAATTTCATGAAGCGGACCCGCGGCAAACTGGGAGCGGATCACAAGCTTGACTATTGACGTCAAGGCAGGGCTTCGCCGCATTAAGCCTGAAAAGCGGCTGGTCCAGCTAAAGCCGCGCCTTTCGCGTGAACTGGTCGCAGTATCGGATTTGCCCGCCCTCGGGCGCGTGGCGCTGGTTCCGGATACCAACGTCTACATACGATCGGCAGCCGGCACTCTGCCCGCTGCCGCCGCCGACCTCCTGGATCGCGGCTTGCTGTTTCATTGTTCTGTCTGCGTTTCCGAGCTGACGGCGGGCGTCGCAAATCTCCACCCTTCAAGTCATGGATGGAAGGCGGTTCGCGATCACTATGCCGATCTGATCGACTCCTTTCCTGCCACGCGACTTCTTACCCCAGATGCGCAAAGCTGGGCCGAGGCCGGGTTGATTGCTGGCGTGCTGGCGCGAACGCAGAATTTTCAGCCGACGCAACGCAAGGAATGTCTCAATGATGCGCTGATCCTTCTGACGGCGGCAAAAGCGGGGTTGCCTGTCTTGACGAGCAACCGCAACGAGTTTGATCTGATCCATCAACTCGCGCCGCACGGAGAGTTCATCTATTTTTGACGTCACGCTTTCAAATGCTCAGATCGAGTAGATTATAGTCCTTGATCCCGATCTTCGCCGTCTCGTCCCACCGATAGCTCAACCCCGCATCCACATGCGGCTTGTAGCGATACGGCGTCTCGTTCGGAAACCGTTGGCGTCGCGCGTCGATGCCGTAGCCGATCAGTCGCGCCCGCTCGCGGATGCGGGCCTCGTCGTAGGTGGCGACGGCGTTGTGGATGCCGCCGGCCTGCACGCCCAGCACCGATTTGCGGCGGTGGAAACCGAAATTCAAGGTCACGCGCCAGTCCTTGCTGGTGTTGGCGAAGGAGCCGTGCACGACCTGGCGGTTGTTGATCACCACGTCGCCCGGCTTGCACACCATCGGCACCGCCTCGGGCAGCCGCTCTGAGCCGGCCGCCGCTACCATCGCACTGATGTCGCATTTGCCGCGCACCTTGTGCGAGCCCGGCACCACCCACACCCCGTTGGCCGCCGTGCAGCCGTAAAGCTGCGCCATGAAGTTGAAGCCGTGGCTGCCTTCGTCCCAGTCCGGGCTGTCCCAGTGCGTGACGCCGTCCTGGTGCCAGGCGACGGAAGCACCCAGGCCGGGCTCCTTGATGAACAGCGCCTCGTTGAACGGCGTGAAGTCATCGGCGTTGACCGCCGCCGCCACGGCCAGCAATCCGGGATGGCCATAGACGCGCAGCTGCGTTTCGAGGAACTGCAAACTGCCCAGGATCAGGTAGACGATCTCCTGGGGCGCATCCGCGCGTGCCTTCGGCTCGAACATCTTTACCGGATGGCGGCCATTGGCCAGCTCGGTGCCGCCGAACGGATCGCCCAGCGGTCTGGACCAGAACAGGGTCTGCGCCTTGCAGTCGGCGCCGAGTGCGGGCCTGCCGTGGCGATCGACCGGCGAGCCCTTCTCCTTCGGCAGACGCTCGAGCAGGTTCTTGAAATCGGCCTCGATCTCGGCCAGCTCTTCGCCGCCCAGCACGTCCTCGAAGACGTAGAAGCCGGTGCGCCAGTAGGCCTCGAGAATGTCGGGATGGACCTTGCCATCCGGGGTGAAGCGGATCGGCCCGCGATTGCCCAGCGCATAGGCGCGGCGCTCGCCCTCGCGCAGGTAGTCCCGCATGGCCGCTTCTTCGCTGCCGTAGTCGACGGATTGCGCCCGCATCGCCTGGCTCATCGCGTTCCTCCTGACTGCCGGTCTGGCGCCGGCGTTACGAAGGGAATGCTAGGTCAGGTTGTGTTCCCTGCCAACTATTCGAATCCCAGCCCCAGTTCGGCGCGCTTCTTCCGGCTCAGCCCCTGCGCCACCAGCCGGTGCGACTGGCGCAGATAGGATTTCAGGTCCTTCAGCGCCAGGCCGGGCTTGTCGTAGTGCTGGATCCATTTCATGCCGCGCGAGGCGAGGTAAGGCGCGGGCCGCAGCCCGGGCTGGTCCTTCAGCATCTCGTAGGACAGCGGCGTGACCTTGAAGGTGATGCCGGGATATTTGCGATCCGACCAGCCGCCGATGGCGAAGACCTTGCCGCCGACTTTCCAGACATGCGCGCCGCCCCATTGCACGACATGGGTGGTGGCCGGCAGCGAGCGGCAGAAATCGTTGTACTGCTTGAGGTTCATGCCGGGCCGGAACTGTCGGACGACGGGATGGCGCAACCCTTCACGTCTGCCGCCTGTTCCGGAGGATCCGCGCCCAGGGGTTCAAGTCGGGCTCGCCGATCTTGACCAGGGTGTTGCGGTCGCGGTGCAGGAACGGTTCGTCCCGGCCGCGCACCAGCAGGGTGGTGTCGGAAACGTAGCTCCAGGAACCGTCGTCGTGGAAATCGACCTCGATGCGGTAGGAGGTGGTCTTGAAGGCAAGCTCGAGGAACGTGGTCGAGCAGATGCCGTATTCCGTCTGGCCGCGTTCGGCTTGCAGGACCAGCCTGGTGGCGTGCGGCTCGGCGTGTCCGGCGGCGATGGCCACCTGGCCGCGCGGGATGGCCAGGGTCTGCAGGATCAGGCCGGTGGCCGGTTCCCACAGCCAGTAGCCGACCTGGTCGTGGAAGGTGATGTCCTCTTCCCTGGTGTTGATGTGGACGTGATAGCGCAGGCCGTAGAACAGTTGCGGTCCGTTGGCCTGCGGATCGATCGGCTGCATCTCGATGCGCTCGTAATAGTCCCGCTGCTCGGGACCGTCGGCCTTCGGGTTGAGATCGACGCCCCGTTGCCCCTCCCATATGCCGGCCAGGCGGCGCAGCGGCCCCAGATTGGCCAGCGTCTCGGCGTCGACGTCGTCGGGCTCGGTGAAGATGTCGTCGGGAATATCCATGCGGCTGCCTCCCCCGGTTGCCTTCGACCGTCGCCATCCCGGGGCGTGGCGTCCGCTCCCGCGAGGATCGGAATGCAGCCTAAAGCAAATCACGCTCTGACGGAATCGCACGCGATTGCGTCAGAACGTGTGAATCGGCTCTGGCGGGCGACATCGGAAATGTCCCCGATGGAAAGGAAAGCTCGCAGGGCGCGCGATACGTTCGCCGCTTCCGACTATGGCCCGGGAGCCTCAACCGCGCCGCGCCGCCTCGATCGCGGCGACGTCGATCTTTCCCATCTCCATCATCGCAGTGAAGGCGCGTTTGGCCTCCTCGCCGCCGACGGCCAGCGCCTCGCTCAGCACGCGCGGCGTGATCTGCCAGGAGATACCCCATTTGTCCTTGCACCAGCCGCACGCGCTTTCCTGGCCGCCATTGCCGACGATGGCGTTCCAGTAGCGGTCGGTCTCCTCCTGATCGTCGGTGGCGATCTGGAACGAGAAGGCTTCGTTGTGCTTGAACGTCGGCCCGCCATTGAGGCCGAGGCAGGGGATGCCGGCGACGGTGAACTCGACCGTCAGCACGTCGCCCGCCTTGCCCGACGGGAAATCGCTGGGCGCGCGGTGGATGGCGCCCATCGCGCTGTCGGGAAAAGTCGCGACATAGAAGCGGGCCGCCGCCTCGGCGTCCTTGTCGTACCACAGGCAAACCGTGTTCTTGGCCATGGTCATTGCTTTATCCTTTCGCTGTTGCGGCTGGATCCGGGCCGGTTTTCCGCACCCCTTGGGGTGTTTGCGGTCAGCCTCAGGGATGCGCTACGAAGGGGAAATGCGCTGGTGCCGTCCGACGTTCCGCAGCGGGATTGTGAAAACGCGTTACCACAATCTCTTGTTTGCGAAGGCGTGTCCTGAACCTGACTTCAAGTATCTTTCGAATTGCAGGGCCTTTGCTTGATTCGAAAACGCTATGTAGGTCACCAGTCGCCAAGGTTTGAACTTGGCCGTGTGTGTGGATTTACCCGCATTGTGATCGGCTAAACGTTGGCGCAGATCGGCGCTCGCACCAACATATCGTTGGCTTGGAAAGGCAGTGCTTTCCAACAGATATACGTAGTGCATCCGCCCTCCTTCGCCGAGGCTTCGGAGGACATCCTGCTTCGCGCTTGGACTGGGAGGCAACCCTCCTTCGCTAAAGCTTCGCAGGATAAATCCTGCGAAGCGCGTAGCGCGAAGCAGGATGGCGGAGGGAGCGGGATTCGAACCCGCGATGGCTTTTTAGACCATACACACTTTCCAGGCGTGCGCCTTCAACCACTCGGCCACCCCTCCATGCGGCGCGCAATCTAGACCAGCGTCGCCACGACTTCAATTCGCTTTAGATAGGCGCAAGTCCCCGTTCCGCAAGGATTTTTCAGTCGCCGCCGGTCTTCAGCGCTGCCAGGAAGGCCGATTGCGGGATCTCGACATTGCCGACCTGGCGCATGCGCTTCTTGCCCTTCTTCTGCTTCTCCAGGAGCTTGCGCTTGCGGCTGATGTCGCCGCCGTAGCACTTGGCCAGCACGTCCTTGCGCATGGCCGAGATGGTCTCGCGGGCGATCACCCGGCTGCCGATGGCGGCCTGGATGGCGATCTTGAAGAGCTGCTTGGGGATCAGCTCCTTCAGCCGCTCGCACAGGATGCGGCCGCGATGCTCGGCATGGGAGCGATGGACGATAATCGACAGCGCATCGACCGGCTCGCCGTTGACCAGGATCGAGACCTTCACCAGGTCGCCCTCCTGGTAGGTCTCCATCTCGTAGTCGAAGCTGGCGTAGCCGCGCGTCACCGATTTCAGCCGGTCGTAGAAATCGTACACCACCTCGTTTAGCGGCAGCCGGTACACCACCATGGCGCGCTGGCCGGCATAGGTCAGTTCGACCTGCACGCCGCGCCGCTCCTGGCACAGCGCCAGGATGGGGCCGAGATACTCGTCGGGCACCATGATGGTGGCGCGGATCCATGGCTCGTCGATGCGTTCGATGCGGGCGGCGTCGGGCATGTCGGCGGGATTGTGCAGCTCGAGCTGCCTGCCGTCGGTCATGGTGAGCTTGTAGATCACCGACGGCGCGGTGGTGATCAGGTCGAGATCGTATTCGCGCTCCAGCCGCTCCTGGATGATTTCCAGATGCAGCAGGCCCAGGAAGCCGCAACGGAAGCCGAAGCCCAGGGCGGCCGAGGATTCCGGCTCGTATTCGAAGCTGGCGTCGTTCAGCTTCAGCTTGGCCAGCGAATCGCGTAGCTGCTCGAAATCGGCGGCGTCGACCGGAAACAGCCCGCAGAACACCACCGGCACCGATTTCTTGAAGCCGGATAGCGGCGCGGCCGCCGGCGCCTTGTCGTCGGTGATGGTATCGCCGACCTTGCAGTCGGAGATGGTCTTGATGCCGGCGACGATGAAGCCGACCTCGCCCGGGCCCAGCTCGTCCACGTCCAGCCGCTTGGGCGTGAAGATGCCGACCTTGTCGACATTGTAGGCGGCGTCCGTGGCCATCATGCGGATCTTCTGGTTGCGCTTGAGCACCCCGTCCTTGATGCGCACCAGCACGACGACGCCGAGATAGGGATCGTACCAGCTGTCGATCAGCAGCGCCTTCAGCGCCGCGTTGCGGTCGCCCGCCGGCGGCGGCACGCGCCTGACCAGCGCCTCCAGCACCTCGTCGATGCCGATGCCGGTCTTGGCCGAGGCCATGACCGCGTCGGAGGCGTCGAGCCCGATCACGTCCTCGATCTCCTTGCGCACGCGCTCGGGCTCGGCGGCGGGCAGGTCGACCTTGTTCAGGACCGGGATGATCTCGTGATTGTTGTCGATCGCCTGGTAGGCGTTCGCCAAAGTCTGCGCCTCGACGCCCTGGCTGGCGTCGACCACCAGCAGCGAGCCCTCGCAGGCGGCCAGCGAGCGGCTGACCTCGTAGGCGAAATCGACATGGCCCGGCGTGTCCATCAGGTTCAGCGCGTAGGTCTTGCCGTCCCTGGCCGGATAGAGCAGGCGCACGGTCTGCGCCTTGATGGTGATGCCGCGCTCGCGCTCGATGTCCATGCTGTCGAGCACCTGCTCCTGCAGCTCGCGCTGGCTCAACCCGCCGCAGCGCTCGATCAGCCGGTCGGCCAGGGTCGACTTGCCGTGGTCGATATGGGCGATGAGCGAGAAATTGCGGATCAGCTTCTGGTCGAACATGGTGCCGTTGTGCTCCGCCTCAGCCGCGCAGGGAGGCGCCGGTGGCCTTGGCCACGCCGGCGACGATCCGGGCGGCGATGGCCTCGATTTCCGCTTCGGTCAGGGTCTTGTCCACCGGCTGGATGGTCACCGACAGCGCCAGCGACTTCTTGCCCGGTTCCACGCCCTTGCCGGCATAGACGTCGAATACCGCAACGCGCGAGATCAGGCTGCGTTCGGCGGCGCGCACGGCCTTGACCAGCGCCTCGGCCGGCACCTCGTCGGCCACCAGGAAGGCGAAATCGCGCTCGACCGGCTGCAGCGGCAGAAGCTTCAGCGCCGGCCGCGTCTTGGTGCCGCGCGTCTTGGGCAGCGGCACGCGCTCGACGAACAGCTCGAAGCCCGCGGTCGGCTGCTCGATCCGGTAATGCGCCAGGATCGCGGGGTGGATCTCGCCGAAATAGCCGATGATCTGCGGCCCCAGGCGCAGCGCGCCGGAGCGGCCGGGATGGTACCAGCCCGGCGCGGCCTTGGCATCGACCTGCGGCTGCTCGGGCTCCATGCCCAGCGCCTGGATGGCGGCCTGGAGGTCGGCCTTGGCATCGAAGGCGTCGCTGGGGCGCAGCGGCGCGGCCCAGTGGCGGGCATCGGCGAAGCCGGAGCGGATGCCGGCGGCGACCATGGCCTGGTCCTGCGGCTTGTTGCCGGCATATTGCGGACCGACCTCGAACAGGCCGACCTCGCGCAGACCGCGGGCGATGTTGCGCGACGCCGCCGCCAGCAGGTTGGGGATGATGGTGGGACGCATGACGTCGAGATCGGCGGCGATCGGATTGGCCAGCCGCATGCTGGCATCCTCCGGCGCGAACAGGGCGGCGTCCTTGCCGGCCATGAACGACCAGGTCACCGCCTCGACCAGGCCGCGCGTCGCCAGGGTGCGGCGGACATGGCCGGGGCGGCGCTGCTGCAGGGTGCGGGCCGGCGTCGAGACCGGCGTGGTGCGCGGCAGCGGCACGGAGGGGATCGAATCGTAGCCATGCACGCGCACGATCTCTTCCACCAGATCGGCCTCGCCGATGATGTCGGGACGCCAGGAGGGCGGCTTCACCTGCCAGTCGGCGCCGGAACCGGCCGCGGCATCGGCAACGGCAAAGCCCAGCGCCTGCAGGATGCGGCGCGATTCTCCGGCGGCGACCGGGAAGCCGGCCAGGCCCTCGATGCGCGACAGGCGCAGCCCGTAGGCGCGCGCGTCCGCCGGCGCTTCGCCCGCCACCACGATGTCGCTGGCCTCGCCGCCGCACAGCTCGAGGATCAGCCGGGTCGCGGCCTCGATACCCGAAACGCAGGACTGCGGATCGATGCCGCGCTCGAACCGGTAGCGGGCATCGGACTGGATGCCGAGCTTGCGGCCCGTGGTCGCCGTGCGGATCGGATCGAAATAAGCGGCTTCCAGGAACATCTCGGTGGTCTGCTCCGAGCAGCCCGAAACCTCACCGCCCATGATGCCGCCGATCGCCTGCACGCCGTTGTCGTCGGCGATCACCGCCATCTCGCCGTCGAGCTCGTAGGCGCGCCCGTCCAGCGCCAGGATCGTCTCGCCCGGCTTCGCCAGCCGCATGGTGAGATCGCCCTTGATCTTGCCGGCGTCGAAGACATGCAGCGGCCGGTTCAGGTCGAAGGTGAAGAAATTGGTGACGTCGACCAGGGCGGAGATCGGCCGCAGCCCGATAGCCTTCAGCCGGTTCTGCAGCCATTGCGGGCTGGGCCCGTTGCGCAGGCCGCGGAAATAGCGGCCGGCCACCACCGGGCAGGCATTGCCGGTGTCGGCCGAAAAGCTGCGCCGCCAGGCGATCGGGCTCTTGAAGGCGCCGGTCGCGTCGGTTTTCGGCTCGGGCTTCAGCGTGCCCAGCCCGGCGGCGGCCAGGTCGCGGGCGATGCCGCGCACGCCCAGGCAGTCGCCGCGATTGGGCGTGACCTTGATCTCGATCACCGGATCGTTCAGGCCCAGCACTTCGGCCACCAGCGCGCCGATGGAGGCATCCGCCGGCAGGTCGATGATGCCGTCGTGATCCTCGCCCAGCTGCAGCTCGCGCGCCGAACACAGCATGCCGTTGCTGTCCTGGCCGCGGATCTTGCTGGCCTTCAGCAGCAGGCCGGTGCCGGGGATGGTGGTGCCGACCGGGGCGAAGACGCCCTTCATGCCGGTGCGCGCGTTGGGGGCGCCGCACACCACCTGCAGCACTTCCTTGCCGGTATCGACCTTGCATACGCGCAGCCGGTCGGCGTCGGGATGCTGCTCGGCCGAGATGACATGCGCCACGGTGAAAGGCTTCAGGTTCTTCGCCGGATCGACGATGCCCTCGACCTCCAGCCCCAGCATGGTCATGACCTGGGCGATGCGGTCGAGCTCGGCCGCGGTGTCGAGATGCTCCTTGAGCCAGGACAGGGTGAACTTCATCGGCTCAACCCTCCCGTCAGGCTGGGAATGTCGAGCGCGCCGAAGCCGTAATGGCGCAGCCAGCGCAGGTCGGACTCGAAGAAGGTGCGCAGGTCGGGGATGCCGTATTTCAGCATGGCGATGCGCTCGATGCCCATGCCGAAGGCGAAGCCCTGGTATTTGGTCGAGTCGACGCCGCAATATTCCAGCACCTTGGGATGCACCATGCCGCAGCCCAGGATTTCCAGCCAGGAATCGCCGGCGCCGATCTTCAGCTCGCCATTGCTCCACGAGCAGCCGATATCGACTTCGGCCGAGGGTTCGGTGAAGGGGAAGTAGGAGGGGCGGAAGCGGATCGGCAGTTCCGACACCTCGAAATAGGCCTTGGCGAATTCCTGCAGGCAGCCCTTGAGATGGCCCATATGGGTGGTCTCGTCGATCACCAGCCCTTCGACCTGATGGAACATCGGCGTGTGGGTGACGTCGGAATCCATGCGGAAGGTGCGGCCGGGCACGATGATGCGGATCGGCGGCTGCTGGCTCATCATGGTGCGCACCTGCACCGGCGAGGTGTGGGTGCGCAGCAGCATCGGCGTGCCGTCGGCGCGCGGCGGCAGGTAGAACGTGTCGTGCATCTGCCGCGCCGGGTGCTCGGGCGGGATGTTGAGCGCGGTGAAATTGTGCCAGTCGTCCTCGATGTCCGGACCGTCGGCCCAGACGAAGCCCATCTCGCCGAAAATGGCGACGATCTCGTCGATGGTCTGGCTGATGGGATGGATCGAGCCCTGGCGCTGCGGCCGGGCCGGCAGGGTGACGTCGATGCGTTCTGCCGCCAGCTTGCGGTCGAGCGCGGCCGACTGCAGGCCGCTCTTGCGCGCCTCGAGCGCCTGCTCCAGCTCCGCCTTGACCACGTTCACCCTGGCGCCGAATTCCTTGCGCTGCTCGACCGGCAAGGTGCCGAGCTGCTTGAGCAGGCCCGTCAGCGAGCCCTTCTTGCCCAGCGTGGCCACGCGCACGCTTTCCAGCGCCTCCAGCGAGGTGGCCGTTTCCAGCGCCTGCAGCGCCTCGGTTCGCGTCTGTTCAACCTGGTCCATCAGAGCCTTGCCCCAATTTCCGTGCCGTTCCCGTGTCGCAAATAAAAAAGGGCCGTCTGCCGGCGGCCCCTTTTCGCTTCCTTCTGTCCGTCTCGGACCGGTCCGAGAGCGGGAGAATTACTTGAGGGCTGCCTGGGCCTGTTGCACCAGCAGCTTAAACGAGTCCGGCTCGTGCATGGCGATATCGGCCAGGACCTTGCGGTCGATGTCGATGCCCGCCTTCTTGATGCCGTTCATGAACTGCGAATAGGTCAGCCCATGCTCGCGCACGCCGGCGTTGATGCGCTGGATCCACAGGCCGCGGAAGCTGCGCTTCTTGTTGCGCCGGTCGCGATAGGCATATTGCAGGCCCTTCTCGACCTTCTCGATGCCGATGCGGAAAGCGTCCTTGGCCCGGCCGCGATAGCCGGACGCCATTTCCAGGACCTTCTTGTGACGGGCATGACCCGTCACGCCTCTCTTGACGCGCGCCATGGTCTGCTCCCTCAGCCGTTAGGTAGGAAATTCTTCTTGATGATGATCGCATCCGGGGCGGAGGCGACCGTGGTGCGGCGCGCCTGTCGCAGCATGCGGTTGGGCCGCTTGCTCATGCCGTGGCGCTTGCCGGCGACGCCGAATTTGACTTTGCCCGTGGCGGTGAGCGAGAAGCGCTTCTTGGCGCCGCTCTTGGTCTTCAGCTTGGGCATTTTTCTTCCTTTCCTGTACGGCCCTGACGCCCGGGAAAATCCCGGGGGAGCCTAAGCGGAACCAAAGGTGGCGGAGGCAAATGCCCTTGCGCCAGGCCACCCGTTACGAGCGCGAGGTTATATCGGGCGCCGGCAGCAATTGCAAGCGCCCGAAAACCGTTTTCTATCAACTGGTTACGCCAAAAGGCCGAAGCCCCCTCTAGCGCCGGCCGCCGACGTTTACTTCGGCGCCAGCACCATGGTCATCTGCCGGCCTTCCATCTTGGGAAGCTGTTCGACCTTGGCGATCAGATCGAGTTCCTCGCGCACCCGCTTCAGCACGTTCATGCCCAGGTCCTGGTGCACCATCTCGCGGCCGCGGAAGCGGAGCGTGACCTTGACCTTGTCGCCGGTGTCGAGAAACTTCTTCATGGCCCGCATCTTCACATCGTAGTCGTGATCGTCGATGCCGGGACGCATCTTTATCTCTTTGACTTCAATGATCTTTTGCTTCTTGCGGGCTTCGTTGGCCTTCTTCTGGGCCTCGTATTTGTACTTGCCGTAGTCCGTGATCTTGCAAACCGGCGGGTCGGCGTTGGGCGATACTTCAACCAGATCGAGCCCGACCTCGTCGGCCATGATCAGGCCTTCGCGCAGGCCGACAACCCCTACCATTTCGCCTTTCTCGTCGATCAGGCGAATGCGCATCGCCTGGATCTCGTTGTTGACGCGCGGTCCGTCTCGCGACGGCGCGGCCTGGTGCATTGGTCTAACTATGTAGCTCTCCCTCGCTGGTTACCCGGCCACCCTCTGCGGCGCCGGGCGGGTATGGGTGATCGATGGGTGACGCTCCACCGGAATGCCCGTTCCTCCGGTTCAGGCCGGGGGGCGGGCTTCCTGGCGGAGTCTATGAACTGCTTCCTCCAGCGCAAGCGATTCTTGCTTGTCCGATCCCAGGCGCCGGATCGAGACGGTCCTGTCGGCCGCCTCGCGCTTGCCGACGGCGATGATGACCGGAACCTTGGCCAGCGAGTGCTCGCGCACCTTGTAGTTGATCTTCTCGTTGCGCAGGTCGACCTCGCAGCGCAGCCCGGCCGCTTTCAACGCCGCCCCTACCTCCTCGGCATAGGCGTTGCCGTCGGAGGTGATGGTGCTCACCACCGCCTGCACCGGGCTCAGCCACAGCGGGAAGCGGCCGGCGCAGTTCTCGATCAGGATGCCGATGAAGCGTTCGAACGTGCCTAATATGGCCCGGTGCAGCATCACCGGGCGGTGGCGGTGACCGTCTTCGCCGATGTAGTTGGCGTCCAGCCGTTCGGGCATCACGAAATCGACCTGCAGAGTGCCGCACTGCCAGTCGCGGCCGATGGCGTCGCGCAGCACGAATTCCAGCTTCGGGCCGTAGAACGCGCCTTCGCCGGGGTTCAAGGTGTAGTCGAGCCCGGCTGCCGCGCAGGCGCGCTGCAGCGACGTCTCAGCCTTGTCCCAGACCTCGTCGCTGCCGGCGCGCACGGCGGGGCGGTCGGAGAACTTCACCGAGAATTCGGGGAAGCCCAGATCGGCATAGATGGTGCGCAGCAGGGCGCAGAAGCGGATGGTCTCGCTCTCGATCTGGTCTTCGGTGCAGAAGATATGCGCGTCATCCTGGGTGAAGCCGCGCACGCGCATGATGCCGTGCAGCGCGCCCGACGGCTCGTAGCGGTGGCAAGAGCCGAACTCGGCCATGCGCAGCGGCAGGTCGCGGTAGGACTTCAACCCCTGGCGGAAGATCTGGATGTGGCAGGGGCAGTTCATCGGCTTCAGCGCGAAGACCCGCTCGTCCTCGGTTTCGGTGACGAACATGTTCTCGCGGAACTTCTCCCAGTGGCCGGAAGCCTCCCACAGCGAGCGGTCCATGAGCTGCGGGGTTTTCACTTCCACGTAGCCGCCATCCTCCAGCCGCTGGCGCATGTAGCGCTCCAGGGTGCGGTACAGGGTCCAGCCCTTGGGATGCCAGAACACCATGCCCGGACCCTCTTCCTGCAGGTGGAAGAGGTCCATTTCCTTGCCCAGCCGGCGGTGGTCGCGCTTCTCGGCTTCCTCGAGCTGGGTCAGGTAGGCCTGCAGCTGCTTCTGGTCGAACCAGGCGGTGCCGTAAATGCGCTGCAGCATCTGGTTGCGCGCGTCGCCGCGCCAGTAGGCGCCGGCCACCTTCATCACCTTGAAGGCCTTGCCCAGCCGGCTGGTCGATTCCATGTGCGGCCCGGTGCACAGGTCGAGCCAGTTCTCGCCCTGCTTGTAGACCGAGATGTCGACGTCGCGCGGCAGGGTCTCGATGTGTTCGGCCTTGTACTTCTCGCCCTTGTCCTGGAAGTGGCGTATGGCGTCCTCGCGCGACCACACCTCGCGCCGGATCGGCAGGTCGCGGTCGACGATCTCCTTCATGCGCTGCTCGATGCGCTCGAAATCCTCCGGGGTGAAGGGCTCCTCGCGCACGAAGTCGTAGTAGAAGCCGTTGTCGATCGCCGGGCCGAAGGTGATCTGGGTGCCGGGATAGAGCTCCTGCACCGCCTGCGCCATCACATGGGCGGCGTCGTGGCGCAGCAGTTCCAGCGCATCCGGGTCCTTGGCGGTGACGATCGAGACGTTGGCGTCGCGCTCGATACGGGTCGCCAGATCCTTCATCTCGCCGTCGATGCGGATGGCGAGTGCGGCCTTGGCCAGGCCCGGCCCGATGCTGGCGGCCAGCTCCTTGCCGGAAACCGGTTGCTCGAACTGGCGCACATTGCCGTCCGGCAGGGTGATCGAAATCATTGGAAAGCTCTTTTAACTCAACAGCTTGACGAAAGGGTTCCGGCTGGCGCCGGCCGACCGCCGGACGCAGCGACTTAGGCTCCGCCCGGGAGCCTGTCAAGCCGGGTCACGTTCGCGCGTCGGACCAGACCGTTTCCAGCACCGAATCGTACAGCGCCAGGATCTGCTCGACGGTGATGTCGAGGGTATAGACGTTGCGCATCTGCTCGATCGCCAGATTGGCCAGCCGCGCCCGGTCGGCCGAGTCCAGCGCCAGTATCTCCTTCAGCACGCTGGCCAGGGCGGCCGCGTCGCCGGGGGGGAATATCCTGCTGGATTCGACCGAGCGCAAGGGCTCGGCGATGCCGCCGCTGTCGACGGCGATGACCGGGCGGCCCATCGCCTGGGCCTCGGTGACGACCCGGCTGTAGGGCCGCGGCAGGCGGTCGGCCACCACCACGGCATCGGCCAGCATGTAGGCGGCCGGCATGTCGCCGGTGTAGTCGGCGATGAACACCAGCCCGCCGACGCCCTTCTTCTCGATCATCTTCTCCAGCTCTTCGCGTTGCGCCCGGTCCTCCGGTCGCGCGCCCAGCAGCAGGCAGAAGACGTCGTGCCGCCCCATCAGCCGCACCGCCTCGATCACCAGGTCGGCGCCGCGCTCCGGCTCCAGCGGGGCAGGGACCAGGATGATGCGCCGGTCGTCGGGAAGACGCCATTGCTGCGCCAGCTTGATGATGCGCTCGGCGCGCACCGCCAGCGGGCTGAAGCGGGCGGTGTTGACGCCGGGCGGAATGATCAGCAGCCGCGCTTCCTCGACCTTCAGTTCGTCGCGCAGATAGGCCGCGACCGATTCGGACGGCGCGATCAGCCGGTCGGCGCGCAGCAGGGGTTTCAGCTTGCCGCGGGCGAAGAACCCCAGCGGCTGCACCGGCTGCAGGAAGGTAGCGACCAGCCGGATGGCGCCGGCGCGCGCCATTGGGCGCAGCGCTTTGGCCGCTTCCCAGCCATAGACATGCACCAGATTGGCGTTCTGCTCGCCCAGCAGGCGACGCAGCCGACGCCGGGTCGAGAACTTGAGGAAGTCGCCTTCGTTGTCCAGCGGCAGCACATGATGGCGCACGCCGCCGCGCTCGAGCTCGTGCACCAGGGGGCCGCCGCTGGAGGCCACGGCGGCGCTGCCGCCGGCTTTCACGACCGCAATGGCGTTGTCGATCGCCTGTCTCGCCGCCGCGCCGCCATCGAGTCTGCCCACGACCTGGAAGATGACGGGAACTCGCGGTGCTGCGCCGGTACTCTCCGTGCTAGGGTTGGCGGCGACGCTATCGACCATTCTCTTCAATCTGCATCAAGACAGGCGGCATTGACTACCCAAACCCCCGACTCCGCACAAGGTTATTCCATTCTACAACGGCCCGACGGCAAGCGTTTGGCCTATGTGCGGCACCAGGGCAGAACGCCGGCAGTGGTTTTTCTCGGCGGGTTCCGCTCCGACATGACCGGCACCAAGGCGATGGCGCTGGACGCCTGGGCGCGGGCGCGGGGCCAGGCGTTCCTGCGCTTCGACTATTTCGCCCATGGCGCCTCCGACGGGGATTTCGCCGCCGCCACGGTCGGACGCTGGCGCGAGGATGCGCTGGCCGCCATCGGCACCTTGCCGCCGGCGGCGAGGCTGGTGCTGGTCGGCTCCAGCATGGGCGGCTGGATCATGCTCAGCATCGCCACCGCCTTGCGGGCGCGGCTGGCGGGGCTGGTCGGGATCGCCGTGGCGCCCGATTTCACCCAGGAACTGATCTGGCCCGAACTGTCCCCCGCCGAGCAGGAAGAGATACGCCGCGTCGGGCATTTGCTGCGGCCCAGCCGCTATAGCGATGAGCCCGACATACTGACGCTGCGGCTGATCGAGGAGGGCGCCGATCATCGCGTGCTGGACAAACCGCTGGCGGTCGACTGCCCGGTGCATCTGCTGCACGGCACGGCCGATCTCGAGGTGCCGTGGCAGCTTGCGCAACGGGCGCTCGATCACATCCAGACGCCGGAAGGCACGCTGACCCTGATCAAGGACGGCGATCACCGGCTGTCGAGCGACCGCGAGATCGCGCGGCTGATCGCAACGGTCGAGCGCCTGTGTGATTAGCTTGCGCGTTCCGCTTCCAGGATACCGCGCAGGCCCTCGCGATAGGTGGGGAACTGCAGGCTGACGCCCAGCTCACGCTTGATGCGTTCGTTCCGCACCCGCCGCGTATCGGCATAGAATTCGCGGCCCATCGGCGACAGGCTGGCCTCGATCTCGGCAAAGGGAATGAGCGGCGGCGGCGCCATGCCCAGCAGCTCGCAGGCATAGGCGACGACCTCGGCCGACGCACACGGCAGGTCATCGGCCACGTTGTAGATCGTGCCGGCATTGGGCCGATCGAGCGATGCGGCGATGGTGCGGGCGATATCGGCGACATGGATGCGGGAGAAGACCTGGCCCGGCTTGTCGATGCGCCGCGCCTTGCCCGCCCGCACGTCGTCCAGCGCGCTGCGGCCGGGCCCGTAAATGCCGGGCAGGCGGAAGACATGGGCGGCGATGCCTGACCGCGCGCCGAAATCGAACCACTGGCTTTCGGCCAGCAGCCGGCGCCGGCCGCGCGGATTGCTGGGATTGGGCCTGGCGGTTTCGTCGACCCAGGCGCCGGCGGTATCGCCATACACGCCGGTGGTCGAGAGATAGCCGATCCATGTCAGTTCCGGCGGCGGCGCTGTCAGCGCCAGACGGCGGGCAAAGGGATCGCCCTGATCGTCGGGCGGCACGGAGATCAGCAAGGCGTCGATTCCGGCCAGTGCCGAGGGAGCGAAACTGTCGGCGGTCATGGCCCGGCCCTGGATGCCCATGCGGCGCAGTTTCGCAGCCCCCGCCTCGCTGCGGCTGGTGCCTTCGATCCGCCATGCTTCGCCGGCAAGCAGGCGGGCAAGCGCCTGGCCGCTATAGCCTGCGCCCAGGATCAGTATGGTTTTCCGCCGCATCCGCTCGTCGCCTCGTTCCCGCTTGCGCCCGCGCGCGGCCTCGGCCAAAGCTTGGCGCATGAGGCTGTTCCTGCTCCCCATGGCGCTGCTGCTGGCCCTGCCGGCATCGGCGCAGACGTCGAAAAAATCCAGCGCGCCGCTGGACCATGCCCAGCAGTACACCGCCTGCCTGAACCTCGCCAAGACCAGGCCGCGCGAGGCCTTCGCCAGCGCCAATGCCTGGTACGACCGCGGCGGCGACCAGGCGGCGCAGCATTGCGCGGCCGTCGCCATGTTCGGGCTGGGCGAATACATGGAAGCCGCCAACCGGCTGGACCGGCTGGCCGACGGGCAGGCCGGCGGCCGCAACCGGCTGCGCGCCGATCTCTACGCCCAGGCCGGGCAGGCCTGGCTGCTGGCCAATTATCCCGACAAGGCGCTGGTATCGCAGGGCAACGCCATCGCGCTGATGCCCGATTCGGTCGATTTCCTGATCGACCGCGCCGTCACCTATGCCGGCATCGACCGCTACGCCGACGCGCTGCGCGACCTCAACCGCGCCATCCAGCTCGCCCCGCGCAAGCACGAGGCGCTGACCCTGCGCGCCACGGTGCTGCGGCTGGGCCGCCAGCCCGAGAAGGCGGCGGCCGATATCGAGCAGGCGATCAAGGCCAATCCCAACTACCCCGAGGCCTATCTCGAGCGCGGGCTGCAGCGCAAGGCGACGCAGCCGGCCCTGGCGCGGGAGGATTTCATCAAGGTGCTGCGGCTGGTGCCCGAGGCCTCCGACCTTGCCATGCAGGCGCGCGCCCAGCTCGAAAGCAGCGATCTGCGCGGGCGCTAATCAGCGCGTGCGGATGTCGCGGACGCCGTCGACGAATTCCTGCAGCAGCCGGTCGGCCTGATCGCTGACCAGCAGGTCGAGGAACAGGGTGCGTTCCAGCGCCAGGTCCTGCGCCAGCGGTTGCTGGCCGGCGTTGCGGATCAGCCGCTTGATATGGGCCACGGCCTTGGGCGACTTGCCGGCCAGTTCATGCGCGATGGCCAGGGCGCGCGACAGGACCGGGCTGTCGACCGTCTCATGCACCATGCCCAGCCGCACCGCTTCGTCGGGATCGACGGTGCGCCCGCGCAGCACCAGTTCCAATGCCCGCGCCGGCCCGACCAGCCGCGCCAGGCGCTGCGTGCCGCCGGCGCCGGGCAGGATGCCGATGTTGATCTCCGGCAGGCCGATGGAATAGGGGCCCTTCTGCGCGATGCGCAGGTCGCAGGCGAGGCAGAACTCGAAGCCGCCGCCCATGGCGTTGCCGTTGATGGCGGCGATCACCGGCTTGTCGGCGGCCCCCAGCCGGTCGAAGACGTGATCGAGCGTGCGCTCCGGCGCCAGCCGCGCTTCGGAGAATTTCAGCCCGCGCTTGCGCAAACCCTTGCCCAGCGTGTTCAGCTCCGAGACGTCGTAATGCTGGATGAACACGCCTTCCTGCGCGCCGGTGAAGACGATGGCACGCACGCTCTGGTCGGCCACCAGCTCGCGGCTGACCTCGTCCAGTATGTCGACCGTCAGCGCGTCCATGTAGCCATGCGGCGGGTTGTCGAAACGCACGATGGCGACCTGTTGCTCGCGCGCCACGCTGAGACGGTGCATGTCGTCCTCCCAAAACAGAAGCGGCCGGGATGGTCCCGGCCGCATTGTGGCTGCGCTGGGCCGCCGGCGCAAAGCCGGTCCGGCAGAACGCGATCGGCTCCCGCCGCTCAGGCCCGCTTGGCGGTGTCGTCGAGGCTCAGCGGATGCTCCAGCCGCGCCATCATCTCCTTCGGCACCACCTGCCAGAACTTGGCCTTCTCGCGGGTCCAGTCGTTGAGGATGGTGGCGGCGTGCAGCGAATTGGTCGCCGCCACGTGCTGGGCGATCATGTCGTGCGCCAGGCTCTCCCAGTAGGGCGTGGCGATGCGCTGCCACAGCACGGTGTCGGGATTGACGCGCGCCTCGAACAGGCCCTCGGGGTCGTAAACGAAGGCCATGCCGCCGGTCATGCCGGCGCCGAAATTGGTGCCGACGCTGCCCAGGATGACGGCGAAGCCGCCGGTCATGTATTCGCAGCCGTTCGAGCCGCAGCCCTCGATCACCGTCGTGGCGCCGGAGTTGCGCACGGCGAAGCGCTCGCCGGCCTGGCCGGCGGCGAACAGCTTGCCGGCGGTGGCGCCGTAGAGGACGGTGTTGCCGATGATGGTGTTCTGGTGGGTCACCAGCGCGCTGGACACCAGCGGCCGCACCACGATGGTGCCGCCCGACAGGCCCTTGCCGACATAGTCGTTGGCGTCGCCGAACACCTCCAGCTTCAGACCCTGCACGGCGAAGGCGCCCAGCGACTGACCGGCCGAACCGCGCAGGCGCACGGTGAGATGGTCGGCGGGCAGGCCGGCCATGCCGTACTTGCGGGTGATCATGGAGGACAGCCGCGTGCCGACGGCGCGATGCGTGTTGCGGACGTTGTACTGCAGCTGCATCTTCTCGCCGTCGCGGAACAGCGGCTCGGCGTCCTTGATCATCTGCGCGTCCAGCGTGTCGGGCACCTCGTTGCGCCCGACCAGCGTGCAGTAGCGCGCCGAGGTGCCGGCATCGGCCCGCGCCAGGATCGGGTTCATGTCGAGGTCGTCCAGGTACTGCGAGCCGCGGCTGACCTGGGCCAGCAGATCGGAGCGGCCGATCACGTCCTTCAGCGACTTGAAGCCGAGCTGGGCCAGGATCTCGCGCACCTCCTCGGCGATGAAGCTGAACAGGTTGACCACCTTCTCCGGCGTGCCGTCGAACTTGGCGCGCAGCTCGGGCAGCTGGCTGCAGACGCCGACCGGGCAGGTGTTGGAGTGGCACTGCCGCACCATGATGCAGCCCATCGCCACCAGCGAGGCGGTGCCGATGCCGAACTCCTCGGCCCCCAGCATGGCGGCCATGACGATGTCGCGGCCGGTCTTCAGGCCGCCGTCGGTGCGCAGCACCACCTTGTCGCGCAGCCGGTTCAGGGTCAGCACCTGGTGCGCCTCGGCCAGGCCCATCTCCCAGGGGATGCCGGCATACTTGATGCTCGATTGCGGGCTGGCGCCGGTGCCGCCGGTATGGCCGGAGACCAGGATCACGTCGGCCTTGGCCTTGGCCACGCCGGCGGCGATGGTGCCGATGCCGGCCCGCGCCACCAGCTTGACGCAGACCTTGGCCTCGGCGTTGATCTGCTTCAAATCGTAGATGAGCTGCGCCAGATCCTCGATCGCGTAGAGGTCGTGATGCGGCGGCGGCGAGATCAGGGTCACGCCGGGCGTAGCGTGGCGCAGGCGGGCGATCAGCGGCGACACCTTGATGCCGGGCAGCTGGCCGCCCTCGCCGGGCTTGGCGCCCTGGGCCATCTTGATCTCAAGCTCGCGCGCGTTGTTCAGGTATTCGGCGGTGACGCCGAAGCGGCCGGAGGCCACCTGCTTGATGGCGGAGCTGGCGTTGTCGCCGTTGGGCCGCGGCCGGTAGCGGGCCGGGTCCTCGCCGCCCTCGCCGGAATCGGAGCGCGCGCCGATGCGGTTCATGGCGATGGACAGCGTCTCGTGCGCCTCCGGCGACAGCGCGCCCAGCGAGATACCCGGCGCCACCAGCCGCTTGCGGATCTCGGTGATGGATTCGACCTCGTCGATCGGCACCGACCTGCCGGTCGGCTTGAAGTCGAGCAGGTCGCGCAGCGCCACCGGCGGCAGGCTGCGCACGCCTTCGCTGTACTTCTTGAAGGTGCTGTAGGATTCGGTCGCCACCGCCTGCTGCAGCGTGTGGATCAGCGTGCCCTCGAAGGCATGCGCCTCCGCGCCGCGGCGATAGCGGTAGAAGCCGCCGACCGGCAGGGTCACCACGTCCTCGTCGTAGGCGCGGCCGTGCAGCTCCAGCACCTTCTGCTGGATGCCGGTCAGGCCGATGCCGGAGATGCGCGAGGGCATGCCGGGGAAGTATTCCGCCACCAGCGCGCGGGAGAGGCCCAGCGCCTCGAAATTGTAGCCGCCGCGATAGGAGCTGATGATCGAGATGCCCATCTTGGACATGATCTTCAGCAGGCCCTCGTCCAGCGCCTTCTTGTAGTTCTTGATGCAGGTCTCGATCGGCGTCTTGCCCAGCAGGCCGCGCGAGAAGCGGTCGACGATCGCCTGCTCGGCGAGATAGGCGTTGACCGTGGTGGCGCCGACGCCGATCAGCACCGCCGCGTAATGCACGTCCAGGCACTCAGCGCTGCGCACGTTGAGCGAGGTGAAGGTACGCAGCGACTGGCGCACCAGGTAGGAATGCACCGCGCCAGCGGCCAGGATCATCGGGATCGGCGCGCGGTCGGGGCCGACGCCGCCATCGTCCAGGATCACGTGCAGGCAGCCGCCGCGCACGCCGTCCTCGGCCTCGTTGCGGATGCGGGTCAGCGCGTCGCGCAGCGCGTGCTCGCCGCCGTTGACGTCGAAGGTGCAGTCGATCTCCACCGCGGTGTCGTCCATGTACTCGCGCATGGCGCGGAACTGGGCGTTGGTCAGGATCGGCGATTCGAGCTGCAGCAGCTCGCATTGCTCGGGCGACTCGTCGAGGACGTTGCCCAGATTGCCCAGCCTGGTGCGCAGCGACATCACGCCCCGTTCACGCAGGGAGTCGATGGGCGGGTTGGTCACCTGGCTGAAGTTCTGGCGGAAGAAATGGTGCAGGCCGCGATAATGCTGCGACAGCACCGCCACCGGCGTGTCGTCGCCCATCGAGCCGACCGCTTCCTTGCCGTCCTCGATCATGGGATGGAGGATCAGCTCCAGGTCCTCGATCGACCAGCCGACCGCGCTCTGGTGCCGGCGCAGCGCCTGCCGGTCGTTGGCCGGGCTCTCGACCTTGGCCGAGCGGATCAGGCTGTCCAGCGCCACGGTGCGCGTGGTCCACTCGCCATAGGGGCGCGAGGCGGCCAGCGTGTCCTTCAGCTCGCGATCGCGGTAGAGCTTGCCGGCCTCGATGTCGACGCCGATCATCTGACCCGGCCCCAGCCGGCCCTTCTCGATCACCTTGCCTTCCTCGACCGGCACCATGCCGGTCTCGGAGCCCGCGATCAGCAGCCCGTCCGAGGTCAGGGTGTAGCGCAGCGGCCGCAGCCCGTTGCGGTCCAGGCCTGCCACCACCCAGCGGCCGGCATAGGCGGCGATCGCCGCCGGCCCGTCCCACGGCTCCATGACGCCGTTGAGGTACGAGTACATGGCGCGATGCTCGGCGGTGACGTTGGGATTGTCGGTCGAGGCCTCCGGAATCATCATCAGCTTGACCATCGGCAGCGAGCGGCCGCCGCGGGTCAGAAGCTCGAACACGTTGTCCAGCGCCGCCGAGTCGGAGCCGCCGGCCTGGATCACCGGCTTGAGGTCCTCGATGTCCTTGCCGAACACTTCGTGCGCCAGCCGCGTCTCGTGGCTCTTCATCCAGTTGATATTGCCCAGCACGGTGTTGATCTCGCCGTTATGGGCCAGGATGCGGAAGGGCTGCGCCAGGCGCCAGGTCGGGAAGGTGTTGGTCGAGTAGCGCTGGTGGAAGATGGCGAAGCGCGAGACGAAGCGCTCGTCCTTCAGGTCGGGATAGAACTCGGCCAGATGCTCGGCCAGGAACATGCCCTTGTAGATCACCGAGCGGCAGGACAGCGAGCAGATGTAGAAATCGACGATGTTGGCGGCCACCACCGCCCGCTCGATGCGGCGGCGGATGATGTAGAGCTGGCGCTCGAACTCGCGGTTCTCGACGCCCAGGTTGTTGGCGACCAGCACCTGCTCGATCTCCGGCCGCGAGGCATTGGCCTTCTCGCCGATCACCGAGATGTCGACCGGCACCTGGCGCCAGCCATAGATGGTGTGGCCGAAATTCAGGATTTCGGTCTCGACGATGGCGCGGCAGCGCTCCTGCGCCGCCAGGTCGGTGCGCGGCAGGAACACCATGCCGACGGCCAGCCGGCCGATCTTGGGCTCGTGCCCGGTGTGGCGGATATGCTCCTTGAAGAAATCCTGCGGGATTTCGACGTGGATGCCCGCGCCGTCGCCGGTCTTGCCGTCGGCGTCGACCGCGCCGCGGTGCCACACCGCGCGCAGCGCGTTGATGCCGGCCACCACCACGTCGCGGCGCGGCTTGCCGTCGAGGGCGGCGATCAGGCCGACGCCGCAGGCGTCATGCTCGTCGCTCTTGCGATAGAGACCGTTCTGCTCCAGCGCCTGGGCCTCGCGGCGATACTGCGACACGTAGTCTTCTGCGGCGGGAAGGGTGCGTCCGTCCATGGTCGTCTCCCTTACGAAGCCCTGGCCAGCGCCGGCTGCGCCTTGGCCTGGATGTAGCGATGGATGCGTTCGGCGGCGTCGCGCCCGTCGCGCACCGCCCACACCACCAGCGAGGCGCCGCGCACAATGTCGCCGGCGGCGAAGACGCCGTCGAGGCTGGTCATCATGGTGCGGAAGTCGATCTTCAGCGTGCCCCAGTTGGTGAGCCCGATATCGCTGCGGCCCATCACCTGGATCATGTCCTCCGGGTCGAAGCCCAGCGCCTTGATTGCCAGATCGGCCGGCAGGGTGAAGTCCGACCCGTCCAGCTCCTGCGGCGCGCGCCGGCCGGTGGCGTCGGCGACGCCCAGATGCATGCGCACGGCGCGCACGCCGGAGACCTCGCCGTCGCCGACGAAGGCGCGTGGCGTTGCCAGCCAGACGAACTCGACGCCTTCCTCCTCCGCGTGCTTCACCTCACGCTGCGAGCCGGGCATGTTGGCGCGGTCGCGGCGGTAGAGGCACTTCACCGACTTGGCGCCCTGGCGCACGGCGGTGCGCACGCAGTCCATGGCGGTGTCGCCGCCGCCGATGACGACCACGTGCTTGCCCTGCGCATTGAGCGCGCCGGACTCGAATTCGGGCACGGAGTCACCCAGCCCGGTGCGGTTGGAGGCGGTCAGGTAGTCGAGGGCGGCCACCACGTTGTTCAGGCCGACGCCCGGCACCTGCACGTCGCGCGCCTTGTAGACGCCGGTGGCGATCAGCACCGCGTCATGGCGCGCACGCAGCTCCTCGACGCTGACGTCGCGGCCGACATCGACGTTGAGATGGAATTCGACGCCGCCGTCGCGCAGCAGCTGGGCGCGCCGCTCGACAATGTCCTTCTCCAGCTTGAAACCGGGGATGCCGTAGATCAGCAACCCGCCGACCCGGTCGTAGCGGTCGTAGACATGGATCTCGTAGCCCTTGCGGCGCAGCTGCTCGGCGGCGGCCATGCCGGCGGGGCCGGCGCCGACGATGCCGACCGACTTGCCCAGTTCGCGCCGCGGGGTGGGTGGCCTGACCCAGCCGCGCTCCCAGGCGGTGTCGGTGATGTACTTCTCCACCGAACCGATGGTGACCGAGTCGAAGCCCTTCTCGATGACGCAGTTGCCCTCGCACAGCCGGTCCTGCGGGCAGATGCGGCCGCAGATCTCCGGCATGTTGTTGGTAGCCGACGAGATCTCGTAGGCCTCCTCCAGGCGTCCCTCGGCGGTCAGCTTCAGCCAGTCGGGGATGTTGTTGTGCAGCGGGCAATGCACCTGGCAGAAGGGAATGCCGCACTGGGAGCAGCGCGAGGCCTGTTCGGCGGCTTTCTCCTGGCTGAAACGGGCATAGATCTCGTCGAAGTCCTGCACGCGCTCCCGCGAACTGCGCTTGTCGGGCATGTGCTGCTCGACCGAGACGAACTTCAGCATTCTCTCCGCCATGAACCGGCTCCGCATCTCCCTCGACGGCCGGCTTGGGCGCGGGGAAATAAAATTACGCTTGGTGATGATTCACGATCATTGAATTCCGATCATGATTCGCGCCACGAAACAACGCGAATTTAGTCATACTATCTGACATAATTTTGAAAGACGCTAGCGGAAAATCGGTCTTGACCCTAAAAAATTTCGGATAGTCCTTATAAATAGGACCAAATTGGTCCTATTTATAAGAGTATGAAGTTATTTGGATTTCAGACCGCGTTGGTGCTGTAACGGCCGCCTACCCGGAACCGATCCAGGTAGGTAGGCAGGATCATCTCGGCTGCGGTCGGCGTCAGCCCGAGTTCGGCCAGGCCCTGGGCGCCGGGGCGGACGACATTGTCGGTTTCCAGCAGCATGGCCTGGTCCAGGGTCAGCGGCGGGTTGGGCAGGAACTGGCCGACCAGCCCCATCAGGCGGGCCAGCGAGAACGGCAGGTTGACGATCCGCATCTGCTCGCGGCCCATGGCTTCGAGGATGGTGCGGGCGATCTGGCGCATGGTGTAGACCTTGGGCCCGCCCAGTTCGAAAACCTGGCCGGCCGTCTCGGGCCGGTCGAGGCAGGCCAGAACGGCCGCGGCGATGTCGCCGACATAGACCGGCTGGAACCGGGTGCGGTCGCCGCCGATCGCCGGCATGAAGGGCAGCAGGCGCACCGCTGCCGCCATGTTGTTGATGAAGGCGTCCTCGGGGCCGAAGACGACGCTGGGCCGCAGGACGGTGGCATTGGGGAAGGCGGCGCGCAGGGCCTTCTCGCCCTCGATCTTGGAGCGCAGGAAGGCGTTGTCGCCGGCATCGGCGGCATCCGCGCCAAGGCCGGAGATGTGCACCAGCCGTTCGACGCCGGCCCGCTTGGCCGCCTCGGCGATGTGGCGCACGCCATCGACATGCACGGCCTGGAAGCGCTGGCGGCCCCATTGCGACTTGATGCCGGTGGCGTTGATCACCGCCTGCGAGCCGGCAATGGCGGCGGCGACCGAGCCGGCATGGCGCAGATTGGCCTGCACCGGCACCACCTGGCCGACATCGCCCATCGGCTTGAGGAAATCGGCCAGTTCCGGCCGCCGCACCGCCGCCCGCACCCGCAGGCCGCGCTGCGCCAGCCGCCGCACGATGTGCCGGCCGATAAAGCCTGACCCCCCAAATACGGTGATTTGCGCGATGGTCATGTGCCTGCTCCCTCCGACATTGGCCGCCCGATTTGCGGCCGGATAATTGCCGATGCTGCGTTGCTTGAAAAGCACGCCGTTGGCCGCTTCGCAGATGGTAGGCCGTCGCGGACTATTGACAAGAATCGTCCAAAGGCTTACCGAACGCCCCCTGATCGCCGGCGACAGCCGGCAGCCACAGGTTTGCCCAGGTGGCGGAATTGGTAGACGCACTAGTTTCAGGTACTAGCGCCGCGAGGCGTGAAGGTTCGAGTCCTTTCCTGGGCACCATCGCTACAACGGCCGGCCGCTTTCAGCGCGCCGGCCGTCGTCGTTTGTGAGAGGATGATGGTATGGCGATAACGCTGCATAAAGGCGATCTGCCTGCCGGCCTGCAACTGGGCGACAGCGTGGCGATCGATTCGGAAACCATGGGGCTCAACCCGCATCGCGACCGGCTGTGCCTGGTGCAGCTCTCCGCCGGCGACGGCAACTGCCATCTGGTGCAGTTCGCGGCCGGGCAGTACGAGGCGCCCAACCTGAAGGCGCTGCTGCAGGACCAGGCGGTGCTGAAGATCTTCCATTTCGCCCGCTTCGACCTGGCGGTGATCCGCCATTACCTCGGTATCGACTGCACGCCGGTCTACTGCACCAAGATCGCCTCCAGGCTGGTGCGCACCTTCACCGACCGGCACGGCCTGAAGGACATCTGTCGCGACCTGCTGAACATCGAATTGTCCAAGCAGCAGCAATCCTCCGACTGGGGCGCCGCCCAGCTCACGCCCGAGCAGCTTACCTACGCCGCCTCCGACGTGCTGCACCTGCATGCCCTGAAGCGGCGGCTGGACGACATGCTGGCGCGCGAAGGGCGGGCCGAGCTGGCGGCCGCCTGTTACCGCTTCCTGCCGGTGCGGGCCCGGCTTGACCTTGACGGCTGGGCCGACATCGACATTTTCTCCCATTGATTCAAGGTGCCGGCTTGCGGCGTAAAGCCCTGATCCGATTCATTGATTTTTGACCGGCCGCATCGCATATTTGCCGGAATTCAATGGTTTTTCTGAGTTTGGCGCGGATTTTGCTGAGACGCTGGTTCGCGCCGGGTTCGGGATTTCACTCGGAGCAGCCCACGGCTCGCCATTCATGATCAAGGCAAAACCTGATACCGGGTCGGTGTCCGCCGATCTCGCCGCCGCACGCCGCGTTCTGGAACTGGGCGCGCAGGCGCTGCGCGACCTGTTCGACGCGCTGGACGGGAATTTCCTTGCCGCGGTCGACCTGCTGCAGCGGGTCTCCGGCCGCGTCATCGTCACCGGCATGGGCAAGAGCGGCCATATCGGGCGCAAGATCGCCGCCACCCTGGCCTCGACCGGAACGCCGGCGCAATCCGTGCATCCGGCCGAAGCCAGCCATGGCGATCTGGGCATGATCGGCCGCAACGATGCGGTGCTGGCGCTGTCCTTCTCGGGCGAGACGGCGGAGCTGGGTGATCTCATCAACTACGCCGCCCGCTTCAAGATCCCGCTGATCGGCATGACCGGCAATCCGCGCAGCACCCTGGCGCAGGCTTCGACCGTGGCGCTGTCGCTGCCGCCGGTCACCGAAGCCTGTCCGCTCGGCCTGGCGCCGACCACCTCGACCACCGCCATGCTGGCGCTGGGCGATGCGCTGGCCGTGGCGCTGCTGGAGCGGCGCGGCTTCACGTCGATCGATTTCCAGGTGCTGCATCCGGGCGGCAAGCTCGGCAAGCGCCTGCTGCGCGTGTCCGATCTCATGCATGCGGGCGACGAAATCCCCGTCTGCGGCTTGCGGACGCCGATGAGCCAGGCCCTGCTGGAAATGACCGCCAAGCGGCTGGGCTGCGTCTGCATCCTCGACGATGCCGGCCAGCCGCTGGGCATCGTCACCGACGGCGACCTGCGCCGGCACATGTCCGACGACCTGCCGCGCCGCCTGGTGCAGGACGTCATGACGCGCAACCCGCGCAGCATCCGCCCGCAGGCACTGGCGGCCGAAGCGGTGGCGCTGATGAACGAGGGCAACCCGATCACCAGCCTGCTGGTGGTCGAGGACGGAAAGCTGGTCGGCATGCTGCATCTGCACGACTGCCTGCGGGCCGGGGTCGCGTGATGGCGCAATCGTCCGTGCCCCGCAACGACGCGCGCCTCGACCAGGTGCTGCGCCAGCCGCGTCCGGTGCCGCGCAGCTCGGTTCTGTCGCCGTTCGTGCCGTGGCTGCGGCTGGGGTTTCCGGTGGCGGCGCTGCTGGCGGTGATGATCGGGCTGGTGTGGCCGCTGTTGTTCGGCAAGGGCGCGTTCCGCCTGTCCTCCGTGCCGGTGACGCCGGCCGGCGCCAGCTACATGCGCATGGACAATCCGCGCTTCACCGGCTCCGACGGCAAGGACCGGCTGTTCAACGTCACCGCCGAGAACGCGATCCAGAAACAGTCGAGCGACACCGCCCTCGACCTTACCCAGCCCAAGGGCGACCTGACCACGCCGCAGGGCAGCTGGATGTCGCTGTCGGCGGCCACCGGCCGCTATGACCAGGACCGGCAGTGGCTCGACCTCAACGGCAAGGTCGAACTGTTCCGTGACGACGGCTACCAGGTCACGACCGAGAAGGCGTCGATCGACCTGCGCGCCGGCGTCGCCAGCGGCGATGCGCCGGTCGAAGGGCAGGGGCCGGCCGGCTACGTCAATTCGCAAGGTTTCCGGGTCGCCGATCGCGGCCGCACCATCGAGTTCACGGGCAAGGCGCATCTGGTGCTTTACGACGTCGACGAATTGCCGGGCGCGGGAGAAACCCAGTGAAGCATCGTTTCAGCGCCCTTCTGCTCGCCGTCCTGCTCGCCGCCGCGCCGGCCGCGGCGCAGCAGGCGACCACCACCGCCACCGGATCGGGCGGCGGCCAGCTCGAGGTGATGGCCGACAACGGCATCGAGTGGCAGAAGGACAAGAAGATCTACGTCGCCCGCGGCAACGCGCAGGTCAGGCGCGGCAATTTCTCGGTGCGGGCGGCGACCTTGACGGCCCATTACCGCGAGAAGGCGGACGGCAAGTCGGAAATCTACCGCGTCGATGCGGTCGGCGGGGTGGTACTGAAGAACGGCGACGACGTGGCGCGCGGCGATCGCGCGGTCTACGACGTCGATCGCAAGGTCCTGACGCTCAATGGCGACGACCTTTCCTACGTTTCCGGCGTCACCACGATCACCGCCCGCGACAGTCTCGAATACTGGGAGGTGCAGCGCACCGCCGTGGCGCGCGGCAATGCCGTGGCCGTGCGCGAGGACGATACGGTGAAGGCGGACATGCTGGTCGGCTATTTCGAGGACCGGCCGCGACCCGACAATCCCGCGCGCACGCGGCGCGAACTGGCGCGGGTCGACGCCATCGGCAATGTCGAGATCACCAACAAGGAAAATACCGCCCGTTCCGCCCGCGCCACCTACGACACCGCCACCAAGCAGGCCGAGCTGACCGGCGGCGTGCAGGTCACCCGCGGCGCCGACCGGATCAACGGCGAACGGGCCGAGATCAACATGCAGACCGGCGTCTATCGCATGCTGCCCGGCACCGGCGCCCCCGGCGCGCCGCGCGGCCGTGTCACCGGCACCATCACCCCCGACGGTCCGCCGCCCGGCGCGCCACAGCCGCAGGGGCGATAGGCATGGGACTCTTCGGTCGCAAGGCGAATGGCGCCAATGGCGCGGCTGCGCACGGGCCGGACAACAGCGGTCTGGTCGTGCACGACCTGGAGAAGACCTACAACAAGCGCAAAGCGCTGCGCGGGGTGTCGCTCTCGGTGCAGCGCGGCGAGGCGGTCGGCCTGCTGGGCCCCAACGGCGCGGGCAAGACCACCTGCTTCTACATCATCACCGGCCTGATCGCCGCCGACCGCGGCGAGATCCTGCTCGACGGCCAGGACATCACGCACCTGCCCATGTACAAGCGGGCGCAGATGGGCGTCGGCTATCTGCCGCAGGAATCGTCGGTATTCCGCGGCATGACCGTGGCCGACAATCTGCGCGCCGTGCTCGAACTGGTCGAGCGCGACAAGGCCGAGCGCGAGCGCCTGGTCGACGCGCTGCTGGCGGAGTTCCGCATCGATGCGCTGCGCGACACCCCGGCCATGGCGCTGTCGGGCGGCGAGCGCCGCCGCGTCGAGATCGCGCGCGCGCTGGCGGCGCGGCCGCAGTTCATCCTGCTGGACGAGCCGCTGGCCGGCATCGACCCGATCGCGGTCAACGACATCCGCAACCTGGTCTCGCACCTGAAGGACCGCGGCATCGGCGTGCTGATCACCGACCACAAGGTGCGCGAGACGCTCGATATCATCGACCGCGCCTATATCCTGCACGAAGGCACGGTGCTGACCGAAGGCGCGCCATCCGAGATCGTCGCCGACGCCGATGTGCGCCGCGTCTATCTCGGCGAGCAGTTCACCCTGTAGCCGCCATGAGCCTGGCGCCCAAACTCGTCCTCGGGCAGCGCCAGGCGCTGGTGATGACGCCGCAATTGCAGCAGGCGATCAAGCTGCTGCAGCTCAACCAGCTCGAGCTGGCGCGCTTCATCGAGGCCGAGCTGGAGCAGAATCCGCTGCTGACGGCGGAGGAAGGCGGCGACGGCGAGGCGCCGGAAGGCGAGACCGCGCCGGCTACAGCCACGGCTGCGGACGGCGACGAGCGCGACCAGGGCGAGGAAGCGTTCGATCCGCGCGGCGAGGAACCGGCCCTGCCCGAGACGCCGTCGGCGGACGGCGTGGAATGGGGCGATGGTGGCCGTGCCGGCGGCGACGACTACGATCCGCTGCAGTCGCTGGGCGAGGCGACGACCTTGCGCGAGCACGTGCTGGGGCAGATCGGGCTGGAATTCGCCGATGCCGGCCACAAGCTGATCGCGCTGGCGCTGGCCGACATGATGGACGCCGCCGGCTATATCGAACTCGACGCCGAGGAGGTGGCGCAGCGGCTGGGCGTCGATGCCGCGGCGGTGATGTCGGTGCTGCAGCGGCTGCAGCTTCTCGATCCGCCGGGCATCTTCGCCCGCTCGCTGGCCGAGTGCCTGGCGCTGCAGCTGCGCGAGCGCAACCGCCTCGATCCGGCCATGCAGGCGCTGCTGGACAATCTCGACCTGGTGGCGCGCCGCGATTTTCCGCTGCTGATGCGCCGCTGCGGCGTCGATGCCGAGGACATGGCGCAGATGCTGGCCGAGCTGCGCCAGCTCGATCCTAAGCCGGGCGAGCGTTTCGAGGCGCCGGTGGCCCAGACCCTGGTGCCCGACCTCTATCTGCGGCCGGCGCAGGACGGCGGCTGGCTGATCGAGCTGAACAACGAGGTGCTACCGCGGGTGCTGGTCAATCGCCAGTATCACGCCACGCTGCTGCGCGGCGCCCGCGACAAGGGCGCGCGCGAGTTCATCACCGAGAAGCTGCAGACCGCCTCGTGGCTGGTCAAGGCGCTGGACCAGCGCGCCAACACCATCCTGCGCGTGGCGCGCGAGATCGTGCGCCAGCAGGAAGGCTTCTTCCGCCGCGGCGTCTCCGGGCTGCGGCCGCTGGTGCTGCGCGACATCGCGGTGGCCGTGGAGCTGCATGAAAGCACCATCAGCCGCGTCACCACCAACAAGTTCATCGCCACGCCGCGCGGCATTTTCGAGCTGAAATATTTCTTCACCACCGCGCTGCCGGCGGCGGCCGGCGCGGGCGACTCCGTCACCTCCGAGGCGGTGCGCGATCGCATCCGCCTGCTGATCGAGGGCGAGCCGGCGACCGGCCCGCTGTCGGACGACCGCATCGTCACCTTGCTGCACCGGGAAGGCATCGTCATCGCCCGCCGCACCGTCGCCAAGTATCGCGATTCACTGGGCATCGCCTCCTCCGCCCAGCGCCGGCGCGACAAGTCGCTCCAGGTCCTGGCGCAAAAGCAGGAAGGGCGCGCGGCATTGCGTGTGGCGGAAGCATCCCTATCTGCAGGAGAAGCCGATCTGGGCCATTCTTGACTTGGGCAGGCGCCGTCACTAAGGTGCGCGCCTCATCGAGCGGCCGGGTTCTGGCCCGATGTGTCAATCCTCTATAAGTATCTGGTTTTATTGATGGAACTCTCGATTAGCGGCAAGCAGATCGATATCGGCGAGGCTTTGCAGCAGCATGTCCGCGATGCGCTCGAAGGCACCGTCGGCAAGTATTTCGATCACGCCCTGAATGGCTCGGTCCAGTTCTCCCGCGAGGCGCATTTGCTGCGTTGCGACATCCAGGTCCACGCCCGGCGCGGCATCTTCATGCAGTCGGAAGCGACGGCGGAGGATGCGTATCTGTCATTCGATCGGGCGCTGGACCGCATCGGCAAGCGGCTGCGCCGCTACAAGCGCCGGCTGCGCGACCACAACGTGGCGCAGGCCAGCGAGATCGAGAGCGTGGCGGTGCAGCAGTTCGTGCTGCGCGGCGAGCAGGAGAACGGCGAGGGCCAGCCGGAACCGGAGCGTCTGGAGCCTGTTATCGTGGCTGAGATGCAGGGCAGCCTGCACACGCTGACCGTGGGCGAGGCGGTGATGCGCCTGGATCTGACGGGGGAGCCGGCGATGATGTTCCGCAACAGCGCCCATGGCGGCCTGAACATGGTGTACCGCCGCGCCGACGGCAATATCGGCTGGGTCGATCCCAGGAACCTCAACGGCTGATCGCGCCGGCGGAAGGGAAGCATGGACATCGCCGATCTCATCGGACCGGATTCGGTCGTCGCCGATCTGCGTGCCACCAGCAAGAAGCAGGCGCTGCAGGAGCTGGCGGAGCGGGCGGCGGCGCTGACCGGGCTGCACGAGCGGCAGATTTTCGACGTGCTGCTGGAGCGCGAGCGGCTGGGCACCACCGGCGTCGGCAATGGCATCGCCATCCCGCACGGCAAGCTGCCGGGCCTGAAGAAGCTGCATGGTATCTTCGCCCGGCTGTCGACGCCGATCGATTTCGAGGCGATCGACGAACGGCCCGTCGACCTGATTTTCCTGCTGCTGGCGCCGGAAACTGCCGGCGCCGATCACCTCAAGGCGCTGGCGCGCGTCTCGCGCCTGCTGCGCGACCAGTCGATCTGCGAGAAGCTGCGCAAGACCGATTCGGCCGATGCGCTCTACATCCTGCTGACCGAAGGCAGCGCCGCCACGCACGCCGCGTGAGCGGAAAGCGCCCGATTTTCCTTTCCCAATAGCGTGATCGAAAGCGCGGGGCCGGACCGGCACCCCGGGTCTCTCGATTGTTCCCTGCGCAATAATAATTGACTCAGGGACAATCCGGTGCTTGCCTTTCAGGCAAATGGGATTGCCTCGTAAACAAGACGACGTCGCGATTGCGGCCACGGTCGGCGGGCGCATCCGTGCCGCCCGCGAAGCGGCGGGCCTGACGCTCAAGGCGCTGGCGGAGCGGACCGGCCTGTCGCAGCCGTTTCTGTCGCGGCTCGAGCGTGGGCATGTTTCGGCCTCGATCGCCAATATCCTGGAAATCGCCCGGGCGCTGGGGCTGGGCGTGGCGGCATTGCTGGAAGGCGAGGCGCCGGCGGCGGGACGCGCCTGGTCGGTGCATCGCGGCGGCTCGGAATTCTCCGGCGACGGCTACAGCTTCCATGCGCTGGCGCCCGAGCTGCGGCGGCGGCAGATGGATGCGTTCGTCCTGACCTTCCCGCCGCATCATGGTCTGGAACTGACGGTCGCGCATGAGGGCGAGGAGCTGCTCTACGTGCTCGACGGCCGCCTGCAGTTCCGCTTCGGCGACGAAGAAGTGCTGCTCGGTCCGGGCGATGCCGTGCAGTTCGATTCCAGCCTGCCGCACACGGCGAGGAATGTCGGTGCCAAGCCGGCCCGCCTGCTGATGGTCACGACGCCGGCGCGGGCCCAGCCGCTGGGTTGGCTCGCCTCGAACGCCCATTTCGCCAACCATAAGCCCGGGAGGAAACAATGACGCAGACCACAGGGCTGCCGCGGCAGCCCGGCGACCACGGCTTCGAAGCGATCCATGAGAGCGAGCGGGAATGGGAAACGCTGCGCTTCGACGGCACGCAAAGCAAGATGCTGTTCCATCCGCGCCCCGACCGGCCGACCGAGCCCAATGCCGGCTTCGTGCGCTACCAGCCCGGATCGTCGTACCCGCTGCATCGGCACGACTTTGCGCAGGTCTGGTACATTCTGGAGGGCGAGTTCAGGATAAAAGGGCGCGTCTACGGCCCCGGGACGATGATCTTCCATCCCGACCCGCATTACGAGGACGAGATGTCGACCGAGACGGGCGGGGTGTGGCTGCTGGTGCAGTATCCCGGCCCCACCACCGGCGCGCCGCCCATCTACGACCAGCGCTTCAATCTGGAGCGGCGCCGGTCGCTCAGCGAGGAACGGCTCGACGTTTGACGGGCCGTCGTTTCATGGACGAAGCGGACGCGGCCACGCCCGCCGCCTGAGCGGCGTGCGCTCTTTCCGGCCTGACGTTCAGGGCAGATTCACCGGGTTCGACGGCATTGCAAGCGATGCCGTCGAACCGTGATTTCTCTAGTGGATGTGAACCGGCTCCAGTTCGTTCTGCCGGATCACCGCCTGCGCCATTTCCATCGTTTCGGCCACCGCCACCGGGCGGCCGTCGGCGCTGAAGATGCCGAAGCCGGTCAGGCCGTCGGCGATCTGCACCTTCTTGATGTAGGCGATATGCTCCACGCCGAAACCGGCCAGCTGCCGGGCGTCGAGCGAACGAAGATCGATAGCTTCAGTCATCGCACACCTCACTTGACAACTCTTACGCATCGACGTCCTGGGACGTCCCCCGACCGATCCGAAGGCGGCGTCATTTGCCGTCCGTCTTTTCGGCCTTCAGGTCGATGGTGCGCCCCGGCTTGTCGCCGCCGGTCTCGATCGCGATGTTCCGCACGCGCACTTCCTGCGGCGGACGCTCCAGATCGACATGCAGCAGGCCGTTGTCCAGCCGCGCACCCTTGACCTCGATGCCTTCCGCCAGCATGAAGCCGCGCTGGAACTGCCGCGCGGCGATACCGCGATGCAGGTAGACACGGTCCGGATCGTCCTGCTGGCGGCCACGCACCACGAGCTGGTTCTCGACCAGTTCGATGACCAAATCCTCGGCGGCGAAACCGGCGACGGCCAATGTGATGCGCAGGCCGTTCTCGCCGATGCGTTCGATGTTGTAAGGCGGATAGCCGTCGCCGTTCTTGGCGATCCTCTCGAGCGTGCGCTCGAAGTGATCGAAGCCCAGCATCAGCGGGCTGTTGAACAGCGACAGACGAGACATTGCATCCTCCTCGAAACGAGCGAAGCGCAGGACGGGCCCCGAAGGCACCCTGCCGGCGCAAGCCGCCGGCACCCAAAGCATGTGGGCATTGCAGCAAGGGAATCAAGCCCTGATGCGCGCGTTCGGCGGGGCAGGCCTTGCAGTCTATCCGATTGATTTCAATGGATATTTTGTGAAATCGGTCAGGGGACGTAGCGGCGCCGGCGCATGTCCTGGACCAGTTCGCGCAGCATCTGGACGGTATCGATGCAGTCGGCGAACCCGGCCTGGCGCAGCTTGACGGTGCTGACCAGCACCGGCGGCGGCGGTTTGCGGGCATGCGCGGCGAAGATGAAATCGGCGTATTGCAGGGAGTCGCCCGCGAACGATTGCAGGCCGATTTCCGCCAGCCCATGCCGGCGCTGGTGACGCTGCCAGATTTCGTCCCGGGCCAGCAGGGTATCGGCCAGGAATTGCGGCTGGGGCGGACCGACTTCGAGGCCGAAGATTTCCGCCAGCACCGGCCATAGCGACGGCCAGTCGAACACGTCACCGTTGGTGATGTTGAAGGTCTCATCGCGCGCCGTGTCGCTTTGCGCCGCCCAGTGCAGGGCGCGCGCGATCAGCCGCGCATCGATCGCCTCGTTGAGGTAACTGGCGCCGCCGGGCCATGAGAAGGGCAGGCTCTGCTCGCGGCAGATGGCGGCATAGGCGGCCAGTGCGGCCAGCATGTTCATCGGGCTGCCATTGGCGTGGCCGAACACCAGCTGCGGCCGCCAGATGGTCAGCGCCCAACTCGCGCCCTGCCGCCGCTGGCGCAGATAGTCCTCCTGCAGCCAGTAGAAATTCTCGTGGCTGTCGCGTGGCGCATTTTCGCGCGCCGGCACCGGCACGGGATGCAAGTGCACGCCATAGGCCTTTGTGCCCTGGAACAGGCTGACGTGATGCAGGCCGGCGGCGTGGCGCGACAGCGGCTCGAAAAGATGGCGCAGCATGGCGATGTTGGTTTCCATCTGCTCGCGCTCGCGCCAGCCGCGCACCAGGCCGGGCTTTTCCATCAGCGCCGCATAGACCAGATGCGTGACGTCGCGCAGCCGCGGCGCCGCCGCCTCGACCGCCGCCCGGTCCAGCAGATCGAGCGGCAGGTGCTCGACTTCGACATCGACCTCGGGCGCACGTCGCGACAGGGCGATGACGCGCCAGTCGTCGTGGCGGGCAAAGTGCTCGATGGCGGCGCGGCCGATCAGGCCGCTGGCGCCGGCAATGAGGATCGTTTTGCGCATCACGCCGCTTCTCTCTCCGCTTCGGATGGCGAGGGTTTCACAATCCGCGCAGGGCCTGCGCCAGCAAGGCGCCGCCGGCTTCGGGCGTGCCGTCGTTCATGATGCGGACCAGGCGGGGATGGTCGATGTCGAAGGCGGTGGCGCGGGCCAGCCGCCGAGCCTGGTCGGCATCGTCCTCGCGGCCGCGCCGGCGCAGGCGTTCGGCCAGGATTTCCGGCGGCGCGGTGATCACCACCGGCGTGACGTCTTCCCGTCCGCCCAGGCGTTCGACGAAATGCGCCCGGCTGCCGCTGACCACCACCTTGCAGCCGGCCGCCTGCCACAGCTCGATCTCGCGGCTGACGCCGTAGCGCAGCCCATGCGCCTGCCAGTCGAAGGCGAACAGATCGAGGCTGTGCCGCAGCGCGAATTCCTGCGGCGACAGGCCGATGAAGTTCTCATGGCCGGCGGCCGCGTCGCGCGTGACGAAACGGTGCGCGAACAGAATCTTGCTGCCGGCCAGTTCGCGCCGCGCCAGCGCCAGCAGCGTATCCTTGCCCGCGCCGGACGGGCCCATGATGTAAGCGATCGCAGTCATGCCTGCAGTATAATCATACCGGACTGCCCCGGGCAGCCTTGGCAACGGAGAATTCGGGAGGCCTCATCATGCGCGCTCTGACATGCCGGTCGCTGCTGGCGGCTGTGGCCCTTGCCGCAATGCCGCTGACCGGGCTGGCGCAGGTGCCGCCATCGGCGGCCGAGATCGCCGCCTACCAAGGACTGCACGCCGTCGCCGCTGCCGGCGACATCGAAGCGGCGGAGCGGCTCATCGCCAGTGGCGCCGATGCCAATGCCCGCGACGGGCATGGCCGCACGCCGCTGCATGTCGCGGGCCATGGCGGCCATCACGACATGGCGCGGCTGCTGCTGCGCAAGGGCGCCGACGCCAACGCGCTCGACAGCCGGCAATACGATCTGATCACCATCGCCGCAGTGCGCGACGATGCCGCCATGGTGCGGCTGGCGATCGAAGGCGGCAACAGCCCGCGCAACGTCACCAGCCCCTATCAGGGCACGGCGCTGATTGCCGCCGCGCATCTGGGACATGTCGAGCCGGTGCGGGCGCTGATCGACGCTGGCGCGCCGCTCGACCACGTCAACAATCTCGGCTGGACCGCGCTGCTGGAAGCGGTGATCCTGGGCGATGGCGGGCCGCGCCATGCCGAGATCGTCCGCCTGCTGCTGGCCGCCGGCGCCCGCGCCAACATTGCCGACCGCGGTGGCGTCAGCGCACTGGAGCACGCGCGGCGGCTGGGGCAGGGCGAGGTGGCGCGGATTTTGGAGGCGACGAGCCGATGACGCGCCGATGACGCGCCGGTGAGGCGGTGGCGTCTCAGATTTCCGCTTCGTCCAGCCGCCCCGTCAGCACTTCCAGCGTCTCGAAGAGATAGTAGGACGGCCAGATCGCCTCGCAGTCGACGGCATGGCCGATGGTGGGGTGGTAGCAGGCGCCGATCAGCATGCCTTCGGGCCGCTCCTCGCCCGGCTGCAGCGGCGTCAGCCATTCGCTGACCATGGTGCGCACGCCGCGCTCGGCGGCATGCCGGTATCTCTCCTTCAGCGCCTCGTCGTCGGTCAGGCCGGCGATCTTCAGCAGCGCGGCGGAGACCATGGCCGGGGCGGAAGTGTCGCGCCAGGTGTCGGGAATGCGCGGATCGCCGAAATCCCAGTAGGAGATGCCGTTGGCCGGCACATGGGCGATCCACCAGTCGGCGATGCGCTGGGCGGTGCGCAGGAACAGCGGTTCTTCCGGCAGCCACATGGCGGCCAGCGCATAGCCCAGCATCGACCACGCCTGGGCGCGGCCCCAGGTGCTGTCCGGCGAATAGCCCTTGTGCGTGTAGCGGCGGGTCAGCGCGCCGGTCGCCACGTCGAACGAGGCCGACTGGCACACCGAGCCGTCGGCGCGCACGCACCAGTCGATGTGCTTCAGCGCGTGGCTCTTGGCCATCTCGCGCAGGCGCTTCTCGCCGGTCTCGTTGGCGGCATAGGTGAGGCAGGCCACGATCATGCCGATGGCGTCGACCGTGGTTTCGCCCGGCCCCAGATTGGAGGTCTCCTCGCCTTCCTCGCCCAGGCCGATCACGCCGGCCGCCGGATTGAAATCGTCGGCCAGCGCGTGCGCGACGCCGATGGCCAGTTCGCGCGCCTCGTCCTCGCCATGCAGCAGATGGCCCAGCAGCACGCCCTGATAGAACAGCATGCCGCGATAATGCGTCTTCGAGCGCAGCCGCCGCTTCAGCCCGTAACCCCAGTGGCGCGCCGCCGGCAGCAGGTCGGCATGCTCACGCCCGGCCAGCCACAGCCAGCCGGCGAAGAAGCCGCCGGTGCAGTCGCCGTCCGCCTTGGTGTTCCATTTCCCGGTCTTCGGGTCGGCATGGTCGGGCCAGCCGTCGAGTGGTTCGGCGATGGTCCGGCGCAGGCGCGCGATCATGCGTGCGCGGGCGTCCTCGTAGATCGCCGCCCAGTTCTCGACCGGTTTCTTGCCAGCGGAGCCGCTCATGCCGTGCCTTCTCCCCTTTTCCGGCAGCTTAATCGGCGAACGATGCGGACGACAATGCGGGCCGGCAACGGCGCGGCGCAAAAGCGAAGGGCCCGACCGTTGCCGGCGGGCCCTTGCGATTTGGTGGAGCCAAGCGGGATCGAACCGCTGACCTCTACAATGCCATTGTAGCGCTCTCCCAGCTGAGCTATGGCCCCCGTGGAATTCTGGGGTTCCGGCCGGTCCCGGCCGGAACGCGCGGAAATTAAGGTCTGCCCCCCGCTTTCGCAAGGGGTTTTGCGGGTCTTTAGGTCGGGGTCTCCTCGTCGCCATCCTCGATGACGCCGGGGATGTCGTCGCCGTCCTCGCCCAGATCTGCCGTATCCTCCAGCATATCGTCGTCGGCCTCGTCGTCGGGCGCGACGTCCTCCAGCGTATCCTCGAGCTCCGCCGGCACGATCTTCTCGACCGGCTTCTTCGGCGGCGGCGGCGCCTTGGCCGCCGTGCTGCGACTGCGCCGCGTCTTCACGAAGTCCTCGACATCGTGCTTGTGCCCGCATTTGGGGCACACGATAGGCGTGCGTTTCAGATCGTAGAAACGCGCGGCACAGCTCTGGCAGGTGCGCTTGACGCCCCATTCCGGCTTCGACACGTCGAGCCTCCTGAAAATCCGGTAAAGCGGTGGCCCGTGTGCCACGCCTGCACCCCCCTGTCAAAAGCAAATTTTCACCCCGGATGGCGCCGGCGCGGGCGCTCCGGCCGGCTGGTTCGAGCGCGCTTGCCTGTGCTAGACAACCGCCGACCGCGGCCCGACACGGGGCCCAATCTGACCATCGGGGAACGACGCTGAAACCCTTCCATTCCAGCAGGACCGCCCGGCTCGAAGGCCGGCTGCGCCCGCCCGGCGACAAGTCGATCTCGCACCGCGCGCTGATGCTGGGGGCGCTGGCGATCGGCGAAACCAGGGTCTCCGGCCTGCTGGAGGGCGAGGACGTGCTGCGCACCGCCCAGGCGATGCGGCTGCTGGGCGCCACGGTAACGCGGGACGCCGACGGTGTGTGGCGCATCAGCGGTGTGGGGGTCAGCGGCCTGGGCGAACCGGCCGACATGCTCGACCTGGGCAATTCGGGCACCTCGGCGCGGCTGCTGTCGGGCCTGCTGGCCACGTCGGGCTTCGTCTCCTTCGTGACCGGCGATGCCTCGCTGCGGCGCCGGCCGATGCGGCGCGTGACCGAACCGCTGTCGCAGTTCGGGGCGCAGTTCATCACCCGCGACGGTGCGCGCCTGCCGATGGCCGTGATCGGTACGGCAAACCCGATGCCGATCCGTTACGTCACCCCGGTGCCCTCGGCGCAGGTGAAATCGGCGGTGCTGCTGGCCGGGCTGAACACCGTGGGCGAAACCATTGTGGTCGAGCGCGAGGCCACGCGCGATCACTCCGAGATCATGCTGGCCCATTTCGGCGCCACAATACGGCGGCAGGAAACCGAGGACGGGCTTGCCATCACCATCGTCGGCCAGCCCGACCTGACGGCGCGCGACATCGAGGTGCCGGGCGATCCCTCGTCGGCGGCGTTTCCCGTCGTCGCCGCCTGCATCGCCGGCGAGGCGCAGCTGGTGGTCGAGCATGTCGGCGTAAACCCGCTGCGCACAGGCCTTTACACGACCTTGCGGGAAATGGGCGCCGGCATCGACTGGCGCAACGAGCGGCTGGTCGGCGGCGAGAAGGTTGCCGATCTGGTGGTGAGCGGCGGCCGCGCGCTGAAAGGCGTCGAGGTGCCGGCCGACCGCGCGCCCAGCATGATCGACGAATACCCGATCCTTGCCATCGCGGCCGCCCAGGCGCAGGGCACCACCGTGATGCACGGGCTGGCCGAGCTGAAGGTGAAGGAAAGCGATCGCCTGGCCGCCATCGCCGCCGGCCTGGCCGCCAACGGCGTCAAGGTCGAGGTCGGCGCCGACAGCCTGACCGTGCACGGCACCGGCGGCCGCATCGAGGGCGGCGGCACGGTGCGGACGCATCTGGACCATCGCATCGCCATGTCGTTCCTGGTCATGGGCATGGCCGCGCGCCGCAGCGTGACGGTGGACGACGTCGAAATGATCGACACCAGCTTCCCCGGTTTCGTGGCGCTGATGAACGGGCTGGGCGCCAAGATCGCGCCGGCGGCGGCATGATCATCGCGCTGGATGGGCCTTCGGCCGCCGGCAAGGGCACCTTGGCGCGGCGTCTGGCGGCGCATTACCGGCTGGCCCTGCTCGATACCGGCCTGATCTATCGCGCCGTCGCCTTCCGGGTTCTGAACGGCGGCGGGCCGGGATCGGAGCACGAGCGGGCCGTCGCGGCGGCGAAAACCCTGCAGCCGCAGGATTTGCAGCAGCCCGGCCTGCGCCAGGAGGCGGTCGGCGCCCTGGCCTCGAAGGTCGCCGCCATTCCCGAAGTCCGGCTCCATCTCGTTGATTTTCAAAGGCGATTCGCCAGAAATCCACCCGGCGGCGCGGCCGGCAGCATTCTCGATGGCCGCGACATCGGCACCGTGATCTGCCCCGATGCGGATGTGAAAATTTTCCTGACTGCCAGCCTCGAGGCGCGGGCCGAGCGCCGATTCCAGGAGTTGCGGGCGGCCGGCAGCGACACTATAAAGGCGCGCGTTCTTGCCGATATGCGCGAACGCGACGCGCGCGACAGCGCCCGTTCGGCGGCCCCCCTGGCCGCGGCGGCGGATGCTTTCCAGCTCGACACCACGGCGCTCGACGCCGACCAGGTTTTCGACCGCGTCGTGCAGCATATCGATCGCAGGCGCGCCGGACGCAGTTCCTGAAGCCATCGGCTTCGTCCGGTTTTCGTCGATTACCTTCGTAAGGATGGCTGCAGCGGACAAATCCCATCCGTCCGCTGTCAGGAAAACACGGCGCAGGATCCACCGGGTCAACCGGTCGGCCGGACGGGCATGGAGGCCCGTGGGATCGTCGCAAAGGAGATAGAATGGCTCGTTCTGCAGTGAAGGCGGACTCCGCTCCGCCGATGGAAGATTTTGCCGCGATGCTCGACGAGAGCCTGGGCCAGTCCCAGGGTTTCGAGGGCGCGGTGGTGCAGGGCCGCGTGGTCGGCCTCGCCAATGATTTCGTGATCGTCGATGTCGGCCTGAAGTCGGAAGGCCGCATCCCGCTCCGTGAATTCGCCAATGGCGGCCAGGCCGCCAACATCAATGTCGGCGACACCGTCGAGGTGTTCGTCGAGCGCATGGAAGACCGCAACGGCGAAGCCATGCTGTCGCGCGAGAAGGCCCGCCGCGAGGAAGCCTGGACCCAGCTCGAGAAGGCGTTCAACAACAACGAGCGCGTCACCGGCGTGATCTTCGGCCGCGTCAAGGGCGGCTTCACCGTCGACCTGTCGGGCGCGGTGGCGTTCCTGCCGGGCAGCCAGGTGGACGTGCGCCCGGTGCGCGACGTCGGCCCGCTGATGGGCAGCCCGCAGCCGTTCCAGATCCTGAAGATGGACCGCCGCCGCGGCAACATCGTGGTCTCCCGCCGCGCCGTGCTCGAAGAGAGCCGGGCCGAGGCGCGTTCGGAACTGGTGGCCAATCTGCAGGAAGGCCAGGTGCTGGAAGGCGTGGTCAAGAACATCACCGACTACGGCGCCTTCGTCGATCTGGGCGGCGTGGACGGGCTGCTGCACGTCACCGACATCGCCTGGAAGCGCATCAACCATCCTTCCGAGGCGCTCAGTATCGGCCAGCACGTCAAGGTGCAGGTGATCCGCTTCAACCCCGAGACGCAGCGCATCTCGCTGGGCATGAAGCAGCTGCTGTCCGATCCGTGGGAGGGCGCGGAAGCCAAGTACCCGGTCGGCGTCAAGCTCAAGGGCCGCGTCACCAACATCACCGACTACGGCGCCTTCGTCGAACTGGAGCCGGGCGTCGAAGGCCTGGTGCACGTCTCGGAGATGAGCTGGACCAAGAAGAACGTGCATCCGGGCAAGATCGTCTCGACCTCGCAGGAAGTCGAAGTGATGGTGCTCGACGTCGACATGGCCAAGCGCCGCATCTCGCTGGGCCTGAAGCAGTGCATGGACAATCCGTGGGACAGCTTCGCCGCCAAGTACGGCCCCGGTTCGGAGCTGGAAGGCGAGATCAAGAACATCACCGAGTTCGGCCTGTTCGTCGGCCTGCCGGGCGACATCGACGGCATGGTCCATCTCAGCGATCTGAGCTGGGACAAGGCCGGCGACGAGGCGATCCGCGACTACAAGAAGGGCGATCAGGTCCAGGTGAAAGTGCTCGATGTCGACATGGACAAGGAGCGCATTTCGCTTGGCATCAAGCAGCTTGCCAACGATCCGTTCGAGAAGGTCGGGTCTGTTGCCAAGAAGGGCGATGTGGTCACCGTCATCGTGGCCGGGACGCAGGACAACGGCATCGACGTCACGGTCGCTGATGGGATCCCGGGCTTCATTCGCAAGTCCGAGCTCAGCCGCGATCGGTCGGAGCAGCGTCCGGACCGCTACGCGATCGGCGACAAGCTCGACGCCAAGATCACCAACATCGACAAGGCCTCGCGCCGGGTCGTGCTGTCGGTCAAGGCGCGCGAACTCGACGAGGAGAAGAAGGCCATGGCCGACTTCGGTTCTTCCGACTCGGGCGCCAGCCTGGGCGACATCCTGGGGGCCGCTCTCAGCCGCGCCCAGAAGAAGGAAGAAGAGCAGAAATAAGGTCGGTTTCAGGACCGAATTGGAGGGCCGGCCCGCTGGGGCCGGCCTTTCCTTTTTGTTTCAAGGGCTTAGGCTTGAAGGGCCCCAAATTTTGCTCTATTGTTGCGTCAATGACCAAGTCGGAGCTGATTGCCCGCCTGGCGGCCCGGAATCCCCATCTCTATCAAAGGGATGTCGAGCGGATCGTCGCTACGGTCTTTGACGAGATTTCCAAAGCGCTGGCGCATGGCGATCGGGTCGAACTCCGCGGCTTCGGTGCGTTCTCCGTCAAGAAACGTGATCCGCGGACCGGGCGCAATCCCCGCACCGGCGAGCAGGTGGCCGTGGCATCG
>JBBCJW010000058.1:0-6985 GCA_037190765.1 Alphaproteobacteria bacterium
CGGCTGGCGCCGCTGCCCCTCACCCGGCCTCTCCCCGCAAGCGGGGAGAGGAGAAGGATGGCGGCGCGGCAGTGGCCGTTTTCCTTTCTCATTCCCACCGCTGCTCATGTTTCACGGCGTGAATGAAGGCTGACCACAGAGGCACGGAGAGGCGCAGGTTGATCGTCTCTGTCTGATCGTCTCTGTGCCTCTGTGTCTCTGTGGTTTGCCTTGCAGCCGCTGGCGCCCGAACTGGGCGCTGCATGGACTCCCGGTCGAGCCGGGGGTGACGAAACTGCTGTAACGACGGCTTGTCACTTTAACTGGCCCTTACACCTGTAACTGCCCTCTTCTCCGATCGGGTCGGAGGAGAAGAAAGGCGTTGCGCGGGAGCGCGGCCGGTTTGAACTGGAGGACTCATGGAAGCGCGGGCGAGGGATATTGTGGGGCAGGGCGACAGGCTGTTCGCCAAGCGCCTGTCGCTGTTGTCGCTGTGGCAGGAGATCGCGCAGAATTTCTACGTCGAGCGCGCGCATTTCACCGTCACGCACACGCCGGGCGAGGAATTCGCCGACCATCTGATGTCGGGCTTTCCGCTGATGACGCGGCGCGATCTGGGCAATGCGCTGTCCTCCATGCTGCGGCCCAACGCCAAGGACTGGTTCTCCATCCGCACCGCGCGGCCGGAGCGCGAGGACAACCAGGCGCGGCGCTGGCTGGAATGGGCGTCGCAGGTGCAGAAGCGGGCCATGTACGACCGGCGCGCCCGCTTTGCGCGCGCCACCAAGGAGGGCGACCACGATTTCGTCGCCTTCGGCCAGTGCGTGATCTCGACCGAGGTCAACCGGCGCGAAGCCTCGCTGCTCTATCGCTGCTGGCACCTGCGCGACGTCGCCTGGGCGGAGGACGAGAGCGGCGAGGTCTCGCACATCCATCGCAAGTGGAAGCCGACGGCGCGCGAGCTGGCGCGCAGCTTCGCCGGCCGCTGCCATGCCAATGTGCTGGCGGCGCTGGAGCGCGAGCCGGAGCGGGAGATCGAGTGCCGGCACGCCATCCTGCCCAGCGAGGACTGGAACGGGACGCGCAAGATCCGGCAGCCCTTCGTCTCGCTCTACGTCGATGTCGAGAACGGGCATGTGCTGGAAGAGACCGGGGCGTGGACGCAGCACTACACCATCCCGCGCTGGCAGACGGTGAGCGGCTCGCAATATGCGTACTCGCCGGCGACGGTGGTGGCACTGCCCGATGCGCGGCTGCTGCAGGCGATCACGCTGACTTTGCTGGAAGCGGGCGAGAAGGCGGTCGATCCGCCGCTGATCGCCGTGCAGGAGGCGCTGCGCTCGGACGTGGCGCTCTATGCCGGCGGCATCACCATGCTGGATGCGGAGTACGACGAGCGGCTGGGCGAGGCACTGCGGCCCTTGACGCGCGATCTGCGTGGCATCCCGCTGGGCGAGGCCATGCAGCGGGCGGCGGAGAGCCAGATCCGCGAGGCGTTCTTCTTGAACAAGCTGTCGCTGCCGCCTTTCACCGGCACGCCGACGGCGACCCAGGTCAACCAGATGGTGACGGAATACATCCGCAACGCCATGCCGCTGTTCGAGCCGATCGAGACCGAGTACAGCGCCTCGCTGTGCGAGCAGACTTTCGAGCTGCTGCGGCGGGAAAACGCTTTCGGCGCCGCCGACGACATGCCGGACGGGCTGAGCGGGGCGGACATCCAGTTCCGCTTCGAATCGCCGCTGCACGAGGCGGTGGAGCGGCAGAAGGGGCAGCGCGCCCTGGAGGCCAAGCAGATGCTGGCGCTGTTCGCCGACGCCGATCCGGCGGTGGTGTCGATGGTCGATGCGCGCACCGCGCTGCGCCAGTCGCTGGAGGGCATGGGCGTGCCCGCATCGTGGATGCGCTCGGACGAGGAGATGGCGGCGATCGAGGCGCAGCGGGCGCAGGCGGCGCAGGCGCAGCAGGCGATCGCGCTGGCCTCGCAGGCCGGCGAGGCGGCGGAGAAGATCGGCCGCGGCGGGGCCGCCCTTGGTGGTGCCATGGGCGGCGCGATGGGCGGTGTCGATGGCGAGGCGGTGGCCGAGGCGCTGGCCGGGATGAGGGCCGATGGCTGAGAAACGGGTGGGCGAGCGGCGGTCGGTCGCGACGCAGAGCTGGTTGCCGGCTGCGTGGGAGGCGGCCGATGTCGCCGCGCTGCAGGCGCTGGCGCGCGGGGTTGCCAACGAGGGCCAGCAGAAGCGGGCGCTGGACTACATCGTCAACGTGCTGGGCATGACCTACGAGCACACGTATTGCCCGGCCAGCGAGCGCGATTCCTGCCATGCGCAGGGGCGGCGCTATGTCGGCCTGCAGATCGTGAAGCTGGTCAACATGCCGGCGCATCTGGTGAAGAAGGCGAAACATGGCTGAAGCGGTGCAGGCAATGGACGATACGGGCGCGGGTATGGGTGCGGGTATGGGCGCGGGCGGTGCGAGCGCGGCGGCGGAGACGATGCTGGATGGCATCGGCGCGGGCGGCTCGATGGGCGGTTCGACTGGCCTATCGACGGGCGGCGGCTCGCCGGCTGGCGGCGGCGCGGCGCGCGATGGTGCGGCATCGGAAGGCGGCTGGGGTGCGGACTGGCGGCAGAGCCTGGCGGGCGAGGATCGTGCCGCGTTGCGCACCCTGGAGCGGTTTCCCGATCCGGCTGCGCTGTGGAAGTCGTACCAGTCGATGCGGGCCAAGCTGTCGTCGGGCGAGTTGCGGGCGCTGCCGGCCAACGCCACGCCCGAGCAGCAGGCGCAGTGGCGGCTGGAGAACGGCGTTCCCGAATCGTGGGACCGCTACGAGGTCGAGCTGGCGGATGGGCTGCAGATCGGCGAGGCCGACCGGGCGCTGGTCAACCAGTATCTGGAGGTGGCGCACCGGCTGAACCACACGCCGGATCAGGTCAACGCCAATGTCGGCTGGTATTTTTCCGCCGTGCGCCAGCAGGAGGAGGCGGTGGCCGACGCCAACCTGGCCGCGCGCAGCGAGTGCGAGGGGGAGCTGCGCGGCGAGTGGGGGCCGGAGTATCGCGCCACGCTCAACGGCATCGCCTCGATGCTGGACGGCGCGCCCGAAGGGGTGAAGCTGTCGCTGCTGGCGGCGAAGAACGTCGATGGCACGAATCTGCTCAACCAGCCGGACGTGATGCGGTGGCTGGCGCGGATGTCGCGGGAGCTCAATCCGGTGGCGACGGTGGTCGGTGCGGGCGGGGGGCAGCTCGTGGGCATCGAGGACGAGATCGCGCAGATCGAGGGGGTGATGAAGAACGACCGGGCGAAGTACAACGGGGACGAGCGGATGCAGGAGCGGTTGCGGAAGCTGTATGGGGCGCGGGAGAGGTTGAGGGGGTAGGTAATACGGTAATATGCAGGATGGTCTAAGCGTCTGATTTTTGAAGCTTTGTGGAAAAGCCAAGAAAATTTGCAATCATTCGGTTGTGACTTACGAGATTCGTATTATATTTAATAAGTCGGCCCTGCCTTGAGCGAAACCTCTAGTCCAACTAGGGGCCTTTATGTAGCTCTCGGTGGGGCCGCACTTTTTCACGCCTTCATTTTTTTCCGTTTCGCCTTTCCTCTGGCGTGCACCAGGTGGTGGTCGGACGGAACGAATTTCCAGTGTCGATAGGGGTGATGCCACCTGTCGGCGAGTTCTTTCGTGCCCGTCGAAGCGCCAACGTTGAAATTGGGATAGATTTCGCTGATTCGTTTGTTGATGTATCTGTAGACCCGTTCTTTCGCCTTTGTTCTCTTGCCACGCCGGTTTTTTCCTGCGGGCTTGTCCTTGTGCTTGTCATTCAGGCGGAACTGAATTGCTCCGAGAATGATGTCCAGTCCCTGCAGAATCACGTGCTTCTTGGAATCGACGTCAGCGATGTCCTCCATGGGGATGGTGATGCGCGCCTGCTTGAAGACGGGATAGTCACAGAGCGACTCGAGATACTTCTTGAAATTCTCGAAGCGCTCCTCCTTGTCGGGAACGTCGTCCAGCATCAGCGCCACATGCACCTGATCAAGCAAGTTCGGGTTGCAGTAACGCAGACCGAAAGCATGCTTGATCATCTGGTAGTAGAGCAGGAAGAACTGGTTGTCGATCTGGTACTCGTCGAGGCCCCGGGCCTCGTAGATGTTCTGGGTGAACATGATGCGGATCTTGATATGTCCGCTGGCGATCAGATCGAAATAGCGTTCGACAAACTTCAGGTATTTTCCTTCATACGCTTCGGTTATGTAGGTCCACTTCAGTTCCTTGTGCAGGTTCAGCTTCGCCTTCTTCTTGTTGAGAACGCGTTCGATGGCTTCGCGATTGCGGGCCTCGATCAGCGCTCCGCCGTAGAAGTTGGAATAGTACCGGCCCTTGTCCACTGATTCGTCACAGTAGATGATGAAGCGCTTGTGAGGCATCGAGACGGAGAAAGTTCAAGGAAAGAACGGGCGGAGAACCCCAGAGTAGCTTCAAGGTCGGATCATGACCATGGATTTCGTGTTCCGGTACCAATTATCGTATAGGTAGTATTGGCGCCGTAGGGAAGGAAGCATAGTCATGTCCGAGCGCGAGAAACGGAACGCCTGCAGGGGTATATGCGCGCATGGCTGACCGATCCGGAGTTCAAGGCTTTCCTGCATCGCTACGACGGCGAGACCGGCGATCAAGGCAAGTCTGCACCTAGGCGCAAAGTCGCCGGCTGATCTGCCGACGGTTTCCGCCGCTATCGAGGCCCGCTCCGGCGGGCCTTTTCATTTGCCGGTATAGAAGCCGGGTTGAGTGGTGTAGCGCAGCGAAAGACGAAACGATAGCGGCGTTGGTCAGTCCGCAGCCTGCCGCAGCCAGGGGATGCGGGCGCGGGCTTCGGTGAGGGCGGCGTCGGGGCTGGTGAAGATTTCGCCGGCGTGGTGGCCGATCGGGAACCAGCCGCTTGGGTCTTCGGGGTCGCGGCGGTATTCCTCGAAACCGTAGGTGCCGTCGGGGCGGATGAAGATATCGACGCAGAGCTGGCCGTCGTCGCGGTTGATCGAGCGCAGCACCTTGTTGATGTGGGCCATGGGCGTGCCTCCCTTGCGTCGAGCGTAGGGGATTATCGGACGGGAGGCATCCTGTTCCGGCGCTTTGAAGGTGGTTTCGGCGTTTGATGGGTGGCTTGCGGATGAGACATGGATCCCCGCTTTCGCGGGGATGACGTTGGAAGAGGATGAGCGGCGCTTTGCGCCTGCCCCTCACCTTAATCCTCTCCCCGCAAGCGGGGAGAGGAGACATGAGAACGCGTCGCGCGTTTCGCGCGGCATCTTTTTTCTTCGCGGCGGACAACCCTTGTCGCCCCGCCGCTTTTCCGACCATCCAAGGCACGGTCCCGGCTGGCGTCGGGCGGTCCCGCTTCTGGCGGACAACCCGCTTGCGCGCCGGCGCGGACAACCCGGTTGCTGCGGTCATACGCAACCGATGGAGAAACGAATGGCCGATACGGCTTTTCAGACCCAGTACCGGCAGGAATTCATCGCCGGGTTCGAGCAGACCGAGTCGCTGGTGCGCAAGCTGGTGACGACGGAGGCTGTCATCAAGGGCAACCAGGCGACTTTCCTGGTGGCCGATTCGGGCGGGGCGGAGGCGCAGACGCGCGGCGTCAACGGCCTCATTCCCGCCCGCGCCGACGAGCTGGAGCAGCTCACCGCCACCCTGGTGGAGTGGCACGACCTGGTGCGTAAGACCAACTTCAACGTCTTCGCCTCCCAGGGCAACCAGCGCGAGATCATGCAGAAGACCACCATGGGCGTGATCAACCGCAAGATCGACCAGGACGTGATCGCCGAGCTGGGCACGGCGAACATCACCACCGGCTCGGCCGTCACCGCCTCGCTGGCGCTGGCGATGAAGGCCAAGACCATCCTGGGCAACAACGACGTGCCGCGCGACAACCGGCTCAACGCGCTGATCACGCCGGCCTTCGAGGCCTACCTGATGCAGACGGAGGAGTTCGCTTCCGCCGACTACGTCAACAACAAGCCCTTCACCACCGACATGACCATGTTCCGCTGGGCCGGCGTCAACTGGGTGGTGCATCCCAATCTGCCGGGCAAGGGCACCGCCGAGGAAACCTGCTTCATGTTCCACCAGACCGCTATCGGCCATGCGGTGAACAAGAAGGACATGGAGAGCCGCGTCGGCTACGACGAGGAGCAGGCCTATTCGTGGGCCCGCGCCTCGATCGACATGGGCGCCAAGCTCTTGCAGAACTCGGGCGTGGTGAAGATCGCGCATAACGGCTCGGCCTACGCGCCGGCCTAAGCAGAGGAGGATCAGACATCATGGCTTACAATGCGAGCAATCCTCCGGTCTGCGTCAGCGCGCGCGTCGGCTCGGGCCCGGCGCTGTGGATCTACAACAGCGCCGACATCCACACCGACGTCGATGAGGCCAACTACTTCAGCAACGGCCGCAAGCTGGGCATGAAGGTGGGCGATCACGTCATCGTCGGCAAGACGACGGCGACCATCGGCTCGACCCTGCACTACGTCACCGCGGTGACGGCGTCGGGCGCGACGGTGTCGGCGGCGATCCTGGCGTAGGGTCGCGGCACGACGTCAACGGCACGGGGCGGGCGTGGGTGCTGCGGGTGTGAATCCGCGGCGGCCGCGCTCCGCTCCGCTTCTCCGCTTCCTCCTCCGTGCAGACGGGGGAGGGGGTGGGGCGGCTGTTCGGTCTGGGGAGACGAAGGTTAACCACAGAGGCACAGAGGCACGGAGGAGGATTCGTCTCCGTGCCTCTGTGGTTAGGTTTCGCAGTCTTTGCTTGCGGGCGGGACGGCTCTTCTGCCCTCGCCCCGTGACAACGGGGAGAGGGAGGGGCCCGTCGCGGAGCGTAGCGAGGCGATGGGAGGGTGAGGGGCGTGTTGCCTCGCGCCGGGGCGGTGCTGGCTGAGGCATCGCATGGACTCGCGCTCAAAGCCTGCCCCCGCCCCCCGCTCAAGGCGGGGGCAGGCTT
>JBBCJW010000059.1:0-2285 GCA_037190765.1 Alphaproteobacteria bacterium
GCCGGGGCGTAGAGACGCAGCAGGTCTTCCGCCGGCAGGTTCCAGGAAACGGCCAGCGTCAGCACGATCACGGCATAGAATGCCGTCATCATGTGCATCAGGGCATGGCCGATGGAGGAGAACAGCAGGACGCGCCGGGCGGAATCGATCATGGTGCCTGTATCTGTCGGCACAGGGATCGATGCAAGTTGGCTTGCGGCAACGCTGCTATTCGCGCTAAAGCCCCCGTGCCGCGGGCCGACAGGCCCAGGCATCCGGTCGGGGCGTAGCGCAGCCTGGTAGCGCATCAGTCTGGGGGACTGGGGGTCGCAGGTTCAAATCCTGTCGCCCCGACCATTTTATCTCCGTTTTTATTGGCTTTTCGAAGCCTCGCCGTCGGGCGCCCTTCCGTAAAAGCGGAAAAAACGGCGCCGAATGGCGTAGTTCGGCACTGAAAGTCCCGGAGAAATCCCGGAGCAGACCTGCTGAACGAAATCGCCAACGAGCCGACGGCGACCGCTGCGATCCATCCCAACCGCTCGGCGCCGGTGGCATCGGCCTTCAGACTTCACTCCCCCGTTTGATGACGCCCCGCAGGATGAAGATCGCGGCCACCGCCAGGATCGGCACCATGAAAAGCGACACGCTGGCGCCCAGCGGCAGGTTTCCGCCAAGAATGCCGACGCCGAACGCGTACGTCCCGAATACCTGGGTCGTGCCGAGCGGGCCGCCGTTGGTCAGTACGGCCACGATATTGAAGCTGGCGAAGGTGCCGATCACGGAGGACAGCACGGTGATGGCGATGATGTTGCGCATCATCGGCAGGGTCACGTACCGGGTGCGCTGCCACCACGTCGCGCCGTCGATCGCCGCCGCCTCGTAGAGCTGCTCGGGCACCGACTTCAACGATGCCAGGTACATGATCATGAAGAACGGCGCGCCGAACCAGACGCTCACCAGAATGACGGAGAAGCGCGCCCAGCCGGTCTCTGCGAGCCACAATATGCGATCCAGGCCGAGGCCCTCGAGAATCCAGTTGAAGGCGCTGTAGGACGGGTCGAACAGCCACCGCCAGGCGAGCGTGCTCATGGCGGCCGGAATTACCCAGGGCACGAGCAGCATGCCGCGCCATTTGCGTTGTCCCTTGGTGGGGATGGTGTGAACGAAATGAGCGACAGCGAAGCCGATGATCGCCTTGAGGAAGACGGCGGAAAACGTGAACAGACACGACTGGTAGACGACCATCCAGAAGGTCTCGCGTCCGAGCAGGTACTCGAAGTTTCCCAAGCCGACGAACTTCGTCATGCCCCTGTTGAGCATCGAAATATAGATGGCAAAGCCCGTCGGATAGGCCACGAGCACGAGGATCAGGATGATCAGCGGCAGCGTCATCAGGAAAGCGATGGTCGACTTGCGCCGCATCAACCTGGAAAGGAAAGCCATCAGTGAAAGAGTCTGAGATGGAAGGCGAACGCCACTTGGACAATCCTAACCATGCTGCTTCATCGCCCGCCGGCTCTCGAGTGGCATGGTTGAATGATGGCAGGATTCAGCAACCCCAGAAACGGAAATAGCGCCCTGCATTGCATCCGCTGCCTCGGGTACGAGCGAACCCAGTGGGGCTACCAACCGAGCCTGTCAGCGCGTCGACGCGCCTCTTCTATTCCCCGATGCAGCTTCTGTTCTTCTCGCTTGGGTGGCCAGATCCTGAACGAAATCCACATACACAGAGGCACGCCAAGACCAATAATGAGGGCCATTCCGATCATCAGAAGCGTGAACAACGGTCCCTCCTTCGCCCCGATCCGCTTACCTGCCGTTTCTTTCCAGCATTCCGGCCCATTGCCGGAGCTTCGCATCGGCCACCAGCGGAAACCCGCCATAGTCCTGGTACAGCTCGATCGCGCTTGCGCCGTATGACACGCCCAGCATGATAGTACCGTCGAAGTCCTTGGGCGTCGTCCGCCAGGTTTGGAATTCGATGTCCGGACCAAGCTGCTTCATCGTGGCGTAGATGCGATGGAGCGGCCTGGGAAGGTCGGCGTCGAGGTCGTGGTTGTCGAACACGCAGCGGCGACCGAGCGCCTGACGGCAGCCCCGCATGAGACCTTCCGTAAAAGCCTGGTCCCCGTTGCCCTGCCCCGGCCCGGTGCGCAGCGGATTGACCGACAGCACCAGCCGCGAATGTTGCCATGGCGCGTAGTCGGCGACCGCGTTCGCAAGGCACTCCCTGTAGGCCCGCTCGGTGAACCCTGCCGCGTGGAGCGGCCTTAGAACGCCTTCCTGGATCGGCACGACGAACGGCT
>JBBCJW010000060.1:0-9177 GCA_037190765.1 Alphaproteobacteria bacterium
CCCCGACGCCGGCGACGCCGGTTGCCGTTCTCGCCGGCTGCGTCGGCGGCCACAGTGCCGTCGGCTGCCTCTTCGGCGGTCTCGACTTCCTCGACCGTCTCCTCGTCGGCGAACTCCGTCTCGTCATAGTTGGCAGTGGCCAGGGCGGGGAGGTTGGTGGCAGCGTCGGCCGGGCGATTGCGCGACCGTTCCAGCGTGAAGTTGGGCGGGATCAGGCGATCGTCGCCGTCCACCAGCACGCGCAAGCCGTAGCGCTGCTCGATCTCGGCCAGGCCGGCCCGCTTCTGGTTGAGCAGGTAAAGCGCGACATGGGTCGGCACGGTGACGCGGATTTCAGCGGCGCGCCGGCGGATGCCTTCCTCCTCGATGGCGCGCAGCACGTGCAGGACCGTCGATTCGGTGGAGCGGATACGGCCGGTGCCCTCGCAATGCGGGCAGATCTCGGTCGAGGTCTCCAGCAGGCTGGGCCGCAGGCGCTGGCGCGACAGCTCCAGCAGGCCGAAGGCGGAGATGCGGCCGATCTGGATGCGGGCCCTGTCCGAGCGCATCGCTTCCTTCAGCTTGCGCTCGACCTGGGCCTGGTGCCGCTGGTCCTCCATGTCGATGAAGTCGATGACGATCAGCCCCGCCAGGTCGCGCAGCCGGAGCTGGCGGGCGATCTCCTCCGCCGCCTCCATGTTGGTGCGCAGCGCCGTCTCCTCGATGTTGCGCTCCTTGGTGGCGCGGCCGGAGTTGACGTCGATGGCGACCAGCGCTTCGGTCGGGTTGATGACGATGTAGGCGCCGCTCTTGAGCTGCACCACGGGCGAGTGCATGGCGTCGAGCTGCGTTTCGACCTGGTAGCGATGGAAGAGGGGGATGCTCTCGCGATAGAGCTGCACCTTCTTCACGTGGCTGGGCATGAGCTGCCGCATGAAGTCGCGCGCGTTGTTGTAGGCGGCCTCGCCCTCGATCAGCACGTCCTCGATGTCCTTGCCGTAGAGGTCGCGGATCGAGCGCTTGATGAGGTTGCCTTCCTCGTAGATCAGGGCCGGCGCGGTCGATTTCAGCGTCAGGTCGCGGATACTGTCCCACAGCCGGATGAGATAGTCGTAGTCGCGCTTGATCTCCGGCTTGCTGCGCTCCAGCCCGGCGGTGCGCAGGATCACCCCCATGCCCTGCGGCACTTCCAGCTCCGACAGCATCTCGCGCATGCGCTTGCGGTCGGCGGCGTTGGTGATCTTGCGGGAAATGCCACCGCCACGGCCGGCATTGGGCATCAGCACGGCATAGCGGCCGGCCAGCGACAGGTAGGTGGTCAGTGCCGCGCCCTTGTTGCCGCGCTCTTCCTTGACCACCTGCACCAGCAGGATCTGGCGGCGCTTGATGACTTCCTGGATCTTGTAGTTGCGCAGCGTCGGCGGACGGCGCGGGCGCTCTTCCTCGCCGAGGTCCTCGCCGCCCACTGTCTCGACGGCGCCGGCCGCCTCGGCAACCGCAAGGGCTTCGCCGCCGTTCGCCTCGGCGCTCTCGCCATTGGGCGCGGTGTCCACGGCGATATCCTGGCCTTCGGCCGGGGCCAGGGTGGCATCGTCGTCAGCTGCCGGTTCCGCGACCGCATCTGGCGCGGCCGTTACCGTTGCTTCGTCCGGCTCCGCGCCGGCATCGGCCGGCTTCTGCGCCTCTTCGCTTTCGGCAGCATAGGTCGCCGGCCAGTCCTGGCGCTCGGCGGCATAGCTGCGCGGCGCGTCGTCCTGCTCCTCTTCGCCGCCATCGCTGGCGGCAGAGGCTTCCGCATCGTCGTCCGACGCCGGTGTGTCCCGCTCTTCGCTCTCGTCCGTGCCCTCGTCGGCACTGTCCTCGCCGCTGGCGGACCAGTCCGTCTCGGTTTCGCGGAAATCGCCGTGCGGATTGAGCGGCTCGCGCTCCTCGAAATCGTCTTCCTCGCCATCGCCGCCATCGCCGGCCTGGCGCTCGGCCGAACCGTCATCGCCGGCGACATCGGCATCGCTACCGACGCTCTCATCGGCTTCGGCGGCCGGATAACCGGCCTGGGCCGCTTCATGATCCCAGGTCTCGACAATCGGCTGGTCGTCCAGCCCGGCCTGGTCGGGCGCGACGATCGCGTCCGTAGCCTCGCCGTCGGCAGGGGCGGCGGCCTGTTCGGCCTCGGGCGCTTCGCCGCGGCGCTGGCGATCGCCATGCCGGCCGCGCCGGTCGTGCCGGCGGCGGCGCTGCGGCCGCTCTTGGCCCTCGCTTTCCTCGGCCTGGCGGGCGCGACGCTCCTGCTCGGCCAGGATCGCTTCGCGGTCGGCGACGGGGATCTGGTAGTAGTCGGGATGGATTTCGCTGAAGGCCAGGAAGCCATGGCGGTTGCCGCCATATTCGACAAAGGCCGCCTGCAGCGACGGCTCGATGCGAATGACTTTTGCGAGATAGATGTTGCCTTTGAGCTGCTTCTTGGTCGAGGTTTCGAAATCGAATTCTTCGAGCTTGGTGCCGTTCACCACCACGACCCGGGTCTCTTCCGGGTGGGTGGCGTCCACCAGCATGCGCTTTGCCATGCGGTTGAACTCCCGAGTCCTGCCCGGTGTCCCCGCGCGAACAGACGGGGAGAGCAGGCTCGCTTATGCGGAGCGGAAGGCGCCGTCGTCGCTACCCGTCGAACGACCAAGTGGGTCAGGACGGGGACGGTCCGGCGCCCGGAGCGCGTTCAGCGCTGAAATCCACTCCGGGTTTCCAGAGAACAGCCCCCACCTCAGCGCCACCGTCCGGCTCGCAGCCCGGAAAAACCGTCCGGGAGAACCGTCCAGGCCGCCATCGCCGGTTTGGCCTGGGGCCAAAAGGGCGATCAGGGACTGCCCGTTCGCGGGTCGCACCTTAATGCCTCGGAAACAAAACGACAATGACGGAAACCAGCTGGCAAGCTTATAGCCCAAAGAAATTACGGGAAATCGAGAACCGGGTGGAAAAATATCTCGCGATCATATACGGTTAGATCGGTTTCTTAATTGGGGGTGTACGATTCTCCAGGCGATATCCATATCGCTCAGGCGTTTGGTTCTGGTTGCGGTCCTGATGGCGGTGGGCGGCACGACGGTGCTTGCCGCGCCGCCGGAGGTGCTTGGCGTGCGCGCCGGCCGGCAGATCGACGACGTCACCCGCTTCGTGCTCGATATCAGCCATAAGGTCGACTACAAGGTTTTCACCCTGCCTGATCCATATCGCGTCGTGGTCGATTTCCCGGATATGGAATGGAAAATAAACAGGAGCGCCCTCGACCAGCTGGTCCGGGACAACCCGGCCATCAAGGGGTTCCGCTTCGGCCAGTTCGGGCAGGGCGGCGGCCGCATCGTCATGGAAGTGGCCGAACCGCTGTCGGTGAAGAACAGCTTCATCCTGAACCCGATCGGACCGCATCCGTTCCGCTTCGTGGTCGATCTGGCCAGGACCGACCGCCAGAGCTTCCTGCGCGAATCGGAGGCTACCAAGCAGGTCGCCGCCAAGCCCGATCCGATCGCCGCCCGGGTGCCGGCGCCGCCGACCACGGCGCCGCAGGCGCGCAAGGACCGGCGCAAGATCATCGTGATCGATCCCGGCCATGGCGGCGTCGATCCGGGCGCCATCAGCGTCAACGGCTATTACGAGAAGAACGTGACCCTGGCGATTTCCCGCGAACTGGCGCGGCAGTTCAACGCCACCGGGCGCTACAAGGCGGTGCTGACGCGCGACAAGGACGATTTCATGGCGCTGCGCGAGCGCGTGACATTCGCCCGCGCCGCCGGCGCCGACCTGTTCATCTCCATTCACGCCGACTCCCATGGCGAGAACCATACCCGCGGGGCATCGGTCTATACCCTGTCGACCGACGCCTCCGACCGCGAGGCCGCCGCCCTGGCGGCCAAGGAGAACAAGGCCGACATCATCGGCGGCCTCGACCTGACCCGGCAGGACCAGGACGTCACCAGCATCCTGATCGACCTGGCGCAGCGCGAGACCATGAACCGGTCGAAAATCTACGCCGGCATGCTGGTGGAGGAATTCCAGCGCGCCAAGGTTACCTTGCTGCCGCACCGGCCGCATCGCTCGGCGGGGTTTGCGGTACTGACCGCGCCGGACGTGCCGGCGGTGCTGCTGGAAGTGGGATACCTGTCCAACCGGACCGACGAGCGCGCGCTGATGCAGCAGGCCCATCGCCAGCGGCTGGCGCGGGCCATCATCAAGGCCGCCGATGCCTTTTTCGCCGTTAGCCAGCCCGCCGTCGCCCGGGCGCCGGGCACCGCGTCCAACTGAGCAAGTGCTTGCCACGACGCGGTTTTTGCGCCTCAGCTCTGCCGCAATTTTCCAGTAGCAGTCCCGCTATGGGGCTGCGATATAAGTTGCATTCGTCGGTTGAACTCTTTGCCTCGACGAAGGTTGTTGCCGGTGCAGTGAGCCCAGGAAAGGCGCGAAAGCCGTGCGCGTATTGAAGTTTCTCGCGATCCTCGTCGCCGTCGGTGTGCTGGCCGGTGCAGGGGCAATTGCCTATATCTACATGCGCTATTCGGCCGACCTGCCTGATCACGAGCAGCTTCAGGCCTATGAGCCGCCGGTGACCACCCGGCTCTATGCGGCCGATGGCCGCCTGCTGGCGGAGTACGCGCGCGAGAAGCGCATCTACGTGCCGATCAGCGCCATGCCCAAGCGCGTGATCAATGCCTTCATCGCCTCCGAGGACCAGCGTTTCTACACCCATCCCGGCGTCGACTTCTTCGGCGTCATGCGTGCCGCCCTCGCCAATCTTTCCAACATGGGGCAGAACCGGCGGCCGGAGGGCGCGTCCTCGATCACGCAACAGGTGGCCAAGAACTTCCTGCTGACCAACGAAGCGACCATGGAGCGCAAGATCCGCGAGGCTATCCTGGCCTTCCGCATCGAAAGCACTTTTTCCAAGGACCGCATCCTCGAGCTGTACCTGAACGAAATCTTCCTTGGCTCGGGCAATTACGGCGTCGCCGCCGCCTCGCTGAACTATTTCGGCAAGTCGCTGGACGAACTGACCATCGGCGAGGCGGCCTATCTGGCGGCCCTGCCCAAGGCGCCCAGCAACTACAACATCCTGCGCGCTCCGGCCGAAGCCAGGATGCGCCGGGACTATGTCATCGGCCGCATGCAGGAGGACGGCCACATCTCCGCCCAGGAAGCGGCCGCCGCGCGCGAGGAGACCTTGCAACTGCGCCGCCGCCCGGAATCGGAAACCGTGGCCGCCGATTTCTTTGCCGAGGAGGTGCGGCGGCAGATCTTCGCCCGCTACGGTGAGGAGACCCTCTACGAAGGTGGCCTGGCGGTCCGCACCACGCTCGACTCGGAGATGCAGCCGGTGGTCGAGAAGGCGCTGCGCGACGGTCTGGTGGTCTATGACCGGCGCCATGGCTGGCGCGGGCCGATGGGCAAGCTTGCCTCGCTCGACAACTGGAAGGCCGAGCTTGCCAAGCAGAACGAGACCCGGCCGCCGCTGGGCCAGCCGAGCTGGCGGATAGCGGCGGTTCTGAAGGTCGAGACCGACCGCGCCGTCATCGGCCTGCTCGACGGCCAGGAGGGCAGCATTCCGTTCGCGGAAATGTCCTGGGCGCGGCCGACGACGGACGAGCAGCGAGTCGGCAATCCGCCGCGGCGGCCCGCCGACGTGGTGGCCGCCGGCGATATCATCACCGTCGAGCCGGTCACGGCCGATGCCAAGAAACAGGACTATCCCGCCAGCACCTACGGCCTACGCCAGATTCCCAACGTCGAGGGCGGCGCGGTCGTCATGGACCCGCATACCGGGCGCGTGCTGGCGATGGCGGGCGGCTGGAGCTTCCAGCGCAGCCAGTACAATCGCGTCACCCAGGCGCTGCGCCAGCCCGGCTCGGCCTTCAAGCCGTTCGTCTACCTGACCGCCATGGAAGAGGGCGGACTGACGCCGGCCAGCCTGGTGCTGGATGCGCCCTTCGTCTTCGACCCGGGCCCGGGCCAGCCGCTGTGGAAGCCGGAGAACTATTCACGCGACTTCCTGGGGCCGACGACGCTGCGCGGCGGCATCGAGAAGTCGCGCAACCTGATGACCGTGCGCATCGCCCAGTATGTCGGCATGGACAAGATCGCCGCCACCGCCAAGACCTTCGGCGTCACCGACAACATGATGGAAGTGCTGCCGATGGCGCTGGGGGCGGGCGAGACGACGCTGCTGCGCATGGCCAACGCCTACGGCATGCTGGTCAATGGCGGCCGGCGCATCACCCCCGCCCTGATCGACCGCGTCCAGGACCGCAGCGGCAAGACCATCTTCCGCAACGACGCGCGCAGCTGCGATACCTGCCTGGCCGACGCCTGGAACAACCAGGCCGCGCCGGTCGTGCCCGACAGCCGCGAGCAGATCTACAACCCGCAATCGGTCTATCAGATCGTCCACATCATGCAGGGCGTGACGGTGCGCGGCACGGCCGCTTCGCTGGCGTCGCTGAACAAGCCGCTGGCTGGCAAGACCGGCACCTCCAACGACGCCAAGGACGTGTGGTTCATGGGCTTCTCGCCCGACCTGGTGATCGGCGTCTATGTCGGCTTCGACGAGCCGCGCACCTTGGGCCGCGGCGAGACCGGCGGCAGCGTCGCGGTGCCGATCTTCCGCGACATCGCCGCCACCGTGCTCAAGGACCGTCCCAACACCCCGTTCCGCGTGCCGCCCGACATCAAGATGGTGCGCGTCCATCCGGCCACCGGCGAACCGGCCGGCGCCAGCGGCGCGGCGATCCTGGAGGCCTTCAAGCCCGGCACCGAGCCGACCGGCGATCGCATCGTGCTGGACGGCACTGGCAATTTCTCGGTGCTGGGCGTCGATCCCGCCGCCGCCCACGGCGCGGGCCGTCCCACCCTTTCCGGCACCGGCGAAACGTACTAGAACCACGCCGGTCGAATCCATTTGTCGTCTTTTGGAGCGTTGCATGCGGGCGGAAACCGAGGCCGTCGTCGAGCAGATCAGGCAGTCTGTCGGGCTGCTGAGGAGGCATCTTTGACTACGATCGCGCCGTCGAACGGCTGGCGGAGCTGAACGCCCGCGCCGAGGACCCCAATCTCTGGAACAATCCGGGCGAGGCGCAGGCGCTGATGCGCGAGCGCCAGCAGCTCGATGCGGCTCTCGCCAACGTCCGGACGCTGGAAACCGGCATCGCCGAGAATGCCGAGCTGATCGAACTGGCCGATGCCGAAGGCGATGCCGGCATGGTGGCGGACGCCGAGAAGGCCCTGCGCGAACTGCGCGACATGGCGGCCAGGCTGGAGCTTGAGACGCTGCTGTCGGGCGAGGTCGACGCCAACGACTGCTATGTCGAAATCCATGCCGGCGCCGGCGGCACCGAATCGCAGGACTGGGCCGAGATGCTGGCGCGCATGTATGTGCGCTGGGCCGAGCAGCACGGCTACAAGGTCGAATGGCTGGAGGAGAGTCCGGGCGAAGAGGCCGGCATCAAGTCGGTGACACTCAAGGTCAATGGCCGCAACGCCTTCGGCTGGCTGAAGACGGAGAGCGGCGTGCACCGGCTGGTGCGCATCTCGCCGTTCGACAGCCAGGCGCGCCGCCACACCTCGTTCGCGTCGGTCTGGGTCTATCCGGTGGTGGACGACACCATCGACATCGAAATCCTCGACAAGGACCTGCGGGTCGACACCTATCGCGCCTCCGGCGCCGGCGGCCAGCACGTCAACAAGACCGATTCGGCCATCCGCATCACCCATATGCCGACCGGCATCGTCGTGCAGTGCCAGTCCGACCGTTCGCAGCATCGCAACCGCGCCACCGCCATGAACATGCTGCGGGCGCGCATGTACGAGGCGGAACTGCGCAAGCGCGAGGAGGCGGCGCAGGCGGAAGCCGATTCCAAGACCGATATCGGCTGGGGCCACCAGATTCGCTCCTATGTCCTGCAGCCCTATCAGATGGTGAAGGATCTGCGCACCGGCGTGGAAACCAGCCAGTCGCAGGGGGTGCTGGACGGTGACCTGGATGAGTTCCTGGAGGCTGCGCTGGCAATGAAGCTGGGCGACAAGCCAGCGGCCGCCGTGAAGGATATCGACTAGCGCTGGCAGCTACCGCGCCCGCCTCTCCCCATGGTAGGTAGTTGCCATTGGGGGGGAAGTGGGGCATGGCACCGCGCATCGGCGTGATCATTGTCTCCGACTACGGCAGCCCAGATCCGAAGGACTGGTGCGACGAGATCGCTTGCGCAGCCGCATTCCTGCGGCAGGACCTGGCGGAACCAGCCGACATTCTCGTAGTGGCAGGGCAGCCGCCCGAGACACTGCCGCCCGAGACGCCGCCGCCCGTCTTGCCAGACGGTGCCAGACTGGCCCGCCTGCCCTACCGGCGCTCGACGCAACTGCGGGACGCCGCCGTGAAGCTGGTACAGGGCCAGTTGATCGCGGTCCTCGAAGCCGACTGCCTGCCCGCCACGGACTGGCTGCGCTGCCTGGTTCACTGGCTGGACAGCCATCCGCAGGATCAGGCCGTCAGCGGCCGCACAGTCTATGGCGCGGGCGGCAGTGTCATGCGGCTGCGCACTTTGCTGGACCGGGGCTATGTCGAAACGGGACAGGCCGGATCCGCCGGGCACGTCTGTACCAACGGTGCGCTCTACCGCCGCGCCTTCCTGGAGCGCTATCCCTTCCCGGAGGAGGACAATCTCTTCGTCGCTGGCTGGCGGCGCAACCAGGCGATCCTGCTGGCAGGCGAGGCCATTGCGGTGGAACCGGCGGCCCTCCTGCGCCATGCCTATGAAGGCCCGGCATTCGAGCGCGACCTGCGCCGCAACGTGGGCTTCCGCGACGCACGCGATTGGGGGCGCGGGTCCGGGCTGCGCTCAATCTTCCAGGTCTGGCGAGAGCGGACCAAGCTGGAATGGGCGGATCTTCAGCGCCTGGGCGGCCAGCGCCTGCGTTGGTGGGATTGGCTTTTGGTGCCGCCACTGGTGCTATCCCGGCGGCTGGCAGAACTGCCGGGCATCCGGGCGGGACTGCGTCCAGACGGCAAGCTGAAAAAGACAGGCTACCGCTGACAGATGGCCTTAACGCCGCTTCAGCGCGATCCCCTGCCCGGCCACGGCGGGCCAGTCGAGCCGCGCATGCTCGCCTGCCAGTGCCTCCACCCTTGCCTGGATCGCGGGCGGAAAGACCGCGCTGCGTGGAGGC
>JBBCJW010000061.1:0-4618 GCA_037190765.1 Alphaproteobacteria bacterium
ACGTGCGTTCCTCTCGCCCTTCGACACGCTCAGGGCGAGGAATCTTACTGAGGTGTAGATGGGTGGCCCGGTCAAGCCGGGCCAAGACGGAGAAGATAGTAGGGAAAACGAAACCCGTAGAGACACAGAGACACAGAGGCACAGAGGCAATCTCTCTGTGCCTCTGTGTCTCTGTGGTTAAGCCTTGCCTTCTCTACCCTGCCAGCAGGCCGCGCAATTCGCGGCTGGCCACGGTCAACATCGCCAGATCGATCGCCGGCTGCGCGCGCAGCTCGGCGAACAGCCGGTCCAGACGCGCGATGGCCGTACTGCGCGGCGTCGCCCATGCGTCGGATAGCACCGCCTCGCGCTGGCCGGCGGCCAGCAGGGAAGCGGCCAGTTCGCTCTGCTGGGTCTGGACGTCCTCGGCCAGCGCCTGTACCGAGGCCGCCTGCCATGGCGTCTCGCGCGGCAGGCGGGTGGTCGCCGCCCGCAGCCAGGACAGGCCGAAACGGTCGCCGGCGGCGAAGAACACGCTGGCCGCCTGCTCGACGCCGACCTGGGCCCGTTCGGCAAGCTGCACCAGCTCGAAGGCGGAACCAAGGAACTCGAGGCTGGCGATGCGCCGCGCCAGCGTCTCGGGAATGCTCTCGCCGCCCAGGGCGCGGGCGCGCGCCTCGAGGCTGGCGCGATCGGCCTCGGGCAGCAGCTCGGCCAGGCCGGCCACCAGCCGCTCGATGCCGGGCGCGAAGCGGGCCTGCGCTCCTTGCGCGTCCAGCGGCGGGCGCATGTTGCGCAGCAGCCACAGCGTCGCCTGTTCGATCAGCCGCTGTATGACGATGAACATGTCGATCTGGCTGGCGGCGACGAGCTGCCCGTCCAGCGCCTCGATCTCGCCCCACAGGGCGCGCAGGCGGAACACGTCGCGCACCACGGCATAGGCGCGGGTGATGTCGGGGCTGGGGCAGCCGGTGCGCTCGTGCATGTCGTCGACGAAGGCGATGCCGACCCGGTTGATCATCGAGTTCACCACCTTGGTGGCGATGATGTCCCGCCGCAGCCGGTGGCCGCGCACGCCGTCGCCGAACCGCTCGACCAGCGGTCCGGGGAAATAGAGCAGCAGTTCGGGTTCCAGCAGCGGATCGTCCGGCAGGTCGGAGGCCTGCAGGTCTTCCGACAAGGCGATCTTGGCGTAGGCCAGCAGCACGCACAGTTCCGGCCGCGTCAGGCCGCGCCCGGCCGCCCGCCGCTGCGCCAGCGCCTCGCGGTCGGGCAGGAACTCGACGGCGCGGTCCAGCCGCCCGGCCGCTTCCAGGTTGCGCATCATGCGGCCATGGGCGCCGATCATCCCCGGCGCCTGCGCCTCGGCCACCGAGATGGCCTGGCTCTGCTGGTAGTTGTCGCGCAGCACCAGGGCGGCGACGTCGTCGGTCATCGCCTCCAGCAGAAGGTCGCGATCCTGCATCGACAGGGCGCCGGACTGCACCGCATCGCGCAGCGCGATCTTGATGTTGACCTCGTGGTCGGAGCAGTCGACGCCGGCCGAATTGTCCAGCGCATCGGAGTTCAGCTTGACCCCGTTCGACGCCGCCTCGATGCGGCCGCGCTGGGTGACGCCGAGATTGGCGCCTTCGCCGACCACGCGCGCCCGCACGTCGCGGCCGTCGATGCGCAGCGCATCGTTGGTGCGGTCGCCGGCTTCGAGCTGCGATTCGGCGGCCGACTTGATGTAGGTGCCGATGCCGCCGAACCACAGCAGATCGACCTTGGCCTTCAGGATGGCGCGCATCAGCTCGACCGGGGTCAGGTGGTCGACCGCCAGGTCGAGCATGGCCTTGACCTGCGGCGAGAGCGCGATCGACTTGGCGCTGCGCTCGAACACGCCGCCGCCCTCGGAAATCAGGCTGCGGTCGTAATCGGCCCAACTCGAGCGCGGCAGGGCGAACAGACGCCGGCGCTCGGCGAAGCTTTGCGCCGGGTCGGGGTCGGGATCGAGGAAAATATGGCGATGGTCGAAGGCGGCCAGCAAGCGGATGCGGTCCGAGCGCAGCATGCCGTTGCCGAACACGTCGCCCGACATGTCGCCGACGCCGGCCACGGTGAAGGGCGTGGCCTGCACGTCCAGCCCCAGCTCGCGGAAATGGCGCTTGACGCATTCCCAGGCGCCGCGGGCGGTGATGCCCATCGCCTTGTGGTCGTAACCGGCCGAGCCGCCGGAGGCGAAGGCGTCGTCCAGCCAGAAGCCGTAATCATGCGCCACGCCGTTGGCGATGTCGGAGAAGGTGGCGGTGCCCTTGTCGGCCGCCACCACCAGATAGGGATCGTCGGCGTCCAGCCGCACCGTGGCGGCCGGCGGCACAATGGCGCCCGCCACCAGATTGTCGGTGATGTCGAGCAGGCCGCGGATCAGCGTCCGGTAGCACTCGACCACCTCGCCCATCAACGCCTCGCGGTCGGCGGCGGCGCTGCCGGTCGCCGCCGGCGGCCGCTTGACGATGAAGCCGCCCTTGGAGCCGACCGGCACGATGACGGCGTTCTTCACCATCTGCGCCTTCATCAGCGACAGGATCTCGGTGCGGAAATCCTCGCGCCGGTCCGACCAGCGGATGCCGCCGCGCGCCACCTTGCCGCCGCGCAGGTGGATGCCCTCCATGCGCGGGCTGTAGACGAAGATCTCGACCATCGGGCGCGGCAGCGGCAGGTCGTCGACCTGGCGGCTGTCGAGCTTGATCGACAGCCATTCCTTGGGCCAGCCGTTCTGCCCGACCTGGAAGAAATTGGTGCGCAAGGTGGCGGCGATGGCGTTGAAGAAGCGCCGCAGCATGCGGTCATCGTCGAGGCTGGTGACCTTGTCCAGCGCGGCGGCGATCTCGGCGTCGATCTGGGCGCAGAGCTGGTCGGCCATCGGCTGGTGCTCGGGATCGAAGCGGGCCACGAAGCGGCGCACCAGCAGGGCGGCGATGTCGGCATGGGCCGATAGAGCGGCCTCCATGTAGTCCTGGCTGAAGGGGATGCCGGCCTGGCGCAGGTACTTGCAATAGGCGCGCAGCAGCATCACCTCGCGCCACTGCAGCCCGGCCAGCAGCACCAGCCGGTTGAAGCCGTCGCTCTCGGCCGCCCCGCTCCAGACCTGCCCCAGCGCCGACTGCAGCGGTCCGCGCACCTGGTCGATGTCGACCGCGGTGCCCGCCGCACTGGTCAGGGTGAAATCGTGCAGATAGAGCTGGGCGGTCTCGCCGTTCTCCAGCACCGGCATCAGCCGGTGCGGCACTTCCGTCAGCGCCCGCAGGCCCATGTTCTCCAGCAGCGGCAGCACGTCGGACAGCGGAATGGGATCGCCCGCCCGCATCAGCTTCAGGCGCAGATCCTGCGGCCGGCCGGCGGCGTCGCGATCGACGGCGATCTGCAGCGCGCCCCCTTGCAGCGCCCGCTCCGCCCGCTCGATATCGGCGACGGCGGCGGCCGGATCGGCGTCCTCCTGGTAGCTGAGCGGAAAGGCCTGGGCATAGCGACGGGCCAGCGACAGGCCGCGCTGCTCGCCCAGCGCGCCGCTCAGCGCATCGCGCAGCCGGTCGCGCCAGGTGCGGGCGGTCTGCGCCAGCAGCGTCTCGACCTCCGCCTGGTTCCACACCGCCGCCGCCGATCCCAGCCGCACCGTGAACAGCACCCGCGCCAAGGGCGATTCGTCGGCCAGGGTGGCGGCATAGGACACCATCCGGCCGCCGAACGCCTGTTCCAGTGCGGCGGCGAAACGCTGGCGCAGGCCGCTGTCGTAGCGGTCGCGCGGGGTGAAGACCAGGCAGGTGACGGAGCGGCCCAGCGTGTCGGGCCGCACGAACAGCGCGGTGCGCGGCCGCTCCTGCAGATGCAGGATGCCCAGCGCCGTGCGCAGCAGGCTGGCATCGTCGTATTGGAACAGCTCGTCGCGCGGGAAGGTCTCCAGGATGTTGAGGATCGCCTTGCCGTCATGGCTGGCCGGCTCGAACCCGGCCCCGGCCATCGCCCGCGCCACTTTGCGCCGCAGCAGCGGGATGTCGCGCGGCGAGCGGTTGTAGGCGGCCGAGGTGAACAGGCCGGCGAAGCGGTGCTCGCCCTCCAGCCGGCCATCGGGCCCGAAATGCTTGACGATCAGCACGTCCATGGCGGCGCGGCGATGCACCGTCGATATCATGTCGGCCTTGGCGATCAGCAGCACGCCCGGCCCGTGCAGGAAGGCCTGCATGGCCGCCGGCAGTCCCGCCTCGCCCGGCGCCGGCTCGAACAGCAGGCGATGCTCGTCGCGCAGCACGCCCAGCGCCGAGCCGGGGATCAGCTCGTAGACCGCGCCGCCGGGCGATTCGGGATCGGCGTAGCGGTAGCGGCGATAGCCCAGGAAGGTGAAGTGGTCGGCGGCGATCCATTCCAGGAAGTCGCGCGCCTCGGCCACGTCCTCGGGCAGGGCCAGCGGCCCGGGGCTGGCCAGGCCGGCCAGCGCCGATCCCACCGCGCCGCGCATCGGCCGCCAGTCGGCGACCGCCAGGCGCACGTCGCGCAGCACCGCCAGCAGGGCGGTTTTCAGTTCCGCCAGCATCGCCGGCGTCTGCCGGTCGATCTCCAGCAGCATCATCGATTCGCGCGGCGCCGCCGGCGCCGCCCCCTC
>JBBCJW010000062.1:0-6129 GCA_037190765.1 Alphaproteobacteria bacterium
TTCTCAAGGGCTGGCCGCGCCTGTCGGAGACCTTCATCGCCCAGGAACTGGCGGGGCTGGAGGCGCGCGGCGTTGCGCTCGAACTCTGGTCGATGCGCCATCCGACCGACAAGGAACGCCATCCGGTGCACGACCGGGTCAGGGGCCGTGTCGTCTATTTGCCGGAATATCTCAAGGACGACCCCCGCCGCGTCCTTGCCGGCTGGCTGAAAGCGCGCCGCCTTCCGGGCTACAGCGCCGCCCGGCGGAAATTCCTCGCTGATCTCCGGCGCGACTTCACGCCGAACCGGGTTCGCCGCTGGGGGCAGGCTCTGGTGCTGGCGGCCGAGCTGCCCGCGTCGATCGAGCGGCTCTATGCGCATTTCCTGCACACGCCCGCTTCGATGACGCGCTATGCCGCCACGATGCGTGGCTTGCCATGGAGCGTGTCGGCTCACGCTAAGGACATCTGGACCAGCGAACCGTGGGAGATGAGCGAAAAGCTCGCGGACTGCGCCTGGCTGGTGACCTGCACCAATCTCGGCCTGCAGCGCTTGAGGGAGCTGGCGCCGCGTCCCGACCGGCTGCGTCTCGTCTATCACGGGCTCGACTTCGCGCATCTGCCGCCGCCGCCGCCGGCGCGACCCCACCGCGACGGCACGGATCCGCAGGATCCCGTCACCGTGCTGTCGGTCGGTCGCAAGGTCGAGAAGAAAGGCTATGGCGATCTCCTCGATGCGCTTGCCCGCCTGCCGCGCTCCCTGCACTGGCGGTTCGAGCATATCGGCGCGGGCGAGCTCTCCGATGCCCTGAAGGCGCAGGCTGCGGCCCTGGGCATTGCGGATCGCTGCACCTGGCGCGGCGCGCAGCCCCAGAAGGAAGTGTTTGCCGCCCTGGCGCGCGCCGATCTCTTCGTCCTGGCCGCGAAGAAGGCGGCCGACGGCGATCAGGATGGTTTGCCCAACGTGCTGATGGAAGCGGCCTATCAGGGCCTGCCGCTGGTTTCGACGTCGGCGGCGGCGATTGGCGAGTTCATCGAAGACGGCGAGAACGGTTTGCTCGTTCCGCCGGGCGCGCCCGATGCGCTGAGCGCGGCGCTGGCCCGCATGATCGGCGATCCCGATCTGCGCCAGCGTCTCGCCGAGTCCGCGGGCGAGGTGGTGCGGACACGTTTTTCCTTCGAGTCCGGCGTCGACTGGATCGCCTCGTCGCTCGGTGAGCCGCGTTCGTCACAGCAATCTACTGCTGCCGCGCGCGCTGCGGCGTAGCGCCATGCGCGTTCTCCTGCACACGCCGTTGAAGCCACCCGATAGTCCCGTGCCGTCGGGCGATCGCGAAATGGCGCGCGGGCTCTGCCGCCTGTTGCGACGCCTCGGGCACGAGGTTCTCATGCCGGCCGCGAGCCGCGTTCTACCGGGCGTGCCGGAAACCGACGCCCATATCGCCCTGGAGCGGCGCGCACGGGCACAGGCGGCACGGCTGATCGCGCAGTGGAAGGCACTGCCGGCCCATCATCCGCAGCGCTTCGATCTCTGGTTCACCTACCATTGCTACTATCGCAAGCCCGACTGGCTGGGGCCTGTGGTGAGCAGGGCGCTGGATATTCCCTATGTGATCGCCGAAGCCTCGCATGCTCCGCGCCGCGCCCAGGGGCCGACCCGGCTCGGCCATCGCGCCGTCGAGCGGGCGCTGGCGGCCGCCGATCTCGTGCTGACCCTGAACCCGCGCGACGTGCCCGGCGTCAAGGCCCGGCTACGGCCCGGCGCGCAGCAGGCCTGGCTGCCACCGTTCATCGACACGACGCCATTCCGACGCCCGTCGCGACGCGGCCCGAACGAACCGCCGCTGCTTTTGAGTGTCGGCATGATGCGCACGCGCGATAAGGCGGAATCCTATCGCGTGCTGGCGCAAGCCTTGGCCAAATTGAAGGACCGCCCCTGGCGCGCGCTGCTGGTCGGCGACGGGCCGGCACGACCCGAAATCGAATCGCTCATGGCGCCGCTGGGCGACCGCGTCGTGTTCGCAGGCGCGCGCCCGCATGCGGAACTGCCGGCGATCTATCAATCGGCCGACCTTTACCTTTGGCCGGCGATCAACGAAGCCTATGGCATGGCTTTCCTCGAAGCGCAGGCGGCGGGTCTTCCCGTGGTTGCCGGCCGCACTGGCGGCGTGCCCGCCGTCGTGGCCGATGGCGTCACCGGCCTGCTGACACCGATCGGCGACGCCGATGCCTTTGCCGCCGCCGTGGCACATCTGCTCGACGCGCCGCAGGAGCGCGCCCGTCTTGCCGGCGCCGCTGCCGCGCGCGTGGCGGCTCATCACGACGAGCGTGCCGCGGCACGCGCGCTGGCTGTGGCGCTCCGGACCTTGCGATGACGGCTATTCCTTTCGCCATCCTGCGGCATGGACCGACCGACTGGAACGCGGCAGGCCGGCTGCAGGGTTTGACCGATACCGATCTCAGCCGCGATGGCGAAGCGTTGGTGCGGCGCTGGCGCCTGCCGCCGCCTGCCGATGGCTGGAAACGGGTTTGCAGCCCTCTGCAGCGCGCTCGCCGCACGGCGGAGCTGCTTCGGCCGGCGATGCCCGTCGGCACCGACACCGCCTTGCGCGAGATGAGTTTCGGCGTCTGGGAGGGCCGGACCCTGGCCGACCTGCGGGCCGAAGGCGGCGAGAGGTTTGCTGCGGTGGAAGCCGCTGGCCTCGATTTTCAGCCGCCGGGCGGGGAGTCGCCACGCGCGACCATGGTTCGCCTCGCCGGCTGGACTTCGACCTTGCGCGAGCCAGTCGTTGCCGTGTCACACAAGGCCGCGATCCGTGCCCTGCTGGCGCTGGCCACCGGCTGGGACATGCTGGGTCGTCCGCCACACAAGCTCGACTGGCGCTCGCTGCATTTCTTCGTGGTGTCGGGCGACGGCAAGGTCGCGGTCGACCGTCTCAATGTGCCGTTCGAGAGCACGCCATGACGGCGCGCGTCTTCTTCTACGTGCAGCATCTGCTGGGCATCGGCCATCTGCGCCGGGCCGCCACTCTGGCGCGGGCGCTGGTGTCGGGCGGTTTCGATGTGCTGCTGGTTTCGGGTGGCGCGCCGGTCTCGGGAATCGATCTCGGGGGGGCGCGTTTCCATCAGCTTCCGCCGTTGCGTGCGGCCAACGCACGGCTGAAGGAGCTGGCGCAGCTCGACGGCACGCCGATTGACGAGGCCTTCCGCACCGCACGCACGCGCCAACTGCTCGAACTGTTCGATGCAGAGCAGCCCGACATACTACTGACGGAACAGTTTCCCTTTGGTCGCACGCAGCTTCGCTTCGAGCTGTTGCCGCTCCTCGAGGCGGCGCAGGACCGCACTCCGGCGCCATGGATCGTTTCGTCGGTGCGTGACGTGCTGCGGCGCTCGACCTCGCCGGCGAGGGTCGACGAGATGGTCGTGACCTTCGAGGCATTCGATGCGGTGCTGATCCATGCCGATCCCGCGCTGGTGCGTCTCGACGAGAGCTTTCCAGCGTGGCCGGACATCCAGGACCGGGCGCTCTACACCGGCTACGTCGCCGAGATCGATCCGACGCGCACACCGCAAGGCTCGGTTGGCGCAGGCGAAGTGATCGTCTCGGCCGGCGGCGGTGCGGTTGGGATGCCGCTGCTTGAGGCGGCCATCGCCGCGCGCCCGATGACCGGGCTGGCCGACCGCAGATGGCGCCTGTTGCTGGGGCCGAACGTGCCTGCGGCCGAGCAGGAGGCACTGCGCACTGCTGCGACCGAGGGCATCATTGTCGAGCCGGCGCGCGCCGACTTTCCCAGCCTGCTGCGCAATGCGGCGCTCTCGATATCGCAGGCGGGCTATAACACCGTGGTCGAGACGCTTTGCCTTGCCGACCGGGCCGTATTGGTGCCGTTCGGTACGGCACGCGAGACCGAGCAGGCCGACCGCGCGCGCGTGCTGGTCGAGCGCGGCATGGTGGCGTCCGTGCCGCCGGATACGCTGACGCCGCAAAGCTTGGCGGCCGCCGTCACCCGCGCCTGGGCGGGCCCTTCGATTCGCAGTTTTCCGGCTGTCGATGCAAATGGCGGCCCGGCGACAGTCGCTGCCTTGAAGCAGATGCTGTCGCCATGACCTCCTGGCAGGCTCTGTCCGACGAAGCGGCGCGCTGGCGCGACGCCGGGCGCACGGCCGATCTCTGGTGGCGCGACGACGATGCGGCGGATGTCGATCCTGCCCTGGATCGCCTGCTGGCCATCCATCGCGATACGGCCGTGCCGCTCGCCCTGGCGGTCGTGCCGGCGCGGGCGACGGCGGCGCTGGCGCAACGGCTCGCGGGCGAGCCGGGCGTCGATGTGTTGCAGCACGGCTACGCCCACATGAATCATGCCGCGCCGCCCGACAAGAAGATCGAACTGGGCCTGCAGCGCCCCGCGATGATCGTGCTGGGCGAACTAGGTACCGGTTGGATGGCTCTGGAGCGGCTGTTCGCAGCGCAGGCCCTGCCAGTCATGGTCCCGCCATGGAACCGCATTGCCGACATCCTGGTGCCGACCCTGCCGGAGATCGGCTATCGCGGCCTGTCGACCTTTGGCCCCCGCAAACGTGCCCAGCCGGTGCGTGGGTTTCGTCAGGTCAATACCCATGTCGATCTGATCGACTGGAAGGCCGGTGGTCGTTTCGTCGGCGAGGAGACAGCTCTCGCCGTTCTGGTCGAAGCGCTCGGGCGGTCGCGCAGTGGCGATGGCGAGCCGATAGGCTTGCTCAGTCATCATCTTGCGATGGACGGCGGGGCTTGGGATTTCCTAAGGTCGGTTCTGGAAGCAACAAAAACGACGCAAGGGCTGTGCGTTCGCGCGGCGCGCGAGCTTTTCGCGTCGTGAGCGTTCAATCAGGGGAGGAGCGCGGGTGAGTTCTGCCGATCTGCGCTATCCGCGTCCGACAATCATGGCGGATTACGCGCGCGCCGGCATAGGCGTGCTGCTGTGCGGTGCGCCGCTTCTGCTGCTCGAGGTCAATTATTGGCTGGCCGCGCTCCTGTGTGCTGGCTTCGCGCTCTTCGCGCTGTTCCTCGTGCGTACGGCGCTGCGGCATCGCACGCGCTACGTGCTGGGACCGGATACGCTCTGCGCCGACGGGCCGGCCGGCACGCTGGTCGAATGGAGCCGCCTCGACCGGATGAAGCTCAGTTACTTCTCGACCAAGCGCGACCGGTCGGACGGCTGGATGCAGCTCGCCATCGGTTCGACGCAGGGACGGCTGATAAAGGTCGATTCCTCCCTCGACGGCTTTCACGATATTGTGGAGCGGGCGGCTCGTGCAGCCGAGGGGACGGGCGTGGCGTTGAGCGACACGACTCGCGCGAATTTGCGGGCGATGGGGATCGTGGTGGCGGGTCAGGAAGAATCGGTATGAAAGATCTGCTGCGTGTCGAGGACCTGACCGTCGAATTCGGCGTCCACGAAGGCACCCTGCGGGCGGTCGACAAGGTCTCTTTCGCCATCCCGCCTGGCGGCACCGTCGCGCTGGTGGGCGAATCCGGCTCCGGCAAGTCGGTCTGCAGCCAGGCGATCATGGGCCTGCTGCCACGCACTGCGAGAATTCCATCCGGCTCGATCCTTTTCCAGGACCCGCGCGTCCAGGAAGGTGTCGTGGACATTGCCAAGCTCGACCGCGCCGGACCGGCCATGCGGCGCATCCGCGGCGGCCAGATCTCGATCATCTTTCAGGAGCCGATGACTTCGCTGTCGGCGCTCCACACAGTGGGCGACCAGATCGGCGAGGCGGTTGAGTTGCACGGCGTGCCGCTCGGCCGCTCGAACGGCGCCAAGTCGTTTGCCGAGAACGGCCGCAAGCTCAGTCGCGCCGAAATCGACGAGCTGACGCTCGCCATGTTGCGCATGGTGGGTTTCCCCGACCCCAAGCGCGCGCTCCGGACCTATCCGTTCGAACTGTCGGGCGGCCTGCGCCAGCGCGCGATGATTGCCATGGCGCTGGTCTGCCGGCCGGCGCTCCTGATCGCCGACGAACCCACGACCGCGCTCGACGTCACCATCCAGGCCCAGATCCTGCAGCTCATCAAGGATCTGCAGAAGGAACTCGGCATGGCGCTGCTGATGATTACCCACGATCTCGGGGTGGTCGCCAATGTCGCCGACGATGTCGTCGTCATG
>JBBCJW010000063.1:0-13078 GCA_037190765.1 Alphaproteobacteria bacterium
GGTAGGGGGCGCTGGAAGTGCTCATGTATACTCGCGGAAAGTCGGGATTGGCGGCGCGATCGCGGCATATGGCGACCGTCCGGACAGGTCATAGAGTGGCGACCGGGCTCCGGTGAATCAAGGCGCAGGAATGGAACTGCGCGACCCGCAGGGCCGCTTCCGCCTCCGCCGCAGACCGGCCCCGGCTTTCCGCATGGCTTTCCGATGTCCCTGTGCCCCCGCTGTCGCCGCGCCCCGGAACAGGCGGATGAAACGGCGCCGCGTGTCGTTTAATATCAATCACTAACCATGCATTTCTAAGGTCTGGTCCAAGGTGGCGAAACAGGTCCCGGAACGTGACAAAGGCGCTGGCGCCAGCGGCAACGCGCGCAGGCAGGCGGCCGCTTCGGACAATCCGCGTCGCAACAAGCTCTGGCGCGACCTGGCGCTGATCGCGATCGCGCCGGCCCTGCTGTACCTGCTGGCGAGCCTGTTCACTTATTCCCCGGCCGACCCGGGCTGGTCGCAGGCCGGGTCGGTGGTCGCGCCGATCCACAACATGGGCGGTCGGGTCGGCGCGTGGATCGCCGACGTGCTGCGCCAGCTGTTCGGCTACGTGGCCTATCTGATTCCGCTGATGCTGGCGGCCGTCGCGTGGATCGCCATGTTCGGGCTCAACCGCGAGGACCGCGGCCACGACGACCTCGGCCCGGCGTTGCGGCTGGTCGGCATCGTCGGCTTCCTGATCGGCGCTACCGGCTTCCTCTACCTGCGCCTGACGCCGGGCGATGTCGCCCGCGCCGGCGGTGGCCTCGGCGTGCTGGTGGGCAAGTCGCTGCAGAGCGGGTTCGGCCCGGTCGGCAGCAACCTGTTCCTGCTGGTGCTGCTGCTGACCTCGATCACCCTGGCCACCGGGCTGTCGTGGTTCCTGGTGATGGAGAAGATCGGCAAGTGGGTGCTGGCGCTGGGCCCGTTGCTGGACAAGAAGAAGGAACAGGCCAGCGAATGGCAGCAGACCCGCGCATTGCGCGAGGAACGCGAGGAAGTACGCAAGGTCGACGCCGAAGTCCGCGCAAAGCGCGAGCCGGTGAAGATCGAGCCACGCCCGGCGCCGGTGATCGAGAAGAGCGAACGCGCCAAGCGCGAAACGCAGATCCCGATGTTCCAGGGCGTCAACGGCGACGGCTCGGATCTGCCGCCGCTGGCGCTGCTGGACGACCCCAGGCCGCAGCCGAAGGGGTACGACGAGCAGACCCTGGAAACGCTGTCGCGGCAGATCGAATTCAAGCTCAAGGATTTCCGCATCGACGCGCAGGTGGTCGGCGCCTATCCGGGCCCGGTGATCACCCGCTTCGAGATCGAGCCGGCGCCGGGCATCAAGGTCAGCCAGATCAGTTCGCTGGACAAGGACATCGCCCGCGGCCTGTCGGTCAAGTCGGTGCGCGTGGTCGACGTGATCCCCGGCAAGTCGGTGGTCGGCCTGGAAATCCCCAATGTCACCCGCGAGATGATCTTCCTGTCCGAGCTGCTGCGCTCCAAGGAATACGACAAGTCGGCCAGCGTGCTGACCCTGGCGCTGGGCAAGGACATCGGCGGCCGGGCGTCGGTGGCCGACCTGGCGCGCATGCCGCACCTGCTGGTGGCCGGCACCACCGGTTCGGGCAAGTCGGTGGCGGTCAACGCGATGGTGCTGAGCCTGCTGTACAAGGCCAGCCCGAAAGACCTGCGCATGCTGATGATCGACCCGAAGATGCTGGAACTCAGCGTCTACCAGGGCATTCCGCACCTGCTGGCGCCGGTGGTCACCGACATGAAGGAGGCCGCCAACGGCCTGCGCTGGTGCGTGGCCGAGATGGAGCGCCGCTACAAGCTGATGAGCGCGGTGGGCGTGCGCAACCTGGCCGGCTTCAACAAGAAGATCAAGGACGCCATCGACGCCGGCCAGCCGCTGATGGACCCGCTGTTCAAGCCGAACCCGGAAATGGGCGAGGCGCCGCGCCCGCTGGAGCCGCTGCCGTTCATCGTCATCTTCATCGACGAATTCGCCGACATGATGATGATCGTCGGCAAGAAGGTCGAGGAACTGATCGCGCGCCTGGCGCAGAAGGCGCGCGCCGCCGGCATCCACCTGATCCTGGCCACGCAGCGTCCTTCGGTGGACGTGATCACCGGCCTGATCAAGGCCAACATCCCGACCCGCATCGCCTTCCAGGTCAGCTCCAAGATCGATTCGCGCACCATCCTCGACCAGTCCGGCGCCGTGGCGCTGCTGGGCAACGGCGACATGCTGTACCTGCCGCCGGGCACGGCGATGCCCGACCGCGTGCACGGTGCCTTCGTCTCCGACGAGGAAGTGCACCGCGTCGTCGAGCACCTCAAGGCGAGCGGCCCGGCCGACTACATCGAAGGCGTGCTGGACGAAGTGCAGACCATGGGCGACGGCGTGGTGGTCGGCGCCACCGGCCTGCCGGAAACCAGCAGCAGCGGCGATGAATCCGACCCGCTGTACGACGAGGCCCTGCGCATCGTCACAGAGACCCGCCGCGCCTCTATTTCCGGCGTGCAGCGGCGCCTGAAGATCGGCTACAACCGCGCCGCACGCCTGATCGAGGCGATGGAAGCGGCCGGCGTGGTCAGCGCCCCGGAGCACAATGGCGACCGCGCCGTGCTGGCGCCACCACCGCCCAAGTGAGGGCAGGGCGGCGACGATTGCCGCCCATTCAGTTTCTCCCGGGCAGACTCAGCCCATCCTCCGTCCATCGATGACAACCGCCATGAACGTCCTCCTGCGCCCCACGTTGATCGCCGTCGCCCTGGCCGCCGCCGTTTTCGCCGCCGATGCCCATGCCGGCGCGCGCGACGACCTTAAGGCCTTCACCAACGGCCTGCGCGGGCTGGACGGACAGTTCAGCCAGCAGGTGTTCGACGCCAAAGGCAAGCTCAAGGAGTCCTCCAGCGGCCGCGTCGCGTTGTCGGCGCCACGCCTGTTCCGCTGGGAGTACACCCGCCCGCATCCGCAGTTGATCGTGGCCGACGGCAGCAAGGTCTGGGTCTACGAGCCCGACCTGGAGCAGGCCACGGTGCGCGGCCAGGGCGAGGAAGAACAGAACAGCCCGCTGACGGCGCTGATCAACCCCGCGCAGCTGGAGCGCCAGTACGACGTCAGCGAAGAAGCGGCACCGCGCGATGGCATGCAGTGGCTGTCGCTGAGTCCCAAGCGCGAGACCGATGCCAGCTTCCAGTACGCCGCGCTCGGTTTCGGCCAGGGCGGCCTGGGCCGCATGGAAGTCGTCGATGCGGTGGGGCAGCGCACCGTGATCGATTTCAGCGGCTGGAAGAAGAACCCTTCCTTCGCCGCCGGCACCTTCCGCTTCACGCCGCCGAAGAATGTGGACGTCATCGGCGAACGCTGACGGCCCATGCAGTGCCGGCCGCCGGCCGGCACTTCGCCTATCCCGACATGCCCGACGGAGCGCTCATCGGCGCTACCGGACTGGACAGCCACGCTAGAATGCGGGCGTGGCCAGATCCAGAAACACGTTCTCCGATCCTCCTGCCGACCTGCTGAGCGCGGACCGGGAAGGCATGCGCCCGCTCGCCGAGCGCATGCGCCCGCGCACGCTCGACGAGATGGTCGGGCAGAAGCGCCTGCTGGCGCCCAACACCGCCCTGCGCCGCGCCATCGAATCCGGCCGCGTCCACTCCATGGTGCTGTGGGGGCCGCCCGGTTGCGGCAAGACCACCCTGGCGCTGTTGCTGGCACGCTATGCCGACGCCGAGTTCCGCGCGATCTCGGCAGTACTTTCGGGCCTGCCCGAGGTACGCCAGGTGCTGGCCGAAGCCGCGCAGCGCTTCGCCGAAGGCCGGCGCACCGTGCTGTTCGTCGACGAGGTGCACCGCTTCAACAAGTCGCAGCAGGACGCCTTCCTGCCGCACATCGAGCGCGGCACCATCATTTTCGTCGGAGCCACCACCGAGAACCCGTCCTTCGAACTGAACTCGGCACTGCTCTCGCGCTGCCGCGTGCATGTGCTCGAAGCGGTATCGCCCGAGGACGTGGCCGAAGCCCTGCAGCGTGCGCTGGGCGACAAGGAGCGCGGGCTAGGCGAGGAGGACATCCGCGTCTCGCCCGAATCGCTGCTGGAAATCGCCCGTGCCGCCGATGGCGATGTGCGCCGCGCCCTGACCCTGCTGGAAATCGCCGCGGAACTGGCGGCGGGCGAGGGCGGCCAGATCACGCCGGAAACCCTGCTGCAGGTGCTGGCCGACCGCACGCGCCGCTTCGACAAGGGCGGCGAGCAGTTCTACGACCAGATCTCGGCGCTGCACAAATCGGTGCGCAGCTCCAACCCTGACGGTGCGATCTATTGGCTGGCACGCATGCTCGATGGCGGCTGCGACCCGTCCTACGTCCTGCGCCGGCTGACCATCATGGCGGTGGAGGACGTCGGCCTCGCCGACCCGCGCGCCCTGGAGATGGCGATCAACGTCTGGAACGCCTACGACCGCATCGGCGCGCCGGAAGGCAACATCGCCCTGTCCAACCTGGTCATCTACCTGGCCAGCACCGCCAAGTCCAACGCCAGCTACAAGGCGCTGGCCGCGGCCCAGGCCGAAGTCGCCACGCTGGGCTCGCAGCCGGTGCCCATGCACCTGCGCAATGCGCCGACACGGTTGATGAAGACCCTCGGCTACGGCAGCGGCTACCAGTACGACCATGACGTCGAAGGCGGCATCGCCCTTAACCAGACCGCGTTCCCCGATGAAATGGGCGAACGTGTGTACTACCGGCCGGTCGAACGCGGGCTGGAGATCAAGCTCAAGGAAAAGCTCGATCGCCTGCGCACCGCGCGCGAACAGGCGAGGGCGGGAGGCAAGCCGCAGGACTGAACAGCGCATCGTGTCCCGGACCCACAGTCTTCCGGGGAGTTCCATGACAGCAGCGGGAGACATAGACCGATGTGGCTTTCCTTTGTGGCGATAGGCGTCGGAGCGGCGATCGGCGCATGGCTGCGATTCGGCCTGAGCGTATGGTTGAACCCGATCCATCCCACCGTTCCGCTGGGCACGCTGGCCGCCAACCTGCTCGGCGGCTACGTCATCGGCCTGGCGCTGGCCTGGTTCGCAGTGCGGCCGGACATCGCGCCGCAGTGGCGGCTGTTCATCGTGACCGGCCTGCTCGGTGGCCTGACCACTTTCTCCACATTCTCGGCCGAAGTGGTGCAGTTGTTCCTGCGCCAGCAGCTGGGCTGGGCGCTGGCGACGATCGGCCTGCATCTTGCCGGCTCGTTGTCGATGACGGCCTTGGGCTGGGCTACCTGGCGGATGCTGCGCCCCTTGGCGTAAGCCATCCTTCCAACGCATGATTCGCCTTCCATTTTGGAACGACCGAAAGACGACATGCTGGTAGAGCAGGGCGGAGTGAACGAGCCGATGGCGGCAACGACCATCATCGGCGCTGACGTCGGCGGGACCTACGCCCGACTGGGCTGGACCACCTTGCGAGCGGGCGAACCGATCCGGGTCAACGATTTCCGCCGCTATGCGTGCGCCGACCACCCGAGCCTGGCGGCGATCCTGCGCGATTACGCCGCGCGCCTGCACGACAACCCGGCCATTCCGCCGGTCAGCCGCGCGGTCGTGGCCATCGCCGGGCTGCTGGACGGCGACCGCCTGCTCAATACCAACCTGGCCTGGCAGGTTTCGCTGGCCCAGACCCGCAGCGAGGCCGGGCTGGGCGAGCTGGAACTGATCAACGACTTCGTGGCAGTGGCCCAGGCCATACCCCATGTCGAGCGGGAAGCGCTGCACCCGCTCTGCGGCGACGCCGATCACCGTCCTCACGGCCCGGCGCTGGTGCTGGGGCCAGGCACCGGGCTGGGCGTGGCGCTGCGCCTGGAGAGCAGCCGCCCGCCGGTGCTGGCCAGCGAGGGCGGGCATGCCTCGCTGGCCGCCGGCAACACGCTGGAACTGGACGTGCTGCGCCAGTTGCTGCAGCGCCACGGGCATGTAGACAGCGAACGCATCCTGTCCGGCCCGGGGCTGATGACGCTCTACACCTGCCTGTGCGAGCGGGAAGGCGCGACGCCGCGCTGGGAAACGCCCGCCGCCCTGGTGGATGCGGCGCGCAATGGAAACGATCCGCTCGCACTGGCCAGCGCCCGCGCGTTCTGCGCTTGGCTGGGCAGCGTCGCCGGCGACCTGGCGCTGACCTTCGGCGCAAGATCGGTCTATCTCACCGGCGGCATCACCGGGCATCTCGCCGACTGGCTGCACGAAGGCGATTTCCAGCAGCGCTTCCTGGCCAAGGGCGTGCTGTCGTCCGCCCTGCAACGGGTGCCCGTGTGGCGGATCGACGATGGCGAACTCGGCGTGCTCGGCGCGCTTGCCTGGCATGCAGACGACGCCTGCAGCCCCACCACAACCGGAGAAACCCGATGAGCACACGCAGGCAGTTCCTGCAGACCTCCATGCTGCTGGCCGCGGCCGGCGCCGCACCGCGCATGCTGGCATCGCCTCCTGCGGGAAATGGCGCGCGGGTGGTATCGACCTGGGATTTCGGCGTCGGCGCGAACCAGGCGGCGTGGAAGGTGCTGGCAACCGGCGGCAGCGCCCTGGACGCGGTGGAGGCGGGCGCCCGCTGGGCGGAAAGCGACCTGTGCAATCCCACCGTGGGCCACTGCGGCAATCCGGACCGCGATGGCGTGCTTACGCTGGACTCCAGCATCATGGACGGCGATGGCCGCTGCGGATCGGTCGCGGCGCTGAGCGACATCCTGCATCCGGTGTCGGTCGCGCGCCGGGTGATGGAACAGACGCCGCACGTGATGCTGGTGGGCGAGGGCGCCCGGCAGTTCGCCGTGCAGCAGGGCTTCGAGAGTCGCAAACTGCTGACACCGGAAGCCGAGAATGCATGGCGCGAATGGCTCAAGACCGAGCATTACGCACCGCAGATCAACGCCGAGCGGCGCGGTCGTCCCGGCGACAAGGACAACCACGACACCCTGGGCATCCTCGCCATCGATGCGAAGGGACGCATGGCAGGCGCCTGCACCACCAGCGGCATGGCCTTCAAGATGCATGGCCGGGTCGGCGACAGCCCCATCATCGGTGCCGGCCTGTACGTCGACAATGAAGTCGGCGCGGCCACGGCCTCGGGCATGGGCGAGGAGATGATCCGCAACGCCGCTTCGTTCCTGGTGGTGGAATTGATGCGCCAGGGGCGCTCGCCCGCCGATGCCTGCCGCGAAGCCATCGAGCGGGTAGTGCGCAAGCGCCCAGAAGCCAGCCGCACCCTGCAGGTGTGCTTCCTGGCGATGAACAGGAACGGCGAGGTCGGCGCTTATGCGCTGCATCGCGGCTTCGTCTATGCGGTCTGCGATTCCCGCAGGCAGGACGCCCTGCTGGATTCCACCTCCGTCTACTCCAGCGAGCAGACATGAGCGGACGCCGCCTGCTGGAGATCGCCAGCAATTCCGTCGCGTCGGCGCTGGCCGCCCAGGCCGGCGGCGCCGACAGGATCGAACTGTTCGACAATCTGGCGCAAGGCGGCACCACGCCATCGCGCGGCAGCGTCGCCGTGGCCCGCGACCGGCTGCGTATTCCCCTGTTCGTATTGATCCGCCCGCGCCCGGGCGATTTCCATTACGACGCGCAGGAGACCGAGATCATGCTGCGCGACATCGAAAGCTGCCGGCAGCTGGGATGCGACGGCGTCGTGATCGGCGCGCTGACCATGGATGGAGACGTCGACATCCCACTGTGCCGCGAACTGGTCGCGGCCGCCGGACCGCTCGGCATCACCTTCCATCGCGCCTTCGACGCCGCTCGCGATCTGCCTTCGGCCATGGAACAGGTCATCAACCTCGGCTGCCAGCGCATCCTCAGCTCAGGCGGCGCCGTCAGCGCAATGGCCGGCAGCCACACATTGCGGCAACTGGCCATACAGGCAGGCGACCGCATCCGGGTGATGGCCGGCGCCGGCCTGGATGCAGGCAACATCGCCGATGTCACCGTCCAGAGCGGCTGCAACGAACTGCATGCCTCGGCCAAGGCATCGCGCGCATCGCCCATGCGCCATCACAACCCGGCGCTTGCCGGCCTGGAGAACGATTGGGTGCAATCCGATGCAGAACTGGTGAGCGCGCTGCGGAGGGCATTGGATCTGCTGGGTTGATCGGTTCGCGCCGCCATGATTTACATAATATACATTATGCGAAATCACATAGCGCAGGCGAAGGCGGCCGCGCTGTGCCGACTGCGCTGGATTGGTCGCTGTTTGCCGCAGTGAATCTGCCCCTGATGATTGATGGGGAGGAAATGCCCCATCTGCAGCGGACATCCGCCCCATCTGCTGAGGAAACCTGCCCCGAATTTGGCGGAGCTTCGGATAAGTTGCCCCGCTTTTGGCAAAACTGAGCAGAAGCTGCCCCATATTCCACAGTCGTTGCAGCCATGTTCTGGTAAACCAAGCCTTTGCTCACCACCTGACCAAGTCTTGGCGCTATTCTGAGCAAGACGGCTTGAAGAGGAGAAGTTCAATGCTTGGTTCTTTGGGGGTGCTTGCAATGGCGCTCGTCCTGTGTGCATTGGGCTGGTGGGTGGATCACACCAACCGAAAGTCGATGAAGTCGCAAGACGACGAGCAGAACAAGAAGCGCTAGTAGTGCCGACAGAGTGCCCGCAAGGATCAGCCCTTCGGCATTTTCCTCTTAGATGTGGCTGACCTTTGCCTAGCGCGGAAAGCCTCCTCGATCGCCGCAGGAATCTTGGTCAGTTGCTCCTCCAAGACTTCAGATCTTGCTCGTTGCCTGTCTGCCTCTTTTACCGCTTCTGTCGCTGTTCTCTGGGCAGCCTTCAAAGCACCGCTAAGGGATTGCTCGGTTGCGGCATGGAGCTTTTCCAGAGACGACGACCTGATTTGTAGCTCCTTGGCCTGCTGACGGGCTTGGTCGACCTCCCGTGCTGCACGATTTTCTACAGATCTGGCGTGTTCTATCAGGCTGTCGCGCTCAGATCTGGCCAGTTCCTGCAACTCCTGCAAGCGCGCTTCCATGGCCCGCCTGGCAGACTCCACTTGTTCAAGTCGCTGATCCGTAGAAGCACGTTGTCGCGCCGATTCTGCCAGCTGCGACTGAAGCTGGTCGACGAGTTGCCGCAGTTCCGCTACCTGGGTCAGTGCCAAGCGCTCTGATTGGGCTGAGGCTGTCGCTTTGGCGTGGAGTGCGGAGCCTTCATCCGCAAAGCTCTGCTGCTGCACCCGCAGCTCGTCATACTCGGCCGCAAGCGACTGCCTGGTGTCGGCAAGCTCTTCCAAAACCGACTCACGGGCATGTTCTAGCGCCAACGCCCACCATTGACCGGCCAACTCGGCCAGTGCCGCCGGTGCGTCCTTCAAATCTGGCCGTTTCGGCTGCAGTCGAATGCCCAGATTTTTCCACCAGGTGTCTAGCCAGCGCGTCACGGTGTTGGGTGAGCCGGTACCGAGGTGCGCGCGGATGCGTTCTACCGTCGGACGGTCGCCGTTAGCCACCAGCTCGTCTGCGGCGGTGTGAACATCGGTTTCGGTGATGCCGCGGGCCATGCTGACGTCTCCTGTATCGGCGCCCTACTCTGTTGTTTCCGTACTCGCGATAAGTGATGATTATCACTAGTACACCCCTTGTTTCATAGCGTACATTACATATTATGAAACGAAATAGCACATTGCCTGCTGTTGCAGCGGCGGCCGCAAACCTGGTACTCCCCGAGCAGCTGGCCCAACAGGCCGCGGAAGCGGTACGCGAACTACTCGCCGAAGCCGCAGCGGCGAACACGACCCGCAGCTACGGCACGGCGCTGCGCTACTGGGCCGGCTGGCATCAAGCCCGCTACGGCATCGAACTGGCGTTGCCCGCGAGCGAGGCCGTGGTGATCCAGTTCCTGGTCGACCACATCCAGCGCAAAGGCAAGACCGGCCTAGTCAGCGAACTGCCGCCGACGATTGACCAGGCGTTGGTGGCCGCCGGCCTCAAGGCCAAGGTCGGGCCGTTGAAGGTGTCGACCGTGGTCCAGCGCGTGGCCGTACTGTCTACGGCCCACAAACTCAAGCGACTGACTAATCCGTGCGAGCTGCCCAGTATCAGGACGCTGTTGAGCCGTGCCCGCCGAGCGTCAGTCAAACGCGGTGAGCGGCCGACCAAGAAGACCGCCATCACGCGCCCCGAGCTCGAGGCCATGCTGGCGACTTGTGATGGCACTTTGGAAGGACTGCGTGACCGTGCCCTACTCTGCTTTGGCTTTGCCAGTGGTGGACGCCGGCGTAGCGAGATCGCCGCGGCGGACATGCGTGACCTGCGCAAGGTCGGCGACGGCGGTTACATCTACCGGCTGGAGTATTCCAAGACCCAGCAGGCCGGGGTCAAGGTGGATTCGACGCCGGACAAGCCAATCCTGGGGCGGAGTGCTGAGGCCTTGGCAGCTTGGCTCGACGCCGCAGAAATTCAGGATGGGGCGATCTTCCGGCGGATCTGGAAGAATCGTTTGGGTCCTGCCCTACTCCCTGGCTCGGTGGCCACCATCGTGAAGCGGCGGAGTGCGTTGGCTGGGTTGGTGGGGGATTTTGGGGCGCATAGTCTGCGGTCGGGGTTTGTCACCGAGGCTGGCAAGCAAGGCGTGCCCTTGCCGGCAGTTATGGCGATGACCGAACATCGCTCGGTGGCCAGCGTCATTGGATATTTCCAAGCAGGTGCAGCGGAGGACAATCCCGCGGCCCGATTGCTGAAGTAATCCGATTTACATGTGACGATCCACCTAAGAACCTAGTTCTGCTTCACTCGGGAACCGCTGAGGTCAAACCTCGGATCTTTGCATGTTGATATCGGTAAACAGACCCCTCTAGATGGCCTGTTGGTGCTGCGCAATCCCCAGCGGCACAAGTAGTGGATCTACGGTGCCAGCCAGGATGAGTACTAGGGCAACGCCGTACCTTTGCTCTAGGGACTAGGGGCAGGAAGACTGAGGACGAACTGCAGCGTGCCGGAGCACTTTGTGGCCGCGGCGCTAACTACTAGAGCGCCGCACCAGATCTCGCCGCAGACCAGAGTCTATGGAGACTGCCTCCCGGCCTTTCGCGAACAAAAAATCGAGAGCGAGCTCACGCCCAGAAATTCTGGATTATGCTTGCGTTGGCTTTTGGCACCCATGTCGGGGATGGACGGCACGCATCTCCAGGCGGGGCACACATACCACTTGAAGCGCTAAATGGGGTGCAGGATGTACCTGAAGAAACTGGCTGTCCGCAATTTTAGACGGCTCAAGAACGTTGTCATTGACCTCGCCTCAGATATCTCAATCTTCGTAGGCTCCAACAACAGCGGAAAGACATCCGTTGGCCACGCACTGGAACTGTTCGGCGGCCGCGGCCGCTTCAACATCCACGACTTCAGCTCCGATCTTTGGGCACAGATCAATGCGTATGGCCAAAGCGATGGCCTAGCTACAGACCAGTTGCCCTCGATCGAGCTAGACATCTGGTTTCACATCGGAGCAGACGATATCCATCGCGTCGTAGATTTGCTTCCCAGCCTTTCCTGGCAAGGCAGCTTGGTTGGTATGCGCATTGCTTATGCGCCAGTCAATCCGACAGCGACACATACACGCTACGCGGAAGTACGACAACGCGCCCTGGATGCGACACCAAAGGACAAGGAGGGCGCGCCAACATATGACCCTTCTCCTCGTGACCTTAGGGAGTTCCTTCGTGACCGGCTTCATGATGAATATGAGTTCCAGTACTTCGTCCTGGATCCCGCGAAGTTCGATGACAGCATGGTCGCTGCTGAAGGCTATGCACCGTCCCCTTTGACCGGGAAATCGCGCAGCGGACGGGACATTCTTAAGAGTCTCCTCCAAGTCGATTTCCTCAATGCCCAACGGCATCTTTCCGATGGCCAAGGTGGCTCGCGGTCAGAGGAGCTCTCCCGTGTACTTAGCCGCTTCTATGAGCGAAATCTAGAACAAAAGGGCGACGACATTGAGGCGCTGAGCGCACTGGCAGCTTCCGAGGTGTCGCTCAACAAGCACCTTGAACGCGTGTTTGAGCCGACGTTGAGGAACCTTTCCAAACTCGGCTATCCCGGCCTTACCAACCCAAGAATGATGATTCGCTCTGCGCTCGATCCAGCGCAGATCATGAGCGGCCGTGACGGTGCAGCTGTGCATTACGCTCTCGGCGCCGATGACGGAAATCCAAATCCACTCACGCTACCGGACAGGTACAACGGGCTTGGCTTCAAGAATCTGATCTTCATGGTTGTGGAACTACTCGACCTCCATGCCCAGTGGTTGGCAGTCGAGGAGGATCGCCCGCCGGTGCATCTGGTCTTCATTGAAGAGCCGGAGGCGCACCTTCACGCGCAGCTACAGCAGGTCTTTATCCGAAAGGTCATAGACATCCTTGCGCTGAGCGATGAACACAAGAAGCATCACACTAGTCAGATTGTCGTTACCACCCATTCCACTCATATCCTCTATGAACGAGGGTTCCAGCCAATCCGCTACTTCCGCCGAAGGCGGGAGCAACACACAGCAACGTCTGAAATTCTCAACCTTTCTGTGTTCTACAACATCGCCGAAGAAGCCGATCGCAACTTCCTCGAGCGCTACCTTAAGCTCGCTCACTGTGACCTGTTCTTCGCAGACGGTGCGATACTTGTGGAAGGCAATGTAGAAAGACTGCTGTTGCCACAGATGATCGCCAAGGCAGCACCGAGGCTACAGTCCACATATCTCACCGTACTGGAGATCGGCGGAGCCTTTGGCCATCGATTCAAATCTCTGATCGACTTCCTCGGCCTAACTACTCTCATAATCACGGATCTGGATAGCGTGGTTGGGCCCGCAGCACCTGCGCCCGAACAAGCTGTCGCGGCTGCACCGCAAGAACCGGGCGCTGATGGTACAGACGCAAACTGTGAGGATGAGGACGACGAGGAGGACACCGCAGAAGCAGCGGGCAAGCCCGGGAAGGCATGCATAGCCAGTCATGCCGGCGCCGCAACATCCAATCAAACCCTAATTCAGTGGCTTCCCAAAGTTGGGACAGTGGCGGCACTTTGGG
>JBBCJW010000064.1:0-16736 GCA_037190765.1 Alphaproteobacteria bacterium
CCCGGGCCATGCCGACTACGTGAAGAACATGATCACGGGTGCCGCACAGATGGACGGGGCGATCCTGGTGGTGTCGGCGGCGGACGGCCCGATGCCGCAGACGCGCGAGCACATCCTGCTGGCGCGGCAGGTGGGCGTGCCGGCGCTGGTGGTGTTCCTGAACAAGTGCGACATGGTGGACGATCCGGAGCTTCTGGACCTGGTCGAGATGGAAGTGCGGGAGCTGCTGTCGAAGTACGAGTTCCCGGGCGACGACATCCCGGTGATCCGGGGTTCGGCACTGATGGCGCTGGAGAACAAGGAGCCTGAGCTGGGCGCCAAGGCGGTGCTGAAGCTGATGGAGGCGGTGGACAGCTACATCCCGCAGCCGACGCGTCCGAAGGACAAGCCGTTCCTGATGCCGATCGAGGACGTGTTCTCGATCTCGGGCCGCGGCACGGTGGTGACGGGCCGCGTCGAGCGGGGCATCGTGAAGGTGGGCGACGAAGTGGAGATCGTGGGCCTGAAGGACACGACCAAGACGACGATCACCGGCGTTGAGATGTTCCGCAAGCTGCTGGACAGCGGCGAGGCGGGCGACAATATCGGCGCGCTGCTGCGCGGCACCAAGCGCGAGGACGTGGAGCGCGGCCAGGTTCTGGCGGCGCCCGGCTCGATCACGCCGCACACCGACTTCGTGGCGGAGGCGTACATCCTGACCAAGGAGGAGGGCGGTCGGCACACGCCGTTCTTCACCAACTACCGGCCGCAGTTCTACTTCCGCACGACGGACGTGACGGGCGTGGTGCAGCTGCCTGAGGGTACGGAGATGGTGATGCCGGGCGACAACGTGTCGATGCAGGTGAACCTGATCCAGCCGATCGCGATGGACGAGGGGCTGCGCTTCGCCATCCGCGAAGGCGGCCGCACCGTCGGCGCCGGCGTCGTCGCCAAAATCATCAAGTAGGGGTATAAGCTGCCGGGCGGTACAGGAGTGTAGCTCAACTGGTAGAGCACCGGTCTCCAAAACCGGGGGTTGGGGGTTCGAGCCCCTCCACTCCTGCCAACCGCAGGGATCAGTGGATTTGCAGGCAGCGGCCGACGGGATTTCCGACGCGCCGCTGCCGGTTTTAAAGGCGCAAGGGCTGGCCCATATGTCGTGGGCCAATACAAGGACGGTTCGAAATGGCGAAAAATCCCGTCGAATTCTTACGGGAAGTGCGGCAGGAGGTGGCCAAGGTCACCTGGCCCAAGCGGCGCGAAACCGGCGTGACCACCGCGTTGGTGTTCGTGTTCGTGACCATCGCGGCCGTGTTCTTCCTGGCCGTCGACCAGGTGGTCTCCTTTGCCGTCAAACTGGTGCTGGGAGTGGCAAGCTGACCATGGCTCACCGTTGGTATGTCATTCACGTCTATTCCGGCTTCGAGAACAAGGTCGCCCAGTCGATCCGCGAGCAGGCGGCCAAGAAGGGGATGGACGCCCAGATCGAGGAAGTGCTGGTGCCGACCGAGGAAGTCGTGGAGGTCCGCCGCGGCTCCAAGGTCAATGCCGAGCGCAAGTTCTTCCCCGGCTACGTGCTGGTGAAGATGGAACTGACCGACGAGACCTGGCATCTGATCAAGGAAACCCCGAAGGTGACCGGCTTTCTCGGCGCCCGGGGCCGGCCGGCGCCGATCAGCGAGGCGGAGGCCAACCGCATCCGCCGCCAGGTCCAGGAAGGTATCGAGCGGCCGCGGCCCTCGGTCATGTTCGAGGTCGGCGAGCAGGTCAAGGTGGCTGACGGTCCGTTCGCCAGCTTCAACGGCCTGGTCGAGGAGGTCGACGAGGAACGGGCCCGCCTCAAGGTATCGGTGTCGATCTTCGGCCGCGCCACGCCGGTGGAACTGGATTTCTCGCAGGTCGAGAAGCTTTAAGGAATGGACAGGGCCGGGATGTGAATATTCCGGTTCAAAGTTTTCTTTGCGTTCGGACCGAACTGTGATAAACGGCGCGGTCCTTCGACAGGGCCGGTTTTCCTATTGATTCGAGCCTGCTGCCGTCATCACTTTAAGACGGACCGCTAAGGCATTGCAATCGAACAGAAATTGGTTCCCCGAAAGAAAGTGCGGGAGGTCAGCCATGGCCGCACCGCGCGCCCACTCGAACAGAGGGATATGAATGGCCAAGAAGATTCAGGCCTATGTCAAGCTGCAGGTGCCAGCTGGCAAGGCCAACCCGTCGCCGCCGATCGGGCCCGCGCTCGGTCAGCAGGGCGTCAACATCATGGAATTCTGCAAGCAGTTCAACGCTCAGACCCAGAGCCTTGAATCGGGCATGCCGATTCCGGTGGTAATCACGGTCTATGCCGACCGCAGCTTCACCTTCATCACCAAGACGCCGCCGGCTTCCTACTTCCTGAAGAAGGCGGCGAAGATCGATTCGGGCGCCAAGACTGCCGGCACGCAGACCGTGGGCCAGGTCAATCGCCAGCAGCTCGAGGAGATCGCCAAGATCAAGATGCCGGACCTGAACTGCACGTCGGTCGACGCGGCGGTGAAGATGCTGGCCGGTTCCGCCCGCTCGATGGGCCTGACGGTGGTGGATTAAGGCCATGGCACAGCGCGGTAAGAGATACAAAGCGGCGGCTCAGACGATCAATCGCGAGACCACCTATCCGCTGGCTGACGCCGTCAAGCTGCTGAAGCAGGGCGCCAAGGCCAAGTTCGACGAGACGGTCGAGATCGCCATGAACCTGGGCATCGACCCCCGTCACGCCGACCAGCAGGTCCGTGGCGTGGTCGAGCTGCCCAACGGCACCGGCAAGTCGGTGCGCGTCGGCGTGTTCGCCCGCGGCGACAAGGCCGAGGCGGCCAAGGCGGCCGGCGCGGACGTGGTCGGCGCCGAGGACCTGGCCGAGCAGGTGCAAGCGGGCAACATCAATTTCGACCGCTGCATCGCCACCCCGGACATGATGGGGCTGGTCGGTCGACTGGGTAAGGTGCTGGGTCCGCGCGGCATGATGCCGAACCCGAAGCTGGGCACGGTCACGGCCGATGTCGCGGCGGCGGTGAAGGCGGCCAAGGCCGGCCAGGTCGAGTTCCGGGCCGAGAAGGCGGGCCTGGTCCATGCCGGTGTCGGCAAGGCCAGCTTCTCCGAGGAAGCCATCGTCCAGAACGTCAAGGCTTTCGTCGGCGCCATCACCCGCGCCAAGCCCTCGGGCGCCAAGGGCACCTTCGTCAAGAAGGTGTCGATCAGCTCGACCATGGGGCCGGGGCTGAAGCTGGAGATTTCCTCGCTGAGCTGATCAGCGGGATAACGGAATTCGCTGCCGCGCCCAGGATCGAAATCCGGGGGCGCGGCGGCGATGTCGGCGGCGGGCTTGCCCGCCGCCACCTGTCCGAGACTGCAGGCGCCCGTTCCTCGGGAACGGGCTTAAAGGGCAACCGCCCGCATAGACAGTGGAACAGGCATCGCTTGCGCGTATTTGCAAACGGCGCTTGAGCTTCTGGGACAGGCAAGTCGGGTCGCGTCGAGATCGCCGTTCGCGGCGGTGGAAACGGGATCCACGTGCAACCGACCGGTCCGCCTCGGCAGGCCGGTCATGTTCGGAGACGTCGCGTGAATCGTACTGAAAAGGCCGATCTCGTCGCCTCGCTGAATCAGACCCTGAGCGATGTCCAGCTCGTCGTCGTCACCCGCCAGAGCGGGCTGACGGTGGCGGAAGTGACGGCGCTGCGGGATCGGATGCGGGCAGCGGGCGCGGGTTACAAGGTCGCGAAGAACCGGCTCGCGCGTCTCGCCCTGGAAGGAACCTCCTTCAAGCAGATCGGTCCGATGCTTATCGGCCCGACTGCGCTCGCCTACTCTAAGGATCCGGTCGCCGCGGCGAAGGCTGCGGTCGAATTCGCGAAAGGCAACGAAAAGCTGGAGATCGTCGGCGGTTCGCTCGGCGACCAGCAGCTCGATGTCGATGGCGTCAAGGCGCTCGCCGCCCTGCCGTCGCTCGACGAGCTGCGCTCCAGGCTGCTGGCGATGGTCAACACGCCGGCGACCCGCATTGCGGGCGTTGTCCAGGCACCGGCGGGCCAGCTGGCCCGCGTGTTCGGCGCCTACGGATCCACGGGCGAAGGGCAGGCCGCGTAAAGCCGCTCCATACATCAACCTGGAAGTTCAAGACTTAGGAGATACTGACAATGGCCAATCTGGAACAGCTCGTTAACGACCTCAGCACGCTGACGGTCCTCGAGGCCGCCCAGCTCAGCAAGATGCTGGAAGAGAAGTGGGGCGTTTCGGCCGCCGCGCCGGTCGCCGTCGCCGCCGCGCCGGGCGCTGCCGCTGCCGCTCCCGCCGAGGTGAAGGACGAGTTCACCGTCGTCCTCAAGGACGTCGGCCCCAACAAGATCAACGTCATCAAGGAAGTCCGCGCCATCACCGGCCTGGGCCTCAAGGAGGCGAAGGATCTGGTCGAGGGCGCGCCCAAGCCGGTCAAGGAAGCGGTTGCCAAGGCCGAGGCCGAGGAGCTCAAGAAGAAGCTCGAGGCCGCCGGCGCTTCCGTCGAGCTCAAGTAGCCGTATCCGGCCCGCCCCATTGCAATAGCGATGGGGCGTGGCCACTTCTTCAAGCCGGCCCGCAAGCCGGTTTGGAAAAGTGGCCGTCTGCGACGGATGGGACAGGGCGTTTAGCGGGCGCCTGGTTCCGAGAAAGCAGTCGGATTTACCGCCAGCACCACAAGGTAAGGGGCAGCGATGGCCACGGCATCCACCAATCGTAAGCGCGTTCGTCGTCAGTTCGGTCGCATCGAGGCGACCGTGCCGATGCCCAATCTGATCGAAGTCCAGAAGAATTCCTACGATGCGTTCCTGCAGATGGACGTGGCGCCGGAGAAGCGCGCCAATGCCGGCCTGCAGGAAGTGTTCCGCAGCGTGTTCCCGATCAAGGATTTCGCCGAGCGCTCCTCGCTTGAGTTCGTCAAGTTCGAGTTCGAAGCGCCGAAATACGACGTCGAGGAATGCCAGCAGCGCGGCATGACCTTCGCCGCGCCGCTGAAGCTCACCCTGCAGCTCGTGGTGTGGGACATCGACGAGGAGACCGGCGCCCGCTCGATCCGCGACATCAAGGAGCAGGACGTCTACATGGGCGACATGCCGCTGATGACGAAGAACGGCACGTTCATCGTCAACGGCACCGAGCGCGTGATCGTCTCCCAGATGCATCGTTCGCCCGGCGTGTTCTTCGACCATGACAAGGGCAAGACCCATTCCTCGGGCAAGTACCTGTTCGCCGCCCGCATCATTCCCTATCGCGGCTCGTGGCTGGATTTCGAGTTCGACGCCAAGGACATGATCCATGTCCGCATCGACCGCCGCCGCAAGCTGCCGGTCTCGACCCTGCTGCTGGCGCTGGACAACGACGCCACGCTGAAGCTGCGCGCCAGCCGCGCCGCCAAGGCCCAGACGCTGGAGCCGGGCGAAGCGATCGGCCTGTCGCCCGAGGACGTGCTCGCCTATTTCTACAACCAGGTCTCCTATTCGGCCGACAAGAAGGGCTGGAAGACCGCCTTCGTGGTCGATCGCGCCCGCGGCGTGAAGCTGACCCACGACCTGATCAACGCCAAGACCGGCAAGGTGGTGGCCGAGGCCGGCAGCAAGCTGACCCAGCGCGTCGCCCGTCGCCTGGAAGAGAGCGGCCTGAAGGAAGTCCGCATCGAGGCGGAAGAGATGCTGGGCAAGTTCGCCGCCCGCGACATCATCAACGAGAAGACGGGCGAAATCTACATCGAGGCCGGCCAGGAGATCACCGAGCCGGTGCTGAAGACGCTGGAAGAAGCCGGCGTGTCGCAGATCTCCGTGCTCGACATCGACGGCATCAATATCGGCCCGTACATGCGCAACACGCTGATGGCCGACAAGAATTCGAACCGCGAAGAGGCGCTGCTCGAGATCTACCGCGTCATGCGCCCGGGCGAGCCGCCGACCTTGGAGACCGCCGAGACGCTGTTCAATGGCCTGTTCTTCGATCCCGAGCGCTACGACCTGTCGCCGGTCGGCCGCGTCAAGATGAACATGCGGCTCAACTTCGAGGGCGTGCCGGACAACATCCGCACCCTGCGCCGCGACGACATCCTGGCCGTGGTCAAGGTCCTGCACGAGCTGAAGGACGGCCGCGGCGAGATCGACGACATCGACCATCTCGGCAACCGCCGCGTCCGCTCGGTGGGCGAGCTGATGGAGAACCAGTACCGCATCGGCCTGCTGCGCATGGAGCGGGCGGTGCGCGAGCGCATGAGCTCGGTCGACATCGACACGGTGATGCCGCATGACCTGATCAACGCCAAGCCGGCGGCGGCGGCGGTGCGCGAGTTCTTCGGCTCCAGCCAGCTCTCGCAGTTCATGGACCAGACCAACCCGCTGTCGGAGATCACCCACAAGCGCCGCCTCTCGGCGCTGGGCCCCGGCGGTCTGACGCGCGAGCGCGCCGGCTTCGAGGTGCGCGACGTGCATCCGACCCATTACGGCCGCATCTGCCCGATCGAGACGCCGGAAGGCCCGAATATCGGCCTGATCAATTCGCTGGCCACCTATGCCCGCGTCAACCAGTACGGCTTCATCGAAAGCCCTTACCGGCGCGTCAAGGACGGCAAGGTCACCGACGAGGTGATCTACCTCTCTGCCATGGAGGAGGGCCGCTACACCGTGGCCCAGGCCAACGCCGAGCTCGACGCCAAGGGCAAGTTCGTTTCCGACCTGATCTCCTGCCGCCAGGGCGGCGAGTACATCATGGCGCGGCCCGAGAACATCGACTTCATGGACGTCTCGCCCAAGCAGCTCGTCTCGGTTGCGGCGGCGCTGATCCCGTTCCTGGAGAACGACGACGCCAACCGCGCGCTGATGGGCTCCAACATGCAGCGCCAGGCGGTGCCGCTCATCCGCGCCGAGGCGCCGCTGGTCGGCACCGGCATGGAAGAGGTGGTGGCCCGCGATTCGGGCGTCACCATCGTGGCGCGCCGCTCGGGCATCGTCGACCAGGTCGACGCCACCCGCATCGTGGTGCGCGCCACCGAGCAGGTCGACGCTTCGACCCCGGCGGTCGACATCTACAACCTGCTGAAGTTCCAGCGCTCCAACCAGAACACCTGCATCAACCAGCGGCCGCTGGTGAAGGTGGGTGACGAGGTCAAGGCCGGCGACATCCTGGCCGACGGCCCGTCGACCGAGCGCGGCGAGCTGGCTCTGGGCCGCAACGCGCTGGTCGCGTTCATGCCCTGGAACGGCTACAACTTCGAGGATTCCATCCTCATTTCCGAGCGCATCGTGCGCGACGACGTCTTCACCTCGATCCATATCGAGGAGTTCGAGGTCATGGCCCGCGACACCAAGCTGGGCCAGGAGGAAATCACCCGCGACATTCCCAATGTCGGCGAGGAAGCGCTGCGCAACATGGACGAGGCGGGCATCGTCTATATCGGCGCCGAGGTCGAGCCGGGCGACATCCTGGTCGGCAAGGTGACGCCGAAGGGCGAATCGCCGATGACGCCGGAAGAGAAGCTGCTGCGCGCCATCTTCGGCGAGAAGGCTTCCGACGTGCGCGATACCTCGCTGCGGGTGCCGCCGGGCGTGCAGGGCACGGTGGTCGAAGTGCGCGTCTTCTCCCGCCGCGGCGTCGACAAGGACGAGCGCGCGCTGGCGATCGAGCGCGACGAGATCGAGCGCCTGGCCAAGGACCGCGACGACGAGAAGGCGATCCTGGAGCGCTCCTTCTACAACCAGCTCAAGGATCTGCTGCTGAACCAGACCCTGGCCGGTGGCCCGCGCCAGCTCAAGGCCGGCACCAAGATCACCGACAAGGTGCTGGGCGACTACACGCCGGGCCAGTGGAAGCAGTTCTCGGTCAAGGGCGACAAGCGCCAGGCCGAGATCGAGGCCCTGAAGAAGCAGTTCGACGAATCGAACAAGCGCCTGCAGGAGCGGTTCGAGAACAAGGTCGACAAGCTGCAGCGCGGCGACGAGCTGCCGCCGGGCGTCATGAAGATGGTCAAGGTGTTCGTCGCGGTGAAGCGCAAGCTGCAGCCGGGCGACAAGATGGCCGGTCGTCACGGCAACAAGGGCGTGATCTCGCGCATCATGCCGATCGAGGACATGCCCTATCTCGAGGACGGCACCTCGGTCGACGTGGTGCTCAATCCGCTGGGCGTGCCCAGCCGCATGAACGTAGGCCAGATTCTGGAGACCCATCTGGGCTGGGCCTCGGCCGGCCTGGGCCGCCGCATCGGCGAGATGCTGGACGGTCTGAAGGAGCATGGCGGCGCTTCGGCGGTGCGCAAGCGGCTGAAGGAAATCTACGGCGACAAGACCTACAAGGCCGACTTCCAGGACCTGTCGGACGACACCGTCCTGGGCATGGCCAACGACCTGCGTAGCGGCGTGCCGGTGGCGACGCCGGTGTTCGATGGCGCGCGCGAGGCGGAGATCGTCGACATGCTGTCGCTGGCCGGCGTCGACACGTCGGGCCAGGTGTCGCTGTGGGACGGCCGCACCGGCGAGCGCTTCGACCGCAAGGTCACGGTGGGCTACATCTACATGCTGAAGCTGCACCATCTGGTGGACGACAAGATCCACGCCCGCTCCATCGGCCCCTACAGCCTGGTTACCCAGCAGCCGCTGGGCGGCAAGGCCCAGTTCGGCGGCCAGCGCTTCGGCGAAATGGAGGTCTGGGCGCTGGAGGCCTACGGCGCGGCCTACACGCTGCAGGAAATGCTCACCGTCAAGTCGGACGACGTCTCCGGCCGCACCAAGGTCTACGAGGCCATCGTGCGCGGCGACGACACGTTCGAGGCGGGCATTCCCGAATCCTTCAACGTGCTGGTCAAGGAGCTGCGGTCGCTCTGCCTCAACGTCGAGCTTGAGCAGAAATCGGCCTGATCCGAGCCATAGCCAGAAACGTTTTCCGCCCGTCCCCGGACGGCGCGACTGAAATCAGGAGTACGCAATGAGCGAGCTTATCAACGTCCTCAACCAGACGCCGAGCCCTCAGGCCTTCGATCAGATCCGCATCGCCATCGCCAGCCCGGAGCGCATCCGGTCCTGGTCGTTCGGCGAGATCAAGAAGCCGGAAACGATCAACTACCGCACCTTCAAGCCGGAGCGGGACGGGCTGTTCTGCGCCCGCATCTTCGGGCCGATCAAGGACTACGAGTGCCTGTGCGGCAAGTACAAGCGCATGAAGTATCGCGGCATCATCTGCGAGAAGTGCGGCGTCGAGGTCACCCTCACCAAGGTGCGCCGCGAGCGCATGGGCCATATCGAGCTGGCCTCGCCGGTGGCGCATATCTGGTTCATGAAGTCGCTGCCCAGCCGCATCGGCCTGCTGTTGGACATGACGCTGAAGGAGCTGGAGCGGGTTCTCTATTTCGAGAACTTCGTGGTGGTCGAGCCGGGCCTGACGCCGCTGAAGCGGCGCGAGCTCTTGAGCGAGGAGCAGTTCTTCAACGCCCAGGAAGAGTATGGCGACGACGCCTTCAACGCCCAGATCGGGGCGGAAGCGCTGCGCACCATGCTGTCGGCGATCGAGCTGGAGGAAGAGCGCAACACGCTGCGCGAGGATCTGCGCGAGACCACGTCCGAGGCCAAGCGCAAGAAGCTGGTCAAGCGGCTGAAGCTGATCGAGGCCTTCATCGAATCCGGCGCCCGGCCCGAGTGGATGATCCTGGAAGTCGTGCCGGTCATTCCGCCCGAGCTGCGTCCGCTGGTGCCGCTGGACGGCGGCCGCTTCGCCACCTCCGACCTGAACGACCTCTATCGCCGCGTCATCAACCGCAACAACCGCCTGAAGCGGCTGATCGAGCTGCGCGCGCCCGACATCATCGTGCGCAACGAAAAGCGCATGCTGCAGGAATCGGTCGACGCGCTGTTCGACAACGGCCGCCGCGGCCGCGTCATCACCGGCGCCAACAAGCGGCCGCTGAAGTCGCTGTCCGACATGCTGAAGGGCAAGCAGGGCCGCTTCCGCCAGAACCTGCTCGGCAAGCGCGTCGACTACTCGGGCCGCTCGGTGATCGTGGTCGGTCCGGAGCTGAAGCTGCACCAGTGCGGCCTGCCCAAGAAGATGGCGCTGGAGCTGTTCAAGCCGTTCATCTACTCGCGCCTGCAGACCTACGGCATGGCCAACACCATCAAGGCGGCCAAGCGCATGGTGGAGAAGGAGCGGCCGGAGGTGTGGGACATCCTCGAGGAGGTGATCCGCGAGCATCCGGTGCTGCTGAACCGCGCCCCGACCCTGCATCGCCTGGGCATCCAGGCGTTCGAGCCGGTGCTGGTCGAAGGCAAGGCGATCCAACTCCATCCGCTGGTCTGCACCGCCTTCAACGCCGACTTCGACGGCGACCAGATGGCGGTGCACGTGCCGCTGTCGCTGGAAGCGCAGCTCGAGGCCCGCGTGCTGATGATGTCGACCAACAACATCCTCAGCCCCGCCAACGGCAAGCCGATCATCGTGCCGTCGCAGGACATCGTGCTGGGCCTCTATTACATCACGATGGAGCGCGACAAGGAGCCGGGCGAGGGCATGGTCTTCACCGATATCGGCGAGATCCAGCACGCGCTCGATTCCAAGGCCGCGACCCTGCACTCCAAGATCAAGTCGCGGCTGAAGACGGTCGACTCCGAGGGCAATCCGGTCACCCGCGTGGTGCAGACCACGCCCGGCCGCATGCTGCTGTCGGAGATCCTGCCGCGCCACCCCAACGTGCAGTTCTCCCTGATCAACCGCCTGCTGACCAAGAAGGACGTGCAGAACGTCATCGACGTGGTCTATCGCCACTGCGGCCAGAAGGAGACGGTGATCTTCGCTGACCGCCTGATGGCGCTGGGCTTCAGCCAGGCCTGCCGCGCCGGCATCTCCTTCGGCAAGGACGACCTGGTCATCCCGTCGTCGAAGGAAACCCTGGTCGGCGACACCCAGAAGATGGTGAAGGAGTTCGAGCAGCAGTACATGGACGGCCTGATCACCCAGGGCGAGAAGTACAACAAGGTGGTCGACGCCTGGTCGCGCTGCACCGACAAGGTGGCCGACGAGATGATGAAGAGCATCTCGACGCCCACGCAGGGCGAGCCGATGAACTCGGTCTACATGATGGCGCATTCCGGCGCCCGCGGCTCGGCGGCGCAGATGAAGCAGCTCGCCGGCATGCGCGGCCTGATGGCCAAGCCGTCGGGCGAGATCATCGAGACGCCGATCATCTCCAACTTCAAGGAAGGCCTGTCGGTGCTGGAGTACTTCAACTCCACTCACGGCGCCCGCAAGGGCCTGGCCGACACCGCGCTGAAGACGGCCAACTCGGGCTACCTGACGCGCCGGCTGGTCGACGTGGCGCAGGACAGCATCATCACCGAGATCGACTGCGGCACGACGGAAGGCCTGACGATGCGCGCCGTGGTCGAGGGCGGCGACGTGATCGAACCGCTGGGCGAGCGTATCCTGGGCCGCACGGCGCTGAACGACATCACCGATCCGCTGAGCGGCGAGGTGATCGTGCCGGCGGGCGAGCTGATCGAGGAGGACGAGGTCGAGAAGATCGAGAAGGCCGGCATCGAGGAGGTGCTGATCCGCTCGGTGCTGACCTGCAATACCCAGCCGGGCGTGTGCGGCAAGTGCTACGGCCGCGACCTGGCGCGCGGCACGCCGGTCAATATCGGCGAGGCGGTGGGCGTCATCGCCGCCCAGTCGATCGGCGAGCCGGGCACCCAGCTCACCATGCGCACCTTCCACATCGGCGGCGCCGCCCAGCGCGGCGCCGAGCAGTCCAGCATCGAGGCGACCCATGAGGGCCGCGTCGTGCTGCGCAACCGCAACGTGGTCGTCAACTCCGAGAAGATGCCGGTGGTGATGAGCCGCAACACCGAGCTGGTGCTGGTCGACGCCAACGAGCGCGAGCGCGCCCGCCACCGCGTGCCCTATGGCGCGCGGCTGCTGGTCGACAACGACACCATGGTGGTCAAGGGCCAGAAGCTGGCTGAGTGGGACCCGTACACCCTGCCGGTGATCACCGAGCGCGCCGGCGTGGTGCAATACGCCGATCTGGTGGAGGGCACCTCCATGCGCGAAGTCATCGACGAAGCGACCGGCATCTCCAACCGCGTCGTGGTCGACTGGAAGCAGGCGGCCCGCGGCGCCGAGCTGCGTCCGCGCATCGTGCTGGCCGATGCCGACGGCAAGCCGCAGATGCTGGCCAACGGCCAGGAGGCGCGCTACCTGCTGTCGGTCGACTCCGTGCTGTCGGTCGAGAACGGCCAGACGGTCCACGCCGGCGACGTGCTGGCGCGCATTCCGCGCGAGAGCACCAAGACCCGCGACATCACCGGCGGTCTGCCGCGGGTGGCCGAGCTGTTTGAGGCCCGCAAGCCGAAGGACTACGCCATCATCAGCGAAGGCCCCGGCCGGGTCGAGTTCGGCAAGGACTACAAGAACAAGCGCCGCGTCGTGGTGACGCCGGAAGAGGGCGATCCGGTCGAGTACCTGATTCCCAAGGGCAAGCACGTCTCGGTGCAGGAAGGCGACTACGTCGAGCGCGGCGACCTGCTGATGGACGGCAACCCGGTGCCGCACGATATCCTGCGCGTGCTGGGCATCGAGGCGCTGGCGACCTATCTGGTCAACGAGATCCAGGAGGTCTACCGGCTTCAGGGCGTGAAGATCAACGACAAGCACATCGAGGTCCTCTGCCGCCAGATGCTGCAGAAGGTCGAGATCACCGAGCCGGGCGAGTCGACCTTCCTGGTCGGCGAGCAGGTCGACAAGTCGGAGTTCGACGAGGCCAACGCCAAGCTGGTCGCCGAAAACCTGAAGCCGGCCAAGGCGACCCCCGTGCTGCTGGGCATCACCAAGGCCAGTCTGCAGACCAAGTCGTTCATCTCGGCGGCCTCGTTCCAGGAGACCACCCGGGTGCTGACCGAGGCGGCCGTCTCCGGCCGCATCGACACGCTGCTGGGCATGAAGGAGAACGTCATCGTCGGCCGCCTCATCCCGGCCGGCACCGGCGGCGTGGTCCGCCGCCTGCGCGAAATCGCCACGCAGCGCGACAAGGACATCCTGGCTGCCGGCGGCGAGACGGAAGAGGCGATCGAGGTGGCTGCCGACAAGGTCGCCTGAGCCGGTTTTGACCATTGCGAAGGCCGCAACCCACGGGTTGCGGCCTTTGTTTTTCCGACCCCAAGATCGGGTGGTAATTTAATTACGTGCTAGTCGGGGTTTGGTTAAGGAAGCTGCCGGGAATTGCGCGACAGGCCCTTGGAAGGGCTGAAAAAATCCGCTTTGTCGCGCTTGACGCCCCGGGGGCGCATCGATAGATTGCGCCATCTTTTTCAGGGGGCTGGTAGTAGGCGCAGGCCTAGACGCAGCCGCCAAAAGATACCGTAGAGCAAGGCTTTAGGCCGAAGTTTGAAGGGCCAACCAAACCGCGAGCGGCTGTTCGCCATCGCGGCGTTTTGCGTCGGATCGCTGTTTCGACGCGCGGTTGGCTTTTTCTCATGGTCGCATGTCGAGGCTCGCGGCGAACGGAATGCAGAGGTTCGAGACGGATGCCGACGATCAACCAGTTGATTCGCAAGCCGCGCCAGACGCCGGGTTCGCGCAACAAAGTCCCCGCGCTGGAGGCGAGCCCTCAGAAGCGTGGCGTTTGCACGCGCGTCTATACGACGACGCCGAAGAAGCCGAACTCGGCGCTGCGCAAGGTCGCCCGTGTGCGCCTGACCAACGGGTTCGAAGTTACCAGCTACATCCCCGGCGAAGGCCACAACCTGCAGGAACACTCCGTCGTGATGATCCGCGGCGGCCGCGTCAAGGACCTGCCGGGCGTTCGCTACCACATCATCCGCGGCACGCTCGATACCCAGGGCGTCAAGGACCGCAAGCAGCGCCGCTCGAAGTACGGCGCCAAGCGGCCGAAGTAGGGAGGTACAGCGATGTCGCGTCGTCACGCTGCCGAGAAGCGCGAAGTCCTGCCGGACGCCAAGTTCCACGACCTGGTCGTCAGCAAGTTCATGAACACCCTGATGCGCGCCGGCAAGAAGTCGATCGCCGAGCGCATCGTCTACGGTGCGTTCGACATCATCGAGCGCAAGAGCCGCCAGGATCCGCTGCGCGTGTTCCACGAGGCGCTGGACAACGTCAAGCCGGCCGTCGAAGTGCGGTCCCGTCGCGTCGGCGGCGCCACCTACCAGGTTCCGGTCGAGGTCCGTCCCGAGCGGCGCCAGGCGCTGGCCATCCGCTGGCTGATCCAGTCGGCCCGCAGCCGGTCCGAGCACAGCATGACCGACAAGCTGTCGGCGGAGCTGCTGGACGCCGCCAACCGCCGCGGTTCGGCCGTGAAGAAGCGTGAAGACACTCACCGCATGGCCGAGGCCAACAAGGCCTTCGCCCATTACCGCTGGTAAGGCCGGACGCGGGCAAAGGAACAGATTATGTCGCGTGAAACTCCCATCGAGCGTTATCGCAACATCGGCATCATGGCCCACATCGATGCCGGCAAGACGACGACGACCGAGCGAATCCTCTACTACACCGGCAAGTCCTACAAGATCGGCGAGGTCCATGACGGCGCCGCGACCATGGACTGGATGGAGCAGGAGCAGGAGCGCGGCATCACCATCACGTCGGCCGCCACCACCTGCTTCTGGAACAACCACCGCATCAACATCATCGACACGCCGGGCCACGTCGATTTCACCATCGAGGTCGAGCGTTCCCTGCGCGTGCTGGACGGCGCGGTGACGGTGTTCGACTCGGTCGCCGGCGTCGAGCCGCAGTCCGAGACGGTCTGGCGCCAGGCTGACAAGTACCACGTGCCGCGCATGTGCTTCGTCAACAAGATGGACCGCATCGGCGCCAATTTCTTCCGTACCGTCGACATGATCGTCGATCGTCTGGGGGCTGTGCCGCTGGTCTGCCATCTACCGATCGGCACCGAGAGCGAGTTCGCCGGCCTGGTCGATCTGATGAAGATGAAGGCGATCATCTGGAAGGACGAGTCGCTGGGCGCCGAATTCTACGAGACCGACATTCCGGCCGATCTGGTCGATCAGGCCGCCGAATATCGCATGAAGCTGCTTGAGACTGCCGTCGAGCAGGACGACGAGGCTCTGGAAGCCTATCTCGGCGGCCAGGAGCCCGATCTCGCTACGCTGAAGAAGTGCATCCGCAAGGGCACGATCGGCGCGGTATTCGTGCCGGTGCTGTGCGGCTCGGCCTTCAAGAACAAGGGCGTGCAGCCGCTGCTCGACGCCGTGGTCGATTTCCTGCCGTCGCCGGTCGACGTGCCGGACGTCAAGGGCCATAGCATGGACAAGGGCGAACCCGATACCCGCCCGACCAGCGACGAGGCGCCGCTGTCGGCGCTGGCGTTCAAGATCATGACCGACCCGTTCGTTGGCTCGCTGACCTTCACCCGCATCTACTCGGGCATGATGGAGTCGGCAACCGGCGTGCTGAACTCGACCAAGGACAAGCGCGAGCGCATCGGCCGCATGCTGCTGATGCACGCCAACAATCGCGAGGACATCAAGATCGCGCGCGCGGGCGACATCGTGGCGCTGGCCGGCCTGAAGTCGGTCACCACCGGCGACACGCTGTGCGATCCGAACAATCCGATCATCCTTGAGAAGATGGACTTCCCCGAGCCCGTCATCGAGCTGGCGATCGAGCCGAAGTCGAAGGCCGACCAGGAGAAGATGGGCCAGGCCCTGTCGCGCCTGGCGCAGGAGGATCCGACCTTCCGCGTCACGACCGACCAGGAATCGGGCCAGACCGTGATCAAAGGCATGGGCGAACTGCACCTGGAGATCAAGGTCGACATCCTGAAGCGCCAGTACAAGGTCGAATGCAATGTCGGCGCCCCGCAGGTCGCCTATCGCGAGACCATCTCCCGGCGCGCCGAGATCGATTACACCCACAAGAAGCAGTCCGGGGGCTCGGGCCAGTTCGCCCGCATCAAGCTGGTGTTCGAACCGCAGGAGCCGGGTGCGGGCTTCAAGTTCGAGAGCGAAATCGTCGGTGGCGCGGTGCCGAAGGAATTCATCCCCGGCGTCGCCAAGGGCCTGGAATCCTCGCGCGACAGCGGCGTGCTGGCCGGCTTCCCGCTGATCGACTTCAAGGCGACGCTGATCGATGGCGCCTACCACGACGTGGACTCCAGCGTGCTGGCGTTCGAGATCGCCGCCCGCGCCGCCTTCCGCGAGGGCATTCCCAAGGCCGGCCCGAAGCTGCTCGAGCCGATCATGAAGGTCGAAGTGGTGACGCCGGAAGAGTACATGGGCGACTGCATCGGCGACCTGAACAGCCGTCGCGGCCAGATCCAGGGCATGGAAGCGCGCGGCAACGCGCAGGTCATCAATGCCATGGTGCCGCTGGCCAACATGTTCGGCTACGTGAACACCCTGCGGTCGATGACCCAGGGGCGCGCCGCCTACTCCATGACCTTCGATCACTACGAGGCCGTGCCGCAGGCGGTGGCCGACGAAGTCGTGGCCAAGCTGGCCTGAATAGTTTGAATGGAAATCAACCCGTCTCAGAGGGATTGAAGCGCTATGAGCAAGTCGAAGTTTGAGCGGACGAAGCCGCACTGCAACATTGGGACGATCGGTCATGTCGATCATGGCAAGACGTCGCTGACGGCGGCGATCACGAAGGTGCTGGCGGAGAGCGGCGGTGCGACGTTCATGGCGTACGACATGATCGACAAGGCGCCCGAGGAGAAGGCGCGCGGCATCACGATCAACACCGCGCACGTG
>JBBCJW010000065.1:0-7002 GCA_037190765.1 Alphaproteobacteria bacterium
CCGTGATCCGCTCTACTCATTAACGTTCAGAGCAAATTCACACGTTCTGTCGGAATCGCTCGCGATTCCGACAGAACGTGATTTGCTCTGGTCATCCGCTACGACTATCTGTGGACGCATGAGGCGGCGGCGGGCCGGCAGCAAGGCGAGGAACGGCCCGCCTGCCTGGTCGCCGCCATGGAGCCGAGCGCCGCACCGCGCTTTGTCGTCATTCTCCCGATCACCCATACCCGGCCGCGCGACGACACCGTCGGCGTGGAAACCCCCGCCAAGGTTCGCGCCGCGCTCGGGCTGGACGATGCGCCGAGCTGGATCGTCGTGTCGGAGCACAATGTCGATGAGTGGCCGAATGGCGGGCTGGCGCCGCTGCCGGGCAAGCCCGACATCTTCAGCTACGGCTTCATCCCGCCCGGCCTTTTCTCGCAGGTCAAGGCGCGCTTCATCGAGCTGTACGAGAAAGGGCGCAGCAACAGCACCCGCCGATGAGTCCGGAAAGGAATCGGCCGCAGCACCGGTTCCACTATTGCTGATCCAGCTTGCAAGACCGTATCGCAGACCGCTCCCCGCCGAACGCCGCCGCCCGCTACTTCCGCCCCACCAGCACGAAAATCCGCATCGCGCCCTTGCCGCGCACCTCGACCGCGCCGCGCGCCTGCAGCACGAACTGCTCCTCCAGCAGCGCCGCCGTCTGCGGCGCCACCTGGATGGTGCCGGGCTCGCCGGTCTGCTCCATGCGGGCGGCCACGTTCACCGCATCGCCCCACACGTCGTAGAAGAAGCGCCGCGTGCCGACCACGCCCGCCACCACCGGGCCGGAGGCGATGCCGATGCGCACCGCGACCGCCTGCCCTTGCGCATCCACCAGCCCGGCCAGCGCCTGCCGCATCTCCAGCGCCAGATCGGCCAGGGCGGCGGCATGGTCGGCCCGCGCCCGCGGCACGCCGGAGACCACCATGTAGGCATCGCCGCTGGTCTTGATCTTCTCCAGCCCATGGCGCTCGACCAGCGCGTCGAGGGCGGAGAACACGCGGTTGAGGAAGCGCACCAGCGCGGCCGGCTCGCTCTGCGCGGCGCGCGCGGTGAAGCCGGCCAGGTCGGCGAACAGCACCGAAGCCGCTTCATAGGCGTCGGCCACCGGCGCATCCTCGCCCGCGCCCATCTCTGCCTCCATGCCCGCGTCCATACCTACAGCCCCGCCCACGCCGGCACCCGCATCCGCGCCGGCATCCGCCGCAAACCCTTTCAGCCGCGCCGCCACGCCCGGCGGCAATATGTTGCGCAGCAGCGCCTCGGAGCGGCGATGCTCGCGCTCGGCCGCCTCCTCCGCCCGCACCATGGCGCGCAGCGCATGCAGCACGACGAGGAAGACGATGGCGCAGCTCGCCACGGCATTGACGGCGAAGTTCCAGGCCAGTTGCGTCGGGGTCAGCAGCCCGGTATCGGCCGGCGCCAGGAACTGCACGGCGATCATCAGTACAGCGGCCAGTGCCGACAGCAGGCCCGCGACCCACAGCCGCTCCAGCCCCAGGAACAGCATGCCGAGTGCTGCGACGGTGAGATAGAACAGCCACACCCCGCCGGCGCTGCCGAGCAGGAAGCTGACCCAGAAGATGAAGGCGCCGGCCAGCACGATGAAGCAGACCGGCGCCACCGCCGGCCCGAAGCGGTGCAGCGCGGGCAGCAGGGCGAAACCGGCGGCGACCAGCAGGTTCTGCCCCGCCAGCCACAGCCGCTCCTCGCCGCCCTGCGCCAGCCGCGCCACCCCGAACCCGGCCACCAGCCCCGCCACGCACCACACCGCCACGTTCATCGCCCGCAACCGCCGCGCCACTTTCTCCGGATAGCGCGCGGTGCCGATGGCGGTGGTGGGGAGGCGGGGCATGGATAGCTCGGTGATGGCGGATGGTCGATGACGGCACAATGCCGTCAGGGACAATTTCCTGCAAAGGCGGCAGGAGCAAGACCGGCTTGCTGACGCATCGCAGTGACAACTGCGCTGCAACCTTCTCGTGCATCCGTTCAGATACCGGATCCATCGTGTCGCCGTAAAAAACGAAACCCCCGCCGAACGGCGAGGGTTTCGAACCGGCAACTGACCTTGGGATGCCGAGCCCGCTCAAGGGGTCGTTTGCTTGCGAAAAGCGACCGCCTCTCGTCTTGCTACAGACCGAACTATAGACTTACGGTTGAACAACAACAAGGGGGGACATCATGGGGTGTATTTTCGGCATCGACATCGGCACCACCTCGATCGGCTGGGCCGTGATCGACCTCGACGTCAGGAACAGCGCCGGCAAGATCGCCGGCATGGGCGTGCGCATCTTTCCCGAGGCGCGCGACCCCAAAGGCACGCCACTGAACCAGCAGCGCCGGCAGAAACGCATGATGCGCCGCCAGTTGCGCCGCCGCCGCGCCCGCCGCCGGGCGCTGAACGAGGCACTGGCCGAAGCGGGCCTGCTGCCGCCCTTCTCCAGCACGCCGGCCCCGCGCGACGGCGGTACGGGGGATCCCTGGCACGCGGCGATGCGGGGCGATCCGCTGGCGCTGCGCAGCTGCGGCCTGAACGAGAAACTCGACCCTTACGAGCTGGGCCGCGCCTTATACCATCTGGCGCAGCGCCGCCATTTTCGCGGCCGCGACCTGGAGGAAGAAACCGCCGCCGATGCCGAACAGGCGGCCGACGAGAAGCAGGCCGCCGAAGGCCGCAGCGCCACGCTGGCGATTCTCAGGCAGACCGGCCAGACGCTGGGCCAGTACCTACAGGGACTGCCCCCCGACAAACGCCGGCGCGGCATCCACGCCACCCGCGCCACGGTCGCCGACGAGTTCGACCGGCTGTGGCAGGCGCAGCAGGCGCACCATCCGGTATTGCGCGATGCCGCTTTCCGTGCTCGCATCGAGGACACGGTCTTCGCCCAGCGGCCGGTATTCTGGCGCCGGAACACCCTGGGCAAATGCCCCTTCATGCCCGACGAAGACCTCTGCCCGCGCGGCTCCTGGCTGTCGCAGCAGCGGCGCATGCTGGAGAAGCTGAACAACCTGGCGCTGGCCGGCGGCAATGCCCGCCCGCTCGACGCCGAAGAACGCGCCGCCATTCTCGAAAAGCTGCAGACCCAGCAGAAGGTAGGGTGGAACGGTGTGCGCGGGGCGCTTAAACCGCTATTCGCGGCGCGTGGCGAGAAAGGCGGCGAGAAGAGCCTACGCTTCAATCTGGAGGACAGCGACAAATCCGGCCTGCCCGGCAACGCGCTAGAAGTGAAGCTGGCCGAGATTTTCGGCGATACCTGGGAAGCGCATCCCCACCGCCAGGAAATCCGCGACGCCATCCATACCCGGCTGTGGGAAAGCGACTACGAGAAGATCGGCGCCCAGCGCATCACCATCCGCCGCCAGGCCGAACGCAAGGCGGAACGCGGGAAGGCGGCCCAAGCGCTGGCCGCCGATTTCGGCGTCACGGCGGAACAGGCTGAAGCGCTGTCTGCCCTCTCCCTGCCGACCGGCTGGGAACCCTACTCAACCGCAGCGCTGCGGCGCATCCTGCCGCGTCTGGAGGGCGGCACCCGTTTCGGCACGCTACTCAACGGACCGGAAGAACAGGCCTGGCGCGACGAAACCTTCCCCGACCGGCAGAAACCCACCGGCGAAATTCTGGATCGGCTACCCAGCCCGACCCTGAAGCATCGCGAGGAGATCGAGCGCATCGCTTCCTTGCGCAATCCCACCGTGGTGCGCGTACACAACGAGCTGCGCAAGGTAGTGAACAACCTGATCGCCGTCTACGGCAAGCCCGACCTGATCCGCATCGAGCTGACACGCGATGTCGGCAAGTCCAAGCGCGAGCGCGAGGAAACCCAGATCGGCCAGCGCCGACGCGAGGGACAGCGGAAAAAGGCGGAGGCGGAACTGCGCATCAACGGCATCGCCGAACCCTCGCGCCGCGACATCGACAAATGGCTGCTGTGGCAGGAATGCGGGAAATACGATCCCTACTCGGGCGAGCCGATCTCCTTCGACGCGCTGTTCCGCACCGGCGAGTTCGACATCGAACATATCTGGCCGCAGAGCAAATGCTTCGACAATTCCTTCGGCAACCGGACGCTATGCCATAAAGCGTTCAACCAGAAGAAAGCCAACTGCACGCCGTTCGAGGCTTTTGGCCCCGATGCCGAAGCCTGGGAGGCGATGAAGAATCGCCTGTGGGAACATGTGAAGGCCCGACGCATGTCGCCCGGCAAGGCCAAACGCTTCTGCCGCGAGGAACGCTTGCCGGAGGATTTCGCCAACCGCCAGTTCACCGACACCGGCTACGCCGCCCGCCAGGCGGCCGCTTTCCTCAAGCGACTGTGGCCCGATGCCGGACCGGAAGCGCCGGTGACGGTGCAGGCGGTGACCGGCCGTGTCACCGCCCAGCTACGCAAGCTGTGGGGGCTGAACAACATCCTGTCCGATGACGGCGAGAAGACCCGCGCCGACCATCGCCACCACGCCGTCGACGCGCTGGTGGTGGCCTGCGCCGATCCGGGCATGACCAACCGGCTGTCGCGCTACTGGCAGGCCAGAAACGATCCCACCGCGCAGCCACCCCGCCTCGACCCGCCCTGGCCCACCATTCGCGCCGACGCCGACCGCGCCGTCGCCGCCATCGTCGTCTCCCACCGCGTGCGGAAGAAGGTGTCGGGCCCGCTGCATCTGGACACCATCTATGGCGATACTGGTCAGGACGTGAAGACGAAGAACGGCACCTACCGCCTCTTCGTCCGCCGCAAGCCCGTCGCCACCCTCAGCAAGACCGAGATCGACGATATCGTCGACGAGCGTGTGCGCGAAGCAGTGCGCAGGCATGTCGAAGCCAATGGCGGCGATCCCAAGAAGGCCTTCACGACCTTCCCTACGCTTGCGGAGAATGGGCGGGAAATCCGCAAGGTGCGGCTGTCCGTCAAGCAACAGATCAGGCTGATGGCGCCGGTCTCGACCGGCTACGCCGATCTGGGCGCCAACCACCACATCGCCATTTTCCGCAAGCCCGACGGCAAGGCCGATTTCGAGGTTGTCTCCCTGTTCGAGGCCGCTCGTCGTCTGGCCAGACGCGAGCCCGTGCTGCGTCGCCAGCGCGAGGACGGTGCCGAGTTCGTAATGTCGTTAGCACCAGGCGATGCGTTGGAGTTCCCGGGCGGCGACAGGCAGGGAGTCTGGATTGTTCAGGGCGCTTGGGCTAGCGGCCAGATCGTGCTCGAACGTGCCACCGACGCCGGCCACGCCACCACCACCAGGCCTAATCCGGGGGCTCTGCTGAAAGAGAACGTCCGCAAGCTTTCTGTCGACCCTATCGGTCGCATTCGCCCAGCGGGTGACTGAAAGAGCGCCGGCGATGATCCGCAAAACCGTCGAGTTCGCCACCCCGGGCACGCGCCTGTCGGTGGCGAACCGGCAGCTGGTGATCGAGCGACCCGACCTGCCGAAGGCAACACTGCCGATCGAGGATCTTGGCGTGGTGATCATCGACGATGTGCGCGCCACCTATACCCAGGCGGTATTCCTCGAACTGCTGGCTGCCGGCGCCACCGTCATGGTCGGCGGCCGCGACCATCTGCCGGCCGGCATGATGCTGCCGCTCGATGCCCATCACGTGCAGACCGAGCGGCATCTGGCGCAGGTTGCCGCCAGCCTGCCGCTGAAAAAACGACTGTGGCAAGTGCTAATCGCGGCCAAGATTGCCCAGCAGGCCGCCGTGCTGCGCCATTTCACCGGCCAGGACGGCGGTCTGCTGCCACTGTCTCGGCGCGTGCGTTCGGGCGATCCTGACAATCTCGAGGCGCAGGCCGCGCAGCGCTACTGGCCGGCGCTGTTCGGCCGAGAGTTCCGTCGCGAGCGTGGCGCGGACGGCATCAATGCCCTGCTCAACTACGGCTATGCCGTGCTGCGCGCCGCCGTCGCCCGCGCTGTCGTCGCCTCCGGGCTGATCCCCTCGCTGGGCGTGTTCCACAGCAACCGATCCAACCCGTTCTGCCTCGCCGACGATCTGCTTGAACCCTACCGACCCTATGTCGACTGGCGGGTCCGCCTGCTGGCTGACGAAGCCGGCGAGGAACCGGCGGCGCTGGAAAACCGCACTATCCGCGCCACGCTGCTGTCGCTGTTCAACGAGACCGTGCTGGTCGACGGCCGGCGCAATCCGCTGCTGCTGGCGATTCACGCCAGCGCCGCTTCGCTGGCCCGGGCTTTGACCGAAGGCGAACGCGATCTGGCCCTGCCGCAAGGCCTGCCGCTCGATCCCGACCTCCTCGGTCCCGATCCGTTCGATGGCGAGGAAATCATCTGATGGCGGCCCGTCGTCCGGTTCCCGATTTTCCCTGGGGGTGGAGATCGATGTGGGTAATCGCGATGTTCGACCTGCCGACCGACACGCCCAAGGCGCGCCGGGCCTATACCCGATTCCGCAAGACACTGCTGGAGGACGGCTTCACCATGATGCAGTATTCTGTTTACTCACGGCACTGCGCCAGCATCGAGAACGCGGAGGTGCACATGAAGCGCATGGGCTCGCACGTCCCTGCCGCCGGCGAGGTCCGTTTCATGGCCATCACCGACCGCCAGTTCGGCAGGATCAGGGTCTATGTCGGAAAAAAGCGCCAACCCACTCCGCCTTCTCCCTCTCAGCTGCAGCTTTTCTAGCAGCCAAGAGCGAGAAAGCGTAGGTGAATCAGGCGGTTATACCCAAGGCAAGTGTAGCAAGACGAGAGACGGCCGCAATCCGCAGCAAATCCTGCGCAACTTCGCTTTAAACGAGCAGTGTAGCAAGACGAGAGACGGCCGCAATCCGCAGCGGCAGTTCCTGCTGCCAGCCGATTTCCTGAAGTGTAGCAAGACGAGAGACGGCCGCAATCCGCAGCAAAGCGGCAAAGCGGACGGAGCACTGAGGCAGTGTAGCAAGACGAGAGACGGCCGCAATCCGCAGCGGCGCCTGGTGTGGAACCGCAATCGGAACGAGTGTAGCAAGACGAG
>JBBCJW010000066.1:0-76274 GCA_037190765.1 Alphaproteobacteria bacterium
GGGATCGCGCCCCATCAGCGAGGCGGCGGCGGCCGATACGCTGTTCCGCCTGGCGTTCGGCACTTTCCTGGGATTGCCCGACCCGCTGGCCTTCCGTCCCGGCGCCGCCATCTTCGCCCATCGCCTGGCGATGTATCCGGACGGCGTCTTCGCCATCGAGCAGGACGGCCGGCTGGTCGGCGCCGCGGTCGCCAATTGCTGGGGCAGGGTCGGAGTCGTGGGACCGGTGGTGGTCGCGCCCTCGCACTGGAAGCACGGCGTCGGCCGCCTGCTGGTCGACCGCGTCATGGCGTGCCTGGCCGGCTGGGGCTGCACGGCGATCCGGCTGGCGACGTTCCCGCACAGCGCCGGGCATCTGCGCCTGTACCAGCGCTACGGTTTCTGGCCGGGGCCGCTCACCGCCTCGATGGTCCTGGCGTCCGGCACGCTGGCGCGCAGCAACGGGCTGCAATCCAAGACCGAGCTGCTGTCGCGCCTGTCCGACGCCGATGCCCGGCAGCGCCTGCAGTCCTGCGCCGCCCTGGCGGCGCGGGCCGAGCCCGGCCTCGATCTGACCGCGGAGTGCGGCTTGATGCGCGACGGCAAAGCCGGCGACGTGGTGCTGCTGACCACCGGCGGGGAGGTCGACGGTTTCGCCGTCTGCGCCGCCGGCAGCGGCAGCGAGGCGGGGGACGACCACTGCATGGTCAAGCTGGCGATCGCCGGCGGTGCGCCCGCCGTGCCGGGCGCGGGGCTTGGCGAGCTCATGGCCGCCGCCTCGGCCTACGCCTCGGGCCGCGGGCTGGCGCGGCTTTCCGCCACCGTCAGTACCGGCGATCTCGACACCTACAAGGCGATGCTCGCCCTGGGTTTCGTCGCCACCACCCATCAGATCGTCATGGATTGTCCGCCGCGTGCCGCCGGCCGGCCGGACAGGGAAATCCACGTCTTGCAGGACTTGCGCTGAGATGAAGCCGGACCGGAGCCGACGGCTCCTTCCTGGAGGAATTTGGAGGTTGTGATGGACAGGAATTCCGTCGACTGGTCAGGCTCGATGACCGCGATCGTCACGCCGTTCCACGCCGACGGCCGCATCGACGAGGCCGCCTTCCGCCGCGTCGTCGAGTGGATGATCGGTCCGGCGCGCGTGACCGGCATCGTGGTCGGCGGCTGCACCGGCGAGTTCTGGTCGATGACCGTCGAGGAGCGCAAGCACCTCTTCAAGCTTTGCGTCGAGGCGGCGGCGGGCCGCGTGCCGGTCATCGCCGGCACCGGCGCCATCACCTTGTCCGACACCGTCGACATGACGCGCCACGCCGCGAAGGTCGGATGCGCCGGCGCGATGGTCATGCCGCCCTATTTCGTCAAGCTCGGCGCCGACGAGATCGTGGCCCATTTCCAGGCCGTGTCGGACGCGGTCGTCCTGCCGCTGATGGCCTACAACATACCGGCCAACAACGTGAACGCGCTGACCCCGGCCATCGTCGACCGGCTGGCCGACGTGCCCAATGTCGTGGCGCTGAAGGAGAGCTCGTTCGACTACGACACGTTCTCCGAATCGCTGAAGCGGGTGCGCGACCGGCTGCTGGTGTTCGGCCCGACCTTCAAGTTCGGCGCCGGCGGCATGGCGCTGGGCGCGGTGGGTTCGGTCGGCACCATGCACCATATCTGCGGCAGCGCGCCCACCGAGCTGGACGAGGCCGCCGCCCGCCTCGATTTCGCCCGCACCGCCGAATTGCAGGACCGCGCCGCCCGCGTCTGGGAAGTCGTGCGCATGAACGGCGGCAATCTCTACGCGGTGCTGAAAGCGGCCATGAACATCATCGGTTTGCCGGGCGGATTGCCGCGCTCGCCGCTTCAGCCCATCGCCGGCAAGCCTCTTGCCGATCTGGAGCAGGGCCTGCGGCGTCTGGACCTCGATCGCATCGCCAGGGATGCGGCGTGAGCAAGTGCGTCGTTGGCAACAGTGATCTAACCGAGGAGAGGGGAACGACATGTCGAACCAAAGCAGACGCGATCCGTCGGCAGCCGGCAGCAGGCTTGCCCTCAGCAGGAGACAGGCGGTCAAGGGCCTGACGGCACTCGGAGGCGCCGTCCTGGGCGGCGCGGCCATGGGCGGCATCGGCCGGGCGCGGGCGCAGGGCGTCAAGACCTTGCGGGTGTGGACGACCCAGGGCGCGCCGCTGCAGCGCGAAGCCTACAAGGTCATCATCGCCGCCTTCGAGGCCGAGAACCCGAACATCAAGATCGCTCTGGAGTTCGTGTCCGACAACGACGCCTGGTCGAAGCTGGGCGCCGCCTTCGCCGGCGGCGACGTTCCCGACGTGGTGCAGCATCTGTCGAGCGTGTTCACGGGCTCGCTGTTCCAGCGCGGATTGCTGGAGCCGGTGACCGACGTGGTCGAGAAAGTCGGCGAGAACGACTTCTCCGACGCCGCCCGCGACGTCTATCGCGATCCCAAGGGCGGCTATTTCGCCACGGTCATCGGCACGGCGGTGCTGTCGACGTTCTGGTACCGCAAGGACCTGCTGGCCGCCGAAGGCCTGACCGCCCCCAAATACTTCGACGAATGGCTGAAGGTCGCCAAGGCCACCACCAAGGGCGGCCGCTACGGCGCCTCCCTGCCGTATTCGGGCCGGGGCTTCACCAATTTCCTGGTCGACTACACCATCCAGGCCTCGGGCGGCTGGCTCGTCGCGCCCGATCTGAGCGTGACCGCCAATTCGCCGGCGGTGATCGCCGCCCTGGAGTTCCTCAAGGAGATGCGCCCCTACGCGCCGCCGGGCGCCAACAACTACAGCTTCGACGAATCGCTGGGCGGCTTCGTCAGCGGTGCCGCGGCGACCTCGATCTATACCGGCCGCGTCCTGACCAATGTCAGCGAGAAGAACCCGGCGATCGAGCCCCATATCGAGGCGCTGCCCTATCCCTACCGGCGCGACGGCGGCCGGCCCTTCGCCACCAATTCCTTCGCTTCGCAGTTCATTCCCAAGGGCAGCAAGAACGTCGACGAGGCCAAGCTGTTCGCCGCCTTCCAGTACCGGCCGGACATGTACGTCAAGTTCCTGCACAGTGCGCCGGGCCACCTGCTGCCGGTGCTGACCTCGATCGGCAACTCGCCCGACTACCTCAACCATCCGCTGCTCGCCAGGCACAAGGCGGCGGTCGCGGTCATGGTCGACGAGGCCTCGTGGGGCGGCGCGCCGGTCAAGCCGAGCAAGGAGCACGCCCTGATCCTGAAGTCCGGCGACATATTCGGCGCCAACGTCATGGCCAACGCCCTGCAGCGCATCGTCGTCGACGGCGCCACGCCGGCGGCGACGGCGGCCTGGCTGCAGGACGAGGTGGCCAAGATCATGAAGAGCTAGCAGCGCGAGTGCTGCCGGCGCGATAGCGCTGGCGGCGCTTTCGGCTTTGCCTTGGCGGTCGCGCGACCGTCGCCGATACTGGCGGCGGCCATGCGACCGGCTGGAACGCGGGACGAGCCGGTTCGGCCCCGCGTCGGCGGATGTGGCGGCACGGGACGGATCGATGAAGCTTTCCACCAAGAACAGCGCGCTGGGAATCGGGCTGATATTCCCGGTGCTGGTTCTTTTCTTCGTGCTGCTGGCCTACCCGCTGATGTCGGCCGTGCTGCTCAGCTTCAACCGCGTCGACACGATGACGCTGTCCAGTTCCTATGTCGGGTTGGACAATTACTGGGAGATTTTCCAGGGCCGCGAGTTCCTGCCGGCGCTGGCGACCAACGTCGCCTATGCGCTGGCGACGCTGGTGCTGCAGGTCGTGGTCGGGGTGGGGATCGCGCTTCTGCTGCACCGCGAGTTCTATTTGCGCTCGCTGGCCCGCGGTCTCGTGCTGTTCCCCTACATGCTGTCGACGGTGGTCGCCGTCCTGGTCTGGCGCTGGCTGTTCAACGATCTCTACGGCTTTCTCAACTTCGTGCTTCTCAGCCTCGGTATCGTCGATACGCCGGTCGACTGGTTGGGGCGGATGCCGAACGCCTTCGTCTCCGTCGTGCTGGTCAGCACGTGGAAGTTCTTTCCCTTCGTCGTGATCGCGGTGCTGGCCCGCCTGCAATCGATCCCGGACTATCTCTACGAGGCGGCGACCATGGACGGCGCCTCCCGCTGGTCGCTGTTCTGGGACATCACCCTGCCGCAGCTTCGCAGCGTGCTGAGCGTCATCATCCTGCTGCGGGCGATCTGGGACTTCAAGGAATTCGACATGATCTACCTGCTGACCGGCGGCGGTCCCGGCCACGGCACGCAGACCCTGCCGCTGATGCTCTACGAGCTGGCCTTCCCGCTGTCCCAGATGGGCAAGGCGTCGGCCATCGGCGTCATCATGCTGCTCGTCATGCTGCTGATGATCGTGCCGTATTTCCGCTTCGCCAAGGTCGGCGGCGAGGAGTCCGGCCGATGAAACGGCGCGGCGCGGCGATCGCCCGCAAAAGCGGCCTCAGCCTGGCGATCTGGGCCGTGGTGCTGGCGATCTCGTTTCCGCTGTTCTGGATGGTGTCGACCGCGCTCAAGCCGCCGGCCGAACTGTTCCAGATTCCGCCGACCGTGTTTCCCCGCAGCCCGACCCTGTCGCATTTCGCCGATCTTCTGTTCGACACCCCGTTCCCGATCTATTTCCTCAACAGCACGATCGTGGCCTGTGGCACCACCGCCATCGTGCTGGTGGTCGGCACGCTGGGCGCCTACAGCCTGGTGCGGTTCCAGTATCCCGGCCGCGAATGGATGGCGCGCATCGTGCTGTTCACCTACCTGCTGCCGCATGTCGTGATCGTCATCCCGCTCTACCTGCTGGTCGCGGAACTGGGCTTCATCAACACGCCCTTCAGCCTGGTCTTCACCTATGCCGCCTTCGCCCTGCCGTTCGGGCTGTGGCTGCTGCGCTCCTTCATGAGCGCCATCCCGCCCGATCTCGAATCGGCGGCGCTGGTCGACGGCGCCTCGCGGATGGAGGCGTTCTTCGACGTCATCCTGCCGCTGGCCCGGCCGGGCATCCTGACCACCGGCCTGTTCACCTTCATCCTGGCGTGGAACGAATATCTCTACGCGCTGGTGATGGTCAGCAAGGACGTCAACAAGACGCTGCCGGTGGGCGTCATCTCGCTGCTCACCACCGGCTTCGACGTCGACTGGTCGTTGCTGATGTCGGCTTCGGTGCTGATGAGCGCCCCGCTGGTGATCCTGTTCGCCGTCATGCAGAAATACCTGACGCGGGGTTTCGGCACCGGCGGCGTCAAGGGCTAGCCGCGGCATGGCGCCGAGAAGCCTTCAAGGAGTCCCTGAATGACGGCGGTTACGCTCACCAATCTGCGGCGCGTGTTTGCCGACGGTTTCGTCGCGGTCGACGATCTGTCGATCTCGATCGTCGCCGGCGAGTTCCTGACCCTGCTCGGCCCCAGCGGCTGCGGCAAGTCGACGACGCTGCGCATGATCGCCGGCCTCGACGCGCCGGACCAGGGCAGCATCGAGTTCGACGGACGGCGGATGAACGATATCACGCCGGGCAAGCGCAACATCGCCATGGTGTTCCAGAGCTACGCGCTCTACCCGCACATGACGGTGCGCCGCAACCTCGAATACCCGCTGCGCAAACAGGGCGTCGCCAAGGCGGAGCGGACGGCGCGCGCGCAAGCCATCGCCGAACTGATGCAGTTGGGCGAATTGCTGGAGCGCAAGCCGCGCGAGCTGTCGGGCGGGCAGCAGCAGAGGGTGGCGCTGGGCCGGGCGCTGATCAGGAACCCCGACCTGTTCCTGTTCGACGAGCCCTTGAGCAATCTCGACGCCAAGCTGCGGTCCTACATGCGCGCCGAGCTGATCCAGCTCCATCGGCGCGTCGGCAAGACCATGATCTACGTCACGCACGACCAGCTCGAGGCGATGACCATGTCCGATCGCGTGGCGATCATGGACAAGGGCCAGTTGCAGCAGCTCGGCACGCCGCACGAAGTCTACAATGCCCCGGCCAACCTCTTCGTCGCCTCCTTCATCGGGGCGCCGACGATGAATCTGGTGCATGGCGAATTGGCGCGTGCCGGCGGCGGCGCGGTCTTCCGTGCCGGCGCGCTCGAGGTGGCGGTGCCGTCCCTGGCCGGCGGGACGGAGGCCGGCGCGGCGGTGCTGGGAGTGCGCCCGGAGGACGTGCTGGTCGAGCAGGGCGATCTGCCGGCGACGGTGAGCCTGATCGAGCCGGTGGGTCACGAGACGCTGCTCTCGCTCGACGTGCTGGGCCATCGCGTCGTGGCGCGCACCGATGCCCAGACCCGGCTCACCTATGGCGCGACGACCATGGTTGCCTTCCGGCCCGGAAAACTCCACCTGTTCGACGGCAAGCACGGCCACCGCCTGGCTTGAAGCCCTATTGCGGCTGGCCCAGCAGCAGGGCGCACAGTTCCGACTTCAGCCGCACCCCCAGCCGTTGATACGCCCGATTGCGATAGGTCAGGACGCTGGTCGGCTTTATCTGCAGCTCGTCCGATATTTGCGCCACGGTCATGCCTCTTACCGTGCCGCGCACGACGCTGAATTCGCGCGGCGTCAGGTTGCGCCCGATGGCTTCCAGTCTCGACTGGAACAGGGCGGGGAAATCGAACGTCCGCTCGGCGCTGAGCATGTAGTGCTTGGCGGCGGCGTGCCCGATCAGGCCGGCCGCTTCCTGGAATCCGTGAATATCGGAATCCTCGTAAGGCCCCTCGGCCCGGCGCCGGTAGATGCTGACCGTAAGCCCGCTCCGGAACTGCAGCGGCACCACCACCGACAGCCTGTCCGCGATGCCCACGCTGTCGTAGCAGGTGCGCCGGTAGTCGGCGCGGCGTATTTTCTCGCTGATCTGGCGGGTCACGATCAGCGGCGCGTTGGCGCGACGCGGATTGGCGGCGAAGAACGAGCGGTTGCCGTCGTATTTGTAGTATTCGTGGACATACTGCTCGGCGATCGAGTTGGAGACGGTCAGGTCCCGGACATTGGCGCTCGCCACATGGCGCGGCGGGGAGTCCGGCTCGAACGCGTAGAACGAGCAGGCCTCGGAACGGATGCCGGCGTCCCGCACGACGGCGAGGATGGCGCTGGCGAAATACGCGTGGTCCGGATTACCGATGGCGCGGATCAGGTTGGCTGCCGCCCTCGCGTTGATCCGCGCATTTCCCCGTTCGCCGCCAACTATCCAATGTGGAAACATTGCCGAGACCTTCGAGTTGCCGAGTTGGAACGGATTTGGGCAACTGTAACACCACTTTCCCGCATCGCTCGCCGGTCCCTGAATTGTCCCATTTTCTTTACAATCCGAAAAGGGTTTTATATATTGTAAATTCTCATTGCGGCAGAGGCACATGGCAGGAAGCAGGCGCGCCGGCGGCGATCGATACGACGAGCACATTCTCGCGGAAGCCCACAAGATCGTCGTCGCGCTGGGCAGGATGTTCGCGCCGGTCTGCGAGGTGATCCTGCACGATCTGCGCAAGCCGGAAGCCTCCATCGTGGCGATCGAGAATGCGTTCTGCGGCCGCAAGGTCGGCGACTCCTCGACCGTGATCGGGCTGGCGCGCATCACCGATCCGCAATTCCCCGACATCCTGCAGAACTATCCCAACGTGACCGAGGACGGGCGGGCGGTGAAATCGACCTCGATCGGCCTGCGCGGCCGCTCGGGCGACTACATCGCCTCGATCTGCCTCAACATGGACGTCAGCCATTTCAACCGGTTCGCCGAAGTGCTGCAGCGGCTGGTCGCTGTTGACGTTCAGGGAGTCGCTCCGAAGGAAAAGTTGCGAACCCTGACCCACCAGGAGATCCATCAGGCGATCGAGGAGTTCGCGGCCAGGAAGAACCTGGTTCCCCGGCAGCTTCCCTTGGACGAACGGCGCAAGCTGATGACCCTGCTCGAGGAGCGGGGGCTGCTGGGCCTGAAGAACGCGATCTCGACCGTCGCCGCGTCGCTGGGCGTGTCGCGCCCCAGCGTCTACAACTACCTGCGCGCGAGCCACACGGAATGATGCGGACATCGGACGCCGATGCCCTGCGGCACGCTTAGCATCGTTTTCGAGGGCGAGACCCTCGTAGCGCATGCCGGCGAAACCGTGGCGGCGGCGCTGGCGTCGCACGGCATCCTGGCGCTGCGGCAGACGGCGGGCGGCGCGCCGCGCGGCATGTTCTGCGGCATGGGCGTCTGCTCGGAATGCGCCGTCGAGGTCGACGGCCGGGAGACCGCGCGCGCCTGCATGCTGCCGGTGCGCGACGGCATGGTGATCCGCCGCGGCGCCGCACTCGCCTCGGGTTTTCCCCACCGACCTGCCGGTCTGGCGTCCCGGCCCGAAGACAAGGTGCGGACGCCCGACGTGCTGGTCGTCGGCGGCGGTCCGGCCGGCCTGTCCGCCGCCAAGGCGGCGGCAGCGGCGGGCGCCGAGGTCGTGCTGCTGGACGAACGCGCCCATCTGGGCGGCCAGTACTTCAAGCAGGTGCTGACGCAGCGCCCGTCGGCCAAACCCGGCGACGCGCAGGCGCGCCGCGGCGCCCGGCTCATCCATGAGGTCGAGGCGCTGGGCGTCGCCATCCTGCCCAATGCGGTGGCCTGGGGCGGATTCCAGCCGCGCCAGATCGCCGCCGTTATCGGCGGCGCGGCGATGGTGTTCGAGCCCAGGCAGTTGATCCTGGCCACCGGCGCCTTCGAGCGCGGCGTGCCGGTGCCGGGATGGACGCTGCCCGGCTACATGACGACGGGCGCGGCGCAGACGCTGCTGCGAAGCTATCGGGTACTGGCAGGCAAGCGATTCGTCATCGCCGGCAACGGGCCGCTCAACCTGCAGCTCGCGGCCGAGCTGCTTGATGCTGGCGCGACGGTGGCGGCACTGGTCGAGGCTGCGGCGCGCCCCGGCATCGCCAGCCTGCGGGCGGGGATCGGGCTTCTGAATTCGCCCGATCTGCTGCTCGACGGCATCCGCTACATGGCGCTGCTGCGCGGCCACGGCGTCCCGATCCATTATGGCTGCGCGGTGGTGGCGGTCGCGGGAGCGGACAGGGTCGAGCGCGCCCGCATCGCGCGCCTGGACACTTCAGGCCGTCCGATAGCCGACTCGGCCTGGATGGTGGACGCCGACGTGGTCTGCGTCGGTAGCGGCTTTGTCCCGTCCAACGAGCTGGCGCGCGCGCTTGGCTGCCGGCACAGCTTCGATCCGGCCAAAGGGACGCTGGCGACGGAGGTCGACGCTGACCGCCAGACCTCCGTGCCCGGCGTTTTCGTCGTCGGCGACGGGGCGGGAATGTCGGGGGCGCGGGCGGCGGAAGAGCAGGGCTTCATCGCCGGCTGCGCTGCGGCGCGCAACCTGGGCCGTCGTCTGAGCCAAGGCATCGCAGCCGAACTGGCGTCGCGTCGGCGCCGCCTGTCGCGTCACGGCAGGTTCCAGCAGGCCTTGTGGACGATCTACGCCGCGCCGCGCCTGCAAGTCGAGCTCGCCGAGCCCGATACGCTGGTGTGCCGCTGCGAGAACGTCACGCGCCGGCAAGTGGAAGTCGCCCTCGACGGCGACGCGCCGTCAGTGGGGACGATCAAGCGCCTGACCAGGGCAGGGATGGGACGCTGCCAGGGCCGCTACTGCGGCGCCGTGCTGATGCATCTGGTCAGCGACGGGCCAGCGGTTTCGGAGAACGCCGCCTTTGCGCCACGGCCGCCGGCCAGGCCGACGCCGATCGCGCTGCTGGCCGCACTGGGCCCCGAAGCCCCGACGCCGCCTGCCGCGCCGACGATCCTGACGCCGGCCGAACCGGCGTCGCTGGTTCCCGACACCGTGTTGGGCGAGGCCGATACGCTGGTGGTGGGCGGTGGCATCCTAGGGTGCTGCGTCGCCTATTTCCTTGCACAGCGCGGCGTCAGCGTGATCCTGCTCGAGCGCGACGATCTCAACATGCACGGGTCGGGCAGCAATGCCGGCTCGCTGCATGTGCAGATCAGCTCCAGCTACGCCCGCTTCGCCGATCCCGCGCTGGTGGCGGCGATCGACGGCATGCTGCCGTTGCACATGGCGGCCATCGGCGCCTGGCAGGAACTCGCCGACGAACTGGACGCGGACATCGAATTCGACGTCCAGGGCGGCTTGATGGTGGCCGAGACCGAGGCCGAGGCGGCCTTCCTCCAAGCCAAGACGGCGCGGGAGAATCGCCACGGGCTCCAGACGTCGGTGCTGTCGGACAACGCGCTGCGCTCGCTCGCCCCCTATCTTTCCGACCGCATCCGGGCGGCGAGCTTCTGTCCGTCCGAGGGCAAGGTCAATCCCGCCGTCGCCACCCATGCCGTCGCCCGCGCCGCGCAGCGCGCCGGCGCCCGCATCGTGCGGCACGCTCCCTTGCTCGGATTGCAGCGGGACGGGCAGGGCTTCGTCGCCGGCACGCCCCTCGGCCGCTTCCGCTCCCGCCGCATCGTCAATGCTGCCGGCCCATGGGCCGACGACGTGGCGGCGATGGCCGGGACGTTCCTGCCGGTCGAGCGCTACCCGCTGCAGATGTGCGTCACCGAGCCGACGGAGCACTTCCTGCCGCATCTGCTGCAGCATGCCGGCATGCGCCTGACGATGAAGCAGGCCAAGCGCGGCAATTTGATCATCGGCGGCGGCTGGCCGGCCCTGCACGGGGCGGGCTCGGACCGCATCGGCACCTTGCGCGAGAACATCCAGCGCAACCTGTGGGCGGCGACACGCGCCGTCGACCGCGTCGCCTCCCTCGATCTTTACAGGACATGGGGCGGCATGATCCACCGCACGCCCGATCGCAGCCCGGTGCTGGGGCCGACCCGGTCGTGCCCGGACTTCTACTACGCGACGCCGGTGCCCAACGGCTACACGTTGGGTCCGATCTCGGCCCGCATCGTGGCCGACTTCGTCGCCGGCCGCCGCCATCCACTCTACAACGACGGGTTCTCGCCGGACAGGTTCTCGCAGGCCCCGGACGGCGAACCGCAAGCGAGCAGGACGCCATGAAACCCCAGGATACGGAACAGGCAGAAGAGGGCCTGCCGACATGGGGCCGCAGCGTCGATCTTCTGGTGTTCGGCTCGGGCATCGGCGGCCTGACGGCAGCACTGGTCGGCGCGCTCGAAGGCCTCGACACGCTGGTATGCGAAAAGACCGGGCTGATCGGCGGCACCACGGCGGTGTCCGCCGGTGCTATCTGGGTGCCCGGCAACCGCCAGAGCGGCAACCCGCGACCGGCCGACGATCTCGAGGCGGCCGCCCGCTATCTCGACGCCGAGATCGGGGCGCAGAACGAGCCGGAGCTGCGCGCGGTCTGCCTCGCCTCGGGTCCCGAGGTTCTCGATTATCTGGCGCGCCGGACCGAGGTGCGCTTCGCGCTCGGCGCCAGCAGCCCGGATTACCATTCCAACCAGCCCGGCTTCACCGCCGCCGGCCGCGCCCTGGTCACGCCCCCGTTCGATGGGCGTCGTCTAGGCGCGGATCTGGCGCGCCTGCGGCCGCCGCGGCCCGAGTTCACCCTGTTCGGACGGATGATGGCGAGCCGGGATGAGATCGGCGCGCTGCGTCGTCCGCTGGCGTCGCTCGCCAACGTCACGCTCGCCTGCCGGCTGGTCGGCCGCTACCTGCTCGACCGGCTCTCCTATCCGCGCGGCACACGCCTGCTGCTGGGCAACGCCATGGTCGGGCGGCTCCTCTACAGCCTGCGCCAGGCCGGCGGCAAGCTGGAGACCAACGCCGCCCTGGTGCGGCTGATCCAGCGGAATGGCCGTGTGGCCGGCGCCATCGTCCAGCTCGGCGACAGGGAGTGCGCCATCGAAGCCCGCCGCGGCGTCGTGCTTGCTACCGGCGGCGCCTCGCGCGAGGCGGCGCGCGCGGTCGGCGCAACCTATTCGCTGCTTCCCGAGGCGAACACCGGCGATGGGGCGAAGGCGGCGAAGGCTGTGGGCGGCGCGATCGATGCGGCGCATGCCAGCGCCGTTTTCTGGATGCCGGTTTCGGCTCCGCCCGGCGCCAGCGACGCGCAAAGCATCTTTCCGCACATCGCGGCGGACCGCGCCAAGCCCGGCCTGATCGCGATCGACGCCGCGGGCAGCCGCTTCGTCAACGAGGGCGATTCCTACCACGATTTCGTCCTGGGCATGCTGCGCGCGCGCCAGGCGACCGGTTCGGACCGTTTCCATCTGGTCTGCGACGAGAGCTTCGTGCGCGACTACGGCCTCGGCATGATCCGGCCCGGTACCCGCGATCTGCGGCGTTTCGTCGACGCCGGATATCTCGTCGTCGCGCCGACCCTGGCGGAACTGGCCGAACGGATCGGCGTGGACGCTGCCGGCCTCGCCGCCACGATCACCTGCTACAACGGCTTCGCCGCGACCGGCATCGATGCCGATTTCGGCAAGGGCACCAACCACCTGAACCGCCACTACGGCGATCCCAGCTGCAAACCCAATCCCTGCCTGCGCCCGATCGGCCCCGGACCGTACTGCGCCGTTGCCGTGCATGCGGCCGACTTCGCGGCCAGCGTGGGCCTTCGCGTCGACAGGAATGCGCGCGTGCTCGACGAACATGGCGCGCCGGTCGCGGGGCTGTACGCCTGCGGCGCGGACATGAGCTCGATCATGCGCGGCGCCTATCCCGGACCGGGAACCGCGCTCGGCCCGGCCCTGGTCTTCGGCTGGCGCGCCGCGATGTTCGCTGCCGGCCGGCTGGAAGGCGATCGTTGAGACGGGCGCGGTTCCGCCTCCGGGCAACCGACCCTAATCGACATCGGGTCCGTGCCGGACGCCGCCGGGGCGTCTGCGGCGCCACATTCCGACCGCCACGCCGGCAACCGCCAGCAGCGCCAGCAGCAGCAATCCGGCGCTGACCGGGCGCTCGACGAAAATTCTCCACTCGCCGCGCGACAGCAGCATCGAGCGCACCAGATTCTCCTCCAGCATCGGGCCGAGCACGAAGCCGATCAGCATCGGTGCGGGAGGATATCCCGCTCGGACGAAGAAATAGCCGGCAATGCCGAAGGCGACGGCGAGGAACACGTCCAGCGCCGCATGGTTCATGCTGTAGATGCCCATGCAGCACAGGACCAGGATCGACGGGTAGAGCAGCGCTGCGGGGATCCGCAGCAGCCGCACCCACAATCCGATCAGCGGCAGGTTGATGAACAGCAGCATGATGTTGCCCAGCCACATCGAGGCGATCAGGCCCCAGAAGATCGTCGGCTGGGTTTCCAGGATGCGCGGTCCGGGCTGGATGCCATGGATCATCAGCGCGCCGACCATCAACGCCATGACGGCATTGGGCGGTATGCCGAGCGAGAGCAGGGGAATGAAGCCGGTTTGCGCCGCCGCGTTGTTGGCGCTTTCGGGGGCCGCAACGCCCTCGATGGCGCCGGTGCCGAGCAGGCGCCTGTTGCGGCCGACGCGGCGTTCCAGGGCGTAGGCGGCGATGGCGGCGAGCGAGGCGCCGCCGCCGGGCAGCATGCCGATCAGGCTGCCCGCTCCGGAGCCGCGCAGCACCGGCGCCGTAATCCGGCGCCATTGCCGCGGCGTCAGCCAGAGCCGGGTGAGCGGGGTGACGCCGGTGCCGGCCGCGTCCGGCGTGGTCATGCAGCGGATCACCTCGGCGATGCCGAACAGGCCGACGGCCATCACCGTGAAGCCGATGCCGTCGTAGAGCTGGTCGATGCCGAAGGTGAAGCGCTGCTCGCCGGTCTGCAGGTCGGTTCCGACCAGGCCCAGTCCGATGCCGCCCAGCATCATGGCGATCGACTTGAGCGCGCTGCCCTGGCCCAGGACCGCCGAACCGATCAGGCCGAGCAGGACCAGGGAGAAGTATTCCGGCGGGCCGAACAGCATCGCCACCTTGGCCAGCGCCGGTCCGGCGGCGGCGATCAACAATGTGGCCAGTGTGCCGGCGATGAAGGAACCGATCGTCGCTGCCGCCAGGGCCGCACCGGCCTCGCCCTGGCGGGCCATCTTGTAGCCGTCGAGCGTCGTGACGACGGCGCTGACCTCGCCGGGAAGGTTCATCAGGATCGAGGTGGTGGAGCCGCCGTATTGCGCGCCGTAATAGATTCCCGCCAGCATGATCAGCCCGGTGGCGGGGTCCATGCCGAAGGTGAGCGGCAGCAGCAGGCTGATGGTGGTGATCGGGCCGATGCCGGGCAGCACGCCGATGGCGGTGCCGAGCATGGCGCCGGCGAAACAGGCAGCCAGATTCTCCGCCGTCGCCGCGACGGCAAATCCCAGCGCCAGATTGTCCAGCATACCGCCTCTCAGCCCAATGCCGGAAACAGGGCGATGCCGATGCCCAGCGCGCTGACGAACACCATCCAGCATAGCGCCGTCAGGAAAACCACCAGGCCGATAATGCGCAAGGGACGGGCCTTGCCGGTCGTCAGCGCGGCCAGGGCCGTTGTCGCGGCGATGGCTACCGCCAGCCCGAGCGGCTCGATCAGCAGGCCGAAAGCCACTGGGGCCGCCACCGCGGCGGCGAAGCGGCGCCAGTTCGTCCGCTCGACCGCTGCCGGCCGGCGCCAGCCATCGGCAACGGCGATGGCGATGCCGACCACGGCCATGGCAAGAAAGACGAGCATGGGAAAATAGCCCGGCCCCATGCGGCGGAACGTGCCAAGCTCATGGGCCTGGTTCAGCCACAGCCCGCCAAGGGCGAGGCCGACCAGCAGAACCCCGCCGATCATCTGCGGTCCGTTGAAGCCACGTGGCATGTCTCCACCGTCCGCGGATCGCCCTCCGTCCCGGCGGCGCAGGGAAGGCGGCCGCAATTGGGTTTGCCGGATCCGGCGATCGGGCCCGCCGTTGCGGGTCATTGCTCCCGCCGGTTCAGTGCGGCCAGGGTCGCGCGCGTCAGTTCCCGCCGCAGCACTTTTCCCATGCGGTTACGCGGCAGGCTGTGGACGGCGATCACATACACCGGGCTCCGCCGCCCGAGCTTCTGGTCGCAATGGAGTTTCACGGCCTGCAGGCTGGCGCCGTCGCGCAGCACGACCGCGGCGGCCGGCATGTCCTGCCGGCGCTCCGAGGGCAGGCGGAAGGCGGCGGCGTCGGCCACCGCCGGATGCTCGAGCAGGACTTGCTCGATCTCCTGCGGCGAAACCAGCATGCCCTCGACATTCAGCACGTCGTCGGTGCGTCCTTTCAGGAAAACCAGGCCATCGATGTCGATCGTTGCCAGATCGCCGGGATAGAACCAGCCGTCGCGGAAGGCGATGGCCGACGCCTCCGCATCGTTCAGATAGCCGCCGATCATGCCGGGGCTTCGCATGCGGACATGGCCGGTTTCGCCGATGCCGACGCGCTGGCCGTGGTCATCGACCAGCTCGAAGTCGATATCCGGAACCGGCCTGCCGACCGTATCCGGATGCCGCGCCAGCATGTCGGGTATGGCAACCGTGATGGCGCCGGCTTCGTTGGCGCCGTAATTGGTGTAGACATGCGGGCTGAGCCGCTGGCGAATGCCGTTCAGCACCCGCTCGGGCAGAGCCGCGCCCGAGACGCGCAGAATCCGCAGCCGCGGGAAGCGCAGGCCGTCCTCGGGCAGGTTGGGAAGAAGATTGTGCAGATTGGCCGGGGCGCAGGTCAGGTGCGTAACGTTGTGGCGATCGATCGTGGCGAGGATCTCGGCGACGCTGGTGGTCTGCGGCATGGCGACCACGGTGCCGCCTTCGCCCAGGCAGCGTATCGCCCGGCTGCGCCCCAGCCAGAAGTCGAACGCCGTCATGCTCATGAAGCGTTCGCCCGGCCTGCAGATGAATTCCGGCGGCTGGCGCGCGATCCGCGCCGCCTCCATGGCGTGGGAGATGGCCATGGCTTTGGGCCGGCCCGTGGTTCCCGAGGAGTGGTTGATCAGCCAGATATTGTCGCCGCCCGGCGCGGCGCGTCCCATCTCCACCGGCGCGCCGGGATCGAACCATGTCCGGTCGGGGACGATCGCGGTCACGCCGGACGACAGGGCGGCATCGGGCGTGGACGACACGATCGCCCGAATGCCAGTGGCTCTGACGATCGCCTCGTTGCGCTCGATCGTATCTTCACGCGACAGGGCGACCTGTATCGCTCCCATTCTGGCCAGGGCCAGTCCGATGGCCAGTTGCCGGGTAGAATCGCCTCCGCCGAGAACGCCGGTCACGGTCCCGGGCCGCAGGCCGGCCGTACGCAAGGCGGCGGCGGTACGCCAGACGATATTGTCGAAGTCGCGATAGGTGAGGAAGCGTTCGTCCTCGATCAGCGCGATCTCTGCGGGCGTGCGGTTGGCCCAACCATGCAGCGCGTCGGCGACGTTATCTGCTGGATTCATTGTGCGGGCTTGGCTGCGCCGGACAGCTCGACCAGGGCCTTCCAGCCGTCGCTGCTCTGTTCCAGCCAAGCGGCGAATTCGTCGGGCGTTCCGAATATCGGCTCCAGGCCGAGGCGGGCCACCAGTGCGCGTTTTTCAGGAGCGGCGAACGCGGTCCTGAGCGTCTCGGCGATTTTTCCGATGAAGGCCGGCGGCGTTCCGGCCGGCGCGAACAGGCCCTGATAGTTGGTGAAGCTCAGGCCCGGCAACATGGAGTGCGACAGCGGCGCCACCTGGGGCAGGAGCGGGCTTGGCGTGGGGCTGCTGACGCCGATGGCGATAAGTTCGCCCTTCTCGACGAAGGGGAGGATGCCGCCGGCGACCGCGATCACCATGGGAATGTCGCCGGCAATCACGGCCAGGATCGCCTGATGCGAACCGCGATAGGGAATATGCTCGAGGTTCACGCCAAGATGCCGGCCCAGCGCCTGGCCCAGCAGATGCGAGGTCGTGCCCGCCCCGGCCGTCGAATATGCCGCCTCCGGATTGCGCCGCAGCCAATCCGTCAGGGCGGCGGGATCGCTGATGCCCAGTCGCGGGCTGACGGCGAGCACGGCCGGTTCGGTCGACAGCATCGAGACCGGCGCGAAGGCGGTCTGCGGATCCCAGGTCAGTTTGGCGGCGCGCAGATGCACATGCACCGAATGCACCGGGGCGGCGCCGATGCAGAACGTATATCCGTCCGGCGCTGCCCGCGCGCAGGCCTCCGCGCCGGCCAGGCCGCCGGCGCCGGGCCGGGACTCGACGATGACGGTCACGCCCAGCTCTTGCGACAGCGCATCGCCCACAATCCGCGCCAGCGTGTCGGCGATGCCGCCGGGCGGGAAGCCGACGATGATGCGGATCGGCCGGGCGGGATAGTTGTCCTGCGCCATCGTCCGGGCCGGCGCCATGACGAGCGCGAAGATCGCCACCAGAAGCAGCAGGGCGCCCGGCAAGGCGGGTCCCGCCCTATTGCCGGATCGCATGGGGCAGCGTTGCCGGCTTCGGCTGTTTCATGATTCTCCCCCAAGGACGGCAAGGTTCGCCGGTTTTGCGGCCTTGGCTGGCGCGCTTGCAGGTCCGGTTCGGTTCGATGCCGATGAAGCTCCCGAGGGGAATTCTGGAGACAGCCCGGATGGATTGCAACCATGCGCGGCAAGCGGGAAGGAATACTGCAGTCCATCGATCCCAGGCGCTGCTTGCGACGTGGGCGGAGTTGGCCACGCCCATCAAGTCGTTTTCCTGCTGCATAGCATCGCTCCCAGCCATGCATTCCCAGTCCGGACTCGTTATCTCCTGCCCGGTCGGAATCTGGTATTTGCAAAGTCCGCTGCGTCGCGGGGTCGGTGTCCTCGCCGTCGTTGCGTAATGCGCCTGTTGCAGGCGTGAGGTCTTCCCGCATCGCGATCGAAAAGGAACCGCCGGCCATGGGACCGCTACAGGGCATCAGAGTTCTTGAAATCGAAGCCATCGGTCCGGCGCCGTGGTGCGGCATGATGCTGTCGGACATGGGCGCCGACGTGTTGCGCGTCGACCGGCCGGTGCCGGCCATACGCCTGAAACAGGCGCCGGCGCGGTTTCAGGTCACCAGCCGGGGACGGCGCGCGGTGCTGGCCGACCTGAAATCGCCCGAAGGCGTCGCCTCCGTGCTGCGCCTTGTCGAAAAAGCCGACGCCCTGATCGAAGGCATGCGTCCGGGCGTGATGGAGCGGCTGGGCCTGGGGCCGGAGGCCTGCCTCAAGGCCAATCCGCGTCTGGTCTACGGCCGCATGACCGGCTGGGGGCAGGAGGGACCGCTTGCCCAGGCAGCCGGGCATGACATCAACTACATATCGATGACCGGCCTGCTGAACGCCATCGGCGAGCGCGAGCGGCCGGTGCCGCCGCTGAACATCGTCGGCGACTACGGCGGCGGTGGCATGCTGCTGGCGCTCGGCGTCTGCGCCGCCCTGCTGCATGCGCGGATCAGCGGGCGCGGCCAGGTGGTCGATACCGCCATGGTCGATGGCGTCTCCAGCCTGATGGCGCCGCTGTTCGGCCAGCTTGCCGCCGGCGTGTGGCAGGAGCAGCGGCGCAGCAACCTACTCGACGGCGGCGCGCCCTGGTACGGGGTCTATCGCACCGCCGATGGCCGTCACATGGCCGCCGGCGCCGTCGAGCCCAAGTTCTACGACAACATGCTGGCGGTGCTTGGCATCGATGCCGCAGCCCTGCCGCCGCGCGAGGAACGCGCCAACTGGCCGCATCTGCGCGCGGTGCTGGAAGAGAAATTCGCCTCCCGCACCCAGGTGGACTGGGTCGCCGCCTTCGACGGCGTCGATGCCTGCGTGACGCCGGTGCTGACGCTGTCCGAAGCGCTCGAACATCCGCATCAGAAGCAGCGCGATGGGTTTCTCGAGCTCGACGGCGTGCCTCAGCCCGCTCCGTCGCCGCGCTTCTCGGCCACCCCGTCGCAGGTCAGGAAGTCGGTCTGGGGCAGGGGCGCCGGCGGCGAGGAGACGCTTGCGGCCTGGGGCATCCCGCTGGAAACGATACCGGGCATTCGCGTTTCCAGCGATTAGAGCGGATCATGATTGGATGGAAGCGCTTGCGCTTCCATCCAATCGTGATCCGCTCTAACGCCACATTTTTCCCCCAAGCCGTGGTCTAAGCTGTTCCACCATGAAACGTGGCCGGCTTTTCCTGTTGGCGCTTCTGGCCTGCGTGCTGGCGCTGGCCGCGTTCGGCCATCCGTGGCGCTGGACCCAGGCAGCACTGCTGATGATCGACATCGCCGGCGCCGGCCGGCATACGCCCTGGAAAGCGGTCACCGGCGAGCCGCAGCGCGCGCCGATCGCCTGGAACCGGAACGGCATGGCGCGCAGCGGCGATCTCTACCGCCCGGCCGGCGACAGCCGTGGCGCCATGGTGCTGTCGCCCGGCGCCGCGCCACAGGGGCGCGACGATCCGCGCCTGATAGCATTCGCCGATACGCTGGCGCGGGCCGGGTTCATCGTGCTGGTGCCCGACATCGCCGATCTGCGCAACCTTCAGCCTTCCGCCGGCGACATCGACACCGTCGCCGACGCGATCGAGGAGTTAGCAGTGCGCGCGCCGGCGCACCGGCCCGGCGTTCTGGCCATCTCATACGCCCTGGGCCCGGCCCTGATCGCGGCGCAGACACGCAACGATTGCGCCGGCATGGGTTTCATTCTCGGCGTCGGCGGCTTCCACGACACGCGCGAGGTGGTGCGCTTCTTCACCACCGGCTTTCACCGCTTCCCCGGCGGGTCCGACTGGCACGAGGCGGTGCCGAACGAATTCGGCAAATGGCTGTTCGTACTGGCCAACGGCAACAGGCTGGAGAACGAACACGACCGCGACCTGCTGATGCAGATCGCCGCCGCGCGGCTGCGTAACCCCGACGCCGACATCGGCGACTGGTTCGGCCGGCTGGGGATGGACGGCAGGCGCATCTTCGACCTGATCGCCAACACCGATCACCGCCAGGTCGATCGCCTGATCGCCGGCCTGCCGCCGCCGCTGCTGCGGGAGATGGAGAAGCTGAACCCGGCCCGCTACGATCTGGGCCGGCTGCGCTGCCCGGTCATCCTGGTGCACGGCAAGGACGACCGCATCATTCCCTACAGCCAGAGCATCGCATTGCAACGGGCGATCGGCGAAACCAGAGCACGGCTCTACCTGCCCGATGCCATCGGCCATGTCGAAGTCGACCGGCTGCGCTGGTCGAATATCGTGCCGCTTTGGCGGGCGACCGACGCGTTGCTGGCGCTGCGCGATTAGGCAAACTGGCTCATATCGCCTCAAACTGCGCCGGCAATACCGTTTTGCAGGTGCGAGATCGCGTCTTGACGACGGAATTCCGTAGGGAGGTGAACTTCTTAAGGTATTTTCCGCCTACCAAAACGACAAGGCTCATGCAAATATTCCCGCCGGCAGGCAGGATCGCGGCGCCGAATCGCCCCCGGCCCTGGCCGCTTGAGAAAATTAAGTAGCATACGGATCTGGGGAGGATCGCATGAAGAGACGTGGATTTCTGAGAGGCGCCGGTGTTGGTATCGCCGCCTCGACGCTGGCGGCGCCGGCGATCGCAAACGCGCAAGGCTTGCCGGAAGTGAAGTGGCGCATGGCGTCCAGCTTCCCGAAGAGCCTTGATACGATCTTTGGCGCCGCCGAGTACGCCTGCAAGCGCGTCGCCGAGATGACCAACAACCGCTTCCAGATCCGCATCTTCGCCGCCGGCGAAATCGTGCCGGGCCTGCAGGTGCTGGACGCCGTCCAGGCGGGCACGGTCGAATGCGGCCACACCGCCAATTACTACTACGTCGGCAAGGACCCGACCTTCGCCTTCGACACGGCGGTGCCGTTCGGCCTCAACGCGCGCCAGCAGAACGCCTGGATGTACCATGGCGGCGGGCGCGAGCTGATGAACGAGTTCTTCAAGGACTACAACTGCCACGCCATTCCCACCGGCAACACCGGCGCGCAGATGGGCGGCTGGTACCGCAAGGAGATCAAGACGGTCGACGACCTGAAGGGTCTGAAGATGCGCATCGGCGGCTTCGCCGGCCAGGTCCTGACCAAGCTCGGCGTCGTGCCGCAGCAGATCGCCGGCGGCGACATCTACCCGTCGCTGGAAAAGGGCACCATCGACGCCGCCGAGTGGGTCGGCCCCTACGACGACGAGAAGCTCGGCTTCAACAAGGTCGCCAAGTACTACTACTATCCCGGCTGGTGGGAAGGCGGCCCGCAGCTGTCGACCATGGTCAACCTGGCGGCCTGGAACGGGCTGCCGGCCGAGTACAAGCACGTCCTGGAAGCGGCCTGCGCCGAGGCCAATAACTGGATGGTGGCCAAGTACGATGCCGTCAACCCGGCGGCGCTGCGCCGGCTGGTGGCGGCCGGCACCGAGCTGCGCCCGTTCAGCCGCGAGGTGATGCTGGCCTGCTACAATTCGGCCCAGCAGCTCTACGCCGAGACGGTCGAAAAGAACGCCAAGTTCAAGAAGGTCTACGAATCGTGGAACAAGTTCCGCGAGGACCAGTTCCTGTGGTTCCGCGTCGCGGAAAACACCTACGACAACTTCGCCTTCGTGGCCGCCCAGCTCGCCGAGCAGGCCAAGAAGAAATAAGCGCCGTCACCGGCCGGAAAAGCCCCGCGCGAGCGGGGCTTTTTTGTTGTCCGTCCCTTCCGTCCAGGCCCATGCGACCGGTCGATGGCCGGAGCGCGATTTTGCATGTACTGGGCCGTCGGCGCGCATGGACAGCCATGGCCATATGGCTATGCTCCGCGCTGGAGCAAATCCGGTTTTGACGGAATCGCGGACGATCCCGTCAAACCCATGAATTGTTCTGAACATCAATGAGTAGAGCGGACCACAGAATTCGGCTGGAAGCGAAAGCGCTTCCCTCCAGTTTCGATCCGCTCCGGCGAGGCCTCCTCGCCAAAGTTGAACAGCGTTGAATGGAGTAGTTCATGAACCGTCGTCGTTTCATCAGGACCGCCGGTCTCGGCATGGCGGCCGGCACCGCCGTCGCCGCCCCGGCGATCGCGCAGAGCATGCCCGAGATCAAGTGGCGCATGACCTCGAGTTTCCCCAAGAGCCTGGACACGATCTATGGCGGCGGCGAAGCGATCGCCAAGCGCGTCGCCGAACTGACCGACAACAAGTTCCAGATCCGCATCTTCGCCGCCGGCGAGATCGTCCCCGGCCTGCAGGCGCTGGATGCGGTGCAGGCGGGCACGGTCGAATGCGCCCACACCGTTTCCTACTACTATGTCGGCAAGGACCCGACCTTCGCCTTCGACGCGGCGATGCCGTTCGGCTTCAACGCCCGCCAGCAGTCGGCGTGGATGAACAAGGGCGGCGGCCTGGAGCTGATGCGCGCCTTCTACAAGGACTACAACATCATCCAGTTCCCTGCCGGCAACACCGGCGCCCAGATGGGCGGCTGGTTCCGCAAGGAAGTGAAGACGGTCGACGACCTCAAGGGCTTGAAGTATCGCATCGCCGGCCTGGCGGGCCAGATCGTCGCCAAGCTGGGCGTCGTGCCGCAGCAGCTCGCCGGCGGCGACATCTATCCGTCGCTGGAAAAGGGCACCATCGACGCCGCCGAGTGGGTCGGCCCCTACGACGACGAGAAGCTCGGCTTCAACAAGGTCGCCAAGTACTACTACTACCCCGGCTGGTGGGAAGGCGGCCCGCAGGTCTCCTTCCTGGTCAACCTCGCGCAATGGAACACGCTGCCGGCCTCCTACAAGGCAGCGATCGAGGCCGCCTGCGCCGACGCCGGGGTGCAGATGACCGCCAAGTACGACGCGGAAAACCCGCAGGCCCTGCGCCGGCTGGTCGCTTCCGGCACCGAGCTGCGCCCGTTCAGCCGCGACGTGATGCTGGCCTGCTACAAGGCCGCGGTCGAGGTCTACGAGGACATCGCCGCCAAGAACGAGAAGTTCAAGCAGGTGTACGAGCCGTGGAAGAAGTTCCGCGCCGACCAGTTCCTGTGGTTCCGCGTCGCGGAGAACACCTACGACAACTTCGCCTTCGTCGCCGAGCAGTTGGCCCAGCAGGACGGCAGGAAGTAATCGTTTCCCTTCAAGAGCGGCTTCACACGTTCTGACGGGATCGCAAGCGATTCCATCGGAACGTGATTTGCTCCAGGCAAAAGGCCCCGCCGCGGCGGGGCCTTTCTGTTGCGCGGCAATCCTATCTGAACTGCAGCGGCGGCGGCGGCGGCCCGTCCGACCCCGGCACGGCGGGAATCTCGATCGTTATACTACTGGGATCGATATCCAGCGGCTTGTCGAGGAACACCGTAACGGTCTCCGGCAGCAGGATCACGATGCCGACCAGCACCAGCTGCAGCAGCAGGAACGGAATGGCGCCCAGATAGATGTCCGCGCTCTTGATCGACTTCGGCGCCACCGCGCGCAGGTAGAACAGCGCGAACCCGAACGGCGGATGCATGAACGAGGTCTGCATGTTGACGCACAGGATGACGCCGAACCAGATCAGCGCCGCCTCCGGCCCCACGATCGGCGCCAGCAGCTTGGCCGCCACCGGCGCCAGCATCGGCACGATGATGAAGGCGATCTCGAAGAAATCGAGGAAGAAGGCCAGGAAGAACACGAACACGTTGATGAAGATCAGGAAGCCCCAGGCGCCGCCCGGCAGCGACGACAGCAGATGCTCCACCCACAGCCCGCCATCGACGCCCTGGAAGACGATCGAGAAGCAGGTCGAACCGATCAGGATGAACGCCACCATCGAGGTCAGCCGCATGGTCGACTGGAACGCCTCGATGATCAGCCGGCGCAGCTCCGGCAGGGTCGCCGCCCGGGCGCAGATGACGGCGATGCAGCCGTAGAGCACGGCGAAGGCCAGCATGAACGGCGTCGACTTGAACGCCACCATCCCGATGGCGATGCCCGCCCCCAATGCGGCCATGCCGACGAAGAACGCCAGGTTGACCGAGCGGCCCCGCGCCGGATGGCGCAGCACCGCCAGCACCAGCGCGCCCACCGTACCCATGGCGCCGGCCTCGGTCGGCGTCGCCAGGCCCAGCATCATGGTGCCCAGCACCAGGAAAATCAGGACGGCGGACGGGACGATGCCCAGGAGGCATTTGCGGATCAGCGGCCAGCCATGCAGCGTCCTCGCCTCGATCGGCACGCCCGGCACGTGGCTGGGCTTGAATATCCCCAGCGCGAACGTATAGAGGGCGAACAGGGCGATCTGCAGCACCGACGGCCCCCAGGCGCCGAGATACATGTCGCCGACCGACTTGCCGAGCTGGTCGGCCAGCACGATCAGCACCAGCGACGGCGGCACGAGCTGGGTGATGGTGCCGGAAGCGGCCAGCACGCCCGTCGCGTAGCGGGTGTTGTAGCCGTACCGCATCATCACCGGCAGCGAAATCAGCGCCATGGCGATGACCTGCGCCGCCACCGTGCCGGTGATCGCGCCCAGGATGAAGCCGACGATGATGACCGAATAGCCCAGGCCGCCGCGCAGCGGCCCGAACAACTGGCCCAGCCCGTCCAGCATGTCCTCCGCAAGACCGCAGCGTTCGAGGATGGCGCCCATCATGGTGAAGAAGGGAATCGCCAGCAGCAGTTCGTTGGCCAGGATCGAGCCGAACACCCGCTCCGGCACCGCCTGCAGGAAGACGAGCGGGAAAAAGCCGAGCCCGATCGAGATGAAGCCGAAGAACAGGCCGACCGCCGCCAGCGAGAACGCCACCGGGTAGCCGATCAGCATGAAGACGACAAGGCCGCCGAACATCAGCGGCGGCATCCACTCGACGGGAATCATTGGACCGGTCTCTCGTACTTCGAATCGACGATCGTGTATCCCATCAGAGCGGCGCTATGCTTGATGATCTCCGAGATGCCCTGCAGGGCGAGGAGGACGAAGCCGGCCGGCAGCACGAACTTGATCGGCCAGCGCACCAGACCGCCCGCATTCCCCGAATGCTCGCCGATCAGATAGGACTGCATGAAGAACGGCCAGGACAGCCAGGCGAACAGCAGGCAGGCGGGCAGCAGGAACACCAGCCCGCCGAAAATCTCCAGCCAGTGCCGGCCGCGGTCGGTGAGCTGCATGTAGAGGAGGTCGACGCGGACGTGCTCGTTGCGCTGCAGGGTATAGGCAGCGCCGAACATGACGATCACCGCGAACATGTACCACTGCAGTTCCAGCCAGGCGTTCGAGCTGCTGTCGAAGGCGTAGCGGACCATGGCGTTCACGGCGCTGACCAGACAGGCGAACATGACCAGCCAGCTACAGACCCAGCCGATGCCGTGATTGAACCAGTCGATTGCGCGACTGATTGCGAGCAAAACCCCCATACGTACCCTTCCCATACTGTCCCAGCGTGGCCAGCCTGGTTTTTTTGGGAAGTTCCGGAAAAGCAGTGGTGCCCGGCCATCGCGCATGGCCAGGCGATCCCCACACCCCCAGGACGCCCTCCCTTATTGTTCTTGGCTGGGCAATCGCATCTCGCCGGGCGACACTATATTGACAATCCGCCCATGGCAATACGCTGCGAAATCAGGTTTCGGCCGCTTCCAGACGGCGCCAGCCATTGGCGCCCAGCGATTCCAAAGGCCTGAAACGGCGCTTGTATTCCATCTTGCGCGAGCCGGCGATCCAGTAGCCGAGATAGACGTAGGGCAGGCGCTGGCGGCGGGCCTCCTCGATCAGGCGCAGGATCACATGCGTGCCCAGCCCGGCCCGCACCGCCGACGGTTCGAAGAAGGAATAGACCGCGGAGATGCCGTTGCCCAGCCAGTCGGTCAGGCAGCAGGCGACCAGCCGGCCATCGGCGCCGCCGCGCCGGAACTCGACCAGCCGCGTGTCGACCGGGCTGTCCTCGACCATGGCACGATAGTCCTCGAAGCCCATGTCGGCCATGTCGCCATCGTCGTGCCGGGCGTGCAGGTAGGAGGCGAACAGGCGGAACTGCTCGGCCGTCACCGCCGCCGGCACCACGGTGACATGCAGATCGCCATTGTCCCGCAGGTTGCGCCGCTGCGCCCGGTTGGCGACGAACTCCTCAACCGGAATCCGCACCGGCACGCAGGCGTGGCAGGCCGGGCAGAGCGGCTTGTAGATGAACTGGTGGCTGCGGCGGAACCCGGCATCGGTGAACCGGTCATGGTCCTTCAGCGCGTCCTGCCCGCCCAGCTCGGTCAGCAGCTTGACCTCGGCGCGATCGGGCAGATAGGGGCAGCGCATCGACGGAGTCGTGCGGAAAAAACGCAGGGGCGTATTCTGCTGGCGAATCAGCATCGCCGGCTCCATTCAATCGGCGCCCGGCGATAAGCGGACGCTACCACGCTGCCTTTCGGCCCCGCCCATTATGCGGCCAAAGCCGGCCGACGGCAAACGCAGCGCAGCGGACCGGCCCGACTCTAACGGCGCAGCGGCAAGCTGGTGGCGGTGCCGGCCGGCAGGCGGCGCAGCACCACCAGGTGCGAGAGAATGTCGTGCAGGGTGCGGCGATGGCGGTTGAACAGCACCACCAGCAGCACCAGCCCGCCGGTGACGGACACCGTGATATAGAACAGCACGATCTGGATCAGGGCGTGCAGCCAGCTCGGCCGGCCGCCGTCGAAGGTGCGGACCTCCAGGCCCATCAGCCGCATGCCCGGTGTGGCGCGGCCCTCGCTGGCGACGGTCAGCACGTGATAGGCCGGCGCCAGGATTGCCAGCCCCACCACGACCAGCGGCGTGAGAAGTCCGAAGCTGACGACCTTGATCACCACACCCGCCACCACCGCCGCCATCCACAGCAGGCCGATGAAGAGCAGGTCGAGAAAATAGGCCACCACCCGGCGGCTCAGCAGCCCGTCATAGTATTGCGGCTCGCTGACCGGATCGGGCGTGGCGTTATCCGGATTGATTTTCAAGGTGAAAGGAATCGGCAGGTCGGACTGGGCCATCGCGGCGAATTCTCCCTGGGCAGGCGGACCCCCGGCATGCCCCGACCGGCCATATGGGATTGGCTGGCCATCAAAGCAAGGGATTTCCCCTGCGGATCGCGTAATTCCGGAAAACGCGACCTACTCAGTCTCCCGGCCGCAACCACTGGCTGGCCAGCGACCGGCGCATCAGGTCATGCCGGCGACCGGCGATGGTCAGGTACCGCAGATCGCGCCAGTCCTCCAGCGCGTTGTCGTACCAGGGCGACAGCGGATTGCCGGACTGGCCCATCGGAATGAGGAAGCGGCTGCGGTCGAGATCGGAGAAATCCATCACCGTCCGCAGCGTGGCGCCATGCACCGCCGCGTAAGGGGCGCGGGCGAAGCCGGGACTGGGCGAAGCCCGGTTCAGCGTGTGGAAGCCGCCGTCGGAGGCGATGCTGCGGTTGCCGATGAAGCGCAGCGGGGCGATGGCGTCGAACAGACGGTGGCGGAACAGCGCCGGATGCGCCTCGCCCCAGCGCCAGCCATCCAGCGACGAGCCGTAGCGCGCGCTCAGGTCGTCCAGCGCCATGCCCAGCGCCTTGCCGATGATGTCCTCGCAGGTCTCGACCTCGGGCGTCCGCCGGTCGTCGCACCAGCCGGGCGCGTTGGTCAGCATGTGCCGCAGGATCCTGACCTCGTCCGACCTGATATCGACAAACAGCGCATCGCCGATCTCGTCGGCGTAGAGCGCGCGGTGCAGCGCCCGCAGCCAGGCGGTATAGATCAGCGGCTCGGGCCGGTCGCGCAGCATGCGCCCGTCCCACAGCAGCAGGCGCTCGATCGCCTCGCCGGCCCTGGGATGGGTCGATTTGGCGCGCAGCAGCAGCGGCATCATGTCGTACATGTCCGGCGTCAGCGCATCGGCCTGGATCGAGACCATGTCGCTGACGGTGTGGGCGCGGCCACGGGTCAGCAGCGTCTCGGCCCGCTCCTGGCGATAGGGCTCGGCCCAGTCGCGGCTGATGAAGTGCGGATAGTCGGGCGCGCCGACGCGGGCATTGGCATTGACGATGCGGCCGGCCGGCGGGTTGAAGGCGCGCGGCAGTTGTTCGAACGGCACCGTGCCGCTCCAGTCGTATTCGCCGCTCCAGCCCGGCACCGGCACCGATCCGTTGCCGCCGCGGCGCACCGGGATACGGCCGGCGGCGGTGAAGCCGATATTGCCGTCGACATCGGCATAGACGATGTTCTGCATCGGCCCGACATAGTGGCGCAGCGCGGCCTGGAACTCATCCCAGTTGCGCGCCATATTGAGTCCGGCGATTGCTTCGGCCGTCGTGTCCGCCGCATCGAGCGCCACCGCCTGCAGCGCCAGCACGTGGCCGCTTTCGATGAAGTCGCTGGTGCCGTTGCCGTTCCCCTGCGCCTGTCTCTGCCCTGCCCCCTGCAGCGGCGAGACCAGATCGGAAACCACCGGGCCGTGCCGGGTCTCGCGCACGCGCAGACGCACCTCGCCGCCATTGCGGATGCGGATGATTTCCTCGCGAACGCGGAACGGCGCCACGCCGTCGGGCGTCACATAGCGGTCCGGATTGGTCGGGTCGATCTTTTCGACGAACAGGTCCTGGCTGTCGAGATTGGTGGTGGTGAAGCCCCAGCCGATGCGCCCGTTATGGCCCAGGATGATGCCGGGCGAGCCCGGCGAGGTGGCGCCGCGCAGGTCGAAGCCCGGCCCGACCAGCCGCACCAGGTACCAGGTCGATGGCGCCTCGAAGGCCAGGTGCGGATCGTTGGCCAGAAGCGGCGCGCCGCTCTGGGTGTGGTTGCCGGCCACCACCCACTCGTTCGAGGCCATGGTCTTGACGATGCCCGGCAGGCCACTGAAGGCGAACAGCCGCTCCAGCGGCAGTTCGCGCAGCGCCTGCTGCGCCGCCCCAAGAGTGGTATGCCCGTCGGCCGGATATTCGGGGAAGAGATCGGCGGCGCTCTCGGGGAAAGCCTTGTAGAGCCGCGCCCGCAAGATTTCGCGCCGCCAGTTGCCGTCCAGCGACAGCGCCATCAGCTTGCCCCACAGCAGGGAATCGACCGGCTGCCAGGGTTCGGGAGCGTGCTGCAGCAGGATGAACTCGGGCGGCAGCGCTGCATTGTTGCCCTGCAGCCAGGCATTCACGCCGGCGGCATAGGCCGTCAGCCGGGCCTTGGTCGCATCGGACAGCGCGTTGTAGCTCTGCTCGGCGCGATTGCGCACGCCCAGGGTGCGCATGGCGCGGTCGGCCGGCAGGAACGGCGTTCCCAGCGAGATTCCCAGCAGCGACGCCGGCAGCAGTTCCGACAGCCGACCGCTGGCCAGCCGCCGCGTCACCTCCATCTGCCACAGCCGGTCCTGGGCGTGGACGTAGCCCAGGCCGAACATCGCGTCCTCGAGCGAATTGGCGAAGATGTGCGGCACCGCGTTGCGGTCGCGGATGATCTGCACCGGCTGGTCCAGCCCCTGCACCGTGCGGTCGGCCGCATAGTCCGGCAGCGAGGAGCGCATGTGGAAATAGGCGCCGGCCACCACCACCGCGATAACGATCGCGATGGCCAGGACCGTTCGGCCCAGCAGCCGCAGCAGGAAGCGCAGTGCCCTCACCCGTTCAACTCGGCCAGGATGAGGTCGCGGTCGGCATCGAGATCGGGGGTGCGTCCGCGCGTGCGCGGATCGGCGAAGCCGGACAGCTTGATCGGATTGCCGGCCATCTTCAGTTCGCCCGCCACCGGATCCTGCGCGCTAACCACCATGTTGCGGGCCAGCACCTGCGGATCGTTCAGCGCCTGCTCGACATTGTTGAGCGGACCGCAGGGCACGCCGGCCGCCTCCAGCCGCGCCAGCCAGTGCGCGACCGTGCCGGCGGCGAAAACCCGCTCGAACTCCAGTCTCAGTTCCTCGTGATTGCGGGTACGCAGATCGTTGCTGGTGAAGCGCGGGTCCTGCAGCAGGGCCGGCGCGTCGATGCAGTGGCACAGTTTCGAGAACAGCCCCTCGTTGCCGGCGGCGACGATCAGGTAGCCGTCGGCGGCGCGATAGGCCTCGAACGGCGTGATCGAGGGATGGCGTGCGCCGAGGGGACCGGGAATCTGGCCGGTGGCGAAATAGCGGGCGATCGCGTTCTCCAGAATGGCGATCTGGCAGTCGAGCATGGCGACGTCGATCTTCTGCCCCTGCCCGGTCTGGCCGCGGTGATAGAGCGCGGCGTTGATGCCGACGGTGGTGAACAGGCCGGCGGTGATATCGCCCACCGAGGTGCCGACGCGGGTCGGCGGACCGCCGGGATGGCCGGTGATGCTCATGATGCCGCCCATGCCCTGCACCACCATGTCGTAGGCGGCACGCTTGCGATAGGGCCCGCTGTCGCCGAAACCGGACGAAGCGGCGTAGATCAGCTTCGGATACTTCTGCCTCAGCGTCTCGTAGCCGTAGCCCAGCTTCTCCATCGTGCCCGGCCGGTAGTTCTCCACCAGCACGTCGGCCTTCGCCAGCAGCTTTTCGAACACGTCCCGGTCGGCCGGCGTCTTGAGGTCCAGCGCGATGCTCTGCTTGCCGCGATTGAGCGACATGAAATAGGCCGACTTGCCGTTCAGGAACGGCCCGATATGCCGCGAATCGTCGCCGGTGTGCGGCGTCTCGACCTTGACGACCCGCGCGCCCAGATCGTGCAGCAGCATGGTGCAATAGGGCCCGGCCAGCACCCGGGTCAGATCGATTACCGTGATGCCGGTCAGCGGCCCCTGCGGCGGGGCATTGTCGGAGGTCATGCCGCTCCCTCGAAGGCAAAAATTCAGGTTTTTCAGCGTAAAACGCCAGGATTCTTAGCCGACGCGGCCTGCGGGGGCAATGCCGCAGGCCGGCTGCAGATCGGGTTTCGACCGAATCGCCGAATAGGCTCAGCCGAGCACGAACAGCAGCACCAGCATCAGGCTGCCGAAGCCGATGCGATACCAGGCGAAAACGCCAAAGCCGTTGCGGCTGACGAAGGCAACCAGCTTCGACACCACCAGCAGCGCCGTCAGGAACGCCACGACGAAACCCAGCGCAATCAGCAGCCAGTTGTCGTTCGAGAGAGCGCCGGCATTCTTGTAGGCATCGTACACCGTCGCCGCCAGCATGGTCGGGATGGCGAGGAAGAAGGAGAATTCGGTCGCCGCCGCCCGGTTCAGCCCCAGCACCCGCGCCCCCATGATGGTGGCGCCCGAGCGCGAGACGCCGGGGATCATGGCCAGGGTCTGGCAGAAGCCGATCTGCAGCGCCAGCTTCCAGTCGATGCTGTCGACGTCGGGCACGCGGTCGGAGGTGAAATAGCGTTCGATCAGCAGGATCAGTACGCCGCCGACGATCAGCGACACGCAGACCACGAGCGGGCTGAACAGCACCGACTTGATGAAGCCATGCAGCAGCACGCCGGCCACCACCGAGGGCAGGAAGGCGAGCAGGATGTTCAGCGCGAAGCGGCGGGCGCTGACGTCGCGGCCGAGCCCCAGCAGCGTATCGACCAGCCGTTTGCGATAGAGAAAGCACACGGCCAGGATGGCGCCGAACTGGATCACGATCTCGAACACCCGCCCGGGCGGACCGTCGAACCCGAACAGCTCGGCGAACAGGATCAGGTGCCCGGTCGAGGATACCGGAATGAACTCGGTCAGGCCCTCGATGGCGCCCAGCGCCAGCGCCTCGATCAAGGTACGCAGATCCATTCCCGCCCCGTCAGAACTTGTTGCGGCTGGAGAAACCCTTGGGCGGCAGGCGGCCGGCCTGGGCGCGCTGGCCGATCCAGTCGCGCAGATCGGTTTCGGTGCGCACCCGGTTGTCGCCGGCCTGCCAGCTCAAGCCCTCCTTGCGCCGGAAGGCCTTGGCGTCGGACAGGCCGCCATCCTTGTATTTCTGCAGGATGACGCCGCGGCCGCGGGTCATTTCCGGCACTTCCGACAGCGGGAAGATCAGCAACTTGCGGTTCTCGCCCACCACCGCCACGGAGTCGGCCTCCTCCGGTATCTCGCGGCAGACCGCCGCCTTCTCCTTGTCGGCCAGATTGAGCACCTGCCTGCCGTTGCGCGTCTGCGCCACCACCTCGTCCTCCGGCACGACAAAGCCGCGGCCGGCATTGGAGGCTACCAGGAACTTGCGACCGCCCTTGTTGACCAGCAGCGCCACGATGTCCTGCTCGTTGCCCAGGTCGATCATCAGCCGCAGCGGCTCGCCCTGGCCGCGCCCGCCCGGCAGCTTGTCGATGGCCAGCGTGTAGAAGCGGCCATTGGTGCCGAACACCAGCAGCTTGTCGGTGCTCATGGCGTGCAGCGCGAAGCGGCCGGCATCGCCTTCCTTGAACTTCAGCTCGGCGTCGGGCGCCAGATGCCCCTTGGCGGCGCGGATCCAGCCCTTCTCCGAGCAGATGACGGTGACCGGCTCGCGCTCGATGAAGGCGTCGATCGGCACCACCACCGCACTGGGCGCCTCCGTCAGCTCGGTGCGACGCTTGCCCAGCGCGGTTTTGAGGCCGAATTTCTCCTTCAGCCCCTTGACCTCGGCGGCAATCGCCTGCCAGCGCTTGTCCTCGTCGCGCAGCAGGGAGCGCAAGGACTTGCCCTCGTCGGACAGCTTCTTGTGCTCGCCCTTGATCTCGAACTCTTCCAGCTTGCGCAGGGCGCGCAGGCGCATATTCAGGATCGCCTCGGCCTGCACCTCGGTCAGCTTGAAGCGCCTGACGATCACCGGTTTGGGCTCGTCCTCGCGCCGGATGATCCTGATCAGCTCGTCGATGTTGAGATAGGCGATCAGGTAGCCGTCGAGAATCTCCAGCCGCCGCTCGATCGCCGCCAGCCGGTGCTTGGAGGTGCGCACCAGCACCTCGTGGCGGTGGTCGAGCCAGGCCTGCAGCGCCTCGCGCAGGCTCATCACCCGCGGCACGTTCTGCGCATCCAGCACGTTGAGATTGAGCGGCACCCGGGTTTCCAGGTCGGTCAGGCGAAAAAGCTGCTCCATCAGCACATCGGCCGGCACGTTGCGGCTTTTCGGCACCAGCACCAGGCGCACGTCCTCGGTCGATTCGTCGCGCACGTCGTCGAGGACCGGCAGCTTCTTGGTGGTGATCAGCTCGGCGATCTTCTCGATCAGCTTCGCCTTCTGCACCTGGTAGGGAATCTCGGTGACGACGATCTCGTACTGCCCCTGCGACAGCTTCTCCGTCTTCCAGCGCGCGCGCAGGCGGAAGGAGCCGCGGCCGGTCCTGTAGGCCTCGACGATGCCCTCGCGCGATTCGGCCAGCACGCCGCCGGTCGGGAAATCCGGCCCCGGCACCAGTTCGACCAGCTTCTCGCCCGTCGCCTTGGGGAACCTGATGAGGTGCAGCAGCGCATCGCACAGCTCGCCCAGATTATGCGGCGGAATCGACGTCGCCATGCCGACCGCGATGCCCGAAGCGCCGTTGGCCAGCAGGTTGGGGAAGGCGGCGGGCAGGACGACCGGCTCGCTTTCCTCGCCGTCATAGGTGGGACGCAGATCGACCGCATCCTCGTCGATGCCGCGCAGCAGCGCCTGCGCCACTTCGGTCAGGCGCGATTCGGTGTAGCGCATGGCGGCCGCGTTATCGCCGTCGATGTTGCCGAAATTGCCCTGCCCGTCGATCAGCGGGTAGCGCACGGCGAAATCCTGCGCCAGCCGCACCAGCGCGTCGTACACCGCCTGGTCGCCGTGCGGATGGTACTTGCCGATGACGTCGCCCACGACGCGGGCGCATTTCTTGAAGCCGCTGCCCGGGTCGAGCCGCAACTGCATCATGGCGTAGAGCAGCCGGCGATGGACCGGCTTCAGCCCGTCGCGCACGTCGGGCAGCGAGCGCGCCATGATGGTGCTGAGGGCATAGGACAGGTAGCGCTCCGACAGCGCTTCAGCCAAAGGTACGCCGCTGATCTCTCCGCCGGCGGCTTGTGCGGACTTAGCCATGCTTACCGAAACAAATTATGCGATTGGGTTACCAGATATAGTAGCCGAACCGGCCAAGCGGTCAACGAATCGCGTTCGCGAGGCCGGCAAAGTCTTGTTGTGCGGCCAGAAGATGTGCCGCTCCAGGAAATGGGCGGTCAGCGCCAGCCCGTCGAGCCAGTCGGCGACCGGCACCGCCTCAAGTGCCGCGCCCGGCAGCAGGAAGGGTGGCAGGCGCAGCAGTTTGTCGCGATAGGGCGCGGCAGCGGCTTCGGTAACGGCCCGGCCGGTACGGGGCGAGACGAAGGCCAGTCCTTGGGTCTCGCCCGTCATGGCGCAGCTTTCCAGATCGAGACCGAATCCCAGTTCGCGCAGCAAGCCCAGCTCCAGCTTGACGTAGATGGCCGGCCAGGCCGGCGACTCCATGGCCAGCAGCAGCGCCCGGAACCCGACGAACACGGCCGGATGCGGCTCGCGCTCCGGCAGGGCGCCCTCGGCTACGGCGCAGGCAGCCAGCAGGCCCTCCAGTTTCAGCGCATCATCGAGCAAAAGCGCGGCATGCGGCGTGATCATTTCGGCCGCGAAGCTGCCCAGCTGCTCGGCCAGCCGGCCGCGCCACGTGGCGCGAATGTGATTGCCGGGCTGGTAGAGGCCGCGCGATTTCGAGCCGCCCCCGCCATGGACCAGACCCGCGTGTCGGCCATGCGCCGGGGTCAGCAAGGTCACGATCGTTCCGGTCTCGCCATAGCGGCGGCTGTCGAGAACGATCGCCTCCTCGGTCCATTCCATGGCCGGAACCCTACCTGCGCCTCCCCGCCCGCAGCACCAGGAGATGCGGCAGGAAATCACACATTATAGTCCAGTCCCCATTCGCGGAAGCGTTCGGGATCATCGATCCAGTTCTCGCGCACCTTGACGAACAGGAACAGATGCACCCGGCGGCCCAGCATCGCCTCCAGTTCGCGCCGCGCCGACTGGCCCAGCGCCTTGATGCGCGCGCCGCCCTTGCCCAGCACGATGGCCTTCTGTCCCTCGCGCTGGACGTAGATCGCCTGGTCGATGCGCACCGAGCCGTCGTCGCGCTCGACCCAGTTCTCGGTCTCGACCGCGGTCGAGTACGGCACTTCCTCGTGCAGTTGCAGATAGATCTGCTCGCGCGTGATCTCCGCCGCCAGCAGCCGCTGCGGCAGGTCGGTGAGCTGGTCTTCGGGGAAGAGATGCGGCCCCGCGGGCAGTTTCGCCGCCAGCGCGGCGCGCAGATCGGCGACGCCGCTGCCGGTCAGGGCGGAGACCATGAAGGTGTCGCTGTAGCCGCCGATCTCGTTGAAGCGCTGGGCGATGGGCAGCAGCTTCTCGCGCGCCAGCGCATCGACCTTGTTCAGGACCAGGATGGCGGTGCGGCCGTCGGCCTTCAGCTTCTCGGCGATGGCCAGCGTCTCGCCGTCGTCGGGCCGCTCGACATCGACGATATGGGCAATGATGTCGGCATCCTGCGCGCCCTGCCAGGCGGAAGCCACCATCGCCCTATCGAGCCGGCGGCGCGGCTGGAAGATGCCGGGCACGTCGACCAGGATGAGCTGGGCGGCGCCCTCCATCACGATGCCGACGATGCGGCTGCGTGTGGTCTGCGGCTTGGGAGAGACGATCGCCACCTTGGCGCCGACCAGCGCGTTCAACAGGGTCGACTTGCCGACATTGGGCGCGCCCAGCAGGGCGACGAAGCCGCAGCGTGTCGGCACGTTGGCAGCTTCGCTCATGGTTCCAGCTCCGCCAGCAGCCGGGCGGCCGCATCGCGCTCGGCCTCGCGCTTGGTGCGTCCCACGCCGCGCGCCGGCTTGCGATCCTGCACGGCGACCTCGACGGCGAATTTCGGCGCATGCGCCGGCCCCTCGCGCCCGACTTCCCGGTATTCCGGCAGCTTCAGCCCCCGTCCCTGCGCCCATTCCTGCAGCGCCGTCTTGGCGTCGGCCGGCGGCTTCACCGCCGCTTCCAGCCGCGCCTGCCAGTGCCGGCGCACGAAGGCGGCCGCCACCTCCAGCCCGCCATCGCGATAGAGCGCGCCCAGCACCGCCTCGCAGGCATCGGCCAGGATGGTCGGCTTGGCCGCGCCGCCGCTGGCGCGCTCGTTGTCGGCCAGGCGCACGTGCTCGCCCAGCCCGACCTCGCGCGCCACCTCGGCCAGCACGCTGGCCTTGACCAGCGCGGCATGGCGCTTGGCCAGCTCGCCCTCGCTGTCGCCGGGAAACTGCTGCAGCAGCATTTCCGCCACGACCAGCGCCAGCACCCGGTCGCCGAGAAACTCCAGCCGCTCGTTGCCATGGGCGAAGCGGGCGCGGCCCTTGCGGTTGCGGTCGACGGCGCTGCGATGGGTCAGCGCCTCGTCGAGCAGCGCGGGATCGGCGAAGCGGTGGCCTATGGCCTTGAGCAGCGGTTCGAGGGAGGTAATCGGGCGCGGCACGGAGAGTCTATTCGATGGATTTGAAGATGCGGCCCCAGCGGATCGCGCCCGGCCACTTCCAGACCTGCCACCAGCTGGCCGACCCGTCATGCGAGAAGAACACGAACTCGGCGCGGCCGATCAGGTTCTCGACCGGCACCGGCCCGACATCGGGGAAGCGGCTGTCCTGCGAGTTGTCGCGGTTGTCGCCCATGGCGAAGAAATAGTTCTGCGGCACGACGTAGACGCGCGTGTTGTCGACCGACCCGGTGCGCTGCGGCAGGCCGGTGGTCGGGTTGCGCTCGACGATGGCGCGCTCGTCCAGCTCCGGGTTCTCCAGGATGGCGTGGCGGCGTCCCTCGGGCAGGGTCTCGATGAACTGGTCCTGCCGCATCCGGCCCTCGATCCAGGGCGTGGCCTCCACGCGCCGCACCGGCTCGCCGTTTATGGTGAGGACGCTGTTGACGACCTGGACGCGGTCGCCGGGCAGGCCGACGATGCGCTTGATGAAATCGGTGGTGTCGTTGGTCGGCTGGCGGAACACCACGACGTCGCCGCGCTTGGGCTCGCTGTAGAGGATGCGCCCATCCCACAGCGACGGCGAGAACGGCATCGAATAGCGACTGTAGCCGTAGGAATATTTGGTGACGAACAGGTAGTCGCCCTCCAGCAGAGTCGGCTTCATCGAGCCGGAGGGAATGCTGAAGGGTTCGATCAGGACGGTCCGGAACACCATGGCGATCAGAACCGCGTATACGAGGGTCTTGATCGTGTCCCAGGTCGACGCCCAGAACCCCTCTTCCTTCTGCCTGCCGCCAATTGCCATGGAGGTACTCGTCCTGCGTGGAAAATCCGGTCGCCTTCCCCTCGGCGCCCAGGAACGGGCCGGATATAGCAGCAAAAAACCATGCTGTCGCGCTTCGTCTGTACCGCGCGGCAGCGTTGCCGAAACGCCGGCAACGGGCGTCAGACCGCCTCGATGACCACGAAGGCCTGGGCCAGCGGGAAGTCGTCGGTAATCGTCAGGTGAATGCGCGCCGTGCGCCCTTGCGGGGTGATGGCCTGCAGCCGGGCCAGCGCGCCGCCGGTGAGTTGCATAGTGGGCTGGCCGCCAGGCAGGTTGACCACGCCCATGTCGCGCCAGAACACGCCTTTGCGCAGCCCCGTGCCCAGCGCCTTGGCGCACGCCTCCTTGGCGGCGAAGCGCTTGGCGTAGGAAGCCGCGCGGGCGGCGCGGCGGTCCGATTTGCGCCGCTCGGTCTCGGTGAAGACGCGGTCGAGGAACCTCGTGCCGAAGCGCGCCAGCGTCTTGTCGACGCGACGGATGTCGATCAGGTCCGAACCCAGGCCGATGATCACCTTGCGCCCGCCCTGGTTTCGCTCAGGCCGCGCGCTTCGTCCATCACCTGGCGCATGCGTCGGATCGACGCCTCCAGGCCGACGAAGATCGCCTCGCCGACCAGGAAATGGCCGATGTTCAGCTCGACGATGGTGGGGATGGCGGCCACCGGCGCGACCGTGTCGAAGGTCAGCCCGTGCCCGGCATGGCATTCCAGCCCGATCGCCTCGGCATGGGCGGCGGCCGCGACGATGCGCGCCAGATGCTGCGCCCGCTCCTCACCCTGCGCCTCGCAATAGGCGCCGGTATGGATCTCGACCACCGGCGCGCCCAGCGCCTTGGCGGCATCGAGCTGGCGCGGATCGGCCTCGACGAACAGCGACACGCGAATGCCGGCCTCGGCGAGCCTGGTGATCAGCGGTTTGAGATGATTGTGGCCGCCGACGGCGTCGAGCCCGCCCTCGGTGGTGCGCTCCTCCCGCTTCTCCGGCACGATGCAGGCCGCGTGCGGCCGGGCGCGCAGCGCGATGGCCAGCATCTCGTCGGTCGCCGCCATCTCGAAATTCAGCGGCAGGTCGATCTCGCGGCTCAGCCGCTCGATGTCGAAATCGGAGATGTGCCGGCGATCCTCGCGCAGATGGGCGGTGATGCCGTCGGCGCCCGCGGCCGCCGCCAGCTTGGCCGCCCGTACCGGGTCGGGATGCAAGCCGCCGCGCGCGTTGCGGATGGTGGCGACGTGGTCGATGTTGACGCCCAGCCGGAGCTTGCCGCGCATTCCCTGTCCCCCTTCAGCTTCGCGTGCGCTCGACCGAATTGATCGACCGGTCGGCCTTGAGCGCGGCGATGATGTGGCTCAGATGCTTGACATCCGAAACCTCGATGTCGATCAGCATGTCGAAATAGTCCTCGCCGCGGTTCACTATTTTCAGATTGCTGATATTCCCGCGGTCCTTGGCAATGACGTTCGCCACGCTGGACAGGCTGCCCGGCTCGTTGACCAGGGTCACGCGCAGGCGGCCGACATGCTTGGTGTCGCTGCCGGCCGCCCAGCTCACGTCGAGCCAGCGCTCGGGCATGTCGGCGAAGCTCTCCAGCGTGTCGCAGTCGATGGTGTGGATGGTCACGCCCTTGCCGGTGGTGACGATGCCGACGATGCGGTCGCCCGGCAGCGGATGGCAGCAGCGGGCGTAGTGCACGGCCATGCCCGGGATCAGCCCGCGTATCTCCACCGACCCCGGCGCCGTGCCGTTGACCTTGGGCTTGCTCTTGAACAGGCCGGCCAGCGGCCCTTTCTTCTTCTCGTCCTTTTCCTTCAGCCCCGGATAGACCGCGCTCAGCACGTCGCGGTCGGAGATCACGCCCGAACCGACCGCCGCCGCCAAATCGTCGGCGCCGTGCTGCTTGAACACCGGCGCCGCCCCGTCCAGACCCTTGTCGGTCAGCTCGTAGCCGGCTTCCTTGAAGCTGCGCTGCAGCATGGAGCGGCCGAGCTGCACGTACTGCTCGCGCTGGCGGGTGCGCACGAAGCGGCGGATCGCCGCCCGCGCCTTGCCGGTGACGACGAAGCGCTCCCAGGTCGGACTGGGCGAGTGCGCCTTCGACGTGATGATCTCGACCTGGTCGCCGTTCTGCAGCTCGGTGCGCAGCGGCACCATGCGGCCGTTGACCTTGGCGCCGATGCAGGTGTCGCCGACCTGGCTGTGCACGGCATAGGCGAAGTCGACCGGCGTCGCCCGCCGCGGCAGGTTGATGAGATCGCCCTTGGGCGAGAAGCAGAACACCTGGTCCTGGAACATCTCCAGCTTGGTGTGCTCGAGGAATTCCTCCGGCGAGGAAGCGTTCTCCAGAATGCCCAGCAGCTCGCGCAGCCAGCGATACTGCCGGCCGTCGGTCGGCACGCCCTGCTTGTAGGACCAGTGCGCCGCCACGCCGCGCTCGGCGAAGTCGTGCATTTCGCGGGTGCGGATCTGGATCTCCAGCCGCTGCTGGCCCTGGCCGAACACCGTGGTGTGCAGCGACTTGTAGCCGTTGGGCTTGGGGTTGGAAATGTAGTCCTTGAAGCGGCCGGGCACGACGCGATAGCCGCCATGGATCACGCCCAGCGCCTGGTAGCATTCCGGCACGGTGTCGACGATGACGCGGAAGGCCATGATGTCGGAAAGCTGCTCCAGCGCCACGTGCTTGGTCTCCATCTTGCGCCAGATGGAGTACGGCGCCTTCTCGCGGCCGGAGACCTCGGCCTTGACCCACTGGTCGGCCAGGGTCTTGCGCAGGCGCTCGACAATGGCGGGAATGCCCGCGCCGCCCTCCTCGCGCAGGAACTCCAGCCGCTTGACCAGCGAATCGTGCGCCTCGGGATGGAGTTCGGCGAACGCCATGTCCTCCATCTCGTCCTTGATCTCCTGCATGCCGATACGGGCGGCCAGCGGCGCGTAGATTTCCATGGTCTCGCGCGCGATGCGGCGGCGCTTGTCGGGATCCTTGATGAAGCGCAGCGTGCGCATGTTGTGCAGCCGGTCGGCCAGCTTGACCAGCAGCACGCGGATGTCCTCCGACATCGCCAGCAGCAGCTTGCGGAAATTCTCCGCCTGCTTGGTGCGGTCCGACTGCAGCTCCAGCCGCGACAGCTTGGTCACGCCGTCGACCAGGCGGGCGATCTCGCCGCCGAACATGCGGTCGATGTCCTCCAGGGTCGCGACCGTGTCCTCGACCGTGTCGTGCAGCAGCGCGGTGACGATCGAGGCGCTGTCGAGCTTCATCTCGGTGAGGATGCCCGCGACCTCGATCGGGTGCGAGAAATAGGGATCGCCCGAGGCGCGCTTCTGCCCGCCATGCGCCTTCATCGTATAGACGTAGGCGCGGTTGATCGTGTCCTCGTCCGCCATGGGATCGTAGGACTTGACGCGTTCGACCAGTTCAAACTGGCGGAGCATTTCCCGCCTGCACTCCGTTAGCTCGTTGCCACATCTGGCGTCGGGCGACGGCGCGGCCGGAAAGTGGATGGGCACCTTGCCGGCAGCCGCGCCTCGCGGCCGCCGTAACGATCGATCAGACCTGCTCGCCGGCGCCGGCGCTCTCGTCGTCGATCTCGAGCGTTTCCTTCTCGGGCTCCGGCGGCTGCGCCGCCAGGGTCGCCGCAAGCTGCTGCTCGAGTTCAAGCAGTTCCTGGCCCTCGTCCGGCTCATCGACCTCGGCATGCTTCTGCATGCCCTTGATGAGCGATTCGTTCAGGGACTCGATCGAGACCGTGCGCTCGGCGATTTCGCGCAGCGCCACGACCGGGTTCTTGTCGCGGTCGCGATCCAGCGTCAGCTGCGCGCCGGCCGAGATATCGCGCGCGCGCTGCGCGGCGGTCATCACCAGATCGAACCGGTTGGGGATCTGCTGGACGCAGTCTTCGACGGTTACGCGGGCCATTTCGTCACCTTGGTCAGATACTTAAGCAATTCCGTTGAACGCCCAGAATATAGGCGCAGCGCAGCAAAACGCAACGATATTGCCGGGTCATGGGGTCGCAGCGACCGGCATCAGGCCTGCAGCAGGCGCACGACCGGCTCCGGCGGCAGACGCGCCGCCATTGCCGCCACGGCAAGGCCGCTGGGGGCATGAACCCAATCCGGCGCGATGGTCTGCCATGGCCGCAGCACGAAGCCCCTCTCCGCCAGGCGGGGATGCGGCAGGAGCAGACGGTCGCCTGAGAGATCAACGCCGCCCTGTCCGGTTGCAACGGTCGATTGCGGTGTTATCCGCGCCCGGTCCAGCCGCTCCAGCAGATCGAGGTCGAGTGGCCGGGCCGCATTGGGAACGGAGCGGACCCGGCCAAATTCAATCTCAATTTCATGTAATAATTTCAGCATATTATATGGATTTTCTAATCCAAATACTAAGATAACGGCATTGATAAACCAGTCCTGCTCGCTCTTGGGGACGGGTTCGCTCTCGAACCAAGGCGAGCGGGCCACTATGTTGATATTCCTCACTTCCATGGCGGCGAGAGCCGCCACCAGCGTCTCCAGCGGGTTTCCCGCCCGCGATGGCAGATTGGCCCCCAGCCCGACAAAATAAAGCCGGTTTTCCATTGCCAGTATCGGTTCATGGCTCGTTTGCATGGGGCCCCTGCGGTTGCGGGCTGGACTTGCCGCAATGTCTCGTGGTTCTGTGCAGCATCAGGATTGTGCCGTCCGAACGCAATTTCGTCGGCGGCCGACAGAAGGACATGACATGAAGGATCTGTTTTACGCCGGTGAAAGGATTGGCCTTTTCATCGACGGCGCCAATCTCTATTCGGCCGCGCGCTCGCTGGGTTTCGACATCGACTACCGTCGTCTGCTGGGCCAGTTCCGCGGCACCGGCCGTCTCATCCGCGCCTATTACTATACCGCGCTGATCGAGGACCAGGAGTATTCCCCGATCCGTCCGCTGGTCGACTGGCTCGACTACAACGGCTTCTCCGTCGTCACCAAGCCGATCAAGGAATTCACCGACGCCACCGGCCGGCGCAAGGTGAAAGGCAACATGGATATCGAGCTGGCGATCGACATGCTCGAAATGACGCCGGTGCTGGACCATGTCGTGCTGTTCTCCGGCGACGGCGATTTCCGCCGCCTGATCGAGGCGGTGCAGCGGCGCGGCCTGCGCGCCACGGTGATCAGCACCATCAAGTCCTCGCCGCCAATGGTGGCCGACGAGCTGCGCCGCCAGGCCGACAATTTCGTCGAGCTGGCCGATCTGGCGCCGATGATCGCCCGCCAGGGCGAGCGCCCGGCCCGCCCGCTCAGCAACCGCCAGGCGGAGATGGACGACGACATGGACGACGACGGCGTGGTGCGCCGGGCCTGATTGCCGATGAGCGCGAACCCGGCGGCGGCGGCCCAGCCGCCGCTGCCTGATCGCGACTGTCCGCGCTGCCCACGGCTGGTTTCCTTCCGCCTCGAGAACCGGGCCAAGTTTCCCGACTGGCACAACGCGCCGGTGCCGCCTTTCGGCGGCCTCGACGCCAGATTGCTGATCGTGGGGCTGGCGCCCGGCCTGCGCGGCGCCAACCGTACCGCCCGGCCCTTCACCGGCGACTATGCCGGCGTGCTGCTCTACGGCACGCTGCTGAAGTTCGGCCTGGCGCGCGGCACCTACGCACAATCGCCGGACGACGGGCTGACACTGACCGGCGCGCGCATCACCAACGCCGTGCGCTGCGTGCCGCCGCAGAACAAGCCCGAGCCGTCGGAGTTCGCCAATTGCCGCCCGTTTCTGGTCGGCGAAATCGCCGCCATGCCCAGGCTGAAGGCGATCCTGGCGCTGGGCAAGGGCGCGCATGACCAGATCCTGCGCACGCTGAGCGTCAGGCCGGCCAAGGACTACAAGTTCGTCCATGGCGCGCAGTACCGGCTGCCGAACGGTCTGGTTCTGGCCGACAGCTATCATTGCTCGCGCTACAACACCAATACCGGCGTGCTGACCACGGCCATGTTCGAATCCGTGTTCGAGAAGCTGCTGCCGGTGCTGGGCTGACCATGGCGTCGCTGTTCGACAATGCGGCGATGGTCGAGCTGGCGCTGATCCATTACCGCCAGCCGCACCGCTTCTATCACGACGCCGCGCATGTGCAGGAAATGATGGCGCTGGCGCGGTCCCTGGCGCTCGACCTGTCGCCAGCCGAGGAACTGGCGGTGCTATGGCACGATGCGGTCTACGTGCCGGGCGCCGACAAGGGCGCGAACGAGCGGCTGTCGGCGAAGCTGTTGCTGGCCACCGCCGCCAACGGTCCCGCCTTCCTGGCCGGCATCGACAGGGCAACCCTGGCGGCGGCCGAGCGCATCATCATCGAGACCATGCATGCCGCCGAACCGTCTGCCGAAGCGGCGCGCGTCATCGATCTCGACCTTTACCGCCTGGGCTCGCCATGGCCCGAGTTCGACCGCCACGCCCATGCCATCGAACGCGAGTTCCGCGTGCTGCACGACAGCCCGGCGAAGTTCTGGGCCGCCCGCGCCGGCTTCTACCGCGCCATGCTGCAGCGGCCGCACATCTTCGCGACGCCGCTGTTCCGCGACCGTTACGAGGCGCAGGCGCTGGAAAACCTGCGGCGCGGCGCCGAAGGCGGACACCGGCCTTAAGACAGTTTCTCGATCAGGGCCTGCGCGGCCGCCGGGTTGCGGACCTTGGCGCCGGAGATGAAATAGGCGAACACATCGCCGCGCCGGGCCCATTTCCTGAGCTGCTTGGCAAAGCCGTCAAGCTCCGCATCGGTCACGCCGGTCTTCAGCTTCTCCTGCGTCGCCATCAGCCGCGCATAGGTGAAGCCGGCCGTCGGCTGGTCGATCTCGGGGAATTCCTCGTCCCTGGCATAGACGATCGCCACGCCGTGTCTGGCCGCCAGATCGTAGAACGCCTTGGTCGCAAAGGTCGGGCTGCGCACCTCGACGACGTGGCGCAGGGTCAGGCCATCTTGCGTCTTCGGCAGCAGTTCCAGGAACGCTTGGAAGTCCTCAGCATCGAATTTCTTGGTCGCCATGAACTGCCAGTTGATCGGCCCCAGCTTGGCGCCGAGTTCGGTCAGCCCCTGCTCCATGAATTTCCTGATCGAGTCGCCGGCTTCGGCCAGCACGCGGCGATTGGTGCAGAAACGCGACGCCTTGACCGAGAACACGAAACCGTCCGGCGTCTCGTCGCGCCATTTGCGCCAGCTCGCCGGCTTGAAGGTGGAATAGTAAGTGCCGTTGATCTCGATCGAGGTCAATGCGCGCGAGGCATATTCCAGTTCGCGCTTGTGCGGCAGGCCGTCGGGATAGAACACGCCGCGCCACGGCTCGAAGGTCCAGCCGCCGATGCCGACATGGATTTTGCCCGCCATACCCGCCTCCGCTTCCTGTCACCGGGAATCGATCACCGCTGCAGCAGATCGAGAACCGCGGCGCTCCATTCCGCCGGCGCCTCCTGCGGCAGGTTGTGGCCGGCGACGGGAATGGTCCGCCGTTGGTAGCGGCCGGGAAACATCCACTGATGCTGGGCCGAAGTTTGCGGCGGCGCCACCCCGTCGCCCTCGCCATGCAGGCAGATCGCCGGCACGGAAATCTTCGGCTGCTGCGCCAGTTGCGCCTCGATATCGAGCAGCGCCGGATCGCCCTCGGCATAGCCGTAGCGATGGCGGTAGGACTGGATCACCACCGGCACGAAGTCCGGATTGTCGAACGAGGCCGCCGAGCGCGCATAGGTAGCCTCGTCGAATTTCCAGTTCGGCGACCATAATTGCCACAGCAGCCGGCAGAACTCGTAGCGGTTGGCCTCCAGCCCGGCGCGGCCGCGCTCGGTGTGGAAGTAGTACTGGTACCAGTAGCGATGCTCCGCTTCCGCCGACGCGGGCGCCGCCGATGCGGCGATATCCTGGACGTTGTAGCCGCCGCCCGTCACCAGCCCGATGACGCGCCGCGGCCACAGCGCCGACACGATGCAGGCCGCCCGGCCGCCCCAATCGTATCCCGCCAGCACCGCCTTCTCGATGCCCAGCGCATCCATGAAATCGAGCAGGTCCTTGCCCAGGGCGGCCTGTTCGCCCGAGCGCGGCGTTGCGGCGGAGAGGAAGCGCGTCGGCCCGTAGCCACGCAGATAGGGCACCAGCACGCGGCAGCCGGCCGCGACCAGCGGCGCGACGGTGTCGTCGTAGCAGCGCGGATCGTAAGGGAAACCGTGCAACTGGATGACCGGCGTTCCCGCTTCCGGCCCGTGCGCTTCGTAGGCCAGGTCGAGCACCGGGGTGCGCACCCGGCGGATCGTCATGCCAGCACCTCCAGCTTCAGCGGCAGGGTGGCGCCCATCCAGATCGCCCGGTCGCGATGATCGGCCAGCGCATCGCCGGTATTGGGATGGGTGAAGACGATCAGCGCGTGCCGGTGAAGCGCCAGCCAGGACATGATTTCGGCGAAATGCTCGGGCCCGTAGGCGATCTGGTAGGAGAACATCGGATGCGGGCCGACCTCGCGCTCATGGAAGCGGCCCATCTCCATGCGGCCGGCGAAATGCTCGACGATCTTCTCGCGCAGCGCCCAAGCCTTGTCGCGCGTCTGCGGATCGAAATAGACGTGGCTATGCCAGGAGTCGATCCGCGTCGGTACGGTGTGTTTTCCCATCGTGTCCTCGGCCCGAAAGCAGGATTGCCACGATACAGGCTTCCGTCCCTTGCCGTCATCCCGCGACGGCTCCCGCATGCAGGATACGCAATCATCGCCTGCGAATCCGGCCTGTCCGGCCTGCTCCGGCCATGCGATGTTTGGCGCAATCGCACAGAGGGGAAGCGCATGCCAGCCGAAACCGCCAGCACCTATCCCGTGGACAGGGTCAACCGCGTCAAGCGGCGGCACGATCGCGGCTTCTACGACCACACCACGGTACATGCCCTGCTCGACTCGGCAGCGCTGTGTCACGTTTCCTATGTCGTGGACGGGCTGCCCTATTGCACGCCGACCCTGTTCTGGCGCGAGGGCACGACGCTCTACTGGCACGGCAGCAGCGCCAGCCGCATGTTGCGCAACCTGTCGCAGGGCCAGCCGGCCTGCCTCACCGTCACCCATTTCGACAGCCTGGTCCTGGCGCGCTGCGGCTTCAACCATTCCGCCGACTATCGCTCGGTCATGGCCTTCGGCCATGCGCGGCTGATCGAGGACCAGCAGGAAAAGGAGCACGCATTGGTCATGATGGTGGACCGGCTGTTTCCCGGCCGCACCGCGCAACTGCGCCAGAGCTCGGCGCAGGAGATCAAGGCGACCAGCGTGGTCCGCATGGAAATCGAACGCGCTTCGGCCAAGATCAGGGCCAAGGGCGTGATCGACGAGGACGAGGACTATCCCCTGCCGATCTACGCCGAGCGCCTGCCGATCCGCACCGTGATCGGCGAAGCCGAACCCTGCCCGCGCCTCCTCCCCGGCGTCGCACGCCCGGCCAATCTCGAAGGCTACCGCGCCGGCCGCCTGCTGGAGGACGCCCTCGGCGAGGCATACGCCGCCGCCTATCCGGCCAGCGCAGGCAAACCTTAAGTCAGCGCCTCCTCGACCGCCTTCACCAGTTCGGGCGATTGCGGCGTCACCTTGCTGGGAAAGGCGCCCAACAACTCGCCGTCCTTCGAGATCAGGTATTTGTGGAAGTTCCAGCGCGGCGCCTGGTCCTCGCCCAGCTCGCCGGCGATCCACTTGTAGAGCGGATGGGCGTTGGCGCCGATGACGTGTTCCTTGGCGGTCATCGGGAAGCTGACGCCGAAGCTGGTCTCGCAGAAGGACTTGATCTCCTTCTCGCTGCCCGGCTCCTGGGCGCCGAAATCGTTGCAGGGCACCCCCAGCACCACCAGCCCTTGCGGCCCGTACTGCTGGTGCAGCTTCTGCAGGCCGCCATATTGCGGCGTGAAGCCGCAGGCCGAGGCGACGTTGACCAGCAGCACCGGCCGGCCGGCGAAATCCTTCATCGCCAACCTGGCGCCATCGATACCACGGAACTCGAAATCCTGTGCACTCATGCTCTACTCTCCATCGCTGTCGTAGCGCTGCTCCAGCCAGGGATCGCCGACATTGTGATAGCCGCGCACTTCCCAGAAGCCGGGCTTGTCGATGGCGACGAACTCGATGCGCCGCACCCACTTGGCGCTCTTCCAGAAATAGAAGCGCGGGATCACCACCCGCAGCGGCCCGCCATGCTCGCGGCTGATCTCCTCGCCCATCCAACGGTCGGCCAGCAGCACGTCGGGTTGCGCGAAATGCTCCAGCGCCACGTTGGTGGTGTAGCCGTCATAGGCGTGAAACACGACGTGCCTGGCATCAGGCGACGGCTTCACGCGTTCGACGATTTCCAGCGCCGACACGCCCTCCCAGTCGTTGTCGTAGCGCGACCAGGCGGTGACGCAATGGATGTCGGAGCGGATGCGCACCCGCGGCAGATCGGTGAACTCCCCCCAATTCAGCGACAGCCGGTTGCCGACCAACCCGTCGATGTCCAGTCGCCACGCCGTCTTGGGCACGTCCGGCTGCACGCCCAGATCCAGCACCGGCCACGACTCGGTCAGCCGCTGGCCCGGCGGCAGGCGCTGCGAGGCCGGCGCGCTGTGGCCGGTCAGCAGCCGCCCGTCCCTGGCCCATTGCTGCTTGCTGGCGATCAGCTTGTCCTTGATGCGGCCGAGCATGGTCGGCCTGTCGGCATCGCTCATGGCCGAAGTCTGGCACGGCCGGCGCGGTCGGTGAAGCGCCCCAGTCGCGGCCCCTCCGTCGCGGCGCCTCAGTCGCGATCCCGGCGCAGCAGGCGCTGCTTCTGCCGGTTCCAGTCGCGCGCCTTCTCGGTCTCGCGCTTGTCGTACTGCTTCTTGCCCTTGGCCAGCCCCAGCTCGACCTTGGCCAGCCCGCGCTTGTTGAAATAGATCTGCAGCGGCACGATGGTGACGCCCTCGCGCTGGATGGCGCCGATCAGCCGGTTCATCTGGCGCTTGTGGACCAAGAGCTTGCGCGGCCGGCGCGGCTCGTGGTTGAAGCGGTTGCCCTGGCCGTATTCGGGAATGTTCAGGTTGAACAGCCACAGTTCGCCCTTGCTCTCGCCGGCATGGGCATCGGTGATGTTGCCCTTGCCGGTGCGCAGCGACTTCACCTCGGTGCCGGTCAGCATGATGCCGGCTTCGAGCGTCTCCTCGATGAAGTAGTTGTAGCGGGCCTTGCGGTTCTGGGCGACCGGAAGGATTTCGGCCGCCGCAGGACGTGCCATCTCAGCCCATCGCTCAGTTCAGCAGCCCGGCGCCGATCATGGCGTTGCGCACCGCCGTCTTGGCGTTGTCGGTCAGCTCGGTGATCGGCGGCCGTACCCTGGCCTCGCACTTGCCCAGCAGCGAGGCGCCGTACTTGGCGCCGCCGGGGCTGGGCTCGAGGAACAGCGCCTCGTGCAGCGGCGCCACGCGGTCGTGGATCTCGCGCGCCCTGTCGAACTTGCCGTCCAGGCAGGCGGTCTGGAATTCCGACATCAGCCGCGGGGCGACATTGGCCGTGACCGAGATGCAGCCGACGCCGCCATGCGCCATCTGCGCCAAAGCCAGCGCATCGTCGCCGGAAAGCTGCACGAAATCCTTGCCGATCAGGCGGCGATGCTTGGTGAAGCGGGTCACGTCGCCAGTGGCTTCCTTCACCCCCACCACGTTGGGCAGCTTGGCGATGCGCGCCATGGTCTCGACCGAGATGTCGACCACCGAGCGGCCGGGGATGTTGTAGACCAGGATCGGAATGTCGACGGCGTCGCTGATCGCCTTGTAGTGCTGGTACAGGCCTTCCTGGCTTGGCCGGTTGTAGTACGGCGTCACCACCAGCGCCGCATCGGCGCCGGCCTGCTTGGCGTGCTTGGTCAGGCTGATCGCCTCGGCGGTCGAGTTCGAGCCCGTGCCGGCGATCACCGGCACGCGGCCCTTGGCGACCTCGATGCACATCTCGACTACGCGATGATGCTCGTCATGGCTCAGGGTCGGCGACTCGCCGGTGGTGCCGCAGGGCACCAGCCCGTGCGTGCCTTCCTTGATCTGCCAGTCGCAGAAGGATTTGAACGCAGCCTCGTCCACGCCGCCATTCCTGAACGGGGTGATGAGCGCCACGATCGATCCCTTGAACATCTGCGTTTCTCCTCGACGGGCCAGCGGCGGGCGCTGCCCTGATTTCGGCGGACCATAAAGGCTGCGGCGGCGAACGGCAAGGTTCGCCCCCATCCACAGGGTTAATTGGACGGACCCGATAAAAACGATTAATGTTACCGCCTCCAAAGCGTTAACGGGATTACCTTCGATGGCGTATCAGGCGCGAACCGGCTGCATGGGACAACGCCTCGGGATCGCCGCGCTCGGCTTGTTGCTGATCGCGGCCCCCGCCCTGGCGCAGGCGACGACACCGTCGCCCAAGCCTGCTTCTTCCAAGCCCGCGGCCACCAAACCGGCTCCCGCCGCGGCGCCGGCACCGAAGCCTGCCGCCCGGCCTCCTGCAGCACCGGCCCGCCCGGCCATCACCGCGGTACAGGGCAGCAACCTGCAAGCAGCATTGCAGCATGCCGATCGCGGCCAGTGGAGCGAGGCCCGCATCGCCGCGCAGAGCACCGGCCATCCGGTGGCGGTGAAATACATCGACTGGATGATGTATCGCGACGGCGGCATGCCCTTCACCTTCGCCGAGGTGGCGGGGTTCATTGCCACCAGTGGTGGATGGCCCGACATGAACCGGGTGCGCCGCGCTGCCGAGGAACGGCTCGGTATCGAGGTGCCGCTCAGCCAAGCCGCCGCCTTCTTCGCCGCGGGCGACGCCGTCAGCGGTCCCGGCGCCGTCCGCCACATCGAAGTGCTGTCGGCCACCTCCGGCCCCGACGCCGCCCGCGCCAAGGCGCGGCAGTACTGGGTGGAGCTGGAATTCGACGACATCACGCAGCCGGCCTTTCTCGACGCCGTCGGCGGCATGCTGAGCCGGCTCGACCACCTGGCGCGGCTGGACCGCCTGCTATGGGCCAACCGCAGCAACGAGGCGCGTCGCATGCTGCCGCTGATGGACAGCGACCGCCTGCTGTGGGCGGAGGCGAGACTGGCGCTGGGCAGCCGCACGGGCGACGCGGAGTCCCGCTTCGCCGCCGTGCCGGCCAACCTGCGCGGCGAGAGCGGGCTGATATTCGACTACGTGCGTTACCTGCGCCGCTCCGGCCGCGACGGCGAGGCGCAGAACGTCCTGCTGGGCCTGCGCAGCGAGGCGGCCAATCTCGACCAGTGGTGGATCGAGCGCGGCTACCACGCCCGCGAGCTGCTGCAGAACAGCGCGCCGCAGCAGGCCTATGACATCGCCCGCGCCCATGACGGCGAGCGCGGCGTGGGTTTTGCCGAGCTGGAGTTCCTGTCCGGCTGGATCGCACTGCGCTACCTGAACCGGCCGTCCGACGCGCTGCGCCATTTCCAGGCCCTGCATGCCGGTGTCAGCTTCCCGATCTCGAAAGCCCGGGGCGCCTACTGGACCGGCCGCGCCCATGAAGCGATGGGCAACGCTGCGGAGGCGTCCAGGTGGTATCGCCAGGCGGCGCAGTTCGGCGACACCTATTACGGGCAGAAGGCGTCCGAGAAACTGGGCGAGCGCAAGCTGACCCTGCCGGTCGACCCGCCGGTTTCCGCCGCCCAGCGCCAGGCCTTCGAGAACGACGAGATCGTGCAATTGACGCGGCTGCTGGCCTCGGTCGGCGAGGAACGGCGGGCGCGCCAGTTCCTGGTGCAGCTGGCGATGGACGGCACCGACGCGCAGCGGCGCCTGATCGGCGACCTGGCGCTGCAGCTCAACCGGCCGGACATTTCGCTGCAGGTCGCCAAGCGCTCGGTCGAAGGCGGCACCTTGCTGCACGAGGCCTCGTTCCCCAACGTGCGCATCGAGGGCGACCTGCCGATCGAACTGGCCGTCGCCCTTGGCCTGGCGCGCCAGGAAAGTCAGTTCGACAATCGCGCCCGGTCCTCGGCCGGGGCGCTGGGCCTGATGCAGCTCATGCCGGCGACGGCCCAGAGAGTGGCGAAGACCATCGGCCAGCCCTATGCGCAGTCGCGGCTGACCTCCGATGCCGCCTACAACGCCCGGCTCGGCAGCGCCTATCTCGCCGACATGCTGGGCCAGTTCGGTTCGCTGGAACTGGCGCTGGCGGCCTACAATGCCGGTCCGCACCGCGTCTCGCGTTGGCTCGACGAGAACGGCGACCCGCGCGGCCAGCGCATCGACATGATCGACTGGGTCGAACTGATCCCGTTCCGCGAGACCCGCAACTACGTGCAGCGGGTGATGGAAGGCGTCAACGTCTACCGCCAGCTCCAGGCCGGCCCGGCCCGCCGCACCGTGTCCCCAGCCATGCGCTAGACGCGCCTGCCGGTCCGGGGCGGCGATTGACTCGCTGCAACGGCGATCCGATCCTGCCGACCGCCCGTAGGGCAACCCGGATGGGATAGACGCAAGGATTGCCTATGGCTCTCGCCGTTCCCGACTTCGCCGACGTCGCCGCCGCCCATCTGCGCATCAGGCCACTGGCCTGGCGCACGCCGCTGCTGGAGAACGAGCGCGTCAACGACCTGCTGGGCGGGCGGCTGCTGATCAAGGCCGAGACGCTGCAGCGCACCGGCTCGTTCAAGTTCCGCGGCGCGCTGAACTTCATCCTGCAGCTCGACGACCAGCAGAAGAAGCGCGGCGTCGTCGCCTGGTCGTCCGGCAACCACGCCCAGGGCGCCGCCGAAGCGGCCCGGCTGGTCGGCACGCCAGCGGCCATCATCATGCCGGCCGACGCGCCGAAGCTGAAGATCGCCAACACCCGCGCCTCCGGCGCCGACGTGATCCTCTACGACCGGGTCAAGGAAAGCCGCGAGGAGATCGCCCGCAAGCTGGCGCAGGAGCGCGGCGCGGCCACCATGCCGCCGTTCGACCATCCCTGGATCATTGCCGGCCAGGGAACGGTCGGCGTCGAGATCTGCGAGGCCACGGCGGGGCTGGCGGTCGACCACGTCGTCGCCCCCTGCTCCGGCGGCGGGCTGGCAACCGGCATCGCGCTGGCGCTGGCGCAACTCTCGCCCGCCACCCGCATGCACACGGCCGAACCGGCCGGCTTCGACGACATGGCCCGCTCGCTGGCCAGCGGCGCACGCCAGACCAATGCCGCCCTGTCCGGCTCGATCTGCGATGCCCTGCTGGCGCCGACGCCAGGCGAGATCACCTTCGCCATCGCGCGGGAAAAGATCGCCTCCGGCCTGGCCGTCAGCGATGAGGAGGCGAAGCAGGCGATGGAAGTGGCGTGGCGCGAATACAAGATCGTCGTCGAGCCCGGCGGTGCGGTGGCGCTGGCGGCGATCCTGACCCATCGGCTGCCGATCAAAGGCAAGACCGCGGTCGCGGTCTGCTCCGGCGGCAATGTCGATGCTGCCACCTTCACTGCCGCCCTCGCCGCATAGGGCACTGGCGCGATCAGACAGACACCGTCCCGACGCGGCCTCAAAAACGAAAACGGCGCCCGCGGGCGCCGTCTGTTCTTCGCGATCGCAGCGGCCTACAGGGAAGCGCGCTGGTCGCCGACGCTGTTGAGCTTCTCGACGTTCTCGACCGGACGCGGTCCGGCGGCCACCGCCTGCTGCTTGGAGAGCTTGCGGCAATTGCCTTCGAAATGCGCACCGGCCTCGATCGCCAGCGTCTCCTGGTAGATGTCGCCTTCGACGCGCGCGCTCTTGCCCAGGATGACGGTGCGGGCCCGGATCGTACCTTCGACCCGGCCATGCACGGTCACGCTCTCGGCCACCACCTCGCCCTTGACCTCGGCCGACTGGCCGATGGTGACGATGGTGGTGCGGATATCGCCGTCGACGGCGCCGTCGATCTGGATGTCGCCTTCGCTCACCAGGTTGCCGACCACGTGCAGGCTGGCGCTGATGATGGACGGAACGGAGGACTTGCTGGCGGGGATCGAGGATGCCATGGGCTTCTCCGTCGGCTTGGGGGCGGGCTGCGGCTTGCTACTGCTGGTTTTTGAGAACATAGCGACCTGCCTTGATGAATTTCATCGGATTGACCGGCTGGCCATCCACCCGGATCTCGTAATGGACATGCACGCCGGTGCTGCGGCCGGTGCTGCCCATGGTGCCGATCTTCTCGCCGGCGGCGACGAGCTGGCCTTCCTCGACGCCGATGGCCCGCAGATGGCCGTAGCGGGTCGTGACCCCCATGCCGTGATCGATCTCGACCATCTTGCCGTAGAAGCCCATGCGGGCGGCGAAGACCACCCTGCCCGGCGCCGTGGCGATGATCGGCTGGCCCGAATTGCCGGCGAGGTCGAGGCCGTAATGCATGGCCGCCGCACCGTTGACCGGATCGCGCCGCAGGCCGAAGCCGCTGCTCATCGTATAGGTTTCGGCCGGCACGGTCAGCGGCAGTCCTCGCAGCAGGCTCTGCAATCCTTCCAGTCGGTCGATATGCGCATCCAGCATCGCCGCGGTGAAGTTGGCCGGCTCGATCAACCCGTCGAAATCCTTGCCGCCCAGCGCAGGAATGAAGGGCCCGCCCTGGCCGGCGCGCGGCGCGCCCGAACGGTCGAGCATCAGGTCGGCGTCGAGGCCGGTCATGGCCACGACGCGCTCGGCTTCGGCGATGTCGCCCAGCGTGCGCTGCCCCACCCGACCCAGCACCTCGCCCTGCGCGACCTGCATCTGCTTGAGCCGGGCCTCGAGCATGACGTTGCGGGCTTCCAGCGACTGGCGCTCGGTGGCGATGCGGGTGCGCTGCGCCACCACCGAATCGAGCACCGTCTCGATCGCCGACAGGTTGCGCTTCAGCGCCCCGTTCTGGTCGCGTGTCGACTGGAGCTGCGTGGTGCGCTCTTCCAGGTTGCGGGCGATCTCGACGAACCTGACCTCGGCGTCGGTCAGGTTGTGCTTCAGCGTCCGATAGGCGGTGGTCGCCTGTTCGATCTGCGCGTTCTTGTCCGCCAGCTGCCGGTCGAAGACGACATAGGAGACCGAGGCGTAGAGCGCCCAGGCGCCGACGGCCATGACCAGGCCGATGGCGGCGAGCTGGCGGCGATGCGAAATCTGGAGATAGGCGACCTGGCCGTTGGCGCGGACGATGAGCTCGCGGTCGGGAAAGCGATGTCGCACCGCCTCTTTCAGGCGCGCGAAAAATCCCGGTTTGCTCCCCTCATCCGTCATCCGGCGAAGTCCTCGACCCTCTGGGGCATCGCAAAAGACAAATGGCCGGCGCATGGCGCTACGCTGTTACGCGGCCGCGTCAATGACGACACGATATTTTTTCTTGGTTTCGCCTCCGGAGATCTGTGCCGAACCCCAAGGTAGACCGAAACCGTCCCTGTCCCCGTTTAAAACTTAGCCAGCGCTGGAACCCTAGGCAAGCATTGATTCCGCCCAAATCCGCGCCGGTCCCGGCGCAAAAAACAGTCACAGAGGGCTGAATGCGCTGACGGAAATCCCTATGGTTCAGCGTGCCGTGTCGCCGAATTGCGGCCCCGTGCGGTTGGCCGGCGACCATCCCGCGCGCCATCGCTCGGCCTCCACGACATGCGCCGGCCGGCCATTGTCCTCGAACCAGCTATCGACCGCCCATTGCCGGCCGGACGCGGTTTCGACCACAACCGCCGTGGTATGCGGCCAGCCGTTGAGGAAATTGCCACGCCACTGCCGGCCGACCGGACGATGGAATTTCAGCAGGCCGTCCTCGGCCATCATGACGAGATACTGCGTGGTGTTGGCCGCCTCGTCCTCGCAATCGAGCTGGCCCGCCCCCTTGCCAACGCCGCTGAAAGTGCCGCCCACGTCGCGGGAAGTGCCGGCCTGCGCACCGGCCAGGGTTTCGAGCAGGCCGATCGCCCTCGCGATACGCTCGCGTTCGCCGGCGGCGTCGGCGGCCGGCGGCAGCATCAGTTCCCTCACCTGGTTCCATTCCGCCGCGCCGAGGGAAACGCGCGTCTTCTGCTTGCAGGCATGCTCGTGGCAGACGAAGAACTCCGCCGGACGCGGCGGCGGCAACTGGAACAGCGCCTGCATGCCGGCAATCGAGTTGTCCGGCCGCTGCTGATTCGCCTGACAGGCGGCAAGCCCGAGCAACGGCAGCAGCAGCCAAAGCCTTGCCGTCCATGGCGCGACAGACGGGACGACGGCCACCGCGATGCCCCTAGGTCCGGGCCGCGATCTGCGCCGCCTGCTCCCGCCGCTGGCGCTCCTTGGCGGCGTGATCCGACGCCAGGAAGGTGTAGATCACCGGCAGCACGAAGAGCGTGAACAGCGTGCCGACCGCCAGGCCGGCCACGATCACCACGCCGATCGACTGGCGGCTGGCGGCGCCCGGGCCGCTGGCGATCACCAGCGGGATGAGGCCTGCCACCATGGCGCCGGTGGTCATCAGGATGGGACGCAGGCGCTGGGCGGCGGCGATGGTGACGGCCTCGGTCCGGCTCAGCCCGTGCTTCTCCTGCTGCTCCATCGCCACTTCGCAGATGAGAATGCCGTGCTTGGTGATCAGTCCCACCAGCGTAATGAGGCCGATCTGGCTGTAGATGTTCCAGGTCGAGAAGCCCAGCGCCATCACGCCCAGCGCGCCGATCGCCGCCAGCGGCACGCTGACCAGGATGACGAAGGGGTCCCGGAAGCTTTCGAACTGGCAGGCCAGGACCAGGAAGATCACGAACAGCGCCAGCACCATGGTCACCGCCAGCGACGAGCCCTCCTTGACGTACTGCCGCGCCTCGCCCTTGTAGTCGACGCTGTAGCCCTGCGGCAAGGAGCGCTGGGCGGCCTGCTGCAGCCACTCGATCGCCTGTCCCATCGACACGCCCGGCATCAGCAGGGCGCCGAAGGTGGCGGCATTGAGTTGGTTGAACTGGGTCAGCGACACGGGACGGATATCGGTCTCGATGGTGATGAGATCGGACAGCGGCACGGCCGAGCCGTTGCCGGCCTTGACGTAGAACCGCCTGATCGAGTCCGGCGTCAGGCGCTCCGCTCGCGGCACCTGCGGAATGACCTCGTAGCTGCGCCCGTCGATGCTGGTGCGGTTGATGCGGCCGCCGCCCATCATGGTGGCCAGCGTGGTGCCGATCGAGGCCATGGTGACGCCATAGGCGCCGGCCTTGTCGCGGTTGACCCGCACTACCACGGTCGGGTTCTCGAATTTCAGGTCGATGTCGATATAGGCGAACAGGCCGCTGCCATAGGCCTCGCCCCTGAAGGTTTCCATCACCTGCGCCAGCGAGCGGTAGTCGTTGATGGTGTTGACCACGAACTCGACCGGCAGGCCGCCGGCGCCGGGGCTGGGCAGCGACGGCAGCTCGATCACCGGCGCGTTGATGCCCAGGATGCCGAACAGCGGCGGCTGCAGCTCGTTCTTGATCTCGGTCTGGGTGCGGCCGCGCTCGTCCCAGGGCTTGAGGGTGACGATGCCGAAGCCTTTGCTCATGGCCGGAAAGCCCGAGAAGGTGAAGGCGGTCTCGCCTTCCGGAATCTTCGCCATCATGTCCTCCACCTGCTTCATGAAGAAGGCGGTGTAATCGACATGCGCGTTGGGCGGGCCGCTGGCGGCCACCAGCAGGACGCCCTGGTCCTCGGTCGGCGCCAACTCCGCCGGTATCAGCCGGAACAGCACGAACAGGGCGGCGACCACGGCCACGGCGAAAACGACGACGAGGAGGCGCAGGCGCAGGACCGTCCCCAGCATCCGGCGATAGACCTCGTTGGTGCGCTCCAGCGTATGCTCGACCGTGCGCTGGAACCGGTTCGGCTTCGGATCCGGCTTCAGGATGCGCGAGCACATCATCGGCGACAGGGTCAGCGCCACGACGCCGGAAACGAACACCGCGCCGGCCAAAGTCAGGGCGAATTCCTGGAACAGCGAGCCGGTCAGGCCGCCGGTGAAGGCGATCGGCGCATAGACCGCCGCCAGCGAGATGGTCATCGATATGATCGGCACGGCAATCTCGCGCGTGCCGAAGATCGCCGCCTGGAAGGCGGTCTTGCCCTCCTTCAGGTGGCGGTCGACGTTCTCGACCACGACGATGGCGTCGTCCACCACCAGGCCGATCGCCAGCACCATCGCCAGCAGGGTCAGCAGGTTGATGCTGAAGCCCAGCATCGCCAGCATCATGCAGACGCCGACCAGCGACAGCGGAATGGTGACGATCGGGATGATCGTGGCGCGCAGGCTGGCCAGGAACAGGAAGATGACCACGATCACGATCAGCGTCGCCTCGATCAGGGTGCGCTGCACCTCCGAGATCGAGCGTTCGATGAAGGTGGTCGAATCGTAGATGATCCTGAAATCGATGCCTTCCGGCAGATCGCGCACCATGTCGGGGAAGATGGCGCGGATGCCCTTGACCACGGTCAGCGGGTTGGCCTGCGGTGTCGGATCGATGGCGACGATCACCACCTCGCGCCCGCCGCTGCGCACCACCACGTCCTTGCTCTTGGCGTCGCGGGTGACGTCGGCCACGTCGCGCAGGCGCACCACCGCGTTCTGCCGCGTCGCCACGACCATCTCGGCGAACTCTTCCGGCCGCTCCAGCCCGGTCTTGGCGTCGACGTTGAAGACGGTATAGGAACCGCGCACCTGGCCCGGCAGGGACTGGTAGTTGTTGGCCTCGACGGCGGCGCGCACGTCGGCCGCCGTCAGCCCGAACGAGGCCATGCGCTCGGCGTCGAGCCAGATGCGGATGGCGATGTCCTGCTGGCCGTAGATCACCGCACCGGCGACGCCGGCAACCGTGGCCAGCTTCGGCTTGATGACGCGCTGGATGTAGTCGGTGAGCTGCGAGGCGTTGAGGCGGTCGCTCGACATCGACAGATACAGGATCTGCGTCTGCTCGCCGGTCGATTTCACCACCGTCGGATCGTCGATGCCGGACGGCAGCTGGCTGCGCACACTCTGGATCTGGGTCAGAATGTTGGTCATCGCCGCGTTGGGATCGAAGTTGAGCTGCATCGTCACCGTGATGGTGCTGACGCCCGGCGCGCTGTCCGAGGTCATGTAGTCGATGCCCTCGGCGCTGGCGATGGCGCTCTGCAGCGGCTGGGTGATGAAGCCCTGGATCAGGTCGGCGCTGGCGCCGGCATAGGTCGTGGTGACCGTGATGACGGTGTTGGTGAGCTTGGGATACTGGCGGATCTGCAAGCTGAAGAAGGAAGCGATGCCGACCAGCAGGATCAGCAGGCTCAGCGACATGGCAAGAACCGGCCGCTTGATGAAAATGTCGGTGAAGCGCATGCGAAGGACTTCAGTAACGCGGCAGGGACGGGCGCGGCGGCATGGCGGCATCGTCGGCCAGCACGACGGGAGCGCCGTTCTGCAAGCGCAGCTGACCTAGGGTCACGACGCGGTCGCCCGGCTTCAGCCCCTCCTCGATCACCACCATGCTGTCCTGCTGCTCGCCGGTGCGGATAGTGACGCGCTCGACCGTCAATGCGGGCTTGCCGTCGGCGCCCGGCGGGCCCTCGCGCACGACATAGAGCGATTCGCCGTAGAGATTGTAGCTGACCGCCGCCACCGGCACCGCCAGCACCCGCTTCTCGCCCGGCAGCACGATCTCCAGCTTGGCGAACATGCCCGGTCGCAGGCGGCTGTCGGCATTGGGAATCTCGGCCTGCACTGGACCACGCCGCTTTGCAGGTCGACCTGCGGCTCGATGGCGGTGATGGCGCCGGCGAAGGTCTGGTCGGGATAGGCGTCGACCGTCACCCGCAACTGCCGGCCGACCGCGATATTGGCCATGTCGCGCTGCGCCACGATGAAGCGCACGCGCATGGCCGACAGGTCCTGCAGGTTGGCGATGCGGGTGCCCGGCTGCAGATACTGTCCCCGCTCCACCAGGCGAATGCCCAGCACGCCGTCGAACGGGGCGGTGATGACCCGCCGCTCGATGGTGGCGCGCAGGGCGGCAATGCGGGCGACCTGCGCATCGTAGTTGGCGCGCGCTTCCTGCAGCCTGGCCTGGGCGGCAAAGCCGCGCGCCGCCAGGTCGCGCTGGCGGTCGAACTCGGCCTGCAGGCGCGGCAGATCGGCTTCCGAGCTGCGCAGCTCGGCCACCTCGACCGAGGTATCGAGTTCGATCAGGACCTGGCCGGCCGTCACCTGGGCTCCCGATTCGAAGGCGATATTGGTGACCAGCCCCGCCGTCGCCGCGCTGACATCGACGCCGCGCACCGACTCCAGCAACCCGATGGCCGGAATGGTCGAAATCCACGGCTGCTCCTGCACGACCATGGTCGCCACCGGCATGGCCGGCGGCCCCTGCTGCGCCCCGGCGCTGGACGCCAATGCGGCGGCGAACAGACCAATCCCCAGGACGCCCATTGCGGCGCCCCGCGCATATGATGCCAGCGGCATGCCAACTCTCCGAATTCAGATGCGCGACCTTAGCCTATCGATGCCGCACTGCACACAACCCAGTTGCATAGGCGACGGGCAATTTTTGCGCGGCGGCCCATGCGGCGACGCCGCAAATACACCCACTAAAAATAGGCAATAAGACGGCCGCTGGCGGCGACCAGCAGCCAGATCAACAGCGAAAGCAGCGCCATCAGGCGCGGAAACAGCGGCACGGCGTAATTTTCCCAGACGCGCCAGTTGCGCCGCGCCATCAGCTCGAAGGCGACTGCATTCAAAATGCCGGCAGCGATCAACGCCGATTTGAGCTGGAATACCGGGTTGACCGCATAGGCGGTGGCCTCGGCCGCGAACAGCAGGAAGCCGGACACCAGCATGACCACGAGACCGAAAACCGCCCAGGGCAGCAGATGCTGCGCCAGCAGCCGCAGGGGAATGCGGCGCGACAGGCCGAGCAGGCGCAGGTCGAGCATCATGATCGGGCCCACCAGCAGGATGGCGCCGATGACATGCGCGACATTGGCGACCGGGTAGAGCAGCGCCGAGGAGCGGACCGTGAATCCCAGCGACGACTGTTCCAGCGTCGCGAACAGCTCCATCAGCGCCGTGCCCAGCCAGTCCATGCGCCTTAGCTCCCCCCAAGCAGGTTCAGCGCAGTTCCACCGTCTTGCCTTCCAGCGTGATGCGTTCGGCGCGCATCTCGCCTTCATGCGCCGTGCTTGCGTAGCCGACCACGGTGACCGGCATGCCCGTTTTCATCAGCCCGTCGGGAATGCCCCGGTTCTGCATGCGGAACGGCGGCGCCAGCACGCATTCCCATTTCTTGCCGTCGACCTCGAGCACGACCAGGCAATGCGGGTTGGCGTATTTCAGTTCGGCGATCGGGCCCGCCAGGGTGATGGTCTTGGACGCATCGTAGCTGCCCCAGCCATGATGCGCTGCAGCACCACGCGCGAATGCCAGCGCACCCGCTCCCGCCCCCAGCGTCCGCAGGAACATCCGCCGCGAGACGCGATCCGCAGAACGGCGCATGACGGCCTCCCTCTGTCGGTTGCGAAGCGCACGCTACGACGGGAATGCGCCAATCGCAAGGCACCCCCGGCTCAGGCCAGGATGACGGACGGTTCAATGATTGAGACCTTCGCGTCCAGCAGATCGGACACGGCGGCGCTCACAGCCAGGAGGAAATCTGATCGAGCGGCTTCTTGATGCCGCCATGGCGCGGCACGAGGCAATCCGGCGCCGGATAGCCGACGACCAGAAGGATATAGGGTTTCTCCGACTCCGGCCGCCGGCAGATTTCGTTCAGGAAGCCCATCGGGCTGGGCGTATGCGTCAATGTCGCGAGCCCGGCGTGGTGCAGGGCGGCGATCAGGAAGCCGGTGGCGATGCCGACCGACTCGGGCACGTAGTAGTGCTTCACCTTGCGACCATCGGCACCCAGCCCGTAACGCTGGCCGAAAATGGCGATCAGCACGGGCGCGGTTTCCAGGAACGGCTTGTCGGCGTCGGTGCCCAGCGGCGCCAGCGCCTCCAGCCATTCCGCCGAGGCCCGGCCGCTGTAGAACTCGCGCTCCTCGATCTCGGCGGCTTCGCGGATGCGCTTCTTGCGAGCGGGATCGGTGATGACGGCGAAATGCCAGGGCTGCTGGTTGGCACCCGACGGCGCCGTCCCCGCCGCCAGCAGGCAGGATTCGATCACCGCACGCGGCACCGGCCGATCGGAGAAGTCGCGCACCGTGCGGCGGCGACGGATATCGGCGTGGAAATCGGCGCTGCGGCGGATCATTTCCGGTTCCGGCCAGCAACGGTAGTCCGGCAGTCTCTCGTAGATCGGCTTGTCCATCGTTCTCTCCCGAACGAAAAAGGCCGCGCTGCCCGTTGCGGCGGCGCGGCCCTCGACGGCGATGTTTCGTCTAACGCAGCGAGGCGTTGAGCTTGTCCAGCGCCTTGGAGCCCGGCACCAGGTCGGCGGTGTTGAGCTGGTTCAGCGGCTGCTCGATGGTGTTCATGCGCGCATGCAGGTCGTCGGCGTTCTCGGTCGGCGCCAGGTACAGCAGGCCGGTGACGATCTCGCCCGCCGCGCGGCTCTCCTCGAGATAGGACATGACGTTGCGCCGGTCGCGCGGATCGTAATCCTCCGCCGTCTTGCGCAAGCGCAGCCAGGAGCCGTCGTGCTGCTGCACCTCGGTCACCGTGCCCGGCGCGTATTCGGTGGTGATCTCGGCCCGGCCGGTGATGAAGTCGAGCCGGTTGACCGCGTCGTTATGGGCGCGCACGTAGTCGAAGCTCTTGGTCGAGCCGACATGGTTGTTGAAGGCGACGCAGGGCGAGATGCAGTCGATGAAGGCGGCGCCCGGATGCGAGATGGCGGCCTTGATCAGCGGCACCAGCTGGTGCTTGTCGCCGGAGAAGGAACGCGCCACGAAGCTGGCGCCCATCTGGATCGCCAGCGACACCATGTCGATGGCCTCGTCCGAGTTGGTGACGCCCTTCTTGCTCTTGGAGCCCTTGTCGGCGGTGGCGGAGAACTGGCCCTTGGTCAGGCCGTAGACGCCGTTGTTCTCCACCATGTAGAGCATGTTGACGTTGCGGCGCATGACATGGGCGAACTGGCCGATGCCGATCGAGGCCGAATCGCCGTCGCCCGAGATGCCGATATAGATCAGGTCGCGGTTGGCGAGGTTGGCGCCGGTCAGCACCGAGGGCATGCGCCCGTGCACCGAGTTGAAGCCGTGGCTGGCGCCCAGGAAATAGTCCGGCGTCTTGGACGAGCAGCCGATGCCCGACAGCTTGGCGATGCGATGCGGCGGCAGCGCCAAATCGTAGATCGCCTGCACGATGGCCGCACTGATCGAATCGTGGCCGCAGCCGGCGCACAGGGTCGAGACCGAGCCCTCGTAGTCGCGCCGCGTGTAGCCCAGCGCGTTGGCGACCAGCTTGGGATGGTGCAGCTTGGGTTTGGCGAGGTAGGTCATGACGCAACCTTTCGGCCCGGCGCGGCGATGGCGCCCTGGTGCTTGGCGATGGCCTGGGTGATGAAGCGGGCGGTGATCGGCGTGCCGTCGAAATGCAGGACCGGCACCAGCTTCGAGCCCTCGATGTGGTTCTCCGTCATCAGCAGGGTGCGCAGCTGGGCGTCGCGGTTCTGCTCGACGACATAGACCCGGTCGTGGCTGGCGACGAACTCGTCGACGTCCTTGTTGAACGGGAAGGCGCGGATGCGCAGGGCGTCCAGCGCGATGCCCTGCTGCTCCAGCAGCTCCAGCGCCTCGACCATCGAGCCCGAGCTGGAGCCGAAATAGATGACGCCGGTGCGGGTGCTGGCGGCCGACTTGCGGATTTCCGGCGCCGGCACCAGCGACTTGGCGGTCTCGAACTTCTTCAGCAGGCGCTCGACGTTGTCGACGTAGACCGATCCCTCCTCCGAATAGCGCGCGTACTGGTTGCGGGTGGTGCCGCGGGTGAAGAAGGCGCCGCGCGTGGGATGGGTGCCGGGATAGGTGCGGTAGGGAATGCCGTCGCCGTCGACGTCGAGATAGCGGCCGAAATTCTTGCCCGCCTCCAGTTCCTCGGCGGTCATCACCTTGCCGCGATCGAGCTGCTTGTTGTCGTCCCACTTGAAGGGCTCGCACAGCCGGTCGTTCATGCCGATGTCGAGATCGGTCATCAGGAACACCGGCGTCTGCAGCCGGTCCGCCAGGTCGAAGCACTGGGCGCTCATCTCGAAGCACTCGGTGGGATCCTGCGGGAACAGCAGCACGTGCTTGGTGTCGCCATGCGAGGCATAGGCGCAGGAGAGAATGTCGGCCTGCTGCGTGCGGGTGGGCATGCCGGTCGAGGGCCCGCCGCGCTGCACGTTCATGATCACCGCCGGGATTTCGGCGAAATAGGCCAGGCCGATGAACTCGGTCATCAGCGACACGCCGGGGCCGGAGGTGGCGGTGAAGGAGCGGGCGCCGTTCCAGGCCGCGCCGATCACCATGCCGATGGAGGCGATCTCGTCCTCCGCCTGCACGATGGCGTAGCGCGTCTTCTTGCTGTCCGGATCGCCGCGGAACTTCTTGCACCAGCTCTGGAACGATTCGGCCAGCGAGGAGGACGGCGTGATCGGATACCAGGCGCAGACCGTGGCGCCGCCATAGACCGCGCCCAGCCCGGCGGCGTTGTTGCCGTCGACGAAGATCTTGTCGCCGACATTGTCGGCGCGGCGCAGGCGCAGCCCGATCGGGCATTTCAGGTTGCGCAAGGTCCACTCGCGGCCCAGGTGCAGGGCATGGATGTTGGCCTTGACCAGCTTCTCGTTGGCGCGGAACTGCTCGCCCAACAACTTCTCGATCTCGGCCACGTCCATCTCGAGCAGCGCCGACAGCGAGCCCAGATAGATGATGTTCTTGAACAGCTGGCGCTGGCGGGAGTCGGTGTACTCGGCGTTGGTGATCTCCGTCAGCGGCACGCCGATGACGTTGATGTCGGGCCGGAACTTCGACGGCGGCAGCGGCTTGGTCGAATCGTAGAACAGGTAGCCGCCCGGCTCGATGCCGGCCACGTCCTTGTCCCAGGTCTGCGGGTTCATGGCCACCATCAGGTCGGTGCCGCCGCGGCAGCCGAGATGGCCCGCCTCGGTCACCCGCACCTCGTACCAAGTCGGCAGGCCCTGGATGTTGGACGGGAAGATGTTGCGCGGACTGACCGGGATACCCATGCGCAGGATCGACTTGGCGAACAGCGTGTTGGCGCTGGCCGAACCGGAGCCGTTGACGTTGGCGAACCGGACGACGAAGTCGTTGATGGCTTCTAGTGGCTTCGGCATTGGGCACCGGCTTTGGTCGTCTCGAGCAGGAATTTCTGCATGTCCCACGCGCCGGTGGGACAGCGTTCGGCGCACAGCCCGCAATGCAGGCAGACGTCCTCGTCCTTCACCATGATGCGGCCGGTCTTAAGCCCGTCCTGCACGTAGAGGGCCTGGGTCGGGTTGATGGCCGGCGCGCTGAGCCGCTGGCGGACTTCCGGTTCGGGCCCGTCGGCGGTGAAGGTGATGCAGTCCACCGGGCAGATGTCGACGCAGGCGTCGCACTCGATGCACAGCTTGGCGGCGAACACCGTCTGCACGTCGCAGTTCAGGCAGCGCTGCGCCTCGGCGTAGCCCAGCTTGGGATCGAAGCCCAGCTCGACCTCGATCTTGATGTTCTTGAGCGCGACGTCCTTCTCCTTGAGCGGCACCTTGTAGCGCAGGTCGTTGGAGATCTCGTTGTCGTAGCTCCACTCGTGGATGCCCATCTTCTGGCTCTTCATCGTCACCTGCGGCGCCGGCCGCTGGGCGATGTTCTCGCCATGGCAGAACTTGTCGATCGACACCGCCGCCTCATGGCCGTGCGCCACCGCCCAGATGATGTTCTTGGGGCCGAAGGCGGCGTCGCCGCCGAAGAACACCCTGGGATTGGTCGACTGGAAGGTGACCGGATCGACCACCGGCATGCCCCATTTGTCGAACTCCAGCCCGGCATCCTTCTCGATCCAGGGGAAGGAATTCTCCTGGCCGATGGCGACCAGCACGTCGTCGCAGGGAATGGTCACGTCCGGCTCGCCCGACGGCACCAGATTGCGCCGCCCCTTCTCGTCGTACTCGGCCTTGACCTTCTCGAACACCATGCCGGTCAGCTTGCCGTTATCGTGCAGCACTTCCTTGGGCACCAGGTAGTTCAGGATCGGAATGCCCTCGTGCATGGCGTCTTCCTTCTCCCAGGGAGACGCCTTCATCTCCTCGAAGCCGGAGCGCACCACGACGGTGACTTCCTCGCCGCCCAGCCGTTTCGAGGAACGGCAGCAATCCATGGCGGTGTTGCCGCCGCCCAGCACGATGACGCGCTTGCCGATCCGGTCGGTGTGGCCGAAGGAGACGCTGGCCAGCCAGTCGATGCCGATATGGATGTTCTTGGCCGCTTCCTGGCGGCCGGGCACGTCGAGGTCGCGGCCGCGCGGCGCGCCGGTGCCGACGAACACCGCGTCGTAGCCCTCGGCCAGCACCGCTTTCAGGCTGTCGACGCGCTGGCCGTAGCGGGTCTCGATATTGCCGATGCCGGTGATGTAGCCGACCTCCTCGTCGATCACCGATTCGGGCAGGCGGAATTTCGGAATCTGGGTGCGGATCATGCCGCCGCCCTGGCGGTCCTGGTCGTAGATCACCACCTCGTAGCCCTGCGGCGCCAGATCGCGCGCCACGGTCAGCGAGGCCGGACCGGCGCCGATCAGCGCGATGCGCTTGCCGTTGCGCTGCGCCGGCGCGGTCGGCAGGCGATGGGTGATGTCGTCCTTGTAGTCGGCGGCGACGCGCTTGAGGCGGCAGATGGCGACCGGCTCCTCCTCCACCCGGCCGCGCCGGCAGGCGGGCTCGCAGGGGCGGTCGCAGGTGCGGCCCAGCACGCCCGGAAAAACGTTGGACCACCAGTTGACGACATAGGCGTCGCTGTAGCGCCCGGCAGAGATCAACCTGATGTATTCGGGAACGGGCGTGTGGGCCGGACAGGCCCACTGGCAATCGACAACCTTGTGGAAATAGTCCGGGTTGCCGACATTTGTCGGTTGCAACTCTAATTCCTCCTAATGGCCGCAGGTCTTTTTACTGGCAGGGCGCTCGTTTTTTGGCGCCTGGCCTGCTCGTCTCTCCCAAGGCCGGCATGCTATCCTGAATAAACTTTCGGCGTAAGTGGGATTTCGCGCTCCGTATCATCCAAAAGCCCTTGGGTTACAAGGGCTAAAGTCTGATCACTGATGCGGTTTCCTCAGGGCTTGCCGGTATTTTCGCCATGTCTGCAAGGCTGACCGGCTTGACCGGCGGCCGCAGGCGGAAATGCCCGATTTCGGCCGGATTGCGCTGCTGGACATGGGCCATCAGCTCGGTAACGGTCAAACCGCACTGGCGTCCCTGGCAAGGTCCCATGCCGCAGCGCAAATAGGTCTTGAGCTGATTGGGGCCGGCGCAGCCCTGCTGGGCGGCTGCAACGATCTGGCCGGCCGTGATCTCCTCGCAGCGGCACACCAGCGTACCGCCTTCGGGAAGGCGGGCCCAGTCGGCCGGGCGATAGAGCGCGTCGAGGAAATCGCGCCCCCGAAGCAGGCGGCCAAGCGCTGCCTGCCCCGGCCGTGCCTTCGAATCCAGGGCAGCGCGGTCGAGCCGGCCCAGCAGATGGGCAATGCGCAGGCCGGCCAGCACGCCGGTTATGGCCGCCGCTTCCGCCCCGCCGATACCCGCACCGTCGCCGGCAATGAAGATGCGCTCCTGGCTGCTCTGCCCCCAGGCATCGGCTTCGGCATGCCAGCAGGCCTGCGCCTCGTCCCACAGCGAGCGGCAGCCGGAGGCGCTCCACAGATTGATGGTCGGCACCACGCCCTGGTGCAGCAGGAGAAGGCCGGTCTGCCGCCGCTCCTCGCCCTGCGGCGTGCGCCAGACGATCTCGCGCAAGGCCGCCTCGCCCTCGGCGCGCAGTCCGGTGACATGGCGCACGATCCGCACCCTACGCCGGACCGCGGCCAGCAGCATCAGCCCTTTGCGGGCGTAGCGCGAGGTTGCGAAGGCCGGCAGGTGCCAGATGGCCTGCCGCCAGTTCGACCGCGGCGTGGTGTCGAGGATCAGGGCCGGCGGCGCGCCGGCGGCAACAAGCTGGCGCGCATAGAGATAAAGCAGCGGCCCGCTGCCGGCGATCACGACATCGCCGTCCGGCACCACGCCGGAAGATTTCAGCATCGTCTGCGCCGCGCCGACGGTCATGACGCCGGGCAGCGTCCAGCCGGGAATGGGAAACGGCCGCTCCATGGCGCCGGTGGCGATGACGGCATAGCGGGCGCGGATGAGCCGCGCGCCCTCCGCATCGACCACGCCTGCTTCGACACCGTCGCCATCCATGCGCAGCGACCACACCGCGCTGCCGGCGCGATAGTCGGCCGAACTGCGTTTCAAACGCCCGGCCCAGGTTTCGCCGAACCAGTAGTCGCGGCCGAGAACTTGCTTGCGGCGCACCGGCGTCGTGGTGATGGCGCGATAGATCTGGCCGCCCGGCCCGGTATTCTCGTCCAGCAGGATGACGCGCGCGCCGCACATCGCGGCGGTGACGGCCGCCGCCATGCCCGCCGGCCCCGCGCCCACGACCAGCAGGTCCGCCTCGTCAGTCACCGGCGTTCTCGTCGGCGATGCGGCGGGCACCGCGCTGCGTGCTGATCCGCATGCCGTCCTGCGCCGGCACCATGCAGGCCTGCCGGCTGCCGACGCCGTCGATCTCCATCAGGCAGTCGAAGCACACCCCCATCATGCAATAGGGACCGCGCGGAACATCGCCGACCGGCGTGGTGCGCGCCTGCCCGATGCCGGCTGCCAGCAGGGCGGCTGCAACGCTGTCGCCGGCGCGCGCCTCGATGCCGCGCCCGTCCACCTCCAGCCGGATGACGGCGCGCGGATCGTCAGGCAGCCGTCGGAACATCGAAGCGCGTCGCGGCAAAGGCGGAGAAGGTCTCCGGCAACGATCCCCGGGCAATGGCCGGCGCCAGATGCACCGCATGCGCGGCAGCCAGGGTCACCCCGGAATGGCAGGTGGCCAGGAACGCACCCGGGTGGCTGGCCGATTGCTGGTAGATGGGGAACCCGTCCGGGCCCATCACCCGCAGAGCCGCCCAGCTGCGCACGATGTTCAGCCGCGCCAGATGCGGGAACATGGCGACGGCGCGCGCCGCCATGGCGCCGAGGACGCCCGGCCGCACGGAGATGTCGAAGCCCGCCTCCTCCTGCGAGTCGCCGATCATCACCCCGCCCTCGTCGGTCTGGCGCAGATTGACCACGGGATGATGCAGGAACGGCGCGGTGCGCTCGGTGACGGCGATCTCGCCTTTCAGCGGCCGCACCGGCGCATTCAGCCCCACCATCGGCGCCAGCGCCGCATTGCCCAGCCCGGCCGCCAGCACGATGCGCGCCGCTTCGACCGTTCCGCCGGCAGTCGTCAGGCGGAAACCGCCCTCCATCGGCTCGATCGCGGAAACGCCATGCTGTGGCAGGTAGCGACCGCCGCGCTGCACCAGGCCAAGATGCAGCGCCCGCAGCAGCCGCAGCGAATTGGCATGGCCGTCCAGCGGACAGAAGACCGATCCGACCACGTCCGGCCCGATCCGCGGCAGCAGCCGCGCCGTCTGCGTGTGATCGAGGATTTCGTAAGGCAGCGCCGACTGGTTGTGCAGCCGCCGCATCTGGTCGCTGCGGGCCTGCATCTCCGCCTCCGACAGGCACAGGGTAAAACCGCCCGGCCGTGCGAAGGCGACGTCGATGCCGGTGTCAGCCTGCAGCTCGGCGGCAAAGCCCTGCCAGGCATCCGAGGACTGGCGCGTCCAGCGCGCGTAGTCGGGCATGCCCAGGCCCTTGCTCTGCACCCAGACCAGCGCGAAATTGCCGCGCGAGGCGCGATACGCAACGTCGCCCTCGTCCAGCAGCGCCACCCTTCGCCTGCCGTCGCACAGCCCATAGGCGATGGCGGCGCCGACCAGCCCGCCGCCGATCACCGCCACGTCGCAGGGCTGCGCCGCCATCGGCTCAGCCCTTCGGCGCCAGGCGCGTTTCGACCAGCCGCGAGAAGAACGTGGCGCCCAGCGGCAGGATCTCGTCGTTGAAGTCGTATTTGGGATTGTGCACTTCGCACTGGGTCGGGCTGCCCTCCTCGGCACCGCCATTGCCGATCAGCACGAAGGCGCCGGGGCAGGCATTGAGCATGTAGGAGAAATCCTCCGAGCCCATCACCAGTGGCCCGTTGCGGTTGACGTTGCCCTCGCCGACGATGCCCGCTGCCACGTCGGCGGCGAACATGGCCTCGTCGTGGTTGTTGATCAGCGGCGGGTAGCCGCGCTGGAAATCGCAATCCACCTTGGCGCCGAAACCGGCCGCGACGCCCTTCGCCACCCGCTCCATGTTCTCCATGATCCTGGTGATCAGCTCCGGCGTGAAGGCGCGGAAGGTGCCGCGCAGCACCGCCGTCTCGGGGATGACGTTGTAGGCATCGCCGGCATGCATCTGGGTCACGCTGATCACCGCCGGGAAATGCGGGCTGATGTTGCGCGAGACGATCGACTGCAGGGCGGTGATGATGTGGCCGCCGACCAGCACCGGATCGATCCCGGTTTCGGGCCGCGCGCCATGCGTGCCCTTGCCGGTGATGGTGAGGTCGAAGCGGCCGGCCGCCGCCATCATCGGCCCGCCGCGCACGGCGAAGGTCCCCACCGGCAGGCTGGGCCGGTTGTGCATGCCGAACACCGCCTCGCAGGGAAATTTCTCGAACAGCCCCTCTTCCACCATGACGCGCCCGCCGCCACCGCCCTCCTCGGCAGGTTGGAAGAAGAAATGCACCGCGCCCTCGAAATTGCGGGTCTGCGACAGGTATCTGGCCGCGCCCAGCAGCATGGTGGTGTGCCCGTCATGGCCGCAGCCATGCATGCGGCCCTTGTGCGTCGATCTGTGGGCGAAGGTGTTGAGCTCGTCCATCGGCAGGCAGTCCATGTCGGCCCGCAGGCCGACGGCGCGCGGCGAATTGCCGACCCGGATGGTGCCGACGACGCCGGTGGTGGCGATGCCGGTGACCACCTCGCAGCCCCATTCCTTCAGCTTGCGCGCCACGATCTCGCTGGTCCGCACCTCCTCGTAGCCCAGCTCGGGATGGGCATGCAGATCGCGGCGGATTTCCGTCAGTTCGGCATGGGAAGCCGCAATCAGGGGGTCGATCTTCATCGGAAGGCTCGCTGGCTGGAGTGAAGACAATGCCAGCCTAGGTTTGCCGCCCGGTCGCGGTCAATCGAATGCAAGAGGCGCGGACAGTTGACCTCGCACCGTCTTTGCGGCCAATTCCGCCGATGGCCCTCCTGTCTCCCGCCGCCATCCAGGCGCGCGTCCTGCATCGCGATGCCCTGCTGCTGGTGCTCGACAAGCCGTCCGGCCTTGCCGTGCACAAGGGGCCGAAGACCGAGGAGAGCCTGGAACAGCTCCTGCCGCATCTGCGCTTCGGCTACAAGGAACTGCCGCAGCTCGGCCACCGGCTGGACCGCGACACTTCCGGCTGCCTGGTGCTGGGCCGCAACCGGCGCGCGCTGCGCAAGCTGGGCGAGCTGTTCGCCGCCAACAAGGTCGGCAAGACCTACTGGGCGGTGGTCGAGGGCCGCCCGCCGCAGGACAGCGGCAACATCGACCTGCCGCTGCTGAAAGTCACCGGCCGCCAGGGCTGGCGCATCGTGCCCGATCCCACCGGCCAGCCGGCGCGCACCGATTACCGGTTGATGGGCAGCGACGGCCGGCGAAGCTGGCTGGAACTGAAGCCGCAGACCGGCCGCACCCACCAGATTCGCATCCATTGCGCCGAGCTGGGGTTCCCGGTGGCCGGCGATCCCATCTACGGCACCGGCCGGACGCCATCGGAAGCGCTGATGCTGCACGCCCGCGCCGTTTCCATCCCGCTCGAAGCCGGCAAGCCGCCGGTCGCCGTCAGCGCCCCGCCGCCGCACCACATGGCGGCAGCGCTGCAGGCCTGCGGCTGGAAAGGGGAAACCGGCTAAAGCGTCTTCTGCAGGAAGGCCAGCATGCGTTCCCAGGCCTGGTTGGCGGATTTCATGTCATAGGCTTCGCTGCGTTCGTTGGCGAAGGCATGGGCGGCGTCGTAGCGATGGATGTCGGGCGTCTGGCCCGCCCCCTTCATCGCCTTCTCCAGCTCGTTGACCGCTTCGGGGGTGCACCAGTCGTCCTGGTTGGCGAAATGACCCTGCAGCGGCATCCTGATCTTGGCCGGATCGGCGAACTCCTTGGGCGGGATGCCGTAGAAGCAGACGCCGGCGGCGAATTCCGGCGCATGCACGGCGGCGGCAATGGTCAGCGCCCCGCCCATGCAGAAGCCCATCACGGCAATTTTACCGCTCTCTTTCTTCAGGTGCTGCGCCGCACCGCGCAGGTCCTGATGCGTGGCGTCGGCGAAGTCCAGCCCTTCCATCAGGTGATTGGCCTCGTCGGCAGCACTGGTGACCCGGCCCTTGTAGAGATCGGGGGCGAGCGCGTTGAAACCGGCGCGGGCGAAACGGTCGGCGACGCCGCAAATCTGGTCGTTCAGGCCCCACCATTCCTGGATCACCACGATGCCCGGCCGGCCCTTGCCCGCCAGCGCCACATAGCCCTTGCTCTTGCCGCCGTCGGGGCGGGCGAACTCGATATGCTGTCCCATGGTTTCCTCCTTTTGTCCGTCCGGATGATACCGGTCCGCCATCGGCCGGCAACTCTGCTAAACTGTATCGTAGCTCTTGCAAGGGAGACCCCGGATGCGCCTGCTGCTGGCCTTCCTGCTCGCCGCCCTGACCGTCGCGGGCGCGCGCGCCGCCGACCTGCCCCTGATCGACGCGCATATCCATTACAGCCACGACGCCTGGGACATGCTGCCGCCCAAGGAGGCGATTGCCGTGCTGCGTAAGGCGGGGCTGAAGAAGGCGCTGGTCTCCAGCTCGTCTGACGACGGCACGCTGAAGCTCTACGCCGAGGCGCCCGACATCATCGTCCCCGAGCTGCGCCCCTATCGCAGCCGCGGCGAACTGGGGACCTGGTTCCGCGACGAGACGGTGATCACCCATATCCAGGAGCGCATCACCAAATTCGACTATGTCGGCATCGGCGAATTCCACATCTACGGCGCCGACGCCGATTCGCCGGTCATGCGCCGCATCGTCGAGATCGCCCGCGACAACAATCTGGTACTGCACGCCCATTCCGACGCCGAGGCGGTTGAGCGCCTGTTCGCTCAGAACCCGGACGCGCGCATCCTGTGGGCGCATGCCGGCTTCGCCCCGCCCGACAAAGTGCGCGAGATGCTGCGCAAGTACAGAACGCTGTGGTGCGATCTGGCCTTCCGCAGCGAGCATGGCAGCGGCGGCAAGGTCGCGCCGGCCTGGCGCGAGGCGTTCGAGGAGTTCCCCGACCGCTTCATGGTCGGCACCGACACCTTCACGCCCGAACGCTGGTACTACATCGAGGAACACGCCAGATGGTCGCGTGCCTGGCTGGCCGACTTGCCGCGCGATCTGGCCGAGCGCATCGCCTACCGGAACTTCGAGGCGCTGTTCGCCGGCATGAAGATTGGACCGAAATGACGATACGCAGCCTTGCCTTCGCCCTCGCCCTGACGCTGGCCGGCGCCGGCACCGCGATCGCCTGCCAGATGCCGGCTCTCGACAACGCGCGCACGCTGGATGATGGCAAGGGCTTTGCCGTCGCCTGGCGCTTCGATCCGGCGCAGCCGAAGATCGGCGAGTTCTTCGCCGTCGAATTCGCCGTGTGCAACCGCAATGCCGCCGCCACGCTCGAAACCCTGCGGGTGGATGCCACCATGCCGGCGCACCGCCACGGCATGAACTTCCAGCCGAAGATCGCCGCCGTCGGGTCCAACCTCTATCGCGCCGAAGGCATGATGTTCCACATGCCCGGCACCTGGCAGCTCCTGTTCGAGCAGCGCGCCGATGGCGGGCCCGCGCGGCTGACCACCGACATCGAGATCGAATGAGGCTTGCGGCCGCACTGGCGCTGCTCGCCCTGTGTGCGCTGGCGGCAAGCGCCCGCGCGCAGCAGCCGGTCGAATTCTCGCCGGCGGAAATCCGCCGCATCCTGAGCCACGGTCCCTGGCCTCCGCCGGCCGCGCCCGACCCCGGCAACCGCGTGTCGGGCAATCCCGATGCCGTCGCGCTGGGAGAAATCCTGTTCTTCGATCCGCGGCTGTCGGCCAACGGCCAGGTGTCCTGCGCCACCTGCCACGTGCCGGAGCTGGGCTGGAGCGATGGCAAGAAAACATCGATTGGCGTTGCCGCCGTCGACCGCAACGCGCCCGGCCTGCTCAACGTGCGCCTCAATCGCTGGTTCGGCTGGGACGGCGGTAGCGACAGCCTGTGGGCCAGCGCCATCCGCCCCCTGCTCGATCCGCGCGAGATGGACGTTTCCGAAGCCGCGGTGGCGAAGTTGATGCGCGAGGACGATGCCCTGGCCTGCCGCTATCGCAAGCTGTTCGGCGACCATGGCAGCGACGATGCGGCGATAACCGTCAATGCCGCCAAGACCATCGCCGCCTTCCAGGAGACGCTGCAGAGCAGCCGCACCGGCTTCGACGATTTCCGCGATGCGCTGGCGGATGGCCGCGACGATCCGGCCTATCCCGAAGCGGCGCGACGCGGGCTGAAGATCTTCGTCAGCAAGGGCGACTGCCAGCTCTGCCATTTCGGGCCGGCTTTCACCAACGGCGAATTCGGCGACACCGGCATCTCCCACTTCATCGCCCCGGGCAAAGTCGATCCCGGCCGTCATGGCGGCATCAAGATACTGCAGGAGACGCCCTACAGCCTGCTCGGCCGCTTCAACGACGACGCCACCGGCGCCAATGCGCTGCACACCCGCCATGTCGATCCGCAGCATCGCAACTGGGGCGAGTTCAAGGTGCCGAGCTTGCGCAATCTCGACGCCACTGCGCCCTTCATGCACAACGGCTCGCTGGCGACGCTGCACGATGTGGTGCGTCACTATTCCGAAGTCAGTCCCGACCGCATCCATTCCGACGGCGAGAACCTGATCCGCGCCCTGCATCTCTCGCCGCAGGAGATCGACGATGTCGTCGTCTTCCTGCGCAGCTTGAGCGTCGCCGCCGACAACCGGCCGCATCAGCGCCGGCACGATCCGGCGCGCTGCGACTGACGCGGCGCGGTCGCAATCGCATCGCTTCCGTGATGTAATGCGGCGCGATGAGCAGACGACGCAATCTCGCCGCCCGACTCGGCCTGACCGCCCGCGAGCAGAAAACGCTGGCGCGGCTGGCTACGCCCGAACGCATCCAGGACTTCGTTTCCGCCCTGCCCGCCAATTTCGAGCGCAACGGCGGCACCTGCCTGTCGGTCCGCGGCGTGTTGCGCGAGAAACACGCGCACTGCATCGAGGCCGCTTTCGTCGCCGCACTGGCGCTGTGGCTGAACGGCGAGCGGCCGCTGCTGATGGACCTGCAGGCCTCGCGCCACGACGACGATCACGTCGTGGTCCTGTTCCGGCGCGGAGGCTGCTGGGGCGCCATCTCCAAGAGCAACCATGTCTGGCTGCGTTGGCGCGATCCGGTCTATCGCTCGCTGCGCGAACTGGCGATGTCGTATTTCCACGAGTACACGCGGGCCGACCGCAAGACCTTGCGCGCCTATTCGCGGCAGATCGACCTGCGCGGTTTCGATCCGTCGCTGTGGGTCACCAACGAGGACAATTGCTGGGAAGTGGCCGGTGCCCTCGACGATGCCCGGCATTATCGCCTGCTGCGCCCGGAGCAGGCACGACGGCTGCGCCGGCGCGATGGGCTGGAGATGCGCGCCAATCAGCTGCGCCAGTACAGGGCGCCCGATCGCGACAGCGCCGACCGTTACTAGTCTATTCCTTTATGAAGGCGCCGACCTCGGCCAGGAATGCTTCCAGCCGGTCGTGATGCACCCAGTGGCCGGCGCCGTCGAACGACACGACGCGGGCGTTGCTGAAGTGCCTGGCCCGACCGTCTGCGTCGGGATTGGAAGCCCAGCTTTCCTTGCCGTAGACCAGCAGCGTCGGGCAGGAGATCTGCTGCCACAGCCACTCCATCTCCGGCTGCGTCATGTCGTAGGGCGGCCAGGCGCGGACGTAATTGTCGAATTTCCAGCTATAGGAGCCGTCCTCGTTCTGGATCACGCCGTGCTGGGTAAGATGGCGCGCCTGCTCGGGCGAGAGGTGCTTGTTCTCCTCCTGCATGCGCTTGAACGCCTCCTCGATCGAGGGATAGCGGCGCGACCGGCGGCCAGCCAGCACGCGCTGCTCGTCGATCCATTCCCGCATGCGCTCGCCGATGCTCTTGCGCGCCCGCTCGGCGGTCATCTTCGGCGACGGCCCCAATCCCTCGATCGCCACCAGCCGGCGCACGGTTTCCGGATAGATACCGGCATAGCGCAGGGCGATGTTGCCGCCCAGCGAATGGGCGACGATGGTCACCGGCGCGAGATTCTGCTGATGGATGAGCTGCGCCAGATCGTAGACGTACCCGGTCATCGCATAGTTGCCGTCGGGCGACCACTGGCTGTCGCCATGGCCGCGCAGGTCAGGCGCGATGACGTGCCAGTCCGCCCTCAGCCGCGCCGCCACCCAGTCCCAGTTGCGGCAGTGGTCGCGGCCGCCGTGCAGCAGCAGCAGCGGCGGCGCCGACGGATTGCCCCAGTCGACGTAGTGCAGGCGCAGACGTTGCGAGAAATAGGTCCGCGATGTCGGACCCGTGGACGGATCGAGCAGCATGTGTAAACCGGCGTTCACCCGAGGCGAGCCTATTGCAGGCCCGTCCGGCGGGCAATGCCGGAACGCAAGGTGGCAATTGCCTGAAAATCGCACAGATGCCGATGGGATGGCGCGTAACCGATGTAGGTGTTGGCAACCGTAGATTGGCTCGCTATCCTGCGATTCGAAATCGAACGATCGAAGGCGTTCACGCGCCCAATCGCCGCGCATTGGGAGGTTCGGGCTTGCGTTGGGCAGGACCTGCTTCCCGAGACAAGACGGTGGAGAGTTCGGGGAGTGCGAGCATGAATGGCGACTACGTTCTGGAGACGCAGGGGCTGACGCGGGAGTTCGCCGGCTTCTATGCCGTCAAGGACGTCAACCTGAAGGTGCGCGCCAACACCATCCACGCCATGATCGGGCCCAACGGGGCGGGCAAGACGACGGTGTTCAACCTCTTGACCAAGTTCCTGACGCCCAGCGCGGGGCGCATCTTCTACAAGGGGGCGGAGATCACCAGCGCCAAGCCGGCCGACATCGCCCGCCACGGGCTGGTGCGCTCGTTCCAGATCTCGGCGGTATTTCCTCACCTCAGCCTGGTCGAGAACGTGCGCGTGGCGCTGCAGCAGAAGCTGGGCAAGCCGTTCCAGTTCTGGCGCTCGGAACGCCA
>JBBCJW010000067.1:0-42308 GCA_037190765.1 Alphaproteobacteria bacterium
TGCGGAGGACGAGGTGATGCTGAGCGTGGTGCTGGCGGCGGGCTCGACCTTGGACGAGCGCGGCCTGATCGAGTTCTGCCAGCCGCTGATGCCGTATTTCATGGTGCCGCGCTTCGTGTCGCTGGTCGGCGAGCTGCCCAAAACGCAGACGCAGAAGGTGGAGAAGTACAAGCTGCGCGCTGCGGCCGAGGCCGATCTCGCCCGGGTCTGGGATCGCGAGAAGGCCGGCATCAGGATCGAGAAGTGACCATCATTGCCGCGCCTGCCGGGCGGCGCTCAAGAGGTATCGGTAGCGTATGACAAATCCTGCAGACGACATCTGCATCGTCGGCATCGGCGAAAGCGAGTATCGCATCTGGGGCGGCATCAAGGATCGCAGCGAGCTGCAACTGGCCTGCGAGGTGGTGAAGAAGGCGGCCGACGATGCCGGGCTGGAGGTCGACCGCATCGACGGGCTTTCCTCCTATTCCAACGACGCCAACGAGCCGGCCATGCTGCAGGAATCGCTGGGGCTGCCCGACGCGCGGTTCATGTCGGGCGTTTGGGGCAGCGCCGGCGCCGGCGCTTGCGGTGCGGTACTGCATGCCGCCCTTGCCGTCAAAACAGGCCTTGCCAACTACGTCATGGTGCTGCGCGCGCTGTGCCAGGGGCAGGGGCGGCGCTACGGGCGATTCAACCCGGCGCGGCCGGGCAACAATTTCCTGGCGCCGTTCGGCATGTTCGCGCCGCCGATCCTGCTGGCGCCGCTGGCGCAGCGCTACATGTCGGTCTACGGCATCAGGCAGGAGGCGCTGGGCCATGTCGCCATCACCTGCCGCGAGAACGGCGCGCGCAATCCGCGCGCAGTCAAGCGCGACCAGCCCTTGACCATGGAGAGCTACCTGGCCTCGCGCACCGTCGCCAGCCCGCTGCTTCTGCCCGATTGCTGCCAGGAGAATGACGGCGCCTGCGGTTTCATCGTCACGACCATGGAGCGGGCGCGGGATTTGAAGCAGAAGCCGGTGCGCATCCTGAGCGCGGCGCAGGGCACCACGCCTTACTGGGGCCAGGGCGCGCTGGCCAACCACAACATGCCGGTGGACGATTATGGCTCGGGCAATGGCGGTTACGTGGCGAAACAGGTCTACGAGCGGGCCGGGCTGGGGCCGAACGACATCGACGTCGCCCAGTTCTACGACCATTTCTCGCCCTTCGTCCTCATGAGCCTGGAGAATTTCGGCTTCTGCGGCCGCGGCGAGGCCGGCGACTTCGTGACCGACGGTAATGTCAGGTGGCAGGGCGGTTCGCTGCCGATCAACACCCATGGCGGACATCTGGCCGAGGCCTATATCCACGGCCTCAACCATGTGCTGGAAGGGGTGCGGCAAATGCGCGGCGAGTCGACCAGCCAGGTCAAGGACGCGCAAACCTGCCTGGTCACCGCCGGCCTCGGCGCCTCCGCCACCAGTGCGGCGATCCTGGGAGTATAGGACGTGGACGATTATTTCCGCGGCCTGGCGCCGCTGCCCGATCCCGTCATCGACGATCGCCCGTTCTGGGCCCATTGCCGGCAGAAGGAACTGCGTTTCCAGCAATGCGCCGACTGCGGCGCGTTCCGCCATCCGCCGCGCCCGGGCTGCCCCCGATGCAAGTCCTTCGACAGCCGCTGGACCCAGGCGAGGGACGAGGCGGAGCTTTTCAGCTTCACCGTCGTCAACTACGCCGCCCACGCCGCCCTGAAGGAGCTGCTGCCCTATAATGTGGCGGTGGTGATATTTCCCAGCTTCGACAATGTCAGGCTGGTCAGCAACGTGGTCGATTGCGCACCGCAGGCGCTGCGCATCGGCATGGAACTGGCGCTGGTGTGGCAGGAAGCCAGGAACGGCATTTTCCTGCCGCGGTTTCGCGCCCGCTAGTCGGCATCGGGGGAGGGGCGGATGAACATCGAACTTCTGCTGCCGGCGACCATCAGCGGCGTCATCAATGGCGGGCTCTATGCCCTGCTCGGCGTCGCCATCGTGCTGGTCTATCGCACCACCGCCGTCGCCAATTTCGCCCAGGGCGAACTGGGCACCCTGGCCGGCTTCGCGTTGCTGATGCTGTTCCTGCCGCTGCAGCTGCCGCTGTGGCTGGCCTGGATCTGCACCATCCTGCTGCTCGCCGCCGCCGGCGCCGCCGCCTATTTCTTCTTCATCCGCCCGCGCCCCGCCGCCGGGCATCTCAACATGACGGTGCGCACGCTGGGTCTCTATCTGCTGATCTACGCCGTCGCCGTCTATTTCTGGGGACCGCAGGAGCCTTATCGGGTGCCGACCTTGTTCGGCAACGACACGGTGATCCTCGGCGGCTTCGCCATCAGCTACGATCAACTCGGCACGCTGGCGCTCACCGTTCTGATGGCCACCGCCTTCCTGGTCTTCTTCCGTTACACCCGCATTGGGCTGGCCATGCGCGCGGTCGCCATCAACGGCGACGTGGCCTCGCTGCTGGGCATCAACGTGCGCCAGATGGCGCTGTCGGTGTGGGTGATCGCCGGCGCCATCTCCGCCATCGTCGGCCTGCTGGTGGCGCCGATGTCGTTCCTCGAGACCAGCCTGATGCGGCCCTATATCCTGAAGGCCTTCACCGCCGCCATTCTGGGCGGGCTGTACAGTTTCCCCGGCGTGATCCTGGGCGGCGTGGTGCTGGGCGTCGCCGAGGCGATCGCGGCGGTCGCGATCTCCATCCACATGCGCGAACCCTTCGTATTCCTGGTGCTGTTGCTGGTGCTGCTGCTGCGGCCGGGCGGCATTCTGGGCGCGGTGCAGCGCGGGCGGGTCTGACCATGGAACTGCGCCGCCACGCTTTGCCGCTGCTTGCCGCCGCCGCCGTCCTGGCGCTGGCCGTCGCCGGCCTCTGGCTGGGTTCCTATTCGCGCTACATCATCAGCCTGTGGCTGATCTTCGCCCTCTCGGCGGTCGGGCTGAACATCCCGATCGGTCTTGCCTCGATCTACTCCTTCGGCCATGGCGCCTTCATGCTGATCGGCGCCTATGCCACCGGCGTGGCGATGGCCAACTGGGGCTGGAGCTTCGCGCCGGCGCTGGCGCTGTCGGTGGTGCTGGCGATCGTGGTCGGCGCCCTGGTCGGCCTGCCGTCGCTGCGGCTGTCCGGATTCTCGCTGGCCATCGTCACCTTCGCCTTCGGCTTCATGCTGTTCCATCTGGTGAAGGCCATAGACTATACCGGCGGGCCGCAGGGCATCTTCATGCCCGATCTGCAGTTCGCGAAATGGTGGGGCGGCACGTTCATCTACTATCTGGTCCTGGTGGTTTTCGTCGCCATGACCCTGGCCGCCTACAGCCTGATGGGCTCGCGCACCGGACGGGCGCTGCGCACCTTGGGCGCCAACGAGATCGTGGCGCAGAGCCTGGGCGTCAACCTGCTGCGCACCCGCATCGTCGCCTTCGTGCTCAGCTCGGTCTATGCGGCGGTGGCCGGCAGCCTGATGGCCGCGCTCACCGCTTACGTGGCGCCGGAGACCTACGCGCCGGAACTGTCGATCAACATCTTCGCCGCGGTGATGATCGGCGGCATGGGCACCATCATGGGCCCGATCCTGGGGGCGCTCTTCATCGTGCTGGTGCCGGAGCTGACGCAGTCGGCGCAGAATGCGGGCCAGATCGTCTATTCCGCGATCTTCCTGCTGGTCGCCACTCTTTTCCCGGCCGGCCTTCTGGGCATGGCCCGCGGCGCGGTCGCGCGGCTGCGGCCGCGCCGGGCGGTGCGGGCATGACCCCGGCATTGCTGCGGACCGCCGGTCTGACAGTGCGCTTCGGCGGCGTCGCGGCGCTGACCGATGTCGCTCTCGACGTGGGGCGCGGCTCGGTGCATGGGCTGATCGGTCCCAATGGCGCCGGCAAGACCACGCTGCTCAACTGCATCAGCCGGCTGGTGCGCCCCAATGCCGGCAGCATCGCATTCGACGGCGTCGATCTGCTGCAGGCGCCGGCCCATCGCATTGCCGGTCTGGGCATCGCCCGCACCTTCCAGAATCTCGGCCTGGTGGGCGAACTCACCGTGCTGGAAAACGTCATGGCTGGCACCCATCCCAGCCATGGCGCCAGCCTGATCGACGAGCTGGTGCTGGTCCATCGCCGCAACCGGTTCGAGCAGGCTGCGCGTGACGCCGCACTGCAGGCGCTGGCGGCGACCGGCCTGTCGCAGCTTGCCGGCCACCGGGCGGCCGACCTGCCCTACGGTACGCGCAAGGGTGTGGAACTGGCGCGCGCCATTGTCGGCAATCCGCAACTGCTGCTGCTGGACGAGCCGACGGCGGGGCTGAACGCGCAGGAGATGGGCCGGCTGCGCGAGATCCTGCAGGCGCTGCGCCAAGGCCGCGACCTCACCATCCTGGTGATCTCGCATCATCTGGAATTCCTGCTCGGGATCGTCGACAGCGTCACCGTGCTCGACCTGGGCCGCCGCATCGCCTTTGGCGAACCGTCGCTGGTAAAAAACGATCCCAAGGTGATCGCCGCCTATGTCGGCGAGGAGCTCTAGCATGCTGGAGGTGCGCGACATCGACGTGGCCTACGGCGAAATCACCGCCTTGCGCGGCGTGTCGCTGCGGGTCGGGGCTGGCGAGATCGTCTCGGTGCTGGGCGCCAATGGCGCGGGCAAGACGACGCTGCTGCGCACCATCTCCGGCCTGCTGGCGCCGCGCACCGGCTCGATCGCCTTCAAGGGCAAGCCGATCGGAGGCGAGCCGGCCTATCGCATCGTGCGCGCCGGCATTTCGCACGTGCCGGAAGGCCGCGGCATCCTGGGCGAGCTGACGGTGATCGAAAACCTGCGGCTGGGCGCCTATCTGACCCCGAAAGGCGAAAGCGAGGCGCTGCTGCAGCGCGTCTTCGCCCTGTTTCCCGTGCTCGAGCAGCGCCAGTCGCAGCAGGCGGCCATGCTGTCGGGCGGCGAGCAGCAGATGCTGGCCCTGGGCCGCAGCCTGCTGTCGAAGCCGGCGCTGCTGATGATCGACGAGCTGTCCCTTGGCTTGGCGCCCAAGATCGTGCGCGAACTGATGGAGCTTCTGGTGCAGTTGCGCGGTCAGGGACTGGCGATCCTGCTGGTCGAGCAGAACGTGCGCCAGACCCTCAGGATTTCGGACCGCACATATATGCTCGTCAACGGTCAAGTCGCCTTCGAAGGTTCCGCCGATGCGCTGCGTAACGACAGCGGCCTGATCGATCGGTATCTTGGTGCGGGCTAAGTCTTTAGTTTCGAGGTGAGGCGAACGGGGTCGAACTGGCCCCCGGCATAGTAGTATGCCCGCTGTGCGAACTGAAACTGATCGTCCATAATCTTCCCCCACGATGCCTTGGGCAGGGTCCGCAAAGACATGCTGCACCCTAGGCGGCGATGGGTGTGAGGAACATCTGCGGCGTCACCGTTTCTCCCCGCAGCCAGTCCGCACCGCGCCGGTACAGCGCCTCGACTTCGCGTCCCTTGAGGCCAGGCATGTCGCGCTTCACTGTGTAGCCGATTTCCTCCTGGATATAGGCGAGATGACGATAGCCTTCCGGCAACGCGCCCAATTTGGCGTTTTCCAGCGGTAGCATACTGCCGGGCGTCACCGGATCGAGCCGGTCCTTCTCGTAGATCGGCTGCCGCACCACGATGCCCCAGCGGCCGCCGCGCTTCTCGAGAAAATCGTAGAAACGGCCGGTGCAGACCACGTCGCACAGGGAACCGTGCACGAGGGCGCGTTGGGAAATTGTCATCTTCGTCTGGCTGATTGCCCTATCGCCTGAGATGTCGACCGACATGCCGCCAAGGAAATGCAGGATGCTGACGCCTTTGATCCAGCCTTCCTGGCTGACGCGGATGAATTCGCTGGCCGGCCCCTGGAACCATGTCGCCATCATCCAGCCGTCCTCGTGCCAGACCGAACGGAAGCGGTCCCAGTCTCCGGCATCGCGCCAGATGACCCAGTTCTGCAGCAATTCGCGGATGGCGACTTGATCGTCGTGAGCCTGGCGCACGATACCTCCCTGAATCAGATAAGAAATTCCTATCTATAAACTTGTTCACATAAATAAATTCTGTGATGGGCGGTGTCAAGCCATTCCGGCTGATGCTCGGTCCGGCGGTTGCATTGCATCGGACGAGAACACGCGGACAAAAATGGCCGTCGGCGCCATTACTCTTTGGGGCCGGCCGCAATCCATGCCGCTTCGCTATTTCTGTTATAGCGACATTGATTTTGACAGGGATGCGCCGGACGAAAGACCCTCACCGCCAAATCGCCATCGGGAGATCGGGATGAGACTGGAAGGCAAGGTCGCCATCGTAACGGGTGCGGCGCGTGGCATCGGGCGGGCATTCGCCCTGCATCTGGCGTCGCTCGGCGCCGACGTGCTGGTCGCCGATGTGAGTTTTGCGGCTGCGCGCGAATACGGCGAGGAGCTCTCGGCGGAGAACGTCGCGCAGGAGATTGCCGCGCTGGGCCGCCGCAGCGTCCTCTTCGAGGCCGATCTGAAGGAGGCGGCGGCGGCGCAGGAAATGGTCCGCAGATGCCTGGCCGAGCTGGGGCGGCTGGACATACTGGTGAACAATGCCGGCGGCAACATCACGCCGCACGAGGCCAGTGCGGCATCGGTTGTGTCCGAAGAGGACATGCGCATACAGTTCGACATCAATTTCATGACCATGGTGCACGGCGTGCAGGCGGCCGCGCCTGTGTTCAAGGAACAGAAAAGCGGCGTGATCGTGAACATGTCTTCGGCGGCCGTCCGCTACATCACGCCGTTGGGACGCATGGCGAGCTACGGCGCCGCCAAGGCCGCCGTGGCGCATTACACCAAGAGCCTGGCCATGGAGCTGGGGCCCTATGGCGTTCGCGTCAACAGCATGGCGCCGGGCATCATCTGGACGTCGCGCATGAAGACGCTGTCGGAAGTGCGTGGCATCGGCCGCGCCAGCGACGTGGGACGCGTGCCGCTGGGTCGCTACGGAACGCCGGAAGATTGCGCGCTGGTGCTGGAATTCCTTGTCACCGATCTTTCCCGCTACGTAACGGGACAGAGCATCTCGGTCTGCGGCGGCACCCATATGATGCCGCTCTGAAACCATCGTCTCGGATAGCGACGATCAGGGAAGTTCGGTGAGTTTCTGCAGCGTGGCGACGGCCTCGCCCAGCGCGTCGGTGACGAGATCGTCCAGCTTCGAGTTGTAGCGTACGACCGGGATCGCCACGTTCAGCGATCCCAGGACCATGGAGGAACCGGACAGCACCGCTTTCGCCATGCCAACGATGCCCGGCGTGAACTCCTCGAAGGAATAGGCGACGCCGTCGCGTCTGATCTTCTCGAGTTGGCGCACCAGTTCGGGAACGGAGGAAATCGTATTGGCCGTTATCGGCTGGAACCGGACGCGGCCGAGATAGTCCTCGCGCATCGAATCGGAAAGAAAGGCGAGGATCACCTTGCCGCCCGACGTGGCGTAAAGCGGCGCGGAATCTCCGGTGCGCATATGTGACAGCAGCCGTTGCGGGCTGAGCACGGTGGCCACGACCTCGGCCATGTCGCCGTTCAGCAGATTGAGGGCGGATGATTCTTTGGTCCGTTTGGTGAGCTCTTCCAGCACCGGCTGGCACAGCGAGATCATGTCCTTGTGGCCGGCGGTGAGCCGGGTCAGTGCGGCGAAACGGTCGCCGAGACTGTAGGTCTTGTCCTCCGGGTTGTAGGTAACGTAGCCGCGCACCGTGACGCTCTTCAGCAACTGCGTCAGACTGCTCTTGGGAATGTGAAGCGCATCGGCGATCTGCGAATGGGACATGCCGCGCCGCCACGGCGCCAGCAGTTCGAAAAGATCCAGAACGCGCTGGGCCGATTTCACCTGGGTCACGTTCTCGCTCATGCCTGCTCCCGCTTGCGTTCGTTTTGCATCGACCTGTTCTGCGGCATTTCCGGGAATGCCGATCGCTCCGGCTTCTGCGCTTCACACTTATGAACAGGTCCAGCATAGCCGGTTCGCGATGGTACTTCGAGCCTGGGAGGATGGAGATTGCCTTGATATGCCGATCCCAGGGGAAGCAGGACGGACAGGCTGGCGCCGGCGGGTGGCTTAACCACTATGATATTGTATTTATTGGAGTTCATATGGCTGGGCGCTGACATCGTTGCAGGTTCCCCGCTTCCGTGGCGCCAAATCAGGTTGACGGCATGATTGCTGATGTCTAGTTTTGATGCGTGTACTAGTTCATGTAAATGAATTAATAAGAGCCGAGCGGTTGGATCTGGATCAGGCCGTCTAGGTCGGGACCAGCCAGCGCATAGGCCTGTGCCTGGCGGGACGATGCTCTGCGGTCCGGCGTGGAACGAAGATCTGAGCGAGGGGGAGGGATGGCGCGCTTTCTGTTGATCCGGCTGTCGCTCTTCGTGCCGGTGCTGTTCGCGGTTCTTTTCGTCGGCTTCGTGCTGCTCCAGATCGTCCCCGTCGATCCTGCCGCCATCCGTGCCGGAGCGCTGGCCACGCCGGACGTCGTGGAAAAGCTGCGCGAGGAGTTGGGCCTCAACCGGCCGCTTTATGTACAGTTCTTTATTTATGTCGAGGGTGTGTTCGCGGGCGATCTGGGCCGGTCGATCATCAGCAATACCGAAGTGGTTTCCGAACTGCTGGCGGCGGTGGGGCCGACGGCGGAACTGGTTCTGGCGACCATGGCCTGGGCGGTGCCGACCGGCATTGCGATCGGCACGATCGCGGCGGTGCGGCGTGGCCAGTGGATCGACCGTGTTGCCATGGTCGGATCGGTCTTCGGCGTCTCGGTGCCGGTTTTCTTCGTTGGCATCATGCTGATGTGGGTGTTCGGATTCTGGTTCGGGCTGCTGCCGATCAGCGGCCGCGGCGGCCCGTTATGGACGCCGGCCGGTCTGCTACATCTGGTCATCCCCGCCCTGACCCTGGGGACGGTGGTTCTGGGGCCGATTGCCCGCATCACCCGTACCGCGGTTCTCGATTCGCTGGGCGCCGATTATGTGCGCACCGCCCGTGCCAAGGGCTTGTCGAAGAGGACGATCGTGGTCAGGCATGCGCTGCGCGCCGCACTCATTCCCGTCGTCACGCTGATCGGTCTGCAGATCGGCATTCTGCTGGGCGGCGCCGTCGTTACCGAGACGATGTTCGCCTGGCCGGGAATCGGCCGGCTGACCGTGGGCGCCATCCTATCGAAGGATCTGCCGCTGGCGCAGGGCGCCATCATCTTCCTTTCCCTGATCTTCATCGGCATCAACCTGCTGGTCGACGTGACCTATGCCGCACTCGATCCGCGCGTCCGTCACGAGGGCTGAGGGATGCATTCCGCCGCCCGCCCCAGTCCATTCGCCAGCCTTGTGCGCGAGCCGATCGCGGCGGCCGCGTCGGTTTTCCTGATAATCGTCCTTGTCCTGGCGGTGCTGGCGCCCTGGATATCGCCCTACGATCCGTTCGAATCCAACCTGCCCAAGGCGTTTGCCGCGCCCTCCATGGCGCACTGGCTGGGGACCGATTCGCTTGGCCGCGACATGCTCAGCCGTTGTCTCCACGGGCTTCGCATCACGCTGGTCATTAGCCTGTCGTCGGTGGCGATCGGCAGCCTGATCGGCATTGCGATCGGCATCTGTGCCGTCATGTTTCCGCGGTCCGACGGTTTCCTCATGCGGATCGTCGATTTCCTGCTGTCGTTCCCGGAAATACTGATCGCCCTGGCAATTGCCGCCGTCCTTGGGCCGAACATGTTGTCCATCATTCTCGCGGTCGCCTTCCCCACCATACCGAGCATGGCCCGCATTTCGCGCAGTGCGGCGCTGGTGGTGGTCAGGATGGAATACATGGAAGCCGGACGCGCCGTCGGCCTCAACACCTGGCATCTGACCGTCCGCTACCTGCTGCCGAACTGCTTTTCCAGCATCCTGGTCATCGTCACCCTGCGCATCGGCCAGGTCATTCTTGTAGCTTCCGCCCTCAGCTTCCTGGGGCTTGGCGTGCAGCCGCCGATCGCGGAGCTGGGGAACATGGCTGCGCAGGGTCTGCAGTTCTTCTTCCTGGCGCCGCAGCTGTCGATCATCCCCTCTCTCATCATCATGACGGTCGTCCTGGCGCTGAATGCGCAGGGCGAGGTCCTGCGCGACGCGCTGGACCCCAAACTGCGGGGGTAGCCATGGACGATGACATGCATGCCCCGCTCCTGACCGTCGAGAACCTGCGCGTGGTATTCCCGACCTGGTCCGGTGACGCGGTCGGAGTGGACGGCGCCACGATCGCGGTGCACAGCGGCCAGATCCTGGGCATCGTGGGCGAATCGGGCAGCGGCAAGAGCGTGTTGAGCCTTGCCATCATGCAGCTTGTCGACCGCAAGCACCTTTCGGGGCGCATATTGTTCCGCGGCGAGAATCTCCTCGACCGGACCGACGAGCAGATGCAGGAGGTGCGCGGCCGGCAGATCGCGATGATCTTCCAGGAGCCGATGACGTCGCTGCACCCGACCTACACGGTCGGCTACCAGATCGCCGAGGCGCTGCGGGCGCATAACGCTTTGTCGCGGCGGGAAGCGCGCGAGCGGGCGCTGCAGCTGCTGCGCCAAGTCAGGATTCCCGACCCGGAAAGCCGCAGCGACGCCTATCCGCACCAGATGTCGGGCGGCATGCGCCAGCGCGTGATGATCGCCATCGCCCTGGCCTGCAATCCCGCGCTGCTGATCGCCGACGAACCGACCACGGCGCTGGACGTGACCGTGCAGGCCCAGATCCTGCAGCTGCTGCGGGAGATCCGCCATCAGACCCACACCGGGGCGATCCTGATCACGCACGATCTGGGCGTGATCGCCGAGATGGCCGATACGGTCGCCGTCATGTATGCCGGCCGGATCGTGGAGACGGGGCCGGTACGGACCCTGTTCGACGACCCGTTGCATCCCTACACGATCGGCCTGATGGCTTCGGCGCCGGGGATGAACCAGGACGCCGAGCGGCTGCCCTCGATCGCCGGCGCCATACCGCCGGCGACCGCCAAAGTCCCGGGTTGTCGATTTCATCCGCGTTGTCCCTTCGCCATGGACATCTGCCGGCAGGACGAGCCCGTTTTGGCGCCGGCCGGCCTGCAGCACGAGGTTGCCTGCTGGGCCGTGGACCAGGTCAGGAGCGTGCGATGACGGGCAACGCTGCTCCTCTCGTGCAGGTGCGGGGACTGACCAAGATCTACCGCAGCGGTGGAACGTTCGCGCCAAAGGCGACGGTGCGGGCGGTCGACGGGGTTTCCTTCGACATTCGCGAAGGCGAGACGCTGGCGCTGGTCGGCGAGAGCGGCTGCGGCAAGACGACCGTCGGTCGCATGGTGCTGCGCCTGCTGGATGCGACATCGGGCTCGGTCCGGTTCGACGGTGCGGATCTGACCGTCCTTTCGCAGCGCGCATTGCGCCAGTACCGCTCGCGCATGCAGATCATTTTCCAGGATCCGTATTCCTCGCTCAACCCGCGCATGACCATCGGCCAGACTTTGGCCGAGCCGATGCGTCTTCACACCGACGGCACGGAAGACCAGGTCGCGACCCGGGTCCGCGAACTGCTGCAGCTTGTCGGCCTGTCGCCCGATCACGTATCGCGCTATCCGCACCAGTTCAGTGGCGGTCAAAGGCAGCGCATCTGCATCGCCCGTGCGCTGGCGCCGTCGCCGCGGCTGATCGTGTGCGACGAACCGGTATCGGCGCTGGACGTTTCGATCCAGGCGCAGGTCGTGAACCTGCTGATGGACCTGCAGCGCCGCATGGGGCTGGCGCTGCTGTTTATATCGCACGATCTGGGCGTGGTGCGTCACATCGCGGACCGGGTCGCGGTGATGTATCTGGGCAAGATCGTCGAGACCGGCACCAGCGAGGAAATTTTCGGCGCGCCGCGCCATCCCTACACGCAAGCTCTGCTGCTGTCCGCGCCGGCGCGCCATCCCGACCTGGTGCGCCAGTTCGTGCCGGCCGCCGGCGAGCCGCCCAACCCGTCGCGGCCGCCTCCGGGCTGCCATTTCCATCCACGCTGCCCCCACGCTGCGCTGCAATGCGCGCGCGATATCCCGCAGCCGCAGCCGGTGTCCGACAGCCATGCCGTCTCCTGCCTGCGCTGGCAGGAAATCTCTGCGCCGACCGCACTGGAGCAACGCCTGGGTCCGCAGGATGCCGCGCCGTCGGTGGCGCGGGCGCGATGCCTGGCGTTCCAGCGTCGGCAGGCAGGGGTCGTCTAGAGGATCGACAGAACACGAGATGGAGGAAAAGCGATGAGATCGGCAGGGAAACAGGGCAGGGCCTGGTTGGCGGCTTCGGCAATCGCGCTGGCCGCCGCAGGATGGGCGATGGCGGCGCCGGCGGTGGCCAAGGACATCACCGTGCTGCGGACCAATGATGCGGACACTTATGACCCGCATCGCGCGGTCTCGGCGCAGGCCTTCGAGATCAACTATCTTCTCACCGACACGCTGGTGTCGCTCGATTTCGATCTCAAGACGATCCGTCCGCTGCTCGCCAAGTCATGGACCGTGTCGGACGATGCGCTGACCTACACCTTCGAGCTGCGCGACGACGTGACTTTCTGCAACGGCAAGAAATTCACCGCGGCCGACGTCGTCTATTCGATCAAGCGCGTGCTCGATCCCAAGACTACCATGCCCTTCCGCTGGCGTCTGGGGGATGTCGAAGACGTGACGGCAGAGGGCGACTATCGCGTCGTCTACAAGCTCAAGCGGCCGTTCAGCGAACTGCTCTACCAGCTGACGCAGAACATCTCCGCCATCGTCGACGAACAGAACGTCGTCGAACTCGGTGGCGATTTCGGCATCAAGGGGCTGAACGGCACTGGACCGTTCTGCTGGGAGCGCTGGGAGCCGCGCAACCAGTTCACCGTCAAGCGCAATCCGGCCTACCGCTGGGGACCGCCGATCTACGGCAATACCGGGCCGGCCAAGGTCGACCGCATCGTCTGGAAGGTGATTCCGCAGGAGAACGCGCTGTTCGCCGCGATGGCCAGCGGCCAGGGCGACATGAGCTACACCTTCCCGTTGTCCTCGGTCGAGATGATCCGGCGCATTCCGACCATCCGCTACGAGGAGCCGGCCTTCAATCTGCGCAACTGGTATGTCGGCTTCAAGATCACGCGCCCCAACCTGCAGAGCATCGAGGTGCGCCGCGCGCTGATCGAGGCGATCGACCAGGGCGAGATCGCCAGGAACGTCTTCTTCGGCCTTGCCGATCCGCAGATGGGATACATCTATCCCAAGGCGCTGGACTACGAAGGCAATATCGACTTCCTGAAATACGATCCGGAAGCGGCGAAGGCCCGCCTCGACAGGGAAGGCTGGAAGCCTGGCCCGGACGGCATCCGGGTCAAGGACGGAGCGAGGCTTGAGCTGCTTGCCTATACGCGGCCGGACATCGCGCTGCGCATGTTCGAGGCGGTGCAGGCCTATTGGCGGCGGATCGGGGTCGATCTCAAGCTGGAGGTGATGGATTCGACCGTCTTCTTCGCCAAGGGACGCGGCCAGGACTTCGACAGCTGGGCGATCGCCACCAACTATGTCAGCTCCGGCGACATACTGGGCCTGCTGTTCGATTCCAAGAACGTGCCCACTCCCAATCGCATGAACTGGAAGGATGAGACAACCGACCGTCTGCTGGCCGAGGGCAAGTTCGCCAAGAGCGACCAGGAGCGGCAGGCCGCGTACTCCGCCTTGCAGAAGCGGCTCTACGAGGCCGCCCTGTGGGCGCCGCTGGTCAACGAGAAGGAGTTCCTGATCTCCAACACCCGAGTGACCGGAACCAAGCCGCACGGCATCTATGGCCGCATGATCTACAAGGGCCTCGATCTCGACCTGAAGAAGTAGCGTACGGAGGCGGATGCGGCCGCGCGCAAGCGTACGGCCGCATCCGTTCCTGGTTCTAGACGTCGGCGGTGAAGGGCCGCCGTCCCGAGGCGATCGCTTCTGCCACGAATTCCAGCCTGTCCTGGCCCCAGAACACCTCGCCGTCGAGTACGAAGCTTGGCGCGCCGAACACGTTATCGGTGACGGCGTCGGCGAGGTTCTGGCGATAGATCGCCGCGATCGGCGCACCGGTCGCAGCCTCGACCAGACGGTTTCCCGGCAGTCCGCACTGGTCGGCAATCCGGGCCAGCGTCTGCGGCGCTGCGATGTTCTGGCGGCGGAGAAAGGCGGCCTGATGGAAGGCGAGCAGCAGATCGTCGGTGTCGTGTCCATCCTGCAGCGCGGCGATCACCGTGCAATCGGCGAGCGTGGCGTCGGCAGGCAGGAAGGGCGTATCGAGATTCAGCCCGATCCCCAGGCGAGCGCACCATCGCTTCACTTCGAAGTCGCGATAGCGCTGCCGGGAAACATGCCGGTCGCGCAGCTTGACGCCGCCGGTGCGGGCGAACAACTCGCCGAGCGGCACCGGCTTGCGATCGAACTCGACGCCGGTCGATGCGGCGAAATCCCGGATACGTCCGTGGCCGATATAGGACCAGATGGACATGACGGAAAAATAGAAGGTGATGGGAGGGGCCATTTTTGTCCGATGCGTAAGGCAGGCATGCCAGAGGGAAGCCGCAAATGATTGACTCCATTGCTGATTCAGTCAATTCTTATAGGAGTACAAGTTCATAAATATGAACTATTACCTGTCATCAGGCCGAGGGTGACGGTTTTTCGTGTTCTCGCCGGTCGGCGCGGCAATGGTCGGGAGGGATTTATGTTGTTCGATATGAGGATTTACGCGTGCCGGCCAGGCGGACTGCAGCCACAGCTTCGAATGTACGAGCAGTACGGAATGAAGCCGCAGACGCGGATTCTCGGTCAGCCGGTCCTGTTTGCCACCACCGAGACCGGTGAAATCACCAGCTACGTGCATATCTGGGGTTACGAGAGCGCGGCGGACCGGGAGGCCAAACGCGCTGTGCTGTTCGCCGATGCCGAATGGAACGAGTATCGCCGCCGGCTTGCCGAAGGCGGCAACGTTGCGCGAATGAACACCAGCCTTCTGAACGATGTGCCGTTCCTTCCCTACCGCCGCTGAAGGGGGGACCGGCGCTGGCGGTCGCGCCATCGCCGGGGAGCGGTCAGCATGAGTCACATCGGGCTGCGGCAGCTTCGCTCCTTCGTCTATGCGGCCGAACTCGGCAGCCTCAGCCTGGCGGCGGAGCGGTTAAACATCGCGCAACCGGCGATCAGCCGGCACATCCAGCTGCTGGAAGGCCAACTCGGCACCAAGCTTTTCCGCCGTGACGGTCGGGGCATGAAGGTGACCGCGCGCGGGCGCCTGCTGCTCGCCCGTGCAGCGGAAGTGCTGCGCGAGGTGGGCAGGATCGAGGCGGAGTTCGGCGAGCGCAACGCGCCAGGTCGCGATGAGCTGTCCTTTGCTCTTGCCCCTTCTGTCGACGATATCGTGGCGATGGGGCTTCTGGATCTGCTGCGCAGCATCGTGCCGCAGGCCAGGATCAGGCTGATATCGATGCCTGGCGACGCCGTCACCATGGCGCTTGCCGCCGGGCAGCTCGACCTGGGTGTCCTTGGCGGCCCGGTCCGGCCGGTCTCCGGCATCCGGACGGGACAACCGGTCGAGGAGCGATTCCATCTCGTCGGAAGGAATATCCCGGCCATCGTCGGCAGGGAAACGATCCGTCTCCACGAGGCGCTCGCCGTTCCTCTCGTCCTGCCCGGCGAAGCCTGCGAACTGCGGAGAACACTTGACAATGCTGCTGCCGGGCAGGGACTGGAATTGCCCCCAGCGATCGAGATCGACCGCCTCTCCGTCCTGGCAGACCTGGTCGCCAGGGGGCAGGCGGCGACCATCCTGCCGCTGCATCCATTCCGGCGGTTGCTGGGCGAAGGAATGGTGCAGTCGGCGGAAATCGTCGATCCCGGCATATGCCGGAGCCTGGTGGTCGCGAGCGCGGCGGGCCGGCGGACGGATGGCATGGTCGATCGCCTGTCCGGTTTTCTTGCCGCATCGCTTGCGGTGGACAATGTGCGGTGATCCGCGCCATCGGCAGCGGCAAATCGAGGGCGGCGGAATGGCGAGCGGATCGGAAAATTTCATCCATGTCGGCAGGGCCCAACGGGTCAGCTTCGGCGGCGGAACGCTGGCGATGCTCGACAGCGAACTGGAGCGACTGGGCAGCCGGCATGCGCTGCTGCTGACGACGGGCGGGCAAGGCGATCTGGCATCGCGGGTGATTGCAGCGTCGGGCGGCCGGATCGCGCGATGGCATGCGGGTGCGCGCATGCATACGCCGGTTTCCGCGACCGAGGCCGCGCTCGCCGAACTGCGCGCTCTGCAAGCCGATGCGCTGGTCTCGGCCGGCGGGGGCTCGGCGACCGGGCTGGGAAAGGCGCTGGCCCTGCGCACCGGCCTGCCGCATCTGTCGATCCCCACCACCTATGCCGGCTCCGAGATGACGCCGATCCTTGGTGAGACGGTGGACGGGCGCAAGACCACCATGCGCGATCCCGCACTCCTGCCCGCGACCGTCATCTATGACGTCGAGTTGACGCTCGACCTGCCGGCCGCATTGTCTGCTGCCAGCGGAATGAACGCGATGGCGCATGCCGTCGAGGCGCTTTATGCACGCGACGCCAATCCGTTGACCGATTTGATGGCGGAAGAGGCGGCCAGGGCGCTCGCCGCCGCCCTGCCGGCGATCGTGATCGATCCGCGCGACCGCGAAGCGCGGTGGCGGGCGCTTTATGGCGCCTGGCTGGCTGGAACCTGTCTGGGAACGGTCGGCATGGCGTTGCACCACAAGCTCTGCCATGTACTGGGAGGTAGTTTCGACCTGCCTCATGCGCAGACGCATTGCATCGTGCTGCCTTATGTCGTGGCCTATAATGCACCGGCGGCGCGGCCGGCGATGGCGCGCCTGGCGCGCGCGCTCGGCGATCCCGATCCCGCGATGGCGCTGTGGGCGATGGTGCAACGGCTTGGCGTGCCGCGCGCGCTGGGCGAACTGGGCATGCCCGCCTCGGCGCTGGAAGAAGTCGTGCGGATCGCGGACCAGAACGCCTACTGGAATCCACGCCCGGCAGATCCGGCTGCACTGACGGTCCTGTTGCGGCGGGCGCATGAGGGAAGTCCACCCGCGTCCTGACCACAGGTGTTGCGGGTTCGAGGAGGATGACGATGGACGATGCGGGACAGGCGATCACCGAGGCGGTACGGGAATCTGTGGCGCAGGCGCCCGACGCGCGCATGCGGCAGGTCGGCGATGCGCTGGTGCGCCACCTGCATGGCTTCATTCGCGAAGTCGGGCCGACGCAGGCGGAATGGCAGGCCGGCATCGATTTCCTCACCCGCACCGGCCAGCAATGCGACCAGCACCGGCAGGAATTCATCCTGCTGTCCGACGTGCTGGGCGTGTCGATGCTGGTGGATGCGATCAACCATCGGCAAGTCGACGGCGCCACGCAATCCACCGTCCTGGGCCCGTTCTATGTCGAGGCGCCGCCCGTGGTCGACAATGGCGCCGATATTTCCGTCGGGTTGCCCGGCGCGCCGCTACTGGTCGAGGGCAGGGTGGTTTCCGCCGCCACCGGCCTCGGCATTGCCGGGGCCACGGTCGATACCTGGCAGGCCGACGCCGCCGGTTTCTACGACGTACAGCAGCTTCACCGGCTGGGCGGGTTGCGGGGCCGCGCGCGCCTGCGTACCGGCGATGACGGCGGCTTCCACTTCTGGACCGTGAAGCCATCCTCCTATCCCGTGCCTGCCGATGGTCCGGTCGGCGAGCTGCTGAAAGCGCAGGGACGACATGCCTGGCGTCCGGCCCATGTCCATTTCATGATCGCCGCTACCGGCCATTCCACGCTGGTCACGCATGTCTTCGAGGCCGGCGACGCCTATCTCGACAGCGACGTGGTGTTCGGTGTGAAGCAGGCGCTGATCGCGCCATTCGACTCCTGCCCCGCCGGAACGGCGCCCGATGGACGGCACATGCTGGAGCCCTATTACCGGCTGCGATACGACTTTGCTCTTGCGGGCGAACGGTAGGCTGGCGAGCGCTTTGATCGCTGGCCGATTGGAAGCCGCTGATGCAGGCGCCATCCCGCTCAGCACGAAAACCATGACTACCTGCAGGCAATGTTGCAGGACGCGTCGATGGATAAGCTCGACTGCGCTTAAGACGCGCGGCACCAGAGGCGCAATGACCGGGCGGCGGAAGTGTCGCGAGCACTGCGCCTCACTGTCAGGTGTCCACGTCGGGCCCCTGGTGCGGGGTCCCGACGCGTAGACGAGGTTAGAGGCCGTGCGCCTCCCGCATCATCTCGGCGGCTCGCTCGCCGATGACGGCGCAGGGAGCTTGCGTGTTTCCGGTCGTGACCCGCGGCATGATCGAGGCGTCGGCCACCCTCAGCGCGTCGACGCCGTATACGCTGAGCGTCCCGTCCACGACCGACATCTCGTCGCGACCCATTCTGGCGGTGCAGCTCTGGTGCCAGTACGTGACAGCGGCATCGCGGATGTAGCGATCGAGCTCATCGCCTTTCACGTTCCCTGGCATGGCTTCGCCGCGAACGAAGGGACGGAACGCCTGCGCATTGCCCAGCTCGCGGCAGAGTTCCACGCATGCTGCCGCCGTGGTCACGTCTCTGGCGTCGGACAGGAAGTTTGCATGGATTGCCACGGGAGCGGCGGGATCGGCGCTCTGCAGGCGCAGACGCCCTCGACTCTCAGGGCGTGCGAGCCCCGCAAACATCGTCCACCCGTGCGCCGGCACGCCTTGCATCGCCGTTCGCTCGCTGGGCACCGGAAATTCGACTTGGCAGAACAGCAGGTCCGGCGCATCCAGTCCGGGCCGGCTTTTCCAGTACATCGTTGCTTCGCTACCGCTGTTTCGGGGCGCCAGCGGTTCTGAAAACTCCCAGGTGCAGCCGAAGGAAACGTGGTCTTGCAGGTTCTGCCCGACGCCCGGGAGGTTTTGAACGACAGAGATCCCGAAGTTCTCCAGCTCCGCGCGATCACCGACACCCGAATGCATAAGGACCTTGGGCGTTTGAATCGCGCCCAGCGACAGCACGACTTCCGCACGGGCGCCGATCACCATCGGCTGCCCCTTATGCACAAGTTCGACGCCTATCGCTCGACGACCTTGAAAGACGACTCGGCGCACGAGCGCCTCCGTGAGAACCGTCAGGTTCGGTCGATCGAGCCAGGGGCGGACGTACGCCCGGTAAAGCGAATGACGCTGCCCATTGCGCACCAGCATGTCGGTGATGGCAGCACCCCCGGCTTGTTCCATCATGCGTCCATTCGGATGATCGAATACGGGGATATCGAGTTCGCGCGCGGCCTCCAGCATGGCCAGCGCGATCGGACTTGGAGAGGGCGCCGGCTGCACCCAGACCGGTCCTGCCGTTCCGCGGAACTGCGGATCGGGAGCGCCCTGCCAACTCTCGATCCGGCGATAGATGTCGAGGACGTTTTCGTAGGACCAGCGCGGATCGCCCGCCTCCGAGGCGAAGAAATCCCAGTCGCTTCGATGTCCGCGGGCCCAAACCATGACATTGATGCTCGATCCGCCGCCCAGGCCTTTGCCCATGGACATTGGGATTTCGCGGCCGTTGAGATGAGGGTTGGGCTGCGCTTGAAATCCCCAGTCGCGATCACTGCCGAGATTGGTGGGCCACAAGGCCGGGTTCAGGACCGTGTCGGATTCATCGCTGCCGCCCGCCTCGAGCAGCAAGACCTGAACTCCGGCGTTCTCCGCCAGTCGTCGGGCGATCACGGAGCCGGAGGAACCGGCCCCACATACAATGAAGTCGTAGCTGGGCTGAAGTGCCGATGTCAGGCGCGCTTGGTTCTCACGCGCGCGCCGGGCGAAATCGGCGTGTTCCGACGAAGCAATATTGTCCATGATTTCAGATTCCTTATTCAGTAACCGGACCTCGCCCGGAACGTCTCCGTGGGAGCTCCGCTATAGAAAAACCGGGTCGAGATCAGCGGGCGACGGCTTGCGACGCGGTGCGTGCCGCAGTATCGATCACGTCAGCCACGGAACGCGGCCGCGTCAGAAACGGCACGTGGCTCGCCTCGACTTCAGTGATCTCGGCGCCGATGCGCTCGGCCTGCTGCCTCAGCAGGCGCGGATCGATCGCCCGGTCCTGCGTCGCGACGACCGCCCAACTGGGTTTTGTGCGCCATGCTGCTTGCGTGAGCCGAGTGCCGAAGATCGCCATGTTGATCGGCACTTGCGAGTCGCGCAGGAAGGCTGCGTCCGCATCGGTCGTGTCGCCGGCAAAACCCGCTTTGAAGAGCTCCCTGTTGACGAAGCCGAAGCCGTCGGGGCCGGTTTCGATCACGAACTCGGGCGGCGCTGGAATGTTGGCGAACTGATCGCCCGTGTTTTCGCCGATATCGGGGGCGAGCGCGGAAACGTAAACGAGACCCGCCACGCTCGAATCGACACCGGCCTCGGTAATGACGGAGCCGCCGTAGGAATGGCCGACGAGAATGCTCCGACCATCCTGGCGCGCCAGGATTCGGCGCGTGGCGTTCACATCGTCCTCGAACGACGTGAGCGGATTCTGCACGATGGCGACGCGGTAGCCGCGCGAGGTCAGTTCGTCATAGACGCCGCGCCATCCCGAGCCGTCAGCGAAGGCGCCGTGGACGAGCACGACGTTTCGGACCGTCTGATCGTCCGGAATGCGCGGGCTGGGCTGGGCCTGGGCATAGCCGACGATAGCGGTGGCCGCTGCTGCCGCGACGAGCGTGTTGCGGATGTTCGAGATCATGATCTGCTCCTTCCAAGGCTGGTTTGAGTTACAATTGCGATAATTATTATCGCGATATATATATGCATAAAGCTGGCGGGAACACTTGTCAACATAATTATTATCGCGATATAATTTGGGCTGCTAAACTCCACGGCCGCGGCCGCGGCCGGGGCGAAGGCAGGAGGCGAACTTGAGAAAAGTGAAGGTCAAAACCGGGGCGCCGGTCCCCCTTGAGGACCAGCTTTGCTACTCGATTTATTCCGCGAGCATGGCGATTCAGCGCGCCTACAAGCCGTTGTTGGACGAACTGGGGCTGACCTATCCTCAATATCTCGTGCTCAACGTGCTCTGGCGCGACGATCAACAGACTGTCGGCGTCATCGCCGATCAGTTGGGGCTTGAGTCCAGCACGCTCACGCCGCTCCTGAAGCGCCTGGAAGCGGCGGGGCTGGTGCACCGGGCGCGCAATCCGGAAAACGAGCGGCAGGTGTTCGTGGAACTGACTGAAAAAGGTCGTGCGTTGCGCACGAAGGCGGGCTGTTTGGGCGAGGCGCTGCTTGCGGCATCGGGTGAGACGGCGCAGCGACTGGCGGCTCTCAATGCCGACGTCCGGCGCCTGCGCGACGCGATCTACGCAAACATCGGCGGCTGGAGCCTCTCGATCGACTAGTGCTGTGGGGTGGATCATGGACACGTCTCCTCAAGCGGTCGGTATTGTGCCGCCGTCAATGACGTATTCCGCGCCGGTGATGGTCGCAGCGCGGTCGGAAGCGAGGAACGCGATGAGGTTCGCGACTTCTTCGGGCGTCGATGGCCGGCCGACGGGAATGCCGCCAAGCGACTTCATGATGATCTCTTTGCCGCCTGCACGATCTATGCCCGCATCCTTTGCGATCCGTTCCGTTAATCGAACGGCGGCGTCAGTCTCGATCCAGCCCGGCGACACGCGCACCACGCGCACGCCCTTGGGCGAGACCTCTTTCGAGACACTCTTGCTGTAGGTGGACAGCGCCGCCTTTGCGGCTGCGTAAGCGGTCGTCGCCTCCGGCAGCGGCAGGGCGCTTTGGATCGAGGTCACATGGATGACGACGCCGCGGCGCCGCTCGACCATGGCGGGCAGGAGCGCGCGGTCCAGCCGCACGGCGGGCATCAGGTTGAGATCAAGCTCTTTTGCCCATTCGGCATCGCTCAGCACAGCGAAGCCGCCTGCCGGCGCCGCCGAGCCGCCAAGCATGTGAACTAGGATATCAATGTCGCCGAGGTGTTCAAGTGCCTCAGCGGCAAGTTCGGCGCAGCCTTGCGCAGTGGTGAGATCGGCAACGACGAACATGGCCTCGGGCATTGCGCCGGTCGTGATCGCGCCGTCGTCAGGACGCGCGCGCCGAGTTCACGAAAGAGTGCAACGGTCACCGCGCCGGTGCCGCGTGTGCCCGACGTGATCAATGCGCTTTTGTCTTGAAGTTAGAGAAAGCCGCTCATGCGCCGATCTCCAGCGCCGCCATCCGCCCGTCTTCGAGTTGGAAGGCGAAGGTGAGGAAAACCGGGCTGCCCGGAAACCGCCCGGTCACCGTGGCGCGGACAATGGTGAAGCCGCGCTCCTCCAGGATCTCGCGGGGCTCCGCCGTGTGCTGATACTGCGCCTTGGCGCACCACCAAGTCTCGATAGCGTCGTGACCGACATGCGTCTTGCCTTCGTCCTTGACGACGGCGTCAGGCGCGAATGCGCTTATGGGAGCAGCGTCGCCGGCGGCTTCGTCTGCGTCGAAGTAGGTTTGGACGGGTGCTGGTAGCTTCATGACCGTCTCCCTGCTGAGTGCGTCCTTCGCCAGCGATGTAAGCCTGAACCGAAATCCCGAAAAGAGGGATAAATCGGGATGTGTCATCACGGATTAGCATCACGAAGAGCGGCGCCAGAAATTCCTGTAGGTCATGGGCATGTTGTACTCCGACACGTACCAATGCTTGTCATCAGCAGGAAGTCCGCTCAAATATCGAGTGAGAATTGGACTATATGGCAGTGAGCTGCGTTCAGGACAGTTCTACCTAGTCCGGAAGAATTTAGCGGGATCGACTTTCAATCCCTTTGCCAGCTTGTCCGGCACCAAAACGGTGGGATGACAGACACCTTATTCTAGGCCACTGACATAGGTCCGGTACAGACCGCAGTCGAAGGCGAATCCTCGGGTGATCTCCCGTGCGATTGAGTCCCACCCGCCGCCGTAGATCCATCAGAAGGTTAGGCAGCTTTGATCCACACCGCCTTGACGTTGAGATATTCCTCGACGTGCTGCTTGCCGCCTTCGCGCCCGTAGCCGCTCATCTTATAGCCACCGAATGGCACCGCCGGGTCCATCGCTTGGTAGCAGTTGATCCATACCGAACCGGCGCGAATGATGCGCGCCAGCAGATGGGCCTTGGACACGTCACGCGTCCACACACCGCTGCCGAGGCCGAATATGGTCTTGTTCGAGCGCTGCCCCACCTCCTCGATGTCGTTGAACGGGATCGCTGAGATAACCGGACCGAAAATCTCCTCCTGGGCAATTCGCATGTGGTCCCTGACGTCGACGAAAACGGTTGGCGCCACGAAATGGCCGTGCCGCAGGTCGCCCGCCGTCAGCCGTTCTCCGCCGGCTACCGCCCTGGCGCCTTCGCTGCGGCCGGCGGAAAGATAGCCGGTCACCCGCTCGAGTTGGTCGAGCGATACCAGCGGCCCGACCTGGGTCTGCGGGTCGATGCCGAGGCCGACGGTCAAGGTCTTCGCATAATCCGCCACGCGGCCGACGAATTCGTCGTAGATCCTGCGTTCGACAAACAGCCGCGTGCCGGCGCTGCAGATCTGCCCCGAATTCGCGAAGGCGGCCATCGCCGCACCTGGCACGGCCGCCTCGAGATCGGCATCGGCGAACACGATATCGGGGGATTTGCCGCCCAGCTCCAAAGACACCCGCTTCAGGTTGCCAGCGGAAGCCTGGACGATCTTCTGTCCGGTAAGATGCGAGCCGGTGAACGCCACCTTGTCGACGTCGGGATGCTGTGCCAATGCCGCGCCGGTGGTCTCGCCGAAGCCTGGCACCACGTTGACCACGCCCGCCGGTGCGCCGGCCTCCAGACATAGTTCGCCTAGGCGCAGCGCGGTCAGCGGCGCCTCCTCGGCTGGTTTCAGCACCATGGTGCAGCCGGTGGCCAGCACCGGGCCGAGCTTCCAGATCGACGCCACCAGCGGCCCGTTCCAAGGAATGATGGCGCCAACCACGCCGACCGGCTCCTTCAAGGTGAAGGAGAAAATCTCGCCGGCTAGCGAATTGTCGATGGTTTCGCCATGCATAACAACGGCCATGCTGGCATAGTAGCGCAGCATGCCGACGGCGCGTTGGCGGATCGAGCGCGTGCGGGCAATGGGCGCACCCATGTCGTAGGTGTCGAGCGCGGCTAGCTCCTCGAACTCCCGCTCCACCAGGTCGGCGAGCTTGAGCAGCAGCATCTGGCGCTGCGCTGGCTTCCAGCGGCCCCACGGCCCGTCGAACGCGCGGCGCGCGGCGGCGACGGCGCGGTCGATGTCCGGTCGGTCGCCCTCGGCGACCAGCGCCAGGAGCTCGCCGGTCGCCGGATCGCGGCTTTCGAAGGTCTTGCCCGAGAGGGCGGGAACCCAGTTTCCGTCGATCAACATGAGCTTGGGCTTGCCGTCGAGGAATGCGGGGCGACGTACGGTTTCCTTGCTGAGGGCTGTCATCGTTGCCTTCCGAATGGCTGGAGGGGAATCGGCGCGCCGGCCGGTTCGGGTCGCTGCGGCGGATCGGGCGGACGGCGTCAGATGCACCGGCCGCCATCCACCTCCAGCGCCACGCCGGTGATGAAGCTGGCTTCGTCGGAGGCCAGGAACAGCGCGGCATTAGCTTGGTCGAGCGGCTGGCCGATACGGCCCAGCGGCAGCCCGGCCTCGAACCGCGCCCGGTTCTCGGCGTTGTCACCGCCCATGAAATGCGGCAGCAGCGGCGTATCGGTGGCGGCGGGACAGATGGCATTGACGCGGATGCCGCGCGACGCCAGCTCCGACGCCATCGATTTCGCTGCCGTGATGGCGGCGCCCTTCGAGGTGTTGTACCAGGTCAGCCCCAGCCGCGGCCGTAATCCGGCGGCGGAGGCAATGATGATGAAGTTGCCGGATTTCTGGCGGTCGAACGCCGGCGTTGCCGCGTTCGCCGCCTGGTAGATGCCCTTGACGTTGACGGCGAAGATCTTGTCGAACTCTTCCTCCGTCACCTCGAACATGGATTTGTTCCAGTGGGTGATGCCGGCGTTGCAGACAAAGATATCGAGGCGGCCGAACTGCTTCAGGGCGGCGTCGACCAGCGCCTTGTTGGTCGCCAGCTTACTGACGTCGCCGGCAACGCAGACCGCGCGCCAGCCCTTGGCGGTGATGGCCTTCGCCGCCTTGTCACCGGCCTCCGCGCTGATGTCGTTGATGACCACAGCTGCGCCTTCCTCGGCGAAGCGTTCGGCGATGGCGCGGCCTATGCCCTGGGCCGAACCGGTGACGATGGCTACTTTCCCCTCTAGTCGCATTTCCTCTCCTCGCGTCTGTCCACCCTGGGTCGGGCGGAAATTGCGCGGTCTGTGGCGGCGGCATGCATGCCGCGGCCCGGCCGCGATCGGCTGGAGCGCTCTTGCGCGAGGATGGTGGCCTTGCGACCGGAAGAGGCGGGAGAAGGGGACTACAGAACGTAGTGCTGGTAGCGCTTCAGATCGTTCACCGCGCTGCGGATATTCTCGCGCTTGAGCCGTTCGGCCTCGGCTGCATTACCTCGCCGCATCGCCGCCAGAACGGCCCGGTGTTCCTGAAGTCCCTTGCTTGCGCGGCCGGGCAGGATCAGCACGCGCCGCATGATGGTGCGCGTCTTCTCGTAGATGCTGCCCAGCATGGCCGCCAGAACCGGATTTTGGGCTGCCTCGATGACCTCCTGGCGCATTTGCGCGTACGCTTCGTCGTAACTGTCGATGTCGCCGGCAGCGATCAGCCGCTCCATCGGCTCGCCGAACATCGCGATCAACTTCTCCCAACGCTCGGGCGGCGCCTTTTCCGTCGCTAGCCGCACACAGAGGCCTTCCAAGGCCTCGCGCACGTCGTAGATGTCGAACACCTCGCTCAGTTCCAGCTTTGCCACGATGGCGCCCTTGTTGGGCTCCCGCTTCACCAGGCCCCGCAATTCCAGCGCCCCCAGCACCTCGCGAACCCGGGTGCGAGAGATGTTGAACTCCTGCGCCAGATGCTGCTCGAGCAGCTTGGCGCCGGGAGGAATGGCCTGGCTGGCGATCCGCCGCCGCAAGATTTCCAGGACATGGTGTCCCTCCGTCGCCGTCTGGCCGACCGCCGTTTTGCGACCAGGCCGTCGTTTGGTCTGCTTGTCTGCGCTCATTGTATTCCCGGGTTCGTCAAGCGTCGGCAAAAGCACCGATTGTCGATGACATTGGAGCCAGAAGCTGACGCGGGGAACACTTATCTCCAGGGCGAAGAACTGCGCAACAAAAAACCTCTTTAACAATAGCCCAATACAAACTATGTTGTAAACAAAAAAGACAACAATCTAGTTTTTAGATTGTGGATTAAAGTGTTGACGATATCGTGCGTGGGTTAGTGGCGGAGGTTACGCGATGGCGCTGCAGCAGGGCCCCTTAACGGGGGTGCGGGTTCTGGAAATCGGATCGAGCGTGGCGGGTCCGTTCTGCGGCCGGTTGCTGGCCGATTTCGGCGCCGAGGTGATCAAGGTGGAAGCGCCGGATGGCGATCCCGTGCGCACCATGGGCAAGCGGGCCAACGGCCGCTCCCTCTATGCCGCGTCGATCTTCCGCAACAAGCACCTGGCGGTGATCGACCTGCGGCAGGCATCGGGGCGCCGTCTGGTGCGGCAGCTAGCGGCCGAGTGCGACATCCTGCTGGAGAATTTCCGGCCCGGCACGCTGGAGAAATGGGGCATGGGCTATGACGTGCTGCAGGCCGACAACCCGCGGCTCATCTTGGTGCGCATCAGCGGCTTTGGCCAGAGCGGTCCGTACAAGGACCGCGCCGGCTACGGCGTGATCGGCGAGGCGATGAGCGGGCTGCGCCATCTCACCGGCGATCCGGACCGGCCGCCCGGCCGCATCAACACCTCGCTGACCGACGAGGTGACGGGACTCTACGCCGCCTTCGGGGCAGTGCTGGCGATCGTGGCGCGCCATTCGACCGGCCGCGGCCAATGCATCGACGCGGCGCTCTACGAAAGCGCCTTCTCGCTGATCGAGCCGCATATTCCGGCTTTCGCCGCGCTGGGGCTGGTGGCGCAGCGGGCCGGCTCGCGGCTGCCGGATTCGACGCCCAACAATCTCTATGCGACCAGCGACGGGCGGCACATCCACATCACTGCCATGGCCAACAGCGTGTTCGCGCGTCTGGCCGTGGTCATGGGCCGGCCCGAACTGGCGCAGGATCCGCGCTACAGCACCGCACTGGCGCGATCGGCCAACGAAGAGGAACTCGACCGGCTGATCGGCGACTGGGCCGGCTCGCACAAGTTGACTGAGCTGGAAGAGGCGTTGCACGCCGGCGCCGTGCCCGCCTCGCGCATCTACGACGTCGCCGACATCTTCACCGATCCGCACTACCAGGCGCGCGACATGCTGGTGGAGCTTCCCGATCCGGAACTCGGCACGGCGACGGTGACCGGGGTGGTGCCGAAGCTTTCCGGCACGCCCGGCAGGATCCGGCATCTGGGCCGCCAGCGCGGCCAGGATACGGCGTCGGTGCTGCGCGACGTGCTGCGCTTCGACGACAAGCGGATCCAGGCGCTGGAGGCGGAGGGCACGATCTGCTGCGCCCGCGACGAGCGGGCCGAAGCCGGTGCGGTGTAGGAGGGGGACGTGGCATTCGAGGATCTGATCGCCGAGCTGCAGCAGCGCCGGCAAGCGGCGCTGGCGATGGGTGACCCCGAGAAGCTGGCGCGGCGCGCCGAACAGGGCCTGCTCAATGCGCGCTCGCGCATCGACTACCTAGTCGACGACGGCTCGTTCTACGAATCGGGCGTGCTCAGCGAGGCCGCCTACGGCAAGGCCGGAAGCGCTCCCTCGGACGGCAAGATCGTCGGCTACGCGCGGATCGACGGCCGCGACGTGGTGATCGTCTCCAACGACTTCACGGTCAAGGGCGCCTCGAGCAGCACCACCAACATGCGTAAGATCGGCCAGATGCGCCGCGTTGCCCAGGCGCGCGGCATGCCGATGGTGTGGCTGGGCGAATCATCGGGTGCGCGCATGCCCGACAACCAGGGCGCGCGCGCCATGACCACCATGCTGGGCAACGATCCGGCGCAGTACCAGCGCATGCGCGAAACGCCTTGGGCCTCGGCGGTCCTTGGCTACTGCTACGGCTCCTCGTTCCTCTACAATTGCTGCTCCGACTTCAGCGTCATGCGCAAGGGCGCGATCATGGCGGTGTCCAGCCCCGGCCTGATCGAGCTGGCGACCATGCAGAAGATCGAGCCCGAGCAGCTCGGCGGCTGGAAGATCCACTCCGAAATCACCGGCATGGTGGACATGGTGGTCGATAGCGACGAGGAAGCGCTCGACGCCATCAAGCGCTTTCTCGCCTACATGCCGGGCAATCACACCCAGACGCCGCCGCGCGCCGCCGTCCCGGCCGGCTCCGGCGAGGGCATGGCTGGCATCCTCGACCTGCTGCCGGAGAGCCGCAAGCGCGTCTACGACGTGCACCGGATCATCGCCGCCATCGTCGATCGCGACAGTTTCTTCGAACTCAAGCCGCGCTTCGGCAAGGTGGCAGTGACCGGCCTTGCCCGTCTCGACGGCCAGGTCGTCGGCATCATCGCCAACAACCCCCTGATCAAGGGCGGCGCGATGGATACCGACGCCTGTGACAAGATCGTCGATTTTATCGTGCTTTGCGATTCGTTCAACATTCCCCTGATCATGCTGGTCGATACGCCGGGCTTCATGATCGGCGCCGAGCCGGAACTGCGGCGCGCCACCGGCAAGATCGTTAACTTCATGAACGCGCTGCAGCTCGTGACGGTGCCGAAGCTGTCGGTGATTCTGCGCAAGACCTATGGCCAGGCCTATCTCAACATGGGCGGCGGCCGCAATTCCGACGAGGTCGCCGCCTGGCCGACGGCAGAGATCAGCTTCATGACGTCGGAGTTCGGCACCACGATCGTGCACGGGCTGCGGCCGGGCGACGAAGGCTTCGAGCAGCGGCGGGACGAGATGGCGCAGGACAATTCGGTGTGGGGCGCGGCTGCCCTATACGGAGTGCAGCACGTCATCGATCCTCGCGAAACGCGCGGCTATCTCATCCGCATGTTGCAGGTGCATCAGCTCCGCCTGAGTGACGGCGTCGGCCAGCATTTGCTGCGCACTTGGCCGACCAGCAGCTAAAGTCCCTACATTGCGCTGCAGCGATGCCATCCGGATCAACCCTCGAAATGGAGCCAACATGTCGGACATCAAAGTGGAAGTCACAGGATCGGTGTGGAAAGTGGAAAGGGTCACGGGCGACTCCGTCGCCGCCGGGGACGTGTTGATGATAATCGAGTCGATGAAGATGGAGATCCCGGTGCTGGTCGAGGAATCCGGCACGGTGCTGGAAATCCGAGTCCGGCCCGGCGACGCGGTCAACGAAGGTGACGTCGTGGCCGTGCTCGGATGACAGCGATGGTCTGGCAACCGGAGATCGAGGAACTGCACCGGCGGCGGCGCTGGGCGGAGGAAATGGGCGGTCCCGACGCCATCGCCGCTCATCACAAGGCCGGCCGGCTAACCATTCGCGAGCGTGTGAATGCGCTGGTCGACCCGGGAAGCTTCACCGAGCTCGCTAGGCTGACCGGCAGTGGCCGCTACGATGCGCGCAATGCCGTGACGGGAGTGACCCCCGCGCCCTATGTCATGGGACTGGGCAAGATCGGCGACCGCGACGTGGCTATCGGCGGCGAGGATTTCACGGTGCGCGGCGGCGCCAGCTGGGGCAGCGATCGGCGCAAGGGCGGGCAGGGCGGCTTCATCGAGGACCTGGCGTTCAACTACCGCATTCCGCTGGTCAACCTGATCGACGGCGCCGGTGGCAGTGTTGCCTCGATCAAGCGCCGGGGCCACGCGGTTTTCCCCGGCGTGCATGGCTTCGAGCGCTCGGTCGAGCTGCTGGGCATTGTGCCGGTGGCCAGCGCGGTGCTGGGCGTCGCCGCCGGCGGCCCGGCCGGTCGGGCGATGCTGTCGCACTGGTCGGTGATGGTGCGCGGCACCAGCCAGGTATTCGCCGCCGGCCCGCCGGTGGTCGAGCGCACCATGGGGCTGAAACTGACGCGCGAGGAGCTGGGCGGTGCCGACATCGCCGTGACGGCCGGCGGCGCCATCGACAATGTCGTCGACAGCGAGGCGGAGGCGTTGGACCAGATCCGCCGTTTTCTCAGCTACATGCCGCAGAACGTCTGGCAGGCGCCACCGCGCGGCGACGGCGGCGATCTCGCCGACCGGCGCGATGAGGGACTGGCCTCGATCATCCCCCGCCACCGGCGCACGCCCTACAACATGCGGCGGCTGATCGAGATGGTGATCGACCGGGACTCCGGATTCGAGATCCAGCCCAGCTACGGCCGCTCGATCATCGCCATGCTGGCGCGGCTGGACGGCTACCCGGTGGGGATCGTGGCCAACAATCCCATGGTCTATGGCGGCGCCATGGACCATCGCGCGGCGCGCAAGCAGATTCATTTCGTCGAGATGTGCAACACCTTCCACCTTCCGCTGGTATTCCTGGTCGACCAGCCCGGCTTCATGGTCGGGCCGCAGGCGGAAGCGGCCGGCACGCTGCGCGAGGGAATGCGCGCTGTCTACGTCGCGGCCAAGGCCACCGTGCCGGTGCTGACCGTGGTGGTGCGCAAGTGCTATGGCATGGCCGGCATGGCAGCCTGCGACAAGGCGGGATTGAATTTCAAGATCGCCTGGCCGAGTGCTGAGATCGGCAACCTGCCGATCGAGGGCGGTGTAAAGGCCGCGTTCCGCCGCGAGATCGAGGGGGCGGTCGATCCGGCCCAGTGCGAGGCCGAGATCGAGGCGGAGCTGAAAGCGCTTTCGTCGCCGTTCAGAATGGCCGAAGCTTTCGCCGTCGAGGACATGATTGATCCGCGCGAAACCCGGCCCTTCCTGTGCCAGATGCTGAGAGCCGCGCAAGGCTCGGTCGCAACCGCGCTGGGGCCGAAATTCCAAAGCGGCGTTCGCCCCTGACATTCCATCCTCGGGAGAGATCCATGGCGCAAGCCTCGTCTTTGGCCCAGAACCCGTCCGGGGAACCGGCGAGGTCGGCCTCCTTCACGGAGCGGCTGGTCGATCTACTGCTGGATTTTCCCGCCGAGCGGATATCCCAGCCGGCAGGACATGCGGCCTTGCGCTGCATCGAGGATACGATCGGCGTCGCCATTGCCGCCGCGGCGATGGGCACCGCCACCGCCGGCGCCTTGATCGCGCCGTCGCGGGACCAGGGCGGGGCGACGCTCTGGGGCTTCGGGAGGCGCACAGAGTCGGCGGCGGCGGCGCTGGCCAACGGCATGCTGTCGCACGGCCTGGATTTCGACGACACGCATCCGGCCGCGATCATGCATGCCAGCGCGGTGAACGTTCCCGTTGCCCTGGCCCTGGGCGAGGAGCTGGCTATCACCCCCAAGGAACTGCTGGCGGCGCTGGTGCTGAGCTACGAGGTTTCCGCTCGTCTCGGCCGGCTGGGGCCGGGGCCGTTCCAGGATCGCGGCTTCCAGTCGACAGCGGTGCTAGGAATCTTCGCCGCCGCCTTCCTGGCGGCGCGCCTGTACCGGGTGCCGCGGCATGTCGTCGTCAACGCGCTGGGCATCGCCGGCAGCATGGCGTCGGGCCTGATGGAATACCTGTCCGACGGCAGCAACTCCAAGCAGCTTCATACCGGTTGGGCGGCGCAGGCCGGCATCCAGGCGGTGAGGTTAGCGGCCGCCGGCCTGACCGGTCCCAAATCGGTGCTGGAAGGACGCTTCGGCGTGTTTCGCGCCTATGCCGCTCTCGACATCGATCCCGACCAGGTGCTGCATCCGATCGGCTGCCAGTTCGAGGTCGAGCTGATGGCGCCCAAGCCCTACCCGGCCTGTCTGTGCGTGCATCCGGTGGTGCAGGCCGGACTCGATCTGCGTCGGCGCGGCGTGCTGGCGCCGGAGCGGCTGGACGACGTGGAAACGATCCACTGCGAGGTGCCAGCTTGGTACGTCAACCTCGTCTTCGAGCCGCCGGCGCTGAAGGCGGCACCGGAAACGGTCTATGACGGCCGTTTCAGCGCCCCGTTCTGCCTGGCGCGAGCAGTGCTGGACGGCCGGCTGGGCGTACAGAGCTTCGAGCCGTCGATGCTGGCCGATCCGCGCATGCGCGCGCTGGCCGGCAAAGTCACCTACGCCGCCCGCCACTTCGACGAATTTCCCGCCAGCTTTCCGGCATTGGTGCGCGTACGCCTGCGCGACGGTCAAGAGCACGAGAGCTTCGTGCCGCACAATCTGGGCTCTCTCGGTGCGCCGTTCACGCCCGGCGACGTCGAAGCCAAGTTCCGCGACAATGTCGAATTCGCCATCGGCCAGCAGGCGGCGGACGATCTGCACGCGGCGATCGCCGGTTTCGCTGCCGCCGACAGCGCGGCCGGGCTGTGGCGCGCCCTGGCCGCTGCCCGCATCGACAGGTCCTGACGCGTAAGGCCACCGCCGCAAGAATGCCCGGCGTGCCGTCGGCGCGCCGGGCGTCAGGTGCCTCGTGGGGAGGTTACTTGGTGGCTTTGACGGAAGCCTGGATGGCTTCCAGGATTTCCTTCGACACGTTGGGCACGTCCTTCCACATGGAATGCCCGACCTTGCGCCATTCCTGCATTTCCGCCACAGTCGGCTCGTAGATCGTCACGCCGTACTTGCGCAGCTCGTTCTTGATCTTCTCCTCCGAGATCAGCTCCTCACGCATCGAGACGGCTTCCGCCTCCTTCGCCGCCTTCAGCAGGATCTCTTTCTGCACCGGCGAGCGCTTGTTCCACCAGTCGGTCGAGACGCCGACCAGCGAGGCGACCGAGGCGTACTTCACGTCGGTGATGAACTTGGCGACCTCGCCCATCTTCGCCATGTGCGAGCCGGGGAAGGATGAATCGAAGCCGTCGATGGTCTTCGACGCCAGCGCCAGATAGGTCTCGGTCCAGCTGATGACGGTAGCGTTGGCGCCGGCCGCGCGCCAGAAGGTCAGCGGAACCGCCGATTGCGGCACGCGCGTCTTCATGTTGTCGAGATCGGCCGGCGTCTTGATCAGCCGGGTCGAATGCAGGATCCTGAAACCGCCGGTCTCGAGGATCATGAGCGGCTTGAGGCCGTCCTTCTCGGTTTCCTTCTTCAGGGTCTCGCCGATCTTGCCGTTAATGAACAGATCCCGGAACTGCTGGCGGCTGTCCACCACATAGGGCAGTTCCACCACGTTCCAGGCCTTGGTGAAAGGGCCGTGATTGGAAGCGCTAGCCAGGCCCATGTCGAGCGTGCCATCCAGCACTGCCTGGATGGCACCGTTCTCGGCGTAGAGCGTGCCGCCGTGGAACACCTGCGCTGTCATCTTGCCGCCGGACAGTTCCGAAACCCGTTTCGCGAAAAAGTCCAGCGCGATGCCGGGCGGCAGGTCCTTGGGATAAAGGCTGGCGATGCGGAACTTCAGGGCCCCGATGGCGCTGTCTTGCGCCTGTGCGATCGACGCGGTCGGACCGGCAGCAAGGACGCTCAAACCGGTTGCAACAAGCGAGGTACATAACGTGCGTCGGCTAAGTCTCATGTCTTCCTCCTCTGTTTAACCGGCGCCGAGCCGGATTTTCTCTTTGGCAATGCCGGCGACGCGGCAGCGTCGCCATCCCTCGTCAGGGCGCCTCTCCCATAATCAGGTCGGGGAGCCACAGGATCAGCTCGGGGAAAATGATGATCAGGACCAGCGCCGCCAGCACCGCACCGAGCAGGGGAATCAGTTCTTTGCTGAAGTCCTCGATCCTGACGTCGGCCATACGGCACATCAGGAACATGATTAGACCAAACGGCGGCGTGACCAGGCCCGTCGCTAAGGCGAGCGAGGCGATCACGCCGAAGGCGACCGGATCGATGCCCAATTGCAGCACCAGCGGCATCAGAACCGGAATGGCGAGGACCAAGATCGCCACCGAGTCGACGAAGCAGCCCAGCAGCAGGAACACGCCGCTGATCAGCAGCAGCATCAGCGTCTGGTTGGTGGTGATGCCGACCAGCCATTCGACGATGGCGTCGCCGATGCTCTCCGACACCAGCATCCAGCCGAAGATCCCCGAGATGCCGATGATGAACAGGACGGTCGCCGTGGTGACGCCGACTTCGACGACGGCGCGGGAGAACACCGAGAACGACATCTGCCGGTAGCACAGCCCCAGGCCGATCGTGTAGATGACGGCCACCGCCGCCGATTCGGTCGGCGTGAAGACGCCGGCCAGAATGCCGCCGATGATGATGATCGGCAGGCCCAGACTGGGCAGTGCGCCCCAGAAGCTGACCACCACTTCGCGGCCGCTGAAGGAGGCGCTGCGCGGGAAGTCCCGCTGCCGGGCGGTCAAATAGACAACGATACCGAAGAAAAGTCCCAGCAGCAGTCCGGGTATGATGCCGCCCAGGAACATGCGGGCGATGGAGACCGAGGTCAGGCCGCCGATCAGGACCATGATGATGCTGGGCGGGATCATGGGCCCGATCACCGCGCAGGCGCATCCGGTCAGCGCGGCGGAAAACGGCGCGCCGTAGCCGGAGCGCTTCATGATCGGAATCAGCACGCTGCCGGTGGCGGCCGCATCGGCCAGGCCCGATCCGGAAATGCCGGACATCAGGATGCTGCTGAGAACGTTGACCTGCCCGATACCACCTCGCATCCAGCCGACCAGGCTCTGGCTGAAGCGGATGAAGCGGCGGGTGATGTCGGCGTCTCCCATGAGCTGCCCGGTGAGCAGGAACATCGGGATCGCCAGCAACAGGAAGGAATCGATCGCCGCGATCGTCTGCTGCGGAATGATCACCAGCGGCACGTCGGCGAAGACGACGACGTAGAAGAGAACGACCGCTCCGACCGCCAGCACGATCGGCATGCCGGAAATGAAAAGTAACAGAAGAAGGCCGACTACCGCCCACATGGCTGCTCTCCCTGTTGCCGCCGGTCAGATCTTGGAGGAAGGTTCTTGCGGCGCCGTCGTTGTCGCCGTGCCTGGCAGCGCCACTCCGCTGCCGTCCTGCCGGTTTGGTGCGTAAAACATTTCGATCGACTGAAAAACCAGGCTCACCGTCATCAGGACGCCGCCGATAGGCAGGGCGAGATATATCCACCCACGCGGAATGCCGAGCGACACGTAGGAACTGCGCATACCGCTATCGGCATACTTGATGCCGTAGACGCACAGTGCCACCAGAAAGACGATGCCGATCACGTTGACGGCGAGAGCGACGATCCTGTCGACCGGCGGACGAAGCCGGTCGCTGACGACTGTTATTGCATAGTGCTCGCGCCGTTCCATGGCCACGGCCGCGCCCAGCATGACGGTCCACAGCAGCGCGATGCGCGCGGTCTCTTCCGTCCAGGACAGCGACATCTGGATCAAGTACCGGGAGACGACCTGCAGGCAGACCAGAATGAGCAGAAATAGCACCAGGCCGAACACCGCCGCTTCGATGCCCTTGAAGAACCGTTTGCGCACAGTCCCGAAGTCGGCAAGCCACAGTGCCGTCGCCGTCTGCGTCGGGCTCGAAGATTCTGGTCCGTGCATTCATTGCCTCCCATGGCATCGTCTTCTTGGGCCGTCATCCGGCCACTTCATTCTAAGATTCGGCAGCTTTGGCTTCTGGAAAATCCGGCAAGTCGGCATTGCTTCGAAGCCGGTTTCCTCTGTCTGAGATCTCCTGATCGGACAGTACTGCGGTGAGCCGCAACGCTCGCGGATCGTTTCCGAGCGTCTTTTGGTGGTGTCTCCCTGGAACTCCTTTGTTTCTGCGGCACGCTTAATAAGGCGGGTGGATGCGAACAATATTGGAGATCGGAGAACTATTATGTCAACAATATTGTATATAAAATTGACGGCATTGATAACGGCCCACAATGCCGAAACTGGATTCAATTATTAGCCCTTTGAGTGTGTGGCCGGTGGTCGGTTCTGGGTTAGTCACTATGGCGAACTTAGATCGTAAAATTCCACTTAAGATATTGAAAATATTAAATATTATTAATGACGGGAGATTCCTGATGATCGCCGGATCAAAAGTGCAGGAAATGGGAGAGGGGGCTATCACAGGAACATGGAACGTCCGGAGCTTCGGATTGTTGGCGCCAGCGACAAATTGGGAAAGAAAGCGGGAAATTCAGATGAGTTCTGTGGTGACCATTGAAATTTTTTGTAGACAAAAAAGAACAAATCTTTGTTGATAGGATTGTGGAGATCGGGTACAAGCTAAGCTTAAGTCAGTGTCGCTGACATTTTTGATCGTCTGCCTTTGGGCCAATAACAGCGAAAACCGCGACTGTAGATCGCAGCAGGAAAGGGAGTACGCCATGAACAGATCGGACGTGAACGGCTCATCCCGTTCGAATAGCAAGAAAGTCCCGTTTGGCGGGTATTACCAACGCGACGTGCCGCCGCCGGATCTGGAACTGATGCAAACCGGCCCGGGCACGCCGACCGGCGAGTTCTTCCGCCGCTTCTGGCAGCCGGTCTGTCTGTCCGAGCAGATCACCGACGTGCCCTTCGCGCTACGCATCATGGGCGAGGATCTGGTCGCCTTCCGGAGCCGCGACGGCCAGATCGGCCTGCTCAATCGCCACTGCAGCCACCGCGGCGCCTCGCTCGAATACGGCATCGTCGAAGAGAGCGGTCTGCGCTGCTGCTACCACGGCTGGCTGTTCGGCATCGACGGCACGCTGCTGGAGGCGCCGGGCGAACCGGCTAACAGTCGGCTGGTCGGCAATCTGTGCCACGGTGCCTATCCGGCGTTCGAACGCAGCGGCCTGGTCTTCGCCTACATGGGCCCGCCAGAGTTGAAGCCGCAGTTCCAACTCAACGAATCGTTCAGCCGGCCCGGCAACAAGATGGTGCCGTATTCCAACTACTTCCCCTGCAACTGGCTGCAGGTGCAGGACAACATCGTCGACCCGATCCATACCGCGATCTTCCACAACGGCATCGGTAATGCCGCGATGCGCCGCGGCAGCAACACCCAGACGATGCTGCCGGCCGCCTGGGGGTCGATGCCGGTGATGGATTTCCGCGAGACGCAGAACGGTGCCAGCATGATCTACATCGTCACGCGCCGGGTCGATCAGAACGTCTGGGTACGCATGAACCATTTCTGGTTGCCGACCAATATCGACGTCGGCACCGTCTTCTCCGACGGTTCACAGGAGACCTACTTCCAGCGCGTCTCGTTCAACCGCTGGGTCATCCCGCACGACGACGAAAGCTGCAGCATTCTGGCTTGGCGCCACTTCAACGACTTCGTCGACAAGGGCAAGGGCGATCCCAGCAAGCTTGGTGTCGAAGGCTGCGATTTTCTCGGCGGCCAGGTCGGCGGTCGTCCCTACGACCAGGCGCAGCGCGATCCCGGCGACTGGGACGCAATCATCAGTCAGCGCAAGATGGCGCGCCACGGCCTGGAGAATCTCGGCACCACCGATGTTGGCGTCGCGATGTGGCGGCGGCTGGTACGCAAGGCGGTGCGGGGAGAATCGCCGGCAGCGCTGCCGCAGTCGCTGAACGGCCATGGCCTGGACAGCGATCCCTTGCCGTCCTACTGCCAGGACACGGTGATGAAGATTCCGGCCCTGGCCGATATGGACAAGGATCGCCGTATGATGCGCGAGATTGGCAATCGCGTCGCCGATATCGTCATCCAAGGCGATGAGTATCCGCCCGGCGCCCAGCGCGACGCTGCCGTCGTTGCCAAGCTGAAGTCGATACATCGCGAATTCGCCCCCGCGGCCGCCTAGTGCCCACGGTTCTCCATCGGACGTGGTCGGCGGCCGACACCTGCTGGTCCGCGAGGCCAGGCGCCATAAGCCGCCAGATGGGATCGCCGCTCTTGCACAGCCGCTCCGCCAGCGGCTGCCATCAGCGCTTCCGGAGGAGAGACGAAGAGTTACGACATCGCCGAGTTCGGCGCGCCCTTGGTGCTGTCTGAGCAGCCGACGCCCCAGTCCCAGAGGGACCGAGGTGTTTGCTCAAGGTGCTGACTGCTGGCATGTGATAGAGCGACATCCACATGTGGGAGGGCTATTTCGACATGGGTGGCGGCCGCAAACTGACTCAGATCGAGCGCAACCTGAAACTGCTCCATACGATGGGGCATAAGATCGTCGGCGAGTTGATGGCGCTGGGTCTCGAGGCGGAGACGACGCAAGCCGACGGCTTCAGGTCGGGGGCCCACTACCTGGTCTATCCCTGGGTCGGCTGCGGCAGTGCGCGCGAAGTCTGCATCGTCTGCCGCGATGGCGACCAACAGCCCTGCCTGACGCCGCGTTTCATCGCTCTGCATGGCGTCGGCGGTTATGCTGACCATGTCATCGTCTGCCATTCCAAATACCTGGTCGATATCGAAGGCCTGTGGCCGGCCGAGGTCGGATTGTTCGCGCGTTTCAGCCTGACCGCTTATGGCGCGTTACGCAAACTGGGCGACCGGCTGCAGCACCAGTTGCAGGCCGGGTGCGTCCTGGGTCGGGGCGTGCCGGCGCCATGATCGGGTGTCGATGAAGCGGACATGACCAGGCTAGATCTTTTGGTATGCGCCATCAGTGACGCGGCGTCCGGCATCCGGCTCTACGAGTTGGTCGACCCCGTCGGCGGATCGCTGCCGGAATTCACTGCCGGCGCCCATATCGACGTCGAGATTCCCGGCGGTTTTCTGCGGCAATATTCCCTGTGCAGCGATCCGCGTGATCGCAGCCGGTATCGTATCGCGGTGCTGCGGGAAGCGGGCGGCGGCGGCGGCTCGGTGGCGCTGCACGATAAGGTCAAGGTCGGCGACAGGCTGGCGGTGTCGCCGCCGAGAAACAATTTCCCGATCGCCATGGGCGCCGATCGGCATCTGCTGCTGGCTGGCGGCATCGGCGTCACGCCGATGATGGCGATGATCGAGCAGTTCCGGCACGAAGGCGCCAATTTCCAGCTGCACTACTGCACCCGCTCACCCGAGCGCACTGCCTTCCGCGAGCGTCTCGCCGATTTGGGCAGCCGTATCTTCTATCATCACGACCAAGGCGATCCGCGCCAGGGGCTCGATATCGCCGGTTTGCTCGTCGAGCACAGGCCCGGCACGCATCTCTATTACTGCGGTCCTGCCCCCTTCATGGCGGCGGTCAAGAGCGCTGCGGCTCACTGGCCGGTGGAGTCGGTGCATTTCGAATACTTCGTGCCACCCGTCAATGGGAAGAGCGCGCAATCGGCGGCGGACAGGGGGTTCAGGATCCGCTTAGTACAACGGAGACTGGAATTGGCCGTGCCGCCTGACAAATCGATCGTCGACGTGCTGCGTGTGGCAGGGATTGAAATCGAGACTTCCTGTGAGATTGGCACCTGCGGCACCTGCAAGACTCGCTATTTGGCGGGAACGCCGAAGCACAATGACTATGTTCTGACGGCGAGGGATCAGCAGGAATGGGTAATGGTCTGCTGCGCCAGGGCGGAGAGCGATGTGCTCGTGCTCGATATCTAGACAGACGGGAGTCGCAATAGGACCGCTGCAGGGTATCAGAGTTCCTGAAATCGAAGCCGTCGGTCCCGCGCCGTGGTATGGCATGATGCTGTCGGATATGGGGCCGACGTGCTGTGTGTCGACCGGCCGGTGCTGGCCGTGCACCTGAAGCAGGCTCCTGAGCATTTCCAGGTGGCGAAGCGGGGCAGGCGCGCGGTGCTGGCGGATCTCAAATCACCCGAAGGTGTCGCCTCAGTGCTGTGCCTGGTGGAGAAGGCGGATGCGCTGATCGAGGGCATGCGCCGGGCGTCATGGAAAGGCTGGGGCTGGGTTCGGAAGTCTGCTTGAAGGCCCTGGTCTATGGCCGCATGACCGGATGGGGCAGACCTGCTCCGCCTGGCGTCGGCGGCGGGCCACGACATCAACCACATCTCCATGACCGGCGTGCTGAATGCGATCGGCGATTGCGAGCAGCCTGTGACGCTGCTGAATGTCGTCGGCGACTACGGCGGCGGCGGTATGCTGTTGGCGCTCGGTGTCTGCGCGGCGCTCCTGCAGGCGCGGATCAGCGGCAGCGGCCAGTCGTCGATGCCGCCATGATCGATGGCGTGTCAGCCTGATGGCGCCGCTGTTCGGCCAGCTTGCCGCCAGCGTCTGGCAGGAACAGCGACAAAACAACCTACTGGATGGTGATGCCCCCTGGTACGGGTTCTATCGCACCTCGGATGGCCGCCACATGGCCGCCACATGGCCGCAGGAGTGGCCGGGCCGAAATTCTACGAAAACATGCTGGCGGTGCTGAGCATTGATCCGCAAAGCCTGCCGCCACGGGAGAATCGCGCCAATTGGCTGCAACTGCGGACGATCCTCGAGCGGAAGTTTGCATCACGTACCCAGGCCGATTGGATAGCTGCCTTCGATGGCGTCGACGCCTGCGTGACGCCGGTACTCCTCTCTCGGAAGCCCTGGAACACGGGCATCAAAGGAAAGGGGCGGATTTGTGAATGTCGACGGCGTACGCCAGCCCGCGCCATCGGCACGCTTCTCTGAAACGCAGTCCCGGGTTCAGAAATCCTTCTGGGGCCGGGGATGCGGTGGCGCCCAAGCATTGAAGGATTGGGGATTCTCGCCTGCCGAGCTTGTCAGTATTCGTTTTGAAGATGAGTCATGACCTCATCTGGCTCCATCAGTTAATCGGTCGGCAGTCGATACTCTTTGAATTGCTCGCGCAGCTTTGATTTCTGCAGCTTGCCGGTCGCCGTATGCGGAAGCTCGGTCACGAAGACCACGTCGTCCGGTAGCCACCACTTCGCCACAAGCGGACGCAAGTATTCGAGCAGGGTGTCGCGATCGAGCGTTGCGTCGGGCTTGCGGACGACGATCAGCAGCGGCCTCTCTTGCCATTTGTCGTGATGCACGCCGATCACCGCGGCTTCCTGAACGGCGGGATGGCCGATGGCGGCGTTCTCCAGGTCGATCGAGGATATCCATTCGCCGCCGGACTTGATGACGTCCTTGGAGCGGTCGGTGATCTGCAGATAGCCGTCGCCGTCGAGCGTGCCGACGTCGCCGGTGGCGAACCAGCCGTCGGCATCCATCACCGCACCGCCCTCGCTGCGGAAGTACCCGGCGGCGATCCACGGGCCACGCACCTTGATGTCGCCGAAGGCGATGCCGTCATGCGGCAGCTCGGCGCCGCTGTCATCGGTGATCTTCAGCTCCACGCCATAGATGACGCGGCCCTGTTTCGACTGCAGGGCGATGCGCTGGTCCAGCGGCAGCCCGGCATGCTTGCGCAGCGGCCGCCCGGAGGTGCCAAGCGGCGACATCTCCGTCATGCCCCAGGCATGCAGGACATAGGCGCCGAACTGCTCGGCGAAGCGCCGTATCATGGCCTGGGGCGCGGCGGAACCGCCGATGACCAGCCGCTCGAGCTTGATCTCCGTCGCCGGCTGAAGCCCGCTGGTGCCGTCGATATACTGGAAGAATCCCAGCCACACCGTCGGCACGGCCAGCGAGAAGCTGCATTGTTCGTCGCGCAGCAGCTCGTAGATGCTCTTGCCGTCCATCGCTGGGCCGGGAAAGACCAGCTTGGCGCCGCACATCGCCGCGCCATAAGGCATGCCCCAGCCATTGGCATGGAACAGGGGCACGACAACCAGAACCGAATCCTCGGCCCCCAGGTTGAAGCCGTCGCGCTGGCATATGGCGAAGGAATGCAGCACCGTCGAGCGGTGCGAATACAGCACGCCTTTCGGATTCCCCGTCGTGCCCGAAGTGTAGCAAAGCGAAGACGCGGTGTTCTCGTCGAAGCTGGGCCAGTCGAACGCCTCGCTTTCGCCGGCCAGCAGGTCTTCATAGCAGAGCAGGTTGGGTATGCCGCTTGCCGGCATGCGGGCGCGGTCGGCCAGGAGGATGAAGCCTTTCACCTTGGGCAGGCTCGGCGCCAAGCGCTCGACCAGATCGAGGAAACTGCTGTCGAAGAAGAGGTACTGGTCTTCGGCATGGTTGACGATGTACTCGATCTGCTCGGCGAACAGTCTGGGATTGACGGTATGAAGCACCGCCCCCATGCCGGATACGCCGAAATACAGTTCCAGATGCCGATGGGTGTTCCAGGCCAGGGTGCCGATGCGGGTCCCGCTCGTTACGCCAAGACGGGTCAGGGCATTGGCCAGCCGTTTCGAGCGGCGCGCCAGGGCGGCGTAGGTGTAGCGGTGGATGGGCCCTTCGACCGTGCGCGTGACGATTTCCGTATCGCCGTGGAATGCGGCCGCATGCTCGAGAAGGCTGGAGATGAGCAGCGGTCTGTTCTGCATGAGG
>JBBCJW010000068.1:0-11382 GCA_037190765.1 Alphaproteobacteria bacterium
ACCGGCGGCGGCGTCCGCCCCCCGCACCGCCCCGCGTGCCGCGTCCCGCCCCGGCCGGCAGGCGGAGAGCCCGCCCCAGCCCGACGGCCGCATCAAGCTGCTGCGCGAGCAGACCGACGGCCAGCTCTTCTACAGCGTCCACAACCAGCCCGAGGACGGCGCCGCCGTCGACCACCGCGCGGTGGAGATCGCCCGCGACCGGTTGCATCCGCTGGTCATGGACCGCATCGATCTGGCCAGCATGACCCGGCTGCCGCGGCCGGAACTGGAGCGGCAGCTCACCGACCTGGTCGGCGACCTGCTGCTGGAGAACCGGCTGCACCTGAACCAGATGGAGCAGCGCCATCTGGTGACGCTGCTGGTCGACGACATGCTGGGCCTGGGGCCGCTGGAGCCGCTGCTGGTCGACGAGAGCATCACCGACATCATGGTCAACGGCCCCAAGCAGGTCTATATCGAGCGCCAGGGCAAGCTGCACATCACCGACTGCACCTTCCGCGACGACGACCATGTGATGAACATCGCCAAGCGCATCGTCTCGCGCGTCGGACGCCGCATCGACGAGACGACGCCGCTGGTCGACGCCCGCCTGCTCGACGGCAGCCGCGTCAACGCCATCATCCCGCCGCTGGCGATCGACGGCCCGACCATCTCGATCCGCAAGTTCTCCAAGAAGAAGATCACGCTCGACCGCATGGTCGAGCAGCTCAACATCTCGGTCGAGATGGCCAAGCTGCTGCAGATCGCCACCAGGTCCCGCCTCAACATCCTGATCTCCGGCGGCACCGGCTCGGGCAAGACGACGCTGCTCAACGCCATGTCGCGCATGATCGACCATGGCGAGCGCATCGTCACCATCGAGGACGCCGCCGAACTGCAGCTGCAGCAGCCGCACGTGGTGCGCCTGGAGACGCGGCCGGCCTCGATCGAGGGCGGCGGCGAGATCGTGCAGCGCGACCTGCTGAAGAACGCCCTGCGCATGCGCCCCGACCGCATCATCCTGGGCGAGGTGCGCGGCGGGGAGGCGCTCGACATGCTGCAGGCGATGAACACCGGCCATGACGGCTCGATGTGCACGCTGCACGCCAACCGCCCGCGCGAGGCGCTGACCCGCCTCGAGAACATGGTCAACATGGCCGGCATGGGCATGCCGGCCAAGGCGGTGCGCCACCAGATCGCCTCGGCGGTCAATCTCGTGCTCCAGATCGCGCGCATGCGCGACGGCATCCGCCGCGTCACCAACGTGATGGAGATCGTCGGCATGGAGGGCGACGTCATCACCGCCCAGGACCTGTTCGTCTACGAATTCGAGGGCGAAGGCCCGGACGGGCGCCTGCAGGGGCGTTTCCGCTCCACCGGCATCCGCCCCGCCTTCCTGCCCAAGGCCGCCTTCTACGGCCTCGACAAGGAACTGATGGAGATCGTATGAGCGCGCTTCTCGACAGCGATCTGGCGCAATTCCTGCCGCTGCTGATCGGCCTCACCGCCGCTCTTCTCTTCGTCGCGGTGATGACGCTGGTCGGCCAGTGGCGCCGGCGCCGCACGGTCAGGCTGAAGGCCGCCGATACCGGCGACGTGCCGGAAATCCTGAACCTGCGGCGCGACGACAGCGACAGTTCGATCGCCTCGCTCGACCGCGCCGTCAAGCGCTGGCTGCCGCGGCGGCAGAAGCTGCGCGACCGGCTGGCCCGCACCGGCCGCGCCATCTCGATCGGCCAGTTCTTGCTGGTCTGCGTCCTGGTCATGGTGCTGACGGCGGCGGGACTGGTGCAGTTCTTCAGGTTTCCGCCGCTTCTGGCCGGCATCATGGCGCTGGCCATCGGCGCCGGCCTGCCCTACCTGATCGTCGGCATGATGGGCAACAGGCGGCTCGACAAGTTCGCCCGCCAGTTCCCCGACGCGATCGACATCATGGTGCGCGGCCTGCGCGCCGGCATGCCCATGCACGATTCGATCCAGGTGGTTGCCGGAGAGATCGCCGATCCGGTCGGAGTGGAGTTCCGCAAGATCGACCAGGCGGTCCTGGTGGGACAGCCTCTCGACCAGGCGCTCAACGACGCCGCCAAGCGCATTTCCGTGCAGGAGTTCCAGTTCTTCGTCGTCAGCCTGGCGCTGCAACGGGAGACCGGCGGCAACCTGGCGGAGACGCTGGCCAACCTCTCCGACATCCTGCGCCGTCGCCGCCAGATGCGCCTGAAGATCAAGGCGATTTCCTCCGAGGCGCGCGCCAGCGCCTGGGTGATCGGCCTGCTGCCGTTCATCATGTTCGCAATCCTGATGGGCATCAACGCGCCCTACGTCCTGAAGCTGTTCGAGGATTCGCGCGGGCTGATCATGACCGGGGTCGGGCTGTTCAGCATCGGGCTCGGCGTGCTGGTAATGAACAAGATGATGCGGTTCGAGATATGAGCTTCACGGATCTGATACCCGAGGGCTTCACCCGCGCCGACGCCTTCATCGCGATGGCGAGCCTGACCGCGCTCGTCGTCTTCCTGGCGATCTGGCAGACCCTGCTGGTGCGCGATCGCATCGGACCGCGCCTGCGCATCCTCAGCGGCAAGCGCGCGGCGCTGAAGCAGGCCTTTCTCGCTCCCGGCGAGCCGGAGGTCGAAAGCGAGGCCGTCGATTTCATGCGCGGCATCGTGCAGAAGCTGAAGCTGATGCGCGGCAAGGACGCCGAGAAGGCGGTCCTGAAACTGGCCCAGGCCGGCCTGCGCACGCGCGATGCGCTGGTCGTCTACATGTTCATGCGCCTGTGCCTGCCCTTCGTCTTCGGCCTGGTCGCGGGCCTGCTGTTCTACTGGATGAACATCCTGAAGCTGCCGGCCATGACCAACCTGATGATCACGATGGCGATGGTGCTGGTCGGCGCCTTGGCGCCGAACGTGTACGTCACCAACATGACGCAGCGGCGGCGCGAGCAGCTCGAAAAGGCGATGGCCGACACGCTCGACCTGATGGTGATCTCGGCCGAAGCCGGCCTCAGCCTGGACGCCTCGTTCAGCCGCGTCGCGCGCGAACTGGGGCCGGCCTGGCCGGAGATGAGCGACGAACTGACGCTGACCGCGATCGAGCTCACCTTCCTCAACGACCGGCGCAAGGCGATGGAGAACCTGGTCGCCCGCACCGACATGGATTCGATCAGGGCGGTGGTCAACACGCTGCGGCAGAGCGAGAAGTACGGCACGCCGCTGGCGCAGTCGCTGCGGGTGCTGAGCGCGGAGTTCCGCAACAACCGCATGATGAAGGCGGAAGAGAAAGCGGCGCGGCTGCCGGTGCTGCTGACCCTGCCGATGGTGATGTTCATCCTGCCGCCGCTCTTCATCGTGCTGATCGGGCCGGCGATCCTGAAGCTGATCGACCAGCTCTCGCGGGTCACCTGACATGCGCCGGGCGCCGCTGCATCGACTGGAAGCGCTATGGCGGGACCGCGAGGGCGCCACCATCATCGAGTTCGCCATCATCGTGCCGGTGCTGCTGCTGTTCGTCATCGGCATCCTCGAAGTGGCGATGATCCTGCTGGTCAGTTCGCTGCTGGAAGGCAGCGTGCGCGAGGCGGCGCGCTACGGCATCACCGGCTACGTTCACGAGGGCAACGACCGCATCACCACCATCCGCAGCATCGTGCGCCAGCACACGATCGGCCTGGTCGACATGGACAAGGTCCGGATCGACACGCTGACCTACCAGTCGTTCACCGCCATCGGCAAACCCGAGCCGTTCACCGACACCAACGGCAACGGCCAGCGCGACGCCGGAGAACCGTTCAACGACGTCAACGGCAACGGCAAGTGGGACGCCGACATGGGAGCCGCCGGCCTCGGCGGCCCGGGCGACATCGTGGTCTACACCATCACCTACGACTGGTCGATGCTCACCGGCTACATGGACCACCTGCTGGGAAGCGCCGGCCTGATCCGGCTGCGCGCCAGCTACGCGGTGCGCAACGAACCCTGGGACATCGGAATCGTCACGAGCCACTGATGCCAGCCTTCAGCCGCATAGCCCGCTCCCTCGCCACGCTGCTGCGCCGCATCGGCGCCAGCCGCGACGGCGGCATCATGCTCGAATTCGCGGTCGCCTGCCCGGTGTTCGTGCTGCTGCTGGTGGGCGGGGTCGACCTGTCGCGCCTGCTGATCCTCAACCAGAAGCTCGACCGCATCGCCTCCGGCCTCGGCGACCTGGTGGCGCAGGCGGACGAGATGACGCAAAGCCAGATGACGCAGATCTTCGCCGCCACCGGCCACGTCGCCAGCCCGTTCGACTTCGCCAGCGAAGGCAGCGTCATCGTCACCTCGATCAGCGTCACCGGCGGCGTGCCCCGCATCAACTGGCAGGCGCGCGGCGGCGGCGCCCTCGCCGCCACCAGCCGGATCGGCACCGGCGCCGGCAGCACCGTGACCCTGCCCGGCAACCTGACCGTGACGGGCACCAACACGCTGATCGCGTCCGAAGTCTTCTTCGACTTCGAGCCGCTGTTCGGCATCGGGATCATCAACGGCGCGCAGCTCTACCACCGCTCCTTCTTCCGCCCGCGCGTCGGCAGCCTCAAGACATTGGCCGGAGGTTAGTCATGGGGATCATCCGGAACATCGCCCTCTGCGTCCGTCGCCTGCTGCAGGACCGGCAGGCCGGCACCACGCCCTTCATCGCCGCCGCGATGATCATACTGGTGGCCAGCATCGGCACCGCCATCGATTCCGGCCGCGGCTATCTGGTGAAGTCGCACCTGTCGCAGGCGCTCGACGCGGCCGCCCTGGCCGGCGGCCGGGCGGTGTTCTCGCCGACGCGCGACAGCGACATCCGCATGTTCTTCAACGCCAACTTTCCCAGCGAGTATCTCGAGGCCGAGGTAACCGGTCCCAGCATCCAGGTCGACGCCAACGGCGAGGAGATCGCGCTGGCCGCCTCGGCCCGCATCCCCACCACCTTCATCCGCATACTGGGCATCGACTCGGTCACCGTGCGCTCCCAGACCATCGTGCGCCGCTCCAACCGCGGCATGGAGCTGGTGCTGGTGATGGACAACACCGGCTCGATGTCCGGCGCCAAGATAAACGCGATGAAGGCGGCCGCCCGCGACCTGATCAACATCCTCTACGGCGACCGCGAGACCATTCCCAATTTCTGGGTCGGGCTGGTGCCCTATTCGGCGACCGTGAACATCGGCAACACCCGCACCTCCTGGCTGCTGTCGGACAATCCCACGCAGCTCTATTCCCAGGGCGGCAACTGGAAGGGCTGCGTCGAGGCGCGCGACCAGCCCTACGAGGAGGCGCAGGCCGAGGCGCTGCCCAGCGTGCGCCGATGGGCGCGCTTCTACTGGGCCTCCAACAAGGGCAAGGTCTACAAGAACTCCCAGGGCACGACCTTCCCGCCCGACAATCCTTGGCCGACGGTGATCGAACGCACCGACGACAACAACGCGCGCGGCCCCAATCTCGGCTGCCCGCCGCCGATCACGCCGCTGCAGCCCAGCAAGTCGACGGTGCTGACCGCCATCAACAACATGGGCGCCTGGAACCGCGGCGGCACCATGGGCAATCTCGGCCTGGCCTGGGGCTGGCGCGTGCTGAGCCCGAACTGGCGCGGCATGTGGGGCTCGCCCACCCCGGTCACCCTGCCGCTGGACTACGACACGCCGCTGATGGACAAAGTCATCGTGATGCTGACCGACGGCGTCAACGAATGGTACGACTATCCCGGCTACGCGCCCGGCTGCGACGGCATCTCGAACTGTCCTTCGACCAACCAGGGCTCCGCCAATATTCCCGCCGACGCCGACTACACCGCTTATGGCCGGCTGTCGGCCAATCGGCTGGGCACCACCAACAAGGCAACCGCCACCACGCGCATCAACGAGCGCATGACCAGCCTGTGCACGGCACTGAAACAGAAGAGCATCACGATCTACACGATCGTGCTGCAGGTGAACAACGCGGCGACCCAAAATCTCTATCGCAACTGCGCTTCCAAGCCGGAATACTATTTCGAATCGCCCACCGCCAACGAACTGGCGGCGATTTTCCGACAGATCGCCACCCAGCTCAGCAACCTGCGCCTGGCGCGATAGTATTTGCATATTAGATGCAGATTACTGCTGAAGGGTTAGAGCCTACCGCAATGACTTAACAACTCCCCCGAAATCCATGTTATCGTTGAGGAAAGGGTTTCGGGGGTATTCGCAGCAATGGCTTGGCGGTGGCTGATTCTGGCGGGATTCGTGCTTGCGGCGGCAGCGGCCTGCTCGCCGCAGGGTGATCAGACCATGGCGGCGGCCCGCAGCGCCGATGCCGCGACCGCACAGAATCAGCTCGGCACCTATCTGCGGCTGGGCGATGCCGCCCGCGCCAATGGCGATCTGCCGACCGCGATCGGCTTCTATCGCCGCGCCGTCGACCAGTACGATTCCTATGTCGAGCCGCATCTGCGGCTGGCCTCCGCCCTGGCCGAAGCGCGCGCTTACGCCGAAGCCATCACCGCCTACCAGAACGCCGTGCGCGTCGAACCCAGGAGCGTCGACGCCTATCGCGGCTGGGGCAACGTGCTGGTGGCGATCGACCAGCCGGCGCTGGCGCAGGCGCAGTACGAGGCGGCGCTAGGGCTGGATCCCAACGATCACCGCACGCTGAACGGGCTGGGCGTGGTGCGCGACATGGCCGGCGATCACGGCGCCGCCCAGGACTATTACCGCCGCGGCCTGGGGATCGCGCCCGACCATCTGCCGCTGCAGAACAATTACGGCCTGTCGCTGGCGCTGTCGGGCAATTACCAGGAAGCGGTCCGCGTGCTGCGCGGCGTCGCCGCCCATCCTTACGCCACGGCGCGCAACCGGCTCAACCTGGCGCTGGCCTATGGCCTGGCCAACCAGCCCGACCAGGCCGCCCGCATGGCCAGCACCGACCTCGATCCGGTTTCCGTGCAGCGCAACCTGCAGCACTACGCCATGCTGCGCAGCCTCGACGGCGCCGCCCGCAGCCAGGCGATCCGCAGCGATCCGACCTATTTCCCGAAAGCCGCCCCCTGAACGGGAACGATCATGGCGTGATGGAAACGTTGCCGCGTCCTCGAACCGTGTGAAGCTGTCCGACTTCAGCCCCGGCGGGCGGGATCGAGCCTGACGACTTTCCGGCCGGTCTCGTCGTCGATGCGGCCGGCATCGCCGCCGACACCGTCGAGGAACATCTTCACCACGGTGGCGGCGATCTCCTCCGAGGTCTTCCGGCGCGGGTCGTACCATTCGATGGCCCAGTTCAGCGATCCCAGCAGCAGCATGCGCAGCAGCGACAGGTCGGCGCCCTTCTGGATCTCGCCCGAGCGCAGGCCCGACTGCAGCAGGCCGCGCCAGTAATCGCCATAGGCCTCGCGCAGCGGCCAGTGGCGCCGGCGCACCGGTTCGGGCACCTGCCCGAAGCTGCGGATATTGGCCGCCGTGTAATCGCCATGGCGCAGCAGCATGTCGAGATGGGCGCTCACCGCCGCCAGCAGCTTGGCGCGGAAACTGGCCTCCGGCCCCAGGGCGTCGACGGCCGCCGTCACCGCCTCGAAGCAGCGCTCGATGCCCTGGTCCAGCACCTCGCCCAGCAACTCCTCCTTGGAGCTGAAATGGTAATAGACGCTGGCCGCCTTGATGGCCGCAGCGTCGGCGATATCTTCCTGCCTGGTGCCCGAATACCCTTTTTCCTTGAACAGCCGGGCCGCGGCATCGAGCAGGCGGCGGCGGGTGCGGGACGACTTGCGTTCGCTGTCTGTGGAAATCGGCGGCACGGCAGGCATTGCGGACCTCATTTTTTCTAACTAATATTAATTAGATTTTCAGTCCGGGTCCAGTATCGCCCGAAAGGTAAGCCATGGAACGCTCCGAACAGATCGCCCAGTCGCTGAAGCTGCTCGACTACATGAACCGGCGCACCACGGCGATGGCCGACGATATCCATACCGAGGACACGTCGGCCTATTCCTCGCCGCAGCGCGCCGAGCGCGAGCGCCAGATGATCGCCCGCATGCCGCTCAATTTCGGCCTCTCCTGCCGCCTGCCCAATCCGGGCGACTGGCTGACGGAAGACTATTCGGGCACGCCGATCCTGCTGGTGCGCGACAGGGACCGCACGCTGCGCGCCTTCGTCAATACCTGCCGCCATCGCGGCGCGCGGGTCGCCGAGGGCACGGGCCAGAAGGCCGGTGGTTTCACCTGCCCCTACCACGCCTGGAGCTACGGCCTGGACGGAAGGCTGCGCATGCGCCCGAACGAGCCCGCCTTCGCCGGTCACGACCGCGCCGACTGCAGCCTCATGGCGCTGCCGGCGGTCGAGAAATACGGGATGATGTGGGTCTGCGCCACGCCGGGCGCCGAACTCGATCTCGACCGCGCGCTGGGCGGGCTGGGACCGGAGCTGGCGGCCTACGATTTCGGGAAATACACGCATTTCAGCACCAAGGTGATCGAGCCGAAGGTGAACTGGAAGCTGGTGGTCGACGGCTTCCTCGAGACCTATCACCTGCCGCATCTGCACAAGAACACGATCAGCCCGCTGCTGCATGGCGATCTGGGGACGTTCGACGCCTATGGCTACAATTCGCGCATGATCGCCGCCCGGCGCGGCTTCACCGACATGATGCAGCGGCCGCAGGAGGAGTGGGACCTGATCGAGCAGACGGCGGTGGTCTACGTGCTGTTCCCCAATACGGTGCTGGTGGTGCAGGGCGACCATCTGGAGACCTGGCACGTCTACCCGCACCCGACCGATCCGGGCGCCTGCACCACCTATTTCTCGCTCTACCCGCCCGGCCCGACCGACACCGACAAGCTGCGCCGCCACTGGCAGCGCAACTACGACCTGACCCTGGCGACGGTCGAGAAGGAAGACCTGGTGGTGTCCGAAGGCATGCAGCGCGGCTTCGAGAGCGGCCACCAGAAGACCATCACCTTCGGCCGCAACGAGCCCAACCTGGGGCATTTCCATCGCTCGATCGACAGCGCGCTGGGCCTCAACCAGGCCCCGGCCGCGGCGGCCGAGTGAGGACGCAAGACAACCGCTCAAAGCGCTCCGCGTAACGGTAGGGAACGCTTGAAGGACCGGCGCCGCGTCGTCATGCGGCGCCGGTTTTCTTTTTCGGTCAGAACTTCACCGACGCGCCCAGGATAAAGTGCCGGCCCGGCTGCACCTGCGCTTCCAGCGGGTTGGTGTTGGCCACCGCCGCCGTCGAGGGGAAGGCGTCGTAGGAAGCGGCGGCGGGCAGGAAGTAGCGCTTGTCGAACACGTTCAGCACCGCGGCGCGGAGGGTGAAGCCGGGGAACGGCTCCCAGGCGCCGATCAGGTCGAACACGAAGTAGTTGTCCGGCTTGAACTTGACGGCGGCCGAATCGTCGGTGCGCTTGACGCCGTTCTGGTAGGTACCGACCGCCTCCAGTTCCAGCCCCCAGGCCTCCTTCATCCAGCGCAGCCCGCCCACCAGCTTGAACGGCTCGATGCCGTTGAGCGGCCGCTTGCGCGCGTTCGAATCGGCCTTCTGATCGCCGCGCTGGTAGGAGAAGGCGGCATTGACCTCCCATTCCGGCAGGAAGCGCCAGGCGCCCTGGCCCTCGATGCCGTAGATCTTCACCTTGGAGAGATTCTGGTAGGTGACGTCGGTGGTGCCGGGGATGGGGACGAAGGACTGGATGAAATCCTTGTAGTCGGCATAGAACACGTTGACGGAGAAATAGGCGTTGCTGAACTGCCCGCGCACGCCCGCCTCGTAGCTGGTGACGCTTTCGGGCTTCAGATTGGGGTTGTTGACCAGGCCGAAAGCGGGAACCGAGGTATAGAGCTGTTCCGCCGTCGGCATCTTGAAGCCCTCTGCATACTGGGCGTAGAGCGAGTAGTTGTCGGTGAGGTTGACGATCACGCCCAGCTTGGCCGCCAGGTCGGTCTCGTTCAGCGTCTTGGGATCGGGCCCGACATAGCCGGCGCCGGTCTTCGGCTTGATGCGATAGGTCGCCAGGCGCAGGCCGGGCGTCACCACCAGCACGCCGTTGAACAGGTCGATCTCGTCCTGGATGTAGGCATCCAGGCGCCGCGTCCTGAAATTGGCGAAATTGAAGCCGCCGGCGATCGTCTCCGTGCTGACGCCGGTGGTCAGGTTGGTGGTGACGTCCTTGCGGAAATAGTCGCCCTTGGTGTAGCCGCCATCGATGCCGTAGGTGAGCGCGTGGTGCATGCCGGCGAAGCCGAACGAGCTCTTGAACTGTATCTCGCCTTCGTAGAAGTCCTCGCTGTATTCCAGCAGGTCGCGCAGGCGGTCGGCCTGGCCGGTGGTGAGGGCGCGAATCCGCTCGCCCGAACGGACCAGCTTCTGCGGATGGTAGGTCGCCTGCCAGCGCACCTGGTCGAGCCAGCCCATCATCGGCGTCCATTCGTGATCGAGGCTGATGCGCCAGCGCTCCAGATCCTGCTTACGCTCGTAGTCGGTCACGGTATGGCTGGTATAGGTCGGCGCCAGCGGCGTGCCGCCGACCGTGCGGCCGAGCTGGTTGAGCTGGTCGGCTTCGGTGACGCGGTTGAAGTATTCGCCGGTGATCTTGAACTTGTGCTGCGGCGAGAAGTTGAACACCAGCTTGCCCAGCAGGTTGTTCGATTCGATGTCGACCGGATTGAGCTTGTTGCAGCCCTGCGCGTGCAGCGGATCGCGCGTGCAGGGCCACAGCCCGTTCTTCTTCGCCTTGCGCAGCTCCGGCTCTTCCGCGTCGCGTCGCGTGAAGCTCAGCATCATGTCGACGATGCCGTAGCGCGCCGCCGCCGTCGCCTTCTCGGTGAAGGCGTTGTCGAGGCTGTTCCAGCTCTGGTCGAACTGGAAGCCCAGGTTCTTGCCCGGCGCCAGGTAGTCCTCCGGGTCCTTGGTGGTGAAGGCCACCACGCCGCCCAGCGCGTCCGAGCCCCACAACACCGAGGCCGGACCGCGCACGATCTCGACCTTCTTCATGTTGCCCAGGTCGATGAAATCGCGCGTCTGGTCGGTGATGCGCTCGATGGTGCGGTTGCCGTCGACCAGGGTCTGCACCCGGTTGCCGCCGACGCCGCGGATGTTGAAGCCGCCGAAGCTGGCGAAGGGATCGGTGCCCGAGGTCTGGCGGTTGACCTGGATGCCGGGCTGGTAGCGGATCAGATCGTTGATGGTCTCCTGCATGCGCCGGTCCATCTGCTCGCGCGTCGTCACCGTGACGTTGGCCGGCGTCTCGATCAGCGATTTCTCGCCGCGCGTGGCGGTGGAGTTCACCGGCGGCAGCACCCGGGCCCTGTCATCCGCCGGCGGTGGCGGCGGGGTAGTGTCGTTCTGCTGTTCGGTCGGCGTCGGCGTGGTTTGCGCCGGCGTGGTCTGCGCCATTTGGCCGGCCAATGGCGC
>JBBCJW010000069.1:0-26011 GCA_037190765.1 Alphaproteobacteria bacterium
AGCTGCAAGCCCGACATGGTGAAAGCCATGGACAGTGTAGCAAGACGAGAGACGGCCGCAATCCGCAGCCAATTCGAATATCTCTAAACGTGGTTTCCGAGTGTAGCAAGACGAGAGACGGCCGCAATCCGCAGCTTGCAATCGTTGATCCCGCCAATTTCGACGAGTGTAGCAAGACGAGAGACGGCCGCAATCCGCAGCCACTATCAATAACGGAGCAAGTGACAATGGAGTGTAGCAAGACGAGAGACGGCCGCAATCCGCAGCAGAGAGTAACGCAGACGAAATCGGAAACTCAGTGTAGCAAGACGAGAGACGGCCGCAATCCGCAGCTTGAGGTGGTGCAGAATGTCAAATTTTTTAAGTGTAGCAAGACGAGAGACGGCCGCAATCCGCAGCCCGGAACGGGCACGGGAAGCGGCGGCGGCGAGTGTAGCAAGACGAGAGACGGCCGCAATCCGCAGCTCGAACGGCACCGCCAGTTCGGGCAAGCAGAGTGTAGCAAGACGAGAGACGGCCGCAATCCGCAGCGACCATGCCGAACGGGTGCGCGATGGCGAGAGTGTAGCAAGACGAGAGACGGCCGCAATCCGCAGCCCGACAATGTCATCCTTTCTCTTGGACAGCAGTGTAGCAAGACGAGAGACGGCCGCAATCCGCAGCTACCACCATGACCTCACCGCGCCAGGGCCTAGTGTAGCAAGACGAGAGACGGCCGCAATCCGCAGCCTGCCGCAAGCACGGAATTACAGGCTTCCGAGTGTAGCAAGACGAGAGACGGCCGCAATCCGCAGCGATTTCACTGCACTCTGTAACGCCATCTTTAGTGTAGCAAGACGAGAGACGGCCGCAATCCGCAGCCACCGACATTGACCCTCACCCCACCCATCCCGCACACTTCCGCCCGCAACATCGCGACAGTCGCATGACCGGGAGAGAAGCATGAGCGGGAAGAAGGAAATCGGCGCCGAGCTGGTGGGGGCGTGGAAGATGGTGAGCTGTTCGGCCGAGGTCGAGGGCGAGGCCGAGCCGCGCTATCCGGTCGGCCGCAATCCCAACGGCTACGTCGTCATCACCGCCAACCACCGCATCATCGCCCTGGTCACCGCCGGCGACAAGCGCCAGCCCGCCACCAACGACGCCGAGGCCGCCGCCCTGCTGCGCAGCCTGATCGGCTATTCCGGCCGCTTCGAGATCGACGAGGAGAAATTCGTCACCACCCCCGACGTCACCGCCACCGGCTCCTATGTCGGCGAGAAGCAGGTGCGCTACTACAAGGTCGACGGCGACAACCTCACCATCCGCTCCGGCGTGCAGCAGGGCAGCCTCTATCCCGGCAAGAAGACGCGCAGCACCAACGTCTTCGTGCGCGAGAAGTAGGTTCTTCCGATCGGGCCGTCGCAGGCCCTCACGCTGCTGCCCCTCACCCCGGCCCTCTCCCCGCGCGCGGGGAGAGGCTGGGTGAGGGGCGACTACAAGCGTGAGGGCAGCTGCAGGCGCGAGGGGCAACTCAGCCGCAGGAGCCAGCCTCAGCCCTGCCCCGCCGCCTCCAGCTTGTCCTGCGTCCTGAGGTCGAAGTCGGAAGCATCGTGCCGTTCGCGCAGCTGCTGCGCTGGATCGCCCATGACGCGGTTGACGATGCGGCCGCGCTTGACCGCCGGCCGCGCGCCGATCTCGTCGGCCCAGCGCACCACGTTCTTGTACTCGTGCACCGAAAGGAACTCGCCGGCGCCGTAGAGCAGCCCCTTGGCCAGCCCGCCATACCACGGCCACACCGCGATGTCGGCGATGGTGTAGTCGTCGCCGGCCAGGAAGCGGCTCTCCGCCAGCCGCCGGTCGAGCACGTCCATCTGCCGCTTGGCCTCCATGGCGAAGCGGTCGATGGCGTATTCGATCTTGCGCGGCGCATAGGCGTAGAAATGCCCGAAGCCGCCGCCCAGATAGGGCGCGCTGCCCATCTGCCAGAACAGCCACGACAGGCACTCCGCCCGCTTCGGATCGCCGAGCCCGGGCACGAACGCGCCGAACTTCTCCGCCAGGTGCAGCAGGATGGCGCCCGATTCGAACACCCGCACCGGCGTCGGCCCGGAGCGGTCGAGCAGCGCGGGGATCTTGGAGTTGGGGTTGACGGCGACGAAGCCGGAGCCGAACTGCTCAGCCTCGTTGATGCGGATCAGCCAGGCGTCGTACTCGGCGCCGGCGTGGCCCGCCGCCAGCAGCTCCTCGAACATGATGGTGATCTTCTGCCCGTTGGGCGTGCCCAGCGAATAGAGCTGGAACGGATGCTTGCCGACCGGCAGCTCCTTCTCCGACGTCGGCCCCGCGATCGGCCGGTTGATGTTGGCGAAGCGATGCTCGGCGCCCTTGTTCCAGGTCCAGACTTTCGGCGGCGTGTACTCGGCAGTGTCGCTCATGCTTGCGTATCCTCGATCTCTTGGGCGGATGGGCAGGTCGGCCAACCGTAGCACGATTCGCCCGCCCCCCGACCGTCGCGCCAAGCGCACCGCCGGCATGCCCGTAGCGCAAGCCCGTAGCGCAAGCCCACACAGCACAAGCCCACAGTCGCGGCAGGGGGATTGGTCGCTTCGGAGCGATCGCAGGAGAGTCGCCAGAGCAGCGCAGATGCCCGCGCCGCTATTCCTTCCACTTCATCGCGATGTTGCCCAGGCGCGCCACCAGCAGCGTGAAGGTCAACCCGATCAGCATCAGCACGCCCAGGGCGGCGAAGGTGCCGGCCGCATCCAGCATGCTCTTGGAGCGGTTGATGAGGAAGCCCAGCCCCTGGTTGGAGGCGATGATCTCGCCATAGACGGCCGAGGTCAGCGCATAGCGCACCGAGATGCGCAGCCCGTTGAACACCCAGATCAGCGCGCTGGGCGCCGTCACCTTGAAGAACACGTCGAAGCGGCTGGCGCCCATCACCAGCAGCGAGTTCACCAGGTCGGCATCGACGCTGCGCATGCCGGAGATGGTGTTGAGCAGCACCAGGAAGAACACCGTCACCACCACCAGCGCGATCTTCGATTCCAGGTCGATGCCGAACAGCAGGATGAACAGCGGCGCCAGCGCCACCTTGGGCATGGCGTAGAGCCCGACGATCAGCGGCGAGAGGATGTGCTCCACCGTCGGCAGGCTGCCCAGCACGATGCCGACGGCGATGCCGCAGGCCGCGCCGATCAGGAAGCCGATGACGATCTCGCTCAACGTCACCAGCATGTGCGGCCACAGCGAGCCGTCGCCGATCCACTCGACCAGCAGGGCGAATATCTCGGTCGGGCTGCTGATCCACAGCGGCTTGATCAGCGGCCCCGACGCCATCTGCCAGGTGCCCAGGAACAGCACCACGATCGCCGCCTGGCAGGCCAGCACCGCAAGCGTCGTGCGCGACAGCGCCAGTCGCGGCAGGCCGGCGGCGGTCGCCGCGGCGGCGGCGGTGGCAGAATCGGGCGCGCGGCTAGACATTGTCGCTCTTCCCGACCTCGCTCTGCAGCAGGCCCCACAGATTCTCGTACAGCTCGGCATAGCGCGGCGTGAAGCGGATGGAGAACACGTCGCGCGGGCGCGGCAGGTCGATCTCCTGCACCGCCTTGATGCGGCCGGGCCGGCCGGAGAAGATCAGCACCCGGTCGGCCAACGCGATCGCCTCGCCCAGATCGTGGGTGACGAAGATCACCGTGTTGCGGGTGGCGGCCCAGATGCGCAGCAGCTCCGACTGCATCACCAGCTTCAGCTGCGCGTCGAGCGCGCCGAACGGCTCGTCCATCAGCAGCGTCTCCGGCTCGTAGATCAGCGTGCGCGCCAGCAGCACCCGCTTGCGCATGCCGCCGGAGAGCTGGGCGGGGAAATGGTTCTCGAACCCCTCCAGCCCCACCAGCTTTATCTGCTCGCTGATCAGGGCGGCGACGTTGACGCCCTGGCGCTTGCGGCCGCGCCGGCTGGCCAGTTCGAAGGCGATGCCGATATTGTCGCGCGTGGTGCGCCAGGGCAGCAGCGTGTCCTTCTGCGTCATGTAGCCGACGCGGCTGTTGATGGCATCGACCGGCGCACCGGCATAGGCGATGCGGCCGAAGCTGGGCCGGAGCAGGCCGGAGATCATGTTCAGGATGGTCGACTTGCCGCAGCCGGAGGGCCCGACCAGCGCCACGAACTCGCGCGGGGCGACGGCGAAGGAGATGTTCTCCAGCGCCGTGGTGCCCGAGGCGGCGCCGCGGGCGGCGAAGACGTGCTTGACGTCGGCCAGTTCGATCAGCGGTTCAGACATGCAGCAGGCGTCCCTGGCGGCGCATCACGAAGCGCTCGAGGCGGTTGACGAGGTCGGCGAAGATGACGCCGATGAACATGATGATCAGCAGCACGGCGTAGAGGCGGGCCATGTCGTTCATCTGCGTGGCGCGCACCAACAGCTGCCCCAGCCCGGCATGCGCCACCAGCATCTCGCCCACCACGGCGGCGGCCAGCGCGTAGGGGGTGGCGACCTTGATGCCGGTGAAGATCCAGTCGACCGAGGCCGGCACCGTCACCTTGGCGAAGATCTCCGGCCAGGTGGCGCCCATGATGCGCAGCGAGCCGACCAGGTCGTTGTCCAGGTCGCGCGCGCCGGCGAAAGTGTTGAAGAAGACGAAGAAGAACACCGAGACCGCGACCAGCACGATCTTGAAATTGGGCCCGATGCCGAACCACAGCAGCAGCAGCGGCGCCAGCGCCAGAAGCGGCATGGAATAGGCCAGGATGATGAAGGGCTGGAAGACGCGGGCGCCGAAGCGCCACGAGCCCAGCACCACCCCCACCATCAGCCCCATCGGCAGGCCGATGGCGAAGCCGGCGAAGATCTCCATGAAGGTGGCGCCCAGATGCGGGAAGATCTGGCCGCTCCAGAAGAAATCGAACAGCCGCTCGCCGATCGCCGACGGCTTGCTGACGTAGAAGGCGGGCACGTAGCGGTCGGAGGCGAACTCCCAGGCGGCGAGGCCGGCCACGACCAGCCCCGCCCGCCACGCCGCGACCTGCGCGCGCGTCAATGCCATCGCCGACGGACCGCGCCTAGAAGCCGAGGTCCTTGGCCGCCTGTTCGGCGAATTGCGGCGCCACCAGCTCCTCGTAGCTCTGCTTCACCTGCCGTTCGACCGGCTTGCCGAGATTGAAGAAATACACCGCCTTGTCCATCGACTCGCGCGGGATGCGCGGGTCCTTGGGCACCGACTTCAGGTAATTGTCGAAGGCGGCCTGCAGCACTTCAGGCCGCGCGTCGGGCACGTACTTGCGCAGGATGTCGAGCGTCGCCTTGGGCTCCTGGTGCACGAAGCGCAGCGCCTTGGCGATGGCGCGGGTGAAGCCCAGCGCCTGCTCGGGGCTGGACTCCAGCCACTTCTCCTGGCCGTAGAAGGCCAGGAAGGAGACGCCGGCCACTTCCTTGACTTCGCCGATGGTCGGGTTGATGACGATCCTGCCCAGGCCGCGCGCGATCGCCTCCTCCGGCCACGGCGCCACGTACATGAAGCCGTCGATGGCGTTGCGCTCCAGCGCGGCCAGCATCGGCACGCCGTCGCCGCCGAACGGCACCAGCTTCAGGTCCTGGTCCGGCTTCAGCCCGACGCCCGAGGTCAGGGCGCGTATGAGGATGTCGATGGTGGCGCCCGGGGCGGAGATGCCGATGCGCAACCCCTTCAGCCGCTTCAGCTTGTCCTCGACGCTCATCTCCGGCGTGATGCCGGTCGACTGGATGGCGGCATTGGACAGCAGCAGGGCGGCGCCGAACTGCTCCTGCATCGGCACGATGGCCTTCAGCTTCTCGCCCTTGGAACGCGCCAGGATCAGATGCGCGGTGCCGAAGGCGACATGGGCGTCGCCGGTCAGCACCGCCGTCAGCGCGTTGGCGCCCTCGACGGTGAGGTTGTGCACCTCAAGCCCCTCCTCGGCCAGGAAGCCCTTCTCCTTGGCGACGTAGAGCGGCGTCCAGATCAGGCCGGGGCTGCCCATGGCGGCGACCACCCGGGTCAGCGGCTTCTGCGCCTGCGCGGCGGCATCGACGGCGGCGCCGCCACCGGCGAAGAGGAACGCGAACGCACCCAACGCGGCTGTCACGTATCGTTTCATCTCTTCCTCCCTTTTATGGTTGCGGCAATCGTAGCACCGCCGCGGCGAAAGAAAAGTGAATAGTCGGTCAGCGTTCATTTATTCTCCACAACCGGGCGCATTGTATTGCACCTGCGTTGTTCAATCGCCGCGCCGTCGGCAACCGTGCCGCGCCTTCTCCTGTCATGCCCGGCTCGACCGGGGCACCCATGTCGATGGCAACACCGATCTTCATTCGCAAAGAACCCGACGGACGCGACCATGGATCGCCCGGTCGAAGTGTACGGCCCCGCTGCTTGCCAACGCTCCCTGTGAAGCCGCCCCTCACCCTCCCATCGCTGGACGCGATGGGCCCCTCCCTCTCCCCGTTCTCACGGGGAGAGGTTTAACAGGGCGGAGCTTGCTTTCTTCTCCCTCTCCCCGCGCGCGGGGCGAGGGTTGGGGTGAGGGGCGGCTTCACAGCGCGCCCGAACGAAAAGCAACGTCCCGCAACAACAACCTCGCGCGCAGCGCGTCCGCCGCTAATCCCACAGCACCCGGAAGGTGATCTGCACCGTGGCGATCAGCTCGCCGTCGGGCGTGTCCTGGGTGATGCGGACATGGACGAAGCGGATGTTGCGGCCGGCGTTTTCCGGCATCGCCACCGCCACCATGGTGCCGTCGGTGATGGCGCGCACCAGGTTGGAGCCGAACGCCACCGATTCGACCGTCACCGTGTCGCGCCGGTCGTGGCACAGCGCGGTGATGGCCGCCGCCTCCGCCACCGCGGTGATCAGCCCGCCGCTGGCGGTGCCGCGGGTGGAAAGATGCGAGCGGTCCAGCTCCAGCTCGATCACCGCGCCGCCATTGTCGAGCAGGCGGGTGCGGCAGTTGAGCTGCGAGGTGAAGGCGGCATGCTCCAGATAAGGCCGCGGCCCGTCGATGCGCGGGGCGAACTTCACCGTGTCGAAATGCGCCACGTCCGGCACCGCGTCCGGAGCCGCGTCGCTACCGTCAGCGCCGGCAACGACGCTGCGGCGGCGGCCGGCCGCCTTCCCCGCCTTGGCGCCAGTGCCGCCCGACGTGCTGCCCAACGTGGTGGCCAACGCCCCACCCAGCAGCCCGCCCAGCAGCAGCCGCTGCTGCGCCTCGACCACCCAGTGCGGCAGGCGGGTGGTCTCGCCCGACCAATGGGCGTAGCGCATCAAGAGATAGTGATGCGTCGCCACGATCGCATAGGCCACCACCTCAAGCTGGCGCTCGTCGAAGCCCTCGATGGCGCCCTCGGCCAGGAAGCGGCGCAGGGCGCGGCGGTGCCAGTTGGTGATGTCGACCAGGTAGCGGCGATGCGCCTTGGGCACGTAGACCTCGGCCTCGATCAGGATGCGGTAGAACACCGAGGATTCGCGGATGAAGTCGATGAAGCCGGTCAGGCAGTTGCGCTGGAACTGCGCCACGTCGGCGGCATCGCCGCTGCGCGCCTGCAGATGCTCGATCAGCGCCTGGCCCAGCGACGGCAGGAGCTGCTCGAACAGGTCCTGCTGCGAGGTGAAGTAGTTGTAGAACGTGCCCTGCGCCACCCGTGCGCGCGAAGTGATACGCGCGATGGTAGTGTCGGCGAAACCGTATTCGCCCACCACCAGGAAGGCGGCGTCGATCAGCTGGCGCCGCGTCGCCTCCGTCTTGCTCGCCCGCCGCCCGCTCTTGGCGCCGCCCTTGCCACCAGGCTCGGCCGCTTTCCACCCGCCAATCTTCGACTCACCGGCCTTCAATCCGCCCGTCTTGGACCCACCCGTCTTCGATCCACCAGCCTTGGACCCGCCAATCTTGGATGCACCAGTCTTGGACCCACCAGTCTTGGAGGCGCCAATCCGGGGTTCGCCGCTTCTGGCGCCGCCTATCCTGGGGTTGCGTTCCGTCAAATCCTTACCACCTTGCCGCGCTCGTCGATCAGCCGGCGCGGCTTGCCTTCCTGGCCGATATTTGTCTCAGGCAGACCGCCCTCGTCAACCAGTTCGACCGCGACCTTGACGCCCAGATCGTTGTGCAGCCGCTTCTCCAGCGTTTCCTGCAGACCATCGCGCGAGCGCCCGTCGTTCCTGACCTCGACCCGCACCGTCATCTCGTCGCGCAGCACCGCGTCGCGCTCGAAGCGGCGCACCAGGCAGATCCATTCGCCGGTGGTGCGCGGATCGGAACGCACCGCGCCCAGGCAGGCCATGGGATAGACGTTGGTGCCGCGGATCTTCACCATCTGGTCGGAGCGGCCCAGGAACTTGTCCATGCGCCGGAAATGGCTGCCCAGCGGGCTTTCGCCCTCATGCCTGACGCGGCCCAGGTCGCGCAGATTGTAGCGGATCAACAGCGGCACGCGCCGGTGCAGATGGGTGAAGGTGATGTCGCCGGCCGTCCCCGACGGCACCGGCCGGCGCGTCTCGGTGTCGAGGAACTCGAACACCGCGGCATCCTCCATCAGATAGAGCCCGTCCTGCTCCGGCCCCTCGAAGCAGATGCCGCCGGTCTCGTGCGTGCCGTAATTGTCGTAGACCGGGCAGCCCCACAATTCCTCCAGGTGCCGGCGCAGACTGTCGTCGAGATCGGGGCCGAGATAGGAGGTGAGGAATTTGGTCTTCAGCTCCTTCACGTCGCGACCCAGCTCGGTGCGGCAGATCCGGGCGAGCTGGGTGAAATATTCCGGGAACGAGGCCCACAGATTGACGCCGAAATGCAAGGCGTATTCGAGCTGGCGGCGCGAGGGCGTGACCACGCCGCTGCCGGTGGTCACCGGCACCACGCCGAGATAATGGTGGCAGGCCTGGTAATAGGCCCAGCCCATGTTGGCGAGCGACAGGGTGGAGCAGATCTGCATGACGTCGCCCGGCCGCGCGCCCTGCACGTACATCTCGCGCGCCATGAAGGCGCCGTTGTATTCCCAGTCGCGCGGCCCGAACAGCGTGGCGCGCGGCAGGCCGGTGGTGCCGCCGGACGTCTGGATCTTCAGCGGCGCGCTTTGGGCATAGACCGAGGCGTCGATGCCGCAGACCTGGCCGAACGGCGGATGCGCCTCGATGCTGCGTTTGACGTCCTCCGAATCGAACACCGGCAATTTGACCAGGTCGTCCAGGCTGCGTATGTCGCCCGGCGCCAGCCCGGCCGCGCCCCACAGCGCCTGATAGAACGGATTGGTCCAGCCCTCCGCGACGCGGCGCATGAAATGGTGGTTGCGGTAGGCTTCGAGCTGGTCGCGCGACCATTGGAAGATCGTGTCGTACCAGATGTCCGGCGGCGGCGTTTCCTCGAAGAATTCGGCCCAGTCGATCGAGTTGACGTAAAGCGGCAACCGGCTCCCGGAAAATTTCGCCATCCCTCTTCCTCCCTCGGCGGCCCGCTCCGATGGCCCGTTCCGGCGGCCCGCTCTTTTGCGTCGGCTCTTTGCAGTCGGCGCGTTATCGCCGGCCCGTTGCGGCCGGTCCGCCGTTGCAGGCGCGCCGCCCATTCTCCGCCCCGCCCGGCCGGCGCGCAACAAATATGAACGCTGAACGTTCTTTCATATTTGCCGGTCGCATGGTCTAATCCGTCGATAGAAACGAAAATATCCGGGATGGAAGCGATGCAGTACGAGGATCTGCTGTTCACGGTGAAGGACGGCGTCTGCACCATCACCATCAACCGGCCGCAGGTCCTCAACGCCATCCGCGGCAAGACCATCGAGGAATGGGAGCACGCCATCGTCCGCGCCTCGACCGAGCCCGGCATCGGCGTGGTGGTGTTCACCGGTGCGGGCGAGCGCGCCTTCTCCGCCGGCGGCGACGTCAACTGGGAGGCCGATGGCGGCCTGCAGGACCTCGAATTCCAGATCAACCGCCTGATCCTGCAATGCCCGCGCCCCACCATCGCGCGGGTCAACGGCTACGCCATCGCCAGCGGCAACCACACCGCCTATTACTGCGACTTCACCATCGCCGCCGAGCACGCCATCTTCGGCCAGAACGGCCCGCGCATCGGCTCGCCCGCCGCCGGCCACCTGGTGGCGCACCTGGCCAACATCGTCGGCCACAAGCGGGCGCGCGAGATGTGGATGCTGTGCCGGCGCTACACCGCCCGGCAGATGCTGGACTGGGGCCTGGTCAACGCCGTGGTGCCGATGGCCGAACTGGACGCGGAGGTCGAGCGCTGGTGCAAGGAATTGCTGGCGCTGAGCCCGACCTGCCTGAAAACCGTCAAGACCTCGTTCAACAGGCTGGTCGACCTGACCCCGATGAAGACCATCCTGGACGAGGTGGCGCCGGACTATTTCCAGACCGGCGAGCAGGACGAGGGCGCCCGCGCCTTCCTCGAAAAGCGCCCGCCCGATTTCAGCAAGTGGCGCTGAAGACCACCCAGGAGAGGACGATCATGACGGACAAGAAGGAAATCGGCGTCGGCCTGATCGGCGCCTGGAAGATGGTGAGCTGCACGGCCGAAGTCGAAGGCGAAAGCGAGATCCGCTACCCGCTGGGCCACAAGCCCAACGGCTACGTCATCATCACCGCCAACCACCGCATCATGGCGCTGATCACCACCGGCGATCCGCGCCAGCCGGCCACCAGCGAGGCCGAATACGCGCAGCTGATGAAGACCATGATGGGCTATTCCGGCCGCTTCGTGATCGATGAGGAGAAATTCGTCACCACGCCGGACGTCACCGCCACCGGCTCCTATGTCGGCACGCCGCAGACCCGTTACTACACGCTCGACGGCGACAACCTCACCATCCGCTCCGGCCGCCAGACCGGCGGCCTGATCCCCGGCAAAACCGCCGTCACCACCAACGTCTTCGTGCGCGAGAAATAGCCGCCGTTCATAGTTCCCTCTCCCCGCGCGCGGGGAGAGGGTTAGGGTGAGGGGCAGCAACCCGGCAGCAGAAACGACAAATTTCCGCCCCTACCCGAACCGCCCCGGATCGCACGCCCTGAGCGCATCCGGCACCTCCTCCCCCGCCATCTGGCGCGCGATCAGGCGGCCCGTCGCGGTGGCCAGGGTCAGGCCGACATGGTTGTGGCCGTAGCCGCACCAGACGTTCGCCAGCCCCGGCGCGCGGCCGATGGCGGGACGGAAATCGGGCAGGCTGGGCCGCTCGCCGATCCAGCGCCCGCGTTCTTCGCCGCCGACGCCGGGGAAGATGGCGGCCAGGTGCCGCCGCAGAATGTCGGCGCGATGCCATGACGGCTTGCGATCGGGGGCGGCGAGTTCGACGGTGCCGGCCAGCCGCAGGCCTTCTTCCATCGGCGTGACGAAGAAGCCGCGCTCGGCCGGGCACACCGGCAGGTCGAAGCGTACCTTGTCGGGCGCCAGCATCAGGTGATAGCCGCGCTCGGCCACCAGCGGCGCCTTGAAGCCCAAAGCCCGCGTCAGCGTGCCCGAAGCGCGCCCGGCGGCGATCACCACCGCCGTGGCGGGCAGCGTCCGGTCGGCCAGCGACACCGACGTCACCCGCCGCCCGTCGCGCTCGAAACCGCGCACCTGGCCCGGCGCCAGCCTGCCGCCCTCGGCGACGAAGCGTTCAACCAGCAGGGCGGTGAGGCGGTACGGATTGATGGTGTGCATGCCCTGCGGATAATGCACGCCGCGCACGATATGCGGGCTGAGGCCCGGGGCGAGGTCGCGGGCGTCCGCGCCGTCCAGGATCTCCAGCGCGACACCCTTTTCCTGCTGCAGCGCGCGCTCCCCCGCGTCGCCGGCAAACGAGGCCTCGCTCTCATAGACATAGAGCGCGCCTTTGCTCCTGAACAGGTCGCCCAGGCCCGAGGCCTGGATCTCGGCCTTCCAGGCGATCGCGGCCTCGGCCATCAGCGCCCCATAGGCATCGACGCCCTTGCGCATCTCGGCCGGACGGCAGGCAGCCAGCGCGAAGCGCGCCATCCACGGCAGCAGCCACGGCAGGCTGGACGGATGGATGGTGAGCGGCCCGTTGCGGTCGGCCAGCATCCTGGGCACGCGCCGCAAGGTCGAGGGGCGGGCCAGCGGCAGCAGATGGTCGATGGCGATGAAGCCGGCATTGCCGTAGGACGTGCCGCGGCCGGGCTCGGCGGCATCGACCAGCGTCACCGCCCGGCCTTCGCGCTGCAGCGCGCGGGCGATGGCGACGCCGACGATCCCGGCGCCGATGACGACCACGGCGGCATTCCTGTCCATTGCCGAACGTTAGAGCGGATCGCGGTTAGACGGAAGCGCATGCGCTTCCGTCTAACCGTGTGAATCCGCTCTATTCATTAATGTTTAGAGCAAATTCACACGTTCTGTCGGAATCGCGAGCGATTCCGACAGAACGTGATTTGCTCTAGCATGGATTGGAGAAAGCGGTCGCGGCACGGTGCCCGTGGCGGCCTCGCTCATGCGGCAGCGAAAGCCGCCTCCCGCCATGACACCGCCCCGACGCCGATGCCATACTTGCCGCCAACCGCGCAACACGCCAGCCGGCGCCGATCCGCGCGGCCGCAACGGGAGGAACGCATGAGCTCGCATTACGACGTGACGGCGGAGAAATGGGAACGCTTCACCTTCGAGCGCAAGGGGCCGGTGCTGACGGCCTACATCACGTCGGACCATCCGGTGAACGGCGTCGACGAGCCCATGCACACCGAGCTGGCGCTGATCTTCAATGCCCTGCAGCGCGACACGCAGAGCGACCTGATCGTGCTGTCGGGCAAGGGCCGCGCCTTCTGCGCCGGCGGCGATTTCGACTGGTTCCAGGAGCAGATCGACCGGCCCGAGCGCTTCCGCGCCATCGCCTGGGACGCCAAGCAGATCGTGGTGTCGCTGCTGCAGATGGAGAAGCCGATCGTCTGCCGGCTGAACGGCGCCGCCGCCGGGCTGGGCGCCACCATCGCCCTGCTGTGCGACGTGATCGTCGCCGACGAGACCGCCAAGATCGGCGATCCGCACGTCAAGGTCGGGCTGGTGGCCGGCGACGGCGGGGCGCTGATCTGGCCGCAGCTCATCGGCTTCGCCCGCGCCAAGGAACTGCTGATGACCGGCGATCTGCTCAGCGCCAGGGAGGCGCGCGATCTGGGCCTGATCAACCACGCCGTCCCCGCCGCCCAGCTTGACGCCAAGGTCGACGAGATCGTCGGCAAGATCCTGGCCAACCCGAAATGGGCGGTGCGCTGGACCAAGACCACCGCCAACATCCCCCTGCGCGCTTTGGCGGCGCAGCTCATGGACGCCTCGATCGGCTGGGAGACGGCGTCCAACTATCTCGACGACCGCCGCGAAGCCGTCGCCGCCTTCCAGCAGAAGCGCAAGCCGAAGCTGACGGGCAATTGAACGAAGACGTTCAGGTTTCGGGAAACAGGCGCGGCCGAAGGCTCGACGGCACCGGTTCCGATACGGCAACTATTCTGGCCGATATGTTCTGCCGCCACCGCCCTGTGATTGCTGGTAAATTCAACGTTCCGGCCGAACTCTGGCCGATCGTTTGGCCGATCCTCATGGCCGGCGGAAATCTTGACTTTTACCGCTCATTTGAGCAAATATAATGCTCAAAGGAGCAGAGCCGTATGCCCCAGCCCACCCTGCGCAAATCCGGTCCCGACGCCGCCGCGCCGCCCTCGTACCGCAAGCTGTACCGGAGCTCGACGATGGAGCGCATTCGCATGATCGAGCGCGGCGTCGCCGCCAGCGAGGCCAAGCACTGGCTTGAGAAAACCCCGCTTGGCCGCAGCGTCACGCTCAAGGCGCTTGACCTGCCGGTCGCCACCTTCAACAGGAAGGTGAAGGCCCGCGCCCGCCTCTCCCCGGCCGAGAGCGAGCGGGTCATCGGCTTCGCCCGGCTGGTCGGCCAGGTCCAGACCATGGTGGAGGAAGCGGGCGACACGGCGGGCTTTGATGCGCAGGCCTGGCTGGCGGCGTGGCTGACCCAACCGCTGCCGGCGCTGGGCGGCGCCCGGCCGATCGACTTCATGAACACGATGGAAGGCCAGACTCTGGTCTCGCGCCAGCTGGGCCAGATGATCAGCGGCGCCTATGCCTGAGCCGCCGGCGCATCGCGTCTGGCGCATCGCGTCCGATACCAAAGCCTGGCGCGCCGACGATCTGTCCGGCGCCGGCGCCCGGCATAGCGGCGGACGCTGGAACGCGCCGGACCACGCCGTCCTCTACGCCTCGACCACGCGCGCCCTGGCCTGTCTCGAAACCCTGGTCCATCTCAACGCCATCGACCTGCCGCTGAACCGCTATCTGGTCGAGTTCGCCATTCCCGATCCGGTCTGGCAGGCGGCGGAACGGCACGAGGCGGCCGACCTGCCGGTGGGATGGGACGCGCTGCCGCCCAGCCTGACCAGCATCGATTTCGGCACCGCCTGGCTGCAGGCGAACAGGACCACCTTGCTGATCCTGCCGTCGGTGATCGTGCCGGAGGAACTCAACGTCCTCATCAACCCCGCCCATCCGCAGGCGCGGCGCATCGCCTGCCGCAAGCTGCGCAAGTGGACCTACGATGCCCGCTTCCTGCGCAATAGCCAGCGCCCGGCATCATGATGCGCGCGATCAAGGTCGATGACGATGCGGAGAAAAATTGCTTCCCGCCGTGGAAGCAATGGTGGGCGCGACAGGGATTGAACCTGTGACCCCTACCATGTCAAGGTAGTGCTCTCCCGCTGAGCTACGCGCCCTCGCGGCCGCCCCGCGATCCTGTCCGGGCCGGCGCAAGCGGGCGCAGTATGGTCAAAATTCGTCCCATTGCAAGTCCGACGCGCGGCAGGGATTTACCGCCCGGAATCGCCTTTTTTGCCCGGATTGGAAGAGCGCCAGATGAGTGAAACCGTCCTCGACGCCGCCGCCATGGCCCGCCTGGCCAAGGCCCTTGAATTCATTTGCGGCCCGGCCGATCCCTGCACCCTGGCCCTGAAGCAGGCGGCCGCCTCCGGGCTGGAGCGCGACGTCAAGAAGGCGCGCGCCCTGTTCATGGCGCTGAAGCCTTCGCACCGGACGGCGGCACTGGCGATGCTGCGCGACTAGAGCAAATCACGTTCTGACGGAATCGCTCGCGATCCCGTCAGAACGTGTGAATTTGCTCTAAATATTAACGAATAGAGCGGATTCACACGATTAGACGAAAGCGCTTGCGCTTCCGTCTAATCGTGATCCGCTCTACTGCAGGACCGCCGTCATCTGGCGCAGCGCCGCCAGACGCTGCGGCTCATTCGCCCGCATGCGCTCGATGGGCCCGGCGACGGCGATGCCGACTCCCTCGCCGTCGACCCGTAGCGCCACGGCCAGGCCCAGCACGTCGCCGACATTCTCGCCCACGGTGCGGAAGAAGCCGCGCTGGCGGCCCAGCTCGATATCCGCCGCCAGCCGCTGGCGGTCGGTGATGGTGTTGGCGGTGATGGCCGTCATCGGCAGGCGGGCCACCAGCTTGGTATAGTCCGCGGGTTTCAGCAGGCTGAGGCAGGCCTTGCCCAGCGAGCTGGAATGCAGCGGCTTGAGCGCGCCGATCTCGGCGGCGAAGCGCACCGGATAGGTGCCCTGGACGACGTCGACATAGAGCACGTCGCCGCCCAGCCGCTTGCCGCACACCGCCGTTTCGCCGGTTTCGCGCTGGATGCGCTCCAGCACCGGGCGGATCTTCGCCATCAGCGAATCGGCGGCCAGGATACCGGCGGCGGCGTCCAGCAGGCGCCGCGTGGGGTAGATCAGCTTGTCGCTGGCATAGAGATAGCCGCGGCCCTGCAGGGTCTTCACCAGCGCATGGCAGGAACTGACCGGCGCGCCGATCGCCTCGGCCAGGTCGGACAGCCGCATCGGCCCGTCGGCGCGGGCGAAGGCCTCGAACAGGTCCAGCGTCCGCTGCACCATCGGCACCTGTTCGTCGGCGCTGTCGCTCATCCCTCTCCCACCCCGTGACGCCGCATCTGGAGGGAGTATGGCAGCGGCGTCAAGACCGGTTCAGCGGCCGGGCGCGGCGGTGTGCTCGATATGCTCTTCCGCCATGTCCCAGATGAAGCGGGTGGTCTGGTCGGTCTGCTCTTCCAGTATATGCCCGACCAGCCCGGCGGCGCGGGCCACGATGGCGATGCCGCGAATGGCGGCGATGGGAATGCCCATGTCGGACAGGATGGCGCCGATGGCCCCCGTCGCGTTGATGGTGATGTGCTTGCCATAGGCCTTGTCGATTTCGGCCGCGAACACCTTGAGCGCGGCGATATGCTTGCCGGCCAGGCCCTCGCGCTCGGCGACGCCCAGCAGCACGGGCGAGCGCGGATCGTCGGGCCGGTGCAGGTGATGGCCGAAGCCGGGCAGCAGGAGCTTCTGGCTGCGGTAGCGCTGGGCGGCCGCGGCGGCCGCCTTCTCCACCCCCTCGGGTGCCGCAACAAGCTGCTGCACCAGGCGGGCGCTGTCCTCGATGGTGCCGATGAACTGGCTGCCCACGCCCAGCAGGCCAGCGGCGATGGCGCCCTGCGATGCTTCCGGCGCCGACACGATGGTCATGCGGGCGACGATGGCCGACGGCGTCAGCCCGTGCTCCATCAGGGTCACGAGGATGGCGTCCAGCACCGCGCTCTCCTGCGGCGTCGGCAGGCGCGCCATGATCTGGTGGAAGAACATGGTGGTGAAGTTCATCTTGCCCACCACCTCGTCCAGCAGGTCGAGGTTGCGGACGAAGATCTTCTCGTTGGTATGGCGGGCGAGAGCGGTTTTCGGCACGGCGGCCATTTCGATTCTCCTCAGGCGGGAAGCGGGGTCTGGCGGCGCAGGATCAGGCTCCAGTCGCTTTCCATCACCGTTTCGCCGCGCTGGTTGACGGCGGTGCGGCGCAGCACCAACGCGCCGCGATCGTTCTTGGCGCCGGCATTCTTCTCCGCCACCTCGAGCACGACATGGATGGTGTCGCCGATCTTGGTCGGCCGCCGCCAGCGGCACTGCAGGTTGGCCAGGCCCAGAATGGTGCGCTCCATCGCCTTCATCACCGGCAGGCGGGTGCTGAGGCCGGAAACGATCGCCAGCACCAGCAGCCCATGCGCGATGCGCTCGCCATGCGGGGTGGTGGCGGCGTATTCGGCATCGGTGTGCAGCGCGTTGTAGTCGCCCGACAGGCCGGCGAAGGAAACGATGTCGGATTCCGTCACGGTGCGGCCGGCGGTCTTGAATTTGTCGCCGACGCTCAGGGTCTCGAAATAGACCTCGTACCGCTCGATGTCCTGCAACACGCCCATTACTGCTTTTCCTTCCGCGCTTTCGGCCGATCGCCGAAGGCCGACAGGCCCAGCAGCTCGCGGCCGATGATGAGAATCTGGATTTCCGAGGTGCCTTCCGGGATCAGCCCGCCGCGCGTGTCGCGGAAGATGCGCTCCAGCGGCAGGTCGGTGCTGTAGCCCGAGCCGCCATGCACCTGCAGCGCCAGGCTGGCGACGCGATGCGCCGATTCGGTGCAGAACTTCTTGGCAATGGCGCATTCCAGCCGCGCCGTGCGGCCTCCATCCAGCGCCGCTGCCGCGTCGCGGCACAGCAGGCGCGAGGCGCGCACCAGGGTCACCATCTCGGCCAGCATGGCCTGCACGAGCTGGAATTCGCCGATCGGCCGGCCGAACTGCACGCGCGATTTGGCGTACTCGACGGAAAGGTCCAGCGCCCGCTGCGCCGCTCCCACCGCGCCGGCGGAAACGCTGAGACGGCCCTCGTTCAAGGTCGTCAGCATGGTCTTCAGCCCACCGCCGACCGCACCCACCAGGCGCGAGCGCGGCACTTTGGCGCCATCGAACACGATCTCCGAGGTGCCGGTGCCGCGCAGGATCATGGTCTCCAGCGGCCGCACCGTGTACTGCACCTCGCTGCGATCGACGATGAAGGCGGCCGGCCCCTGCGGCGCGCCGTCGGGCGACACCACCTGCGCCAGCACCACGCCGAAATCGCCTTCGGCGTTGGTGATCCACTGCTTGGTGCCGCGCAGCTCGAAATGATCGCCGCGGTCGATGGCGCGGGTCTCGACCGAGCTGGCGTCGGAGCCATGATTGGGCTCGGTGATGGCGACGAAGACGCGGCGCTCTCCGGCCAGCAGCGGCGCCAGATAGCGCTGCTTCTGCTCGGCATTGGCGTGCGCGTTGAGCAGGCCGGCGATCATGTTGGCGACGTTCATCAGCGCCCGCAGTCCCAGCCAATGGTAGCCGGCGGCTTCCATCAGGATGGTCATGTCGGTGTAGCTGGCGCCCTGGCCGCCATCCTCGGCCGGCAGCATCGGGCCGATATAGCCGAACCGCGCCAGCTTGGGCAGGAGCTGCCAGGGGAACTCGCCGCCCTTCTCGGCCTGGGCGATGAAGGGAACGGCCTCGCGTTCCAGGAAGCGCTCGGCGTTCTCCTTGAGCGCGCGCTGCTCCTCGGTCAGTTCGCTCATGTCACTCTCTCGCAAGGATCAAGGGGGTGCGCCTCAGCGCACCCATAGCACGATTCCCGGCACCGCGATCAGCAGCGTGATGATGACCAGATCGGTCAGGATGAAAGGCGTCACGCCACGGAACACCTGCGAGACCGGAATCTTGCTCACCGAACTGGCGACGAAGCAGTTCATGCCGAAGGGCGGCGTGATCAACCCGATCTCGACCGTCTTGGTCAGGATGATGCCGAACCAGATCGGGTCGTAGCCGAAACGCAGGATCATCGGGAACACGATCGGCAGGGTCAGGACCAGGATCGCGAGCTGGTCCATGAAGCAGCCGAGGAAGAGATAGATGATGATGATCAGCGAGAAAATGATCCACGGCTCGATGCCGAGCCCCTCGACATAGGCCAGCAGTCCCTGCGGCGTGCCGGTCAGCGTCATGAAATAGCTGAACAGATGCGCGCCGACGATGATGGTGAAGATCATCGCCGTGGTCGCGACGGTGCGCGACAGCGCCTCTTTCAGGGCGCTCCAGGTCCTGCGGCGCAGGAACCAGAGCGCCAGGATGATGGCGCCGGCCGCCCCGACCGCCGCCGATTCGGTGACGGTGACGATGCCGGAATAGAGGCCGCCGATCACCAGACCGAACAGCACCACCATCGGCCAGACGTTGCGCAGGGAAACGATGCGCTCGCCCCAGCCATAGCGCTGGGTGCGCGGCGCGGCGCCGGGCACGTACTTGGCCCACATGATGATGGTGAAGGCATAGGCGGCGATGTTGATCAGGCCGGGCACGATGCCGGCGACGAAAAGCTGTCCCACTGAGGTTTCGGTCAGGATGCCGTAGATCACCATGATGATGCTGGGCGGGATCATGATGGCCAGCGTGCCGGCCGAGGCCACCGTGCCGATGGACAGGCCGCGGGAGTAGCCCGCCCGCAGCAGTTCGGGCGTGACCGACTTCGAGAGAGCCGCGGTCGATGCCGTGGACGAGCCGGAAACCGCGCCCAGGCCGGCTGCCGCCAGCACGCCGGCGATGGCCAGGCCGCCCGGCAGGTGCCCCACCCATTTGTTCATGGTCGAGAACAGGTCGGCGGTGATGCGGCTGGAGGCCAGCATCTCGGCCATCAGCACGAACAGCGGAATGGCGGTGAGAATCCACGACGACGACTGGCGGTAGGGCGTGACGGCGACGATGCCGATCAGCGAATCGACGCCGCCGACGAAATAGATGCCGACGAGGCCGGCCAGCCCCATGGCGAAGCCGATCGGCATGCCGATCAGCATCAGCACCGCAAGCAGCAGGATGATCAGGGTAACGGTCATTGGACGTTCGTGTCCCGAGGCAGAGGGCGGCGGAGCGCCTGGACGGTCGAGATTGCCAGCAGCACCAGCCGGATGCAGATCAGGCCGCTGCCCAGCGGCACCACGACCAGCGCCGTCCACAGCGGGAACGGCAAGGTGCGGGACACTTCGTAGTCCATGCGCAGGCTGAACAGGGTTTCGCCCGCACTGGCGTAGACGATGAAGGCCCAGAAGGCGGCCGAAACGATGAAGACGATGAGGTCGATGACCTGCTTCAATCGCCCCTTGAACGTCACGTAAAGCAGGTCGACCCTGATATGCCCGTCATTGCGCTGCAGGGCGGCGATGGCGAAGAACACCATGGCGGGCATCAGATAGGTCTCGGTGATGCTGACGACCTCGCCGAGCGGGTCGTTCAGCACGTAGCGCGTGAGGACCTGCACGACGACCAGCACCAGCAGGACGGCGAGCGCCCACTGGGACAGGCCGGCGAACAGGTTCTCGACGCGGGCGAACCAGCCGCCGCTTTCCGGCGGCGTCTCGCTTTCTGGAACCATGTTGCTATCGCGGCTCGATCGGGCGCGGTTCGATCAGGCGGCGGGAACGCGCTTGATGGCGTCCTCGAAGTACTTCAGCACTTCGTCGCCGGGCAGGTTCTTGGCTTTCATGTCGGCGACCCATTTCTGGTACAGCGGCGCCAGGGTCTCTTTGACCTTGGCCTGCTCCGCTTCCGGCAGGGTGATCACCTCGACGCCGGACTTGGCGTAGCCGTCGATCAGCTCCTGGTTGCTGTCGTCGAAGAACTTGCCCATGCGCAGATTGGCTTCGGTGTTCGCCTGCTCGAAGGCGGCCTTGACGTCGGCCGGCCAGCGGTCCCAGGCGCGCAGGTTCACGGCATAGGGGGCGTAGAACGAGGTGATGTCGAAGCCCAGGGTGAAATACTTCGAAACCTCGTGGATGCGGTAGGACTGGGCCGCCGAGGTCGGGAAGATGGCGCCGTCGACCGTGCCGAGCTGGATCGCCTGGTAGGCTTCGGGACTGGCGACGTCGACCGGCACCGCGCCCAGCATGCGCACCGCGTCGTCCTGGTAGGAACCGGCGGAACGCAGCTTCATGCCCCTGATGTCGGCCAGGCTGCGGATCGGCTTGTCGCGGGTGAAGATGTTGTAGGTCGAGGTCATCGTGCCCCACAGCAGGCGCACACCGTTGCGCTGGTAATCCTCCCTGAAGATCGCCGTCTTCATCGACGTCTCGTGGAAGGCCAGGCCGCCGACATGCGAGGAGCTGAACAGGTTGGGCAGGCTGTGCACCGAGCTGAGCGGCATCTTGCCTTCGAAGAAGGTCGGCGGGATGTAGGCGATGTCGGTGGCGCCGCTCTGCAGCAGCGACAGCATGTCCTTCAGCTTGCCCAGCTGCTCGGCGCCGAAATACTGGAACTTCACCTTGCCGTTGGACAGCTCGGTGACCCGTTCCATCCACCACTTGGTGCCGTGATTGGCAATGTTGTGCCGGGGCGGGAACGAGTCGGCGACCTTGATGGTCACTTCCTGCGCCGAGGCGCGGAACCCGGCGCCGGCAACCGCAGCCCCCATCACGAGGCCGCCAAAAGTCCTTCTGCTGATCCTGGTCATCTGTCCCTCCCGAGGCACGTTGAAGCGGGCGTTAGACGCCGCCCGCGATTAATTCGATTCTATAAAAGAAATTTCTATATGCCGAATTTTTTCTTGTCAACCGTCGCCACCCGACGCAAAACAGGGCAAGAACACCGATCCGGGAGAGCGCCATGAGCACCGCACCGTCCAGTACGGAAGCCGATCCCCTGCCCTGCGCGGGCCTGCGCGTGGTCGATCTCAGCCAGGGCATGGCCGGACCCAATTGCGGCATGCAGTTCGCCGCCTATGGCGCGGAGGTGATCAAGATCGAGCCACCCGAAGGCGACTGGGTGCGCCGGCTGGGCCGCATGCATGGCGACCAGTCCGCCCTGTCGCTGGCGGTGAACCGCGGCAAGCGCTCCATCGCGCTCGACCTGAAGAAGCCGGAAGCGGTCGAGATCGTGCGCAAGCTGGTGGCCGGGGCCGACGTGCTGCTGGAGAACAACCGGCCCGGCGTGGCCGAGCGCCTGGGCCTGGGCTGGAACCAGATGAGCGCGCTCAATCCGCGGCTGGTCTACGTGTCGATGACCGGTTTCGGCCAGGGCGGCCCCTATGCGCAGCGTATCGCCACCGACACGATCGGCCAGGCCGTCTCCGGCATGATGTCGCTGACGCGCGACGATGCGGGCAAGCCGATGAAGATCGGCTACCTGGTGATCGACGCCGTCGCCTCGCTCTACGCCTTCCAGGCCGCGACCATGGCGCTGATGCAGCGCCAGAAAACCGGGCGCGGCCAGCATGTCGACGCCAGCCTGATGGACGCCGCCACCGCGTTGATCGGCTACAAGTTCATCGAGACGGCGCTGGAGGGCGAGAACCCGCAGCCGCTCAACGTGCCGGCCGGCAACTACCGCACCAAGGACGGCTGGATCGCCATCACCATGATGCGCGAGGCGCAGTTCACGTCGATCTGCGACGTGCTGGGACTGGCCGACGTGCCGAAGGACCCGCGCTTCAACAGTTTTGCCACTCGCGCCGCCAATGCCAGGGAGATCACCGCCATCCTCGCCGGGCGCATCGAAACGGACACGACGGCGAACTGGCTGGCCAAGATGGCGGCAGCCGAGGTGCTGGCCTCCGCCGTCTATTCGCTGAGCGACGTGGTCGACGACCCGCACGTTAAGGCCACCCATCGCATGGCGAGCTACCAGCAGCCGGGCCTCGGCACCCTGACCGTGCCGGCCCTGCCGGGCAGCCCGCCGATCGAAAACGGGCCGCGCGCCGTGGCGCCTTCCACCGGCGAACAGGGTACGGAGATCCTGGCCCGGCTCGGCTATGCGCCCGCCGATATCGAGCGGCTGACCGCCGGCCGCGTCGTGATCGCCAAGCAGGCCTGAACATGGGCCTCGCTTTCGACGACATCGAACAGGGCCGCGAATACCCCACCTTCTCGCGCACCATCACCGAGGCCGACCATTCGCTGTTCCTGGGCTTCGCGCGGCTGACCTTGCCGATCTTCAACGACGAGACCTATGCCCGCACCACCGCCGCCGGCGGCCGCATCGCGCCCGGCTTCATGACCTGCTCGATCGTGGCCGGCATGATGGAAAGCGTGCTGGGGCGTTCGACCCTGGCCGGGCTGGGCATGGACCAGATGCGCTTTCCCAACCCGGTGCGGATCGGCGACACCATCCGCGCCCGCATCGCGGTGGCGGAGAAACGTGCCCTCAGCGACGGCCGACGCGGCCTGGTCACGCTGGAAATTCGCACGCTCAATCAACGCGATGAGGTGGTGCTGCAGTTCGTGGCCAAGGTCATCCTCAGCCTGCGCGAACCGCTCTTGGCGTGAGTTTGGCGTGAGCTTGCCCGACCCGGACGGCGCTGCCATCATGATGGCAACATTTCGGGAGGAAGAGCCATGAACAGTCCCAAGCCAATCCGCCTGACCGACCAGGAGCCTGTGGTCACCGGCAAGCTGGCGCACGCCACCGACGAGACCGCGCCCTACGTTCCCGGTCGCCGCACGTTCTTTAAGTACAAGGACCTGCTGGTGAAGGATGCAACCGCCGGCACGTTGCGGGCCCAGGTTATGAAGGCGACGGCCGGCATGGGCGAGCCAACCGGCTGGCACTACCACACCTGCGAGGCGCAGTTCGTCTACGGCCTGAAGGGCTGGGTCGATCTGGAATTCGAGGACGGCAGTAAGATCAGGGTCAAGGCCGGCGAATCGCTGCTGATCCCCGGCGGCATGAAGCACAACGAAACGGCGATGTCCGACGATCTCGAGCTGCTGGAGATCTCGGTGCCGGCCGACATGGGCACCGTCGTCTGCGACAAGCCCGCCCATCTCGATTGATCGGACGCTCCACCATCGACATGCGAAAACGCCTCGTCCGGTCCGGATGAGGCGTTTGCTTTTTGGTCAGGGCGCGATTAGAGCAAATTCACACGACTAGTGCGCGCCCTTGGGCGTTTCCATCAGTTCCACCAGCACGCCGTCGGAGTTCTTCGGGTGCACGAAGATCACCGGCGTGCCGTGGGCGCCGATGCGCGGCTTGCCCTCGTTCAGCACCGTGGCGCCCTTGGCGACCATGTCGTCGCGGGCGGCGATGATGTCGGGCACCTCGAAGCAGACATGGTGCTGGCCGCCGGCCGGGTTCTTCTCCAGGAAGTTCTTCAGCGGCGATTTCTCGCCATAGGGCTCGATCAGTTCGAGCTGGGTGTTGGGCACGTCGACGAACAGCACCCGCACGCCCTGCGCCTCCATGACGAAAGCCTGGCCGATTTTCGTCGCGCCATAGAGGTCGCGATACATGGCGGCGGTCTTCTCGACCGAAGGCGTGGCGATGCCGATATGGTTCAGGCGGCCGATCATGGGCTACTCCCTCTGCAAGGCGGATAATCGGAGGTTCTCATACCAGCGCCGTTCCGTCCGCGCCATGGGCAGCAGGATGGTGCTGCACCGCCAGCCGAGCCGCATCCAGGGTGCCGCCGCCGGAACAGACGGGACAAGGTCACGCCCGTTTGCCGGCAACGTACTCCACGCCCTGCGGACCGACCCGCTCGAAATGCTCGACGCCTTGCGCCATGGTGAAAACCTCGCCGCGGCGATAGGTGCGGGGCTGCCCCTTGCAGGTCAGGGTGATTTCGCCGTCCAGCACCAGCGCCACCACATCGAAGGCATGGACATGGGGCGTACTGGCGTAGGTACTGGACAGTCGCCGGCGCTCGAATTCGCCATAGCCCTCGGCGCGCCGCCGGGCCTCGAATTCACTGGTATCCATTGGCGTCCTCCCAGCCCTAAAATCGGGCAGCGGTTCAGTTTTTGACCGACAAGGAAGAAATGCAAGTGAGTACCAGTCCCGTTCCCGCCCATTACCTGCAACTCAAGACGCCCGCGCCGGTCTGGTTCGAGTGGGCGATTTCCCAGCCCCACAGCACCCATCGCGTCGACGTCGAAGGATGCCCGATCAACTACCTGCTGTGGCCAGGACAGTCCACGCGCGCCAACCAGCGCGGCATCCTGCTGGTCCATGGCGGCGGCGCCCATGCCAACTGGTGGACCTTCATCGCGCCCTATTTCACGCGCGATTTCCGGGTCGCCGCCATCGACCTCTCGGGCATGGGCGACAGCGGCCGGCGGGAGGCCTATTCCTCGGAGCTGCGGGCGCAGGAAATGGCGGGCGTTATCGCCGATGCCGGGCTGGGCGAGCGGCCCTTCATCATCGGCCACAGCTTCGGCGGCTTCATGACGACCAAGTTCGCCTCCACCTACGGGCCCGCACTGGGCGGCGCAGTGATCGTCGATTCGCCCATCCGCTCGCCGGAGGAGGAAGCGGTCAATCCGGTGCGGCCGCCGCCGATGGGCAACAAGAAGACCTATGCCAGCTTCGAGGAGGCGCTGGCCCGCTTCCGGCTGATGCCCGAGCAGCCCTGCGACAACGACTACATCGTCGAGTTCATCGCCCGCCATTCGCTGATGCCGGTCGAGGGCGGCTGGGCGTGGAAATTCGACGGCAACGCCATGGGTTCGCGCCGCTTCGGCGAGCCGTTCCGCGAGTATCTGCAGGCGGTGCGCTGCCGCGCCGCCCTGATCTTCGGCGAGAAGAGCAAGCTGGTCTCGCGCGCCACCGCCTCCTACATGTCCTCGCTGATGGGGCCGCAGGCGCCGGTGGTCGAGATCCCGGAGGCCGAGCACCACGTCATGCTCGACCAGCCGATCGCCTTCGTCGCCGCCGTGCGCATGCTGCTGGAAAGCTGGGTGCGGGCGGAGTGATCTCGCACAACCGCCGGTAGGCGGACGGCGGTTGTTCGGCTAGAGCGGATCACGACTTGATGGAAACCCAAGCGATTCCGTCAAACGCTGATCCGCTCTATTTCTTAAAGTTCTAGAGTAAATTTGCACGCTCTGACGGGATCGCTCGCGATTCCGTCAGAGCGTGATCTGCTCTAGGAAAAAAGCGGATACAGGCTGCCCGGACCTGTGACCGATCCGCTGCGCTCTCAAGGATCGGGGGCAAATTCATGCCGTCCGACCGGGGTGCCCCCGCTTGCATCGAAACCGATTTGCTCCGGCCAAAACCCGGAGCAAAGAAAGATCCCGGAGCAAAGAAAAAGGGCGGTCCCGAGGGACCGCCCTTTGCTTGTCTGCTCAGGCCGAGGCTTAGAGCATGATCTCCACGCGGCGGTTCTGCGGCTCGCGCACCCC
>JBBCJW010000070.1:0-24410 GCA_037190765.1 Alphaproteobacteria bacterium
CATTCCGACCGGCATTGCCGTCGCCGTCCAGCAGGAGCGTTCGCAGCACCAGAACCGCGCCAAGGCCATGCAGATGCTGAAGGCGCGCCTCTACGAGGTCGAGTTGCAGAAGCGCGAAGCCGAGCGGCTGGAAGCGGAAGCGAACAAGACCGATATCGGCTGGGGCCATCAGATCCGGTCCTACGTGCTGCAGCCCTACCAGATGGTGAAGGACCTGCGCACCGGCGTAGAGCGCACCGACGCCCAGCGCGTGCTGGACGGCGATCTCGACGAATACATGGCCGCCGCACTCGCCGCGCGGGTCGATGCCAGGCACAAGGAAGCCAGCTAACGGAACGCCAGAGGGGGTAGCCGATGCAGTACGTACGTCTGGGTAATACCGGGATGAAGGTGTCGCGCCTGTGCTTCGGCACCATGACGTACGGGGCGAAGTCGTGGCGCGAGTGGGTGCTGGAGGAGCATGACGGCCGCCCGTTCTACCGCCGCGCCTGGGAGGCAGGCATCAACTTCTACGACACCGCCAATATGTATTCGCTGGGCGTCAGCGAGGAGATCACCGGCCGCGCCCTGCGCGATCTGGCGCCGCGGCGCGAGGAATACGTGATCGCCACCAAGGTCTTCAACCCGATGGGCCAGGGCCCTAACGACAAGGGCTTGTCGCGCAAGCACATCATGGACCAGGTCGACGCCTCGCTGCGCCGGCTGGGCAGCGAATACATCGACCTCTACATCATCCATCGTTGGGACAACGAGACGCCGATCGAGGAGACGATGGAGGCGCTGCACGACTGCGTGAAGGCGGGCAAGGTCCGCTATCTCGGCGCCTCGAGCATGTACGCCTGGCAGTTCGCCAAGGCGCAGGCGGTGGCCGAGCGTCATGGCTGGACGAAATTCGTTGCCATGCAGAACCACTACAATCTGGTCTATCGCGAGGAGGAGCGGGAGATGATCCCGCTTTGCCGCGACCAGGGCGTGGCGATCACGCCGTGGAGCCCGCTGGCCCGCGGCTTCCTGGTCGGCAATCGCGCCCGGGGCGACAATGCCAGCGGCGCCAACACCGCCACGGCGCGGGCCCGCACCGACGAGATGGCGCATCGCATGTACTATGCCGACGGCGACTTCGCCATCGTCGACCGCGTGCTGGAATTGGCGAAGAAGCACGGCGTCGGCCCGGCAAGCGTGGCGCTGGGCTGGATGCTGGGTAAGCCCTTCGTCACCGCCCCGATCGTCGCTGCCAGCAAGCTGCCGCAGTTCGACGATCTGCTGCGCGCGCTGGACTTCAAGCTGACGTCAGAAGAGATCGCTTATTTGGAAGAGCCGTACACGCCCCATCGCGTGCTGGGGCATCGCTAGAGTAAATCACGATTTAACGGAATCGCTCGCGATTCCATCCAATCGTGATCCGCTCTAGGAATCAGTCGAGCGCCTTCAGCGTCGCCAGCACTTCTTCGACGTGGCCGGGGACCTTGACCTTGCGCCACACGTTGCGGATCACGCCCTTGCCGTCGATGAGGAAGGTGGCGCGGTCGATGCCCATGTATTTGCGGCCATAGAGGCTCTTCTCGATCCAGGTGCCGTACTTCTGGCAGATCTTGCCGTCCTCGTCGGCGATCAGCGGGAAGTTCAGATCGTACTTGGTCTTGAATTTATCGTGGCGGGCGACGCTGTCTTTCGACACCCCCAGCACCACCGCCTTGGCCTTGGCGAAATCGGGCTTGGCGTCGCGGAAGCCGCAGGCCTCCTTGGTGCAGCCCGGCGTGTCGTCCTTGGGATAGAAATAGAGGATGACGTTCTTGCCCTTGAAGTCGGACAGCCTGACCTTGCCGCCGCCGTCGGTCGCGGCGGTAAACTCCGGCGCCTTCTTGCCAGCTTCAGCGCTCATTGCCTTCTCCCTCGCTCAAGGGCTCCAGCCTCGCCGCAGGTTCGGCGATGATCTCGGTGTAGAGACGGTATACAAGCTCGGCGGTCGCGGCCATCTTCGCCTTCAGCGCCGCGAAGTCGGCCACGCCGGCGGCGGCGGCCAGGATCTGCTTCAGCCCCTCCGGCGCGGTGGCCTCGTCGATATCGCCCTCGTCGCCGCCCATGGTCAGCCGCAGCAGGGCCTGCAGGGTCTGCCACAGGCGGAAGGCGCCGGCCAGCTCGGCGGCGGTGTCGGTCGGCAGCAGGCCGGCCTGGGCGAGCTGGGCGAAGATCAGCGGCGCGCGCCGGGCGAGAATGCCCGGATGGGCAGGGGCGTGCCGCAGCAGCAGGTACTGCGCCAGGAAATCGAGATCGAACAGCCCGCCGCGCAGATATTTCAGGTCCCATGAATTGCGGGCGCGATTGTGCTTCTCGATGCGGTCGCGCATCGAGGCCACGTCGAGCAGCAGCTTGTCCGCATCGCGCCTGCGGGTCAGCACGTCGGCGATGGCCGCTTCCAGCCGCTGGCACAGCGGCCGCGGTCCCAGGATGACGCGCGCCCGCACCAGCGCCATGTGCTCCCAGGTCCAGGCCGTGTCGTGCTGGTAGGTCTCGAACGCGGCGACGCTGCAGGCCAGCGGCCCGGCATTGCCCGAAGGCCGCAGCCGCATGTCGACCTCGTAGAGCTGGCCTTCGTTGGTCAGCGTGGTGATGGCGTTGATCGTGCGCTGCGACAGGCGGCTGTAGTAGAGCGCCGGCGGCAGTGGCTTCTCGCCGTCCGACTCCTCGCTCTCCGGCGGCAGGTCGTAGACGAACATCAGGTCGAGATCGGACGTCACCGTCATCTCGGCGCTGCCCAGCTTGCCCATCGCCACCACGGCCAGCCGCGTGCCGCCGAAACCGCCATGCTGGCGTGCGAACTCGGCCTCGACCCGCGGACACAGCGCCGACAGCACGCTCTGCGCCACGTCGGCCAGCGCCTGTCCGGCGCGTTCGGCATCGACCCTGGCCGTCAGGAGCTGCACGCCGATCTGGAAGCGGCGGTCGGCCGTCCAGCGGCGGGCGAAATCGAGCACGTCCTGGTAGTCGACGGCGCGGGCCAGATGCGCCTCGGCATCGGCGCGCAGCTCGTCCAGGCTGGGCAGCGTGCCGAGAAAACCCGGATCGAGCACGGCATCGAGCAGGGACGGCTGCTGCGCCAGGCGCTCGGCAACGCGCGGTGCGGAGCCCATGATGGTGGCCACCAGCCGCAACAGGCCGGGATTGGAGTAGAACAGCGAGAAGAGCTGTACCCCGGCCGGCAGGCGGGCGAGGAACTGGTCGAAGCGCATCAGCGCGCCGTCGGGATGCGCGGTCTTGCCCAGCTCCTTCAGCAAGGTCGGGATGAGCTCGGTGAGCAATTCGCGCGAGCGGGCGGTGATGGTGGCGCGATAGCGGCCATGGTGCCACTGCCGCACCACGCCGGCCACGACCGACGGATTGCGGAAGCCCAGCCCGGCCAGCGTCTTCAATGTCTCCGGATCGTCCTCGGCGCCGGTGAACACCAGGTTCCCAGGACCGGAGAGCGAGGGGGCGTCCTCGAACAGATGCGCGTAGTGGCGCTCGACGATGCGCAACTGGCCCAGCAGTTCGTCGGCGAAGGATTGCGTGTCGTGATAGCCCAGGAAGATCGCCAGATGCCGCATGCCGGCATCGGTCGCGGGTAGGGAGTGGGTCTGCTCGTCGGCGATCATCTGCAGCCGGTGCTCGACCTTGCGCAGGAAGCGATAGGCCGCCGTCATCTCTTCCGCCACGGGCGGTTCGACCATGCCGGCCTGGGCCAGGGCGGCCAGCATCGGCACGGTCTGCGAGCCGCGCAGTTCGGGCGTGCGGCCGCCATAGATGAGCTGCTGGGTCTGGGCGAAGAACTCGATCTCGCGGATGCCGCCGCGGCCCAGCTTGATGTTGTGGCCGTGCAGGGCGATCTCGCCGCCGCCGCGATGGGCGTTGATCTGGCGCTTGATCGAGTGGATGTCCTGGATGGCGGCGAAATCCAGCGATTTGCGCCAGACATAGGGGCGCAGGTATTTCAGGAACTCCCGCCCAGCGGCCCGATCGCCAGCCACCGGCCGCGCCTTGATCATGGCGGCGCGCTCCCAGTTCTGGCCTACGCTTTCGTAGTAGGTCTCGGCCGCCGTGATCGAGATCGCCAGCGGCGTCGAACCCGGATCGGGGCGCAGCCGCAGATCGGTGCGGAAGACGTAGCCGTCGGCGGTGCGCTCCGACATGATCTTCACCAGGCTGCGGGTCAGGCGCACGAAGAAGGGGCCTGGAATCTCCAGCCCGCAGGCCACCGCCTTGTCCGAATCGTACAGCACGATCAGGTCGATATCGCTGGAATAGTTCAGCTCGCGGGCCCCGAGCTTGCCCATGCCCAGCACCACGTAGCCCGCGTTCAGGGGATCGCCGTTCAGTCTGAGCTGGCCGTTGGCCTCACCCGAAAGAAGCAGGAACCGCGTCGTCGCTTCCAGCGCGGCCTCGGCGAAATCGGACAGCGCGCCGGTGATCCGTTCGATGCTCCACAGCCCGGCGATATCGGCCAGCGCCACCAGCAGAGCGACCTGGCGCTTGAGGCGCCGTAACTGCGCCATAATCGTCGTTTCATCTGCGGCGGAAGCGGCATTGGCGGCATTGTCCAACGCTTCCTTCAGCGCTTCCTCGAAGCCAATCTCGACCGTGCGGCAGAAGCCTGCCGGATCGGCCAGGGCGAGCTGACCCAGATAGGTGCTGTTGCCGAAGATCGAGCGCAGCACCTGGCGGCCGGCATCGGACGCGGCCGGGTCGCTTGCCAGCTCGGCGCGCGCGGCGCGTTCGGCCCAGTGCTCCAGCCCGATACGGGCCTGGTCGGGATCGGCGGGGGGCGGCAGCAGCGGGGCGAGTGCGGTAAAGTCCATGGGGCCGTCGGAAGGGGCGTCAAAACCGTTGTCCGGTCCGGGCCAGCCTGTTATTCGGCTGGAGGAACGGAGGTGGCAGGCTGCGGCAATGTCGTTGTCCGGTCAACGGGTTAGGAAAGGCCGGCGCGGGTGATCAGAAGGACGACCAGGTGGCTGTTGCGGATCGGCGCCGGCATCATCGCCGGGCTGGCGGTCCTGCTGGCGCTTGGTTTCTGGCGATTGTCGCAAGGCCCGATCCCGCTCGACTTCGCGCTGCCCTATATCGAAAGCAACGTGGCGCCGGCGGACGGGTCGGTGAAATTCGCCGCCCGCGAGGTGACGCTGAACTGGGCCGGCTGGGACCGCACGCTGGAGATCCGCGTCGGGGCGCTGGAGGCGATCTCGGCCAGCGGCGAGACGCTGGCGACGGTGCCGCAGGCGGCGGTGAACCTGTCGCTGCTGGCGCTGATGTCGGGCGAGATCGCGCCGACCATGGTCCAGCTCGACAAGCTGCGCCTGCATGTGGTGCTGGCCGAAGACGGCCGCTTCGACCTCGGCCAGCACTATACCGACCAGGACGCCGACGGCCGCTTCCTGTCGCTGCTGATCGACCAGCTCCTGGCGCCCGACGGCACGGTGCCGGCGGTCAGCCGGCTCGAGCGCATCGTCGTGACCGGTGCGGAGATCATCTTCGAGGACCGGCAGAAATCGTTGCAGTGGCGGGCGCCGAATGCCGAAGTCGTGCTGGTGCGCGACGAGGGCGGCGTGCTGGGCGAGGCGGCGGTCGAGGTCGAGGCCCAGGGCCAGCGCTCGACCCTGAACGCCCGCGCCCTGTTCTCGCGCCAGGATCGCAGCTTCGCCATCGCCTTGAATTTCGATGCCGTCAGGCCGGCGGTCCTGGCGCAGCTCGATCCGGTTCTGGACTCGCTGTCGCAGGTCGATCTGGCCCTGTCGGGCACGATCGATGCGCGCCTGTCTGCCCAGGGCAAGATCGAGTACATGACCGTCAACGTCGCCAGCGGTCCGGGGGTGATCGGCACGCTCAACCTGTTTCCCGAGCCGCGCACGGTACGCCGTACCAGCCTGCGCGGCGAGATCAATGTCGAACGCGGCACGCTGCGGGTCGACGAGCTGTCGCTGGATTTCGGCGACACCTACGCGCGGATGCAGGCCGAAGGCGCCATCGCCGGCGGCCATGTCAGCTTCGCCGCCACCGTCAGCGCCGACCGCCTCGCCACGCCCGACCTGGCGAAGTTCTGGCCGCCCTCCATGTCGCCCGGCGGCCGCGCCTGGACCCTGGCCAATATCGAGGGCGGCCAGGCGAAGAACCTGCAACTGCAGTTCGACTTCACCGGCGATCTGCATAACCTGGAGAGCTTCCGGGTCAGCAAGGTTTCCGGCACCGCCGACTTCGCCGATCTGGGCGTGCATTATCTGCGGCCGATGCCGCCGGTGCTGGGCGTCGGCGGCAGCATGTCCCTGACCGACAGCGCGATCCGCTTCGACGTGAAGCAGGGGACGCTGGGCGACATTGCCGTCAAGAGCGCCACCATCACCCTGTCCAATCTCGATCAGCCGACCGACCATCGCGCCCATGTCGACGTCACCTCGTCCGGCCCGCTGGCGTCCAAGCTGAGGCTGCTGGAGCATCCCAAGGTCGGCCTGCAGCGTGAGATGGCGATCAGGCCCGATCGCGTTGCCGGCCAGACGGCGACGCGCGTGCTGCTCGAGCTGCCGCTGATCGACGCGCTGACGGCAAGCCAGATCGAATACGCCGCCTCGGCCACGACCGCGGGCGTTTCGATCAGGGAAGTCGCCGGCGGCGTCGATCTGACCGATGCCACGCTGACCCTGCAGCTCAACGGTCGCGAGATGGAGGTGCGCGGCAAGGGCCGCGTCGCCGGACAGCTCGCCGATCTGGTGTGGCGCGAGAATTTCGGCCGCGCCGCGTTCCGGCGCCGCTACGAGGTCAAGACCACGGTCGATGCCGCCGAGCTGGCCCGCCTGGGCGGCGTCGAGCTGTCCCAGGTCAAGGGGCCGGTCGGCGTGCAGGCGGTGGTGACCGAGAGCGGCAGCGGCGGCGGTACGGTCAACGCCGCGCTCGATCTGAAGCAGGCGACGATCGCCGTTCCGGAAGTGAACTGGCGCAAGGAGGCCGGCGCCGATGCCGGCGGCCGCATCGCTTTCGACCTGCGCGGCGGCAAGCCCGGCGAGCGCGTCGAGCTCGATCTGGCCGCGGCCGACCTGCAGGCGCAGGCGGTGGTGCAGATGTCGGCTGCCGGCGCGGTGCAGCGGACCGATGTCGCGCGCCTGGTCTTCGGCCGCAACAATCTGCGCGGCAGCGTGGTGCGCACCAGCCAGGGCTACAGCATCGCGCTGGCCGGCGAATCGCTGGATCTGGCCCCGTTCCTGGCCGACGATCCCGCCGCTTCGGCGACCCCGGTCGCCGGCGAAGCGGCGGCGGCGCCGCTGCAGGGGCCGGTCTACGATCTCGCCCTCGATCTGCGGCAGGTCCTGACCAGGCGCGGCAGGCTGGACGGCGCCACGGGCCATCTGCGACTGCAGGGCGGGCGGGCGCTGTCGGCCGACCTGACCGGTCGTGCCGGCCAGACGACCTTGGTGCGCACCCGTATCGCGCCGGCCGGAAAGGGCCGGCAGATGACGATCGAGACTTCCGATCTCGGTGCGGTGCTGAAGTCGCTCGGCTGGCTGGAAGGCATGCTGGGCGGGGAGATGCAGCTGGCCGGCGAGTTCGACGATACGCTGGCCGGCTCGCCGCTGCGCGGTTCGCTGCGCATCGGCGAATACAAGCTGGTGAAGACGCCGGTGGTGGGCGACGTGCTTTCCGTCGCGCCGCTGACCGAGGCGCTGTCCGCCTTCAGCGGCTCGGGACTGTCGTTCGACCGGCTGCAGGCGCCGTTCCAATGGCATCGCGGCATGCTGACGCTGAACAATGCGCGCACGGCGGGCGGTTCGCTGGGGCTGACGGCCAGCGGCCGGATCAACACCAACAACGACACGGTGCAGATCGAGGGCATGATCGTGCCGGCCTATGTGCTGAACAGCCTGATCGGCAATATTCCGCTGATCGGGCCGCTGTTCACCGGCGGCGCCGGCGGCGGCATCTTCGCCATCAACTATGCGGTGGAAGGGCCGGTGGCCAAGCCGACCGTCTCGACCAACCCGCTGTCGGCCCTGGCGCCCGGCATCCTGCGCAACCTGTTCGGGGCGGGATCGGGCGATGACGCGACGGCGGAGAATCCGGAAGCCGGGCCGTCGTCGGCGCAGCCATCCGCCCCACAGAGCCAGCCAGCAGCGCCGGCCCAGCCGGCGCCGGGGCAGCCGACGCCGCTGGTGCCGGTCCAGCCACAGCCGCAGCAGCTGCCGTTGGAGCCGCCGCGGCCGTAACCTTCAGATGGCGCGCACGATCGCGTGCTTCTTGCGTCCGGCCGAGAGCTTGATGCGGCCCTCGGCATCGGCGTGATCGAGCGTCACCGGCATGGTTTCCTCGCCGATCGGCCGGTCGTTCAGCCGTCCGCCGCCACCCTTGATGAGGCGGCGCGCCTCGGCATTGCTGGCGGCCAGGCCGGCCTGGCGCAGCAGTTCGTAGGCGGGGATGCCCCTGGCCAGCGCGTCGCGGGCGACGTCGATGGTCGGCAGATCGTCGGCCAGCGCGCCTTCCTCGAAAGTCTTGCGCGCGGTTTCCGCCGCCTGCGCGGCGGCCGCCGCGCCGTGGCACAGCCTGGTCGCCTCGAAGGCCAGGATCTTCTTGGCCTCGTTCATCTCCGCGCCCTGCAGCTTCTCCAGCCGCGCGATCTCGTCCAGCGGCAGGTCGGTGAACAGCTTCATGAAGCGGCCGACATCGGCATCCTCGGTGTTGCGCCACAGCTGCCAGTAGTCGTAGGGGCTCAGCTTGTCCGGGTTGAGCCACACCGCGCCGGCCGCGGTCTTGCCCATCTTGGCGCCCGATGCGGTGGTGATCAGCGGCACGGTCAGGCCCAGGAGCTCGCGCTCTTCCATGCGCCGACCCAGCTCGATGCCCATGACGATGTTGCCCCACTGATCGGAGCCGCCGAACTGGGCGTGGCAGCCGTAGCGGCGCGCCAGTTCGACGAAGTCGTAGGACTGCAGGATCATGTAGTTGAATTCGAGGAAGGACAGCGGCTGATCGCGCTCCAGCCGCAGCCGCACCGAATCCATGGTCAGCATGCGGTTGACGGAGAAATGCCGGCCGACATCGCGCAGCAGGGGGATGTACATCAGCCCGTCGAGCCAGTCGGCGTTGTTGACCATGATCGCCGGCTTGCTGTCGCCGTCGAAGCTGAGGAAATTGGCGAAGGTGCGCCTGATCGCCTGCATGTTGGCGTCGATCTGCTCGTTGCTGAGCAGTTTTCGCGTCTCGTCGCGCCCCGAGGGATCGCCCACCTTGGTGGTGCCGCCGCCCATCAGGGCGATCGGCTTGTTGCCGGTCTTCTGCAGCCAGCGCAGCACCATGATGGTGACCAGATGCCCGATATGCAGCGAATCGGCGGTGCAGTCGTAGCCGACATAGGCGACCAGTTCGCCGGCCGCCGCCTTGCGGTCGAGCGCGTCGGAGTCGGTGCACTGATGCACGAAGCCGCGTTCGTGCAGAACGCGCATGAAGTCGGATTTGAACTGCGTCATGATGGCCTCTGATACTGCCGCCATCGGCGCTGCCGGTGGCGGGCGGGCGATGTAACACACGCCCGGGAAGGCGGCAAACCGGAGCAAACCAGTGCTGACGGCGATCGGGTTGATGAGCGGCACGTCGATGGACGGCATCGACGCGGCGGTGCTGCGGACCGACGGCGAGCGGGTGGAAGGTTTCGGCCCGACCCTGAGCGTGCCGTATCCGGAGGCGTTCCGGGACCGGCTGCGGCTGGTGCTGGGCCGGACGCGGCGGGAAGAGGCGGGGCCGGTCGAAACCGATCTGACCGGATTCCATGCTGATATTATTAATAAATTACTTAAAGAAAATTCTATAACTAATTCAAAAATAGATATAATTGGGTTTCATGGCCAGACCATCTTTCATCGTCCGGCTGATCGCGTCACTGTCCAGATCGGTGACGGCGCCGAACTGGCGCGCAGTGTCGGTGCGCCGGTGGCGTGGGATTTCCGTTCCGCTGATGTGGCGGCCGGCGGGCAGGGCGCGCCGTTCGTGCCGCTGTTTCACGCCGCCCTCAGCCGCGATCTCGACCTGCCCGTGGCCGTGGTCAATATCGGCGGCGTCGCCAATGTCACCTGGGTCGGCGGACCGGAGGAAATCCTGGCCTTCGATACCGGGCCGGGCAACGGGCCGCTGGACGACTGGATGCTGGCGCATACCGGCCAGCGCTTCGACCGCGACGGCGCGGTGGCGTCCACCGGGCGGCCCGACCTGGCGCGCGTGCAGCGGATTCTGGCGCAGGATTTCTTTACAAGGAAGCCACCAAAATCATTGGATCGCAATGAGTTCTTATCCGATCTTGCAGTAGAGCTTTCAGTACAGAATGGCGCCGCCACGCTGGTCGAGATCACGGCGCGGACGATTGCCGCCGCCCGCGACCATTTCCCGCGTCCGCCCAAGGCGTGGATTCTGTGCGGCGGCGGGCGGCGCAATCTTCATCTGGTCAGCCGGCTGACGGCGCTGCTGGCGCCGGCGGCGGTGATCGATTCGGATCGGCTGGGCTGGAATGGCGATGCGCTGGAAGCGCAGGCTTTCGCTTTTCTGGCGGTGCGGGTGCTGCGTGGACTGCCGCTGAGCCTGCCGACGACGACAGGCGTGCCCTATCCGATGCCGGGCGGGCGGATCGCCCGACCCTGAGTTTTAGCGGGACGCGGCCTGCTTGCGCTTTTCGAGCGGCGCCTTGGCCAGATAGCGGTCGACTTCCGACCCCATCTTCTCCAGGCAGCTATGGAAGAAGTGGTTGGCGCCCTTCACCAGCTTGAAGTCGATGGTGATGTCGCGCTGGTGCGACAGCTTGTTGACCAGCTTGGCCACCTCGGCATGCGGCACCACCTCGTCCTTGTCGCCGTGGACGATCAGGCCGGAGGACGGGCAGGGCGCCAGGAAGCCGAAATCGTACATGTTGGCCGGCGGCGCGATCGAGACGAAGCCGTCGATCTCCGGCCGGCGCATCAGCAACTGCATGCCGATCCAGGCGCCGAAGGAGAAACCGGCCACCCAGCAGGCGCTGGCATCGGGATTGGCGCTCTGCAGCCAGTCCAGTGCCGCGGCCGCATCGCTCAGTTCGCCCTGGCCGTGATCGAACACGCCCTGCGAGCGGCCGACGCCGCGGAAGTTGAAGCGCAGGACCGAGAACCCCCGGCTGGCAAAGACATGGAACAGGGTGAACACCACCTTGTTGTGCATGTTGCCGCCGCCCTGCGGATGCGGATGCAGCATCAGCGCGATGGGCGCGTTGGGAATCTTGCTGTGATGGTAGCGGCCTTCCAGCCGCCCATCCGGTCCGTTGAAAATGATGTCAGGCATTGCTGACCGCTCGCCTTGTCCCGGCCAGGCGCCGGGCCCTTAACTGAGAAAAAAGGTCGGAATAGCTATCCAGCACGGCTGCCATACTTTACCCCAATCTTGACTAGCCTACTCGGGTAAAATATATAACCGCTCAAGAGCGTTGGTCCCGAATGCGCTGCAGCAGCGCAACCGCGACCGATCCCGGAATATCGGCGGTAGTTCCATGATTTTCAAGAACATTCTGGAAGAGATCGATGGCATTATCGAACGCGACCCCGCCGCCCGGTCGCGCTGGGAAGTGGTATTCAGTTACCCATCCTTCCATGCCATGCGATTTCACCGGGTCGCGCATTGGCTGTGGCAGCGCGATTGGCGCTGGCTGGCGCGCTTCACCTCGCAGTGGGGCCGCTTCCTGACCGGTATCGAGATACACCCCGGTGCCAAGATCGGTGATCGCTTCTTTGCTGATCACGGTATGGGAGTGGTGATCGGCGAGACGGCGCAGATCGGCAACAACGTCACGCTCTATCACGACGTGACCTTGGGCGGCACGTCGCCGGCGGTGAACTCGCGGGCGCAGATCGGCGTCAAGCGCCATCCGACTCTCGAAGACGACGTCATCGTCGGATCGGGGGCACAGATTCTGGGACCGGTCACGGTCGGCCGCGGCGCGCGGGTCGGCGCCAATGCCGTGGTGGTGCAGGACGTGCCGGTCGGCGTGACGGTGGTCGGCATTCCCGCCCGCGTCGTCGGCGATGAGGTGGCGAACGCCAGCTTCGTCGCCTACGGCACGCCGTGCCAGGACATGCCCGATCCGATGCAGTGCCAGATCGACCTGCTGCTGAAGGCGGTCGGATCGCTGCAGCATCAGGTGGCTGAACTGGAAAGCAGACTGGCGGAGCAGGAGCAGCAGCGGCCGGCGGCGACCGTCGCGCTGCATCCCAAGGTCGTCAACGATCGCAATTGACGGCGCGATCAGGCAACGAAGGAGCGCAACGTGAAACTCAGCACAAAAGGTCGTTACGCCGTGATGGCGATGGTCGACCTGGCGCGGCATAGCGGCGGCAAGCCGGTGGCGCTGGGCGAGATCGCGGCGCGGCAGGAGATTTCCCTGTCCTACCTGGAGCAGCTCTTCGGCCGCCTGCGTCGCGGCGGGCTGGTCAAGAGCGTGCGCGGTCCCGGCGGCGGCTACCTGCTGGCGCGCGGCATGGACGATACGCGCATCTCCGACATCATCCTGGCGGTGGACGAGCCGATCAAGGCGACGCGCTGCAAGACCGATTCGCCGCTGGGCTGCCATTCCAACCGCTCGCGCTGCCTGACGCACGATCTGTGGGCGGAGCTGGGCAATCAAATCCACCTGTTCCTGAGCGCGGTGACCCTGGCCGATGTCTGCGAGAAGCGGGTGCTGGGCACGGCGCGGCTGATGCCGGGCGCGGCAGCGGCCAAGACGGCGGCCTGCACCGAGCAGTCCGACAGCATGGTTGCCGCCGAGTAGGGACGCGAACATGTCGACGACCGCCAGCTATCTCGACCACAACGCCACGACGCCGGTGCTGCCGGCGGTCGTCGAAGCGATGGTCGACGTGCTGCGTGCGGTCGGCAATCCCTCGTCCGTGCACCGCTTCGGCCGCAACGCCCGGCGCATGGTCGAAACCGCCCGCCAGCAGATCGCGCAGGCGATCAATGCGGCGCCGGCCGAGATCGTCTTCACCGGCAGCGGCACGGAAGCCAACAACCTGGCGCTGCGCGGCGTGGCCGGCGCGCCGGTGCTGGTGTCCGCTATCGAGCACGATTCGGTGCTAAACGCGGTCGACGGTGCGCTGATCGCGCCGGTCGACGGCAACGGGGTGCTCGATCTCGACGCGCTGCACCAGCTCGTGACGCGGCATCGTCCGGCAATCGTCTCGGTGATGCTGGCCAGCAACGAGACGGGGGTGCTGCAGCCGGTCGCGGCGGCAGCGCGGATCGCGCGCGAGGCGGGAGCGTTGAGTCACTGCGATGCCGTGCAGGGCTTCGGCAAGGTCAAGATGGATTTCCAGGCGCTGGGCGTGGACCTGCTCAGCCTGTCGGCGCACAAGATCGGCGGACCGCAGGGCGTTGGCGCCTTGGTGGTGCGCGAGGGCATCGAACTGCAGCCGCTGCTGCGCGGCGGCGGGCAGGAAAAGCGCCGTCGCGCCGGCACCGAAAACGTTGCCGGCATGGTCGGTTTCGGCATTGCCGCTGCGGCGGTCGATGACCATGTTCTGGACAGCTCCAGGCGCGCCGAACTGCGCGACGCGGCCCAGCTCCGGTTAAAGGCTTTGGCGCCATCGGCGCGCGTTTTCGGCGAGGCGGTGGAACGGCTGCCCAACACGCTGTGCATCGAGATGCCCGGCGTGCCGGCGCAGACCCAGGTCATGGCGCTCGACCTGGCCGGCGTGGCGGTAAGTGCCGGCTCGGCCTGTTCCTCGGGCAAGGTGACGACCTCGCCGGTGCTGCGCGCCATGGGCGTCGAGGAAGCGGTTGCAGGCTGCGCCATCCGCATCAGCTTCGGCCGCGGCAATTCGGCCGCCGATGTCGATCGGCTGGTGCAGGCCTGGGGTTCACTGTTCGCGCGCCACGAAGCGCGCGCGCCGCGGCCGGAAACGGCCGCCTGACGATGAGAGGATGTGAGTGGTGAATACCATGCTTCGCAACAGCAAGCCGATCTACCTGGACTACCAGGCGACGACGCCGCTCGATCCGCGCGTGCTGGACGCCATGATGCCGTACTTCACCAGCAATTTCGGCAACCCGCATTCGCGCAGCCACGCCTATGGCTGGGAGGCGGAGGAGGGCGTCGAGAAGGCGCGCGCGCAGGTGGCCGCGATCATCGGCGGCGACGAGAAGGAGGTCATCTTCACCTCCGGCGCCACCGAATCGAACAATCTGGCGATCAAGGGCGTCGCCGAGTTCTACAAGGACAGGCGCGACCATATCGTCACGGCCGTCACCGAGCACAAATGCGTGCTCGACACCTGCCGCCACCTGGAGCAGAAGGGCTTCCGCGTCACCTACCTGCCGGTGCAGGCCAACGGGCTGATCGATCTCGACCAGTTGCGCGCGGCGGTGACGGACAAGACCTCGATCGTGTCGATCATGGCGGTCAACAACGAGATCGGCGTGGTGCAGCCGCTGAAGGAGATCGGCGAGATCTGCCATGCCAAGGGCGCGTTCTTCCACACCGACGCCGCTCAGGCGGTGGGCAAGATCCCCATCGACGTCAATGCCATGAACATCGACCTGCTGTCGATCTCGGGCCACAAGATCTACGGCCCCAAGGGCATCGGCGCGCTCTACGTGCGGCGCCGGCCGCGCGTGCGGCTGGTGGCGCAGATCAATGGCGGTGGCCAGGAGCGCGGCATGCGTTCGGGCACGCTGGCGCCGGCGCTGTGCGTCGGGCTGGGCGAAGCCTGCGCCATCGCGCGGGCGGAAATGCCGGAGGAGGCGGTGCGGCTGCGCCGGCTGCGCGACCGCTTCCTGAAGGCGATCGGCGAGCGGCTGCCGGAAATCCACGTCAACGGCGACCTGGAGAACCGCGTCCCGGGCAACCTCAACGTCAGCTTCGCCTATGTCGAGGGCGAGTCACTGATGATGGGCATCAAGCGGCTGGCGGTGTCGTCGGGCTCGGCCTGCACCTCGGCCTCGCTGGAGCCGTCCTACGTGCTGCGCGCGTTGGGCGTCGAGGAGGAAATGGCGCATACCTCGCTGCGCATCGGCTTCGGCCGGTTCACCACCGAGGAAGAGGTGGATATCGCCGTCGAGGAAATCGTGCGGCATGTGACCAAGCTGCGGGACATGAGCCCGCTATGGGAAATGGCGCAGGCCGGGGTCGACATCAAGTCGATCAACTGGGCGGCGCATTAAAGGATGTAGGAGAGAGCCATGGCTTACAACGACAAGGTCATCGACCATTACGAGCATCCGCGGAACGTCGGCTCGCTGGACAAGGAGTCGGCCAATGTCGGAACCGGCCTGGTTGGCGCGCCAGCCTGCGGCGACGTGATGAAGCTGCAGATCAAGGTCGGCGCCGACGGGCTGATCGAGGACGCCAAGTTCAAGACCTTCGGCTGCGGCTCGGCCATCGCGTCGAGCTCGCTGGTCACCGAATGGGTCAAGGGCAAGACGCTCGACGAGGCGGAGAAGATCCGCAACACCGAGATCGCCAAGCATCTGGCGCTGCCGCCGGTGAAGATCCATTGCTCGGTCCTGGCCGAGGACGCGATCAAGGCGGCGATCGCCGATTATCGCGCCAAGTCCGGCAAGGACATCAAGGAAGCCAGCTAGGACGGAAAGTTCGAGTGGTCAGGATAGATTTGCGATGAACGTCTCCACCAATCCCGCGCCGCGCCGGCCGCGGCCGCAGCTGATGAGCATTACCGAAGCGGCCGCCGAGCGAGTGCGCGAACTGATCGCCAAGCGCGGCAAGCCGACCTTGGGCGTGCGCATCGGCGTGCGCACCAAGGGCTGCTCGGGCCTGTCCTACACGCTGGAATACGCCGACGAGAAGGCGCCGGCGGACGAGGTGGTCGAGGCGCATGGCGTGAGGCTGCTGGTCGATCCTAAGGCGTCGCTGTTCCTGATCGGCACCGAGATGGACTACGAGGTCGAGAAGCTGAAGTCCGGCTTCGTGTTCCGCAACCCGAACGAGAAAGGCCGCTGCGGCTGCGGCGAGTCTTTCCATGTCTAAGAGCCATGTCTGAGCGCTGCGTCTGAGCGATCACGCAAGCTCGCCGGGAGATCGTCAGGCTCTCCAGATCGGGCGGAAGTAGCCATGAACGACGTCACCACCACAGTCACTCCCATCGCTGCCGAGCGTCTGTCGCCCTGCTGGTCGTGCAAGGGCCCGGTCGACCGGCGGGCGCTGTTCTGCCACACCTGCAGCGCGGTACAGCCGCCGCAGGCGCTCGACCATTTTACCCGGCTGGGCCTGGCGCCGCGCTTCGATCTCGACGCCAAGGAGATCGACCGCAACTATTTCGGCTTCCAGCGCATCGTCCACCCCGACCGCTTCGCCGCCAAGTCGGCCAGGGAGAAGGCGCTGTCGCAGGCCCAGGCGGTGGCGTTCAACGATGCCTACGAGGCGCTGCGCCATCCGGTGACGCGCGCGCTGCACCTGCTGGACGTGCTGGGCGCGCCGTTGCCCAAAGGCGAGCATACGGTGAAGGATCCCGCGCTGCTGATGGCCGCACTGGAGGATCGCGAGGCGCTGGATGCAGCCGAGAGCCTGCCGGCCATCGACGCCATCATTGCCAAGGCGCAGCAGGCCTACGACAAGACGATGGCCGCCCTGAACGACAATTTCGCACGCGACGAGCTGAAAGCGGCGCAGGCCGCCGTGCTGCGCCTGCGCTACATGGAAAAACTGCTGGAAGAAGCGCGCCTCCGCCGTGCCAAGCTGAACTGATGCTGCTGGACATCCACGAACCGGGCGAAACGCCGCTGCCGCATGCCGACGAACGCGGCGCGGCGATCGGCATCGATCTGGGCACCACCAATTCCGTCGTCGCCGTCTCGCGCGGCGGCGCCAGCGAGGCGCTGCGCGATGCGGCCGGTCGCGCCCTCATCCCCTCGGTCGTCGCCTATCGCCCGGACCGCTCGCCCGTCGTCGGCGAGGAAGCGATGGCGCAGCTCTCGCATAATCCCGCCGGTACCGTCTCGTCGGTGAAGCGGCTGATGGGGCGCGGCATCGGCGACCTGCACGGCATTGCCGGCACACTGCCGTTCGCCGTCGTGCCCGGCAGCGGCGAGGGCAGCATGGTGCGCCTGCAGGTCGGTCAGCGCGAACTGTCGCCGGTCGAGGTCTCGGCCGACATCCTGCGCGCCTGCAAGGTCCGCGCCGAGGAGAGCCTGGGCCAGGAAGTCACCCGCGCCGTCATTACGGTGCCGGCCTATTTCGACGATGCCGCCCGCACCGCCACCCGCGACGCCGCCCGCATGGCCGGGCTCGAAGTGCTGCGGCTGGTGAACGAGCCGACCGCGGCCGCCCTTGCCTACGGTCTGGATCATGCGGTCGAGGGTCTCTATGCCGTCTACGATCTGGGCGGCGGCACGTTCGATTTCTCGCTGCTGCGGCTGGAGAAGGGTGTGTTCCAGGTCCTGGCGACCGGCGGCGATACGGCGCTGGGCGGCGACGATTTCGACCGCGCCCTGGCCGAGCACGTGCTGGCCGAGCGTCACGCCCGGGGCCTGCCCGCCGAGCTTGATTCCAGCGCGGCCAAGTTGCTGCTGGCCGAAGCCCGCCGCATCAAGGAGGCGTTGAGCGCCAGCCCGGCCGCCGACTGGCAGGTCGCGCTCAAGGGCGCGACTTCCCAGCACAGAATCGCGGCCGACGATTTCGTGGCGCTGATCGCGCCGCTGGTCGCCCGCACGGTGGAGATCACCGGCTGTGTGCTGTCGGAGGCCGGCGTCGCCCCTGACGAAGTGAAGGGCGTCGTGCTGGTGGGCGGCTCGACCCGTGTCCCCAGCGTGCGCGCGGCCGTGGCGGCGCTGTTCGGCAGGCCGCCGCTGACCGATCTCGATCCCGACGAAGTCGTGGCGCTGGGCGCTGCCCTGCAGGCCGAAGCGCTGACCGGCGGCTCCGACACGCTGCTGCTGGACGTGACGCCGCTGTCGCTGGGCATCGAGACCATGGGCGGGCTGGTCGAGAAGATCATTCCGCGCAACACGCCGATCCCGGTGGCGCTGGCGCAGGAATTCACCACCTACCAGGACGGCCAGACCGCCATGGCGATCCATGTCGTGCAGGGCGAGCGCGAGCTGGTGGCCGACAATCGCAGCCTGGCCCGGTTCGAGCTGCACGGCATTCCGCCCATGACGGCGGGAGCGGCGCGCATCACGGTGACCTTCGCGGTCGACGCCGACGGGCTGCTGTCGGTGTCGGCCAGCGAGCAGACGACCGGCGTCAGCCAGCGCATTGAGGTGCGTCCCTCCTACGGGCTGGACGAGGACACCATGGCGCGCATGCTGCGCGAGAGCATGGAGCATGCCGCCGACGACATGGACCGCCGCCTGCTGGTGGAGGCCCGGGTCGAGGCGCGTCGCGCCGTCGCGGCGTTGGACGCGGCCCTGGCGGCCGACGGCGACCTGCTCGCGGCGGCGGAGCGGGCCGAAATCGATGCCGCCCGCGGCCGCGTCGATAAAGCCGTCGACGGCACCGACCGCGATGCTATAAACGCCGCCGTCGAGGCCCTGGACCGCCAGACGCAGGAATTCGCCGAGCGGCGAATGGATCGCGGCATCAACAGGGCGCTGGGGGGAATGGACGTGGAGAAGCTTGCCGCCAAGCTTGGCTGAGCGGAGAGCGCAGCGGAGAGAACGATATGCCGAAGATGGTCTTTGTCGAGAAGGACGGCACGCGCAAGGAAGTGGATGCGCCGATCGGCCTATCGGTGCTGGAGATCGCCCATCGCAACAACATCGATCTCGAAGGCGCCTGCGAAGGCTCGCTGGCCTGCTCGACCTGCCATGTGGTCGTCGACGGCGAATGGTACGACCTGCTGCCCGGCGCCACCGAGGACGAGGAGGACATGCTCGACCTGGCCTTCGGCCTGACCCACACCTCGCGGCTGGGTTGCCAGATCATCATCACCGAGGAGCTCGACGGGCTGACCGTCCAACTCCCCGCGGCCACCCGCAACATGATGGTGGACAAGTAGGAACCGCGGTGCCGCTGCGCTGGACCGACATACACGACATCGCCATCGCCCTCGAGGAGCACCATCCCGGGGCCGACAACGTCAACCTGCGGTTTACCGACCTGCACAAATGGATCGTTTCCCTGCCCGATTTCGGGGATGATCCGGCCCGTTCCAACGAAAAGATCCTGGAAGCGATCCAGATGGCCTGGATCGAGGAACGGGACTGACCGGATAGCGTTTTGGGGAAAAACAGGGACTTAGGCCCCGTTGTGGAACCCTATTTTCGCCACGATCCGTCCCGATTTTGGGCTGCCCCATTTGGAGGTTGGGTTTCCATGATCAATTCGCTCACGGCCCGCGGCCGCGCCATCCTGCTGGCGACCGGCGGCGCGCTGATTCTGTCGTTGTCGGCCTGCGAGGCGACCAACACCGGCAAGACCTATTCGCAGCGGCAACTTGGCAATACCGCATCGGTCGAGACCGGCACAGTCCTCAGCACGCGCGAGGTCAACGTCGAGGGCACCAATTCCGGGATCGGCACGGTCGCCGGCGCCGGCGCCGGCGCTGTCGCCGGCTCGGCGATCGGCCGCAACACCCGCACCAATATCCTGGGCGGCATCGGTGGCGCGGTGCTGGGCGGCATCATCGGCCATGGCGTCGAGAACATCGCCACCCGCGGCAAGGCGACCGAGTTCGTGGTGCAGCGCGCCGACGGCTCGACCTTCGCCGTGGTGCAGACCAACGAGGACAATCTGCAGCCGGGCGAGCGGGTGCTGATCGTGTCCGGCGACAAGACCCGCCTGGCGCGCGATGCCGGCAACTACAACGCGCCGTCGCAGGGTGCCGGTTCGGGCGGCGGCTATGGCCAGTATCCCTCGGCGCAGGCCGGAACGGTGACGACGGCGCCGCCCAGCGGCGGCATGTCCGGGCGCTGATCCCGCTTCCGCGTTTCGACAGGCGAAGGGCGATGCCGGCAGGCGTCGCCCTTTTGCTTTTCGGCTTGCGCCGCCGGGGCTTCTCGACATGATCGCTTCATAAACGATCATTCAGCGGAGGATGCGATGGCGGGCAAGCTCGACGGCAAGGTGGCGATCGTGACGGGATCGGGGCGCGGCATTGGCGCGGCGATCGCACGCAAACTGGCGAAAGAGGGCGCTGCCATCGTCGTCAACGATCTCGACCCGGCGCCGGCGGCGGAGACCATGAACGCGCTGCGCGCCGAGGGCGGCAAGGCGATCGCCGTCAATGGCGACGTCGCCGCGCCCGATTTCGGCGAGCGCCTGGTCTCGACCACGCTGCGCGAACTGGGCCGCATCGACATCGTCGTCAACAATGCCGGCTATATCTGGAACACCGCCATCCAGAACCACAGCGACGAGCAGTGGTATGCGATGATGGACGTGCACGCCACAGCACCATTCCGCATCCTGCGCGCCGTCACGCCCTATCTGCGCGAGGCCTCGCGCAAGGAGAATGCCGACGGCAAGCCGGTGATCCGCAAGATGGTGCTGATCTCCTCGGCTTCCGCCGTCTACGGCGCCGCAACGCAGTTCGCCTATGCCACCGCCAAGGCCGCGCTGTTCGGCATGACCCGCTCGCTGTGCAAGGAGTGGGGCCGCTACAACGTCACGGTCAACTGCGTCGCCTTCGGCTACATCGACACCCGCCTGACGCAGCGGCTGGAGCACGGTCCGGCGACCATTGACGTGCATGGCCAGAAGCACAAGGTCGGCCTGCCGCCGGAATATTCCAAGGCCGTGCTGGACGCCACGCCGATGGGCCGCTTCGGCCGGCCGGAGGACGCGGCCGACGGGGTGTACCTGTTCTGCGCCCCCGAATCGGACTTCGTTTCCGGCCAGACCATCGTGGTCGGCGGCGGGCTGCAGCTTTAGGCCTGCGCCCCACGCTTGCCCTGCGCCCGGGCCGGCCTATATTGCCGGCCATGAACAGCCTGGGCCTCCGCACGCAGCCGAAGGACACCCGCGTCGTGGTGGCGATGTCGGGCGGGGTCGATTCGTCGGTGACGGCCGCCTGGCTAGTCGAGCAGGGCTACGACGTGGTCGGCATCACCCTGCAGCTCTACGACCATGGCGTCGCCGTCGGCCGCAAGGGCGCCTGCTGCGCCGGCCAGGACATCTACGACGCTGCCCAGGTGGCCGGGAAGCTGGGCATTCCCCATTACGTGCTCGACTACGAGAGCCGCTTCCGCGACGAGGTGATGCAGGCCTTCGCCGATTCCTACATCCGCGGCGAGACGCCGGTGCCCTGCGTGCTGTGCAACCGCACGGTGAAGTTCCGCGACCTGCTGGCGACGGCGCGCGATCTGGGGGCGGAGGCGCTGGCGACCGGCCATTACGTGCGCTGGCGGCGGGGCGAGGAGGGGGCCGAGCTGCTGCGGGGCGCCGATCCGGCGCGCGACCAGAGCTATTTCCTGTTCGGCACCACGCGCGCCCAGCTCGAGCTGCTGCGCTTTCCCCTGGGCGATCTGAGCAAGGAGGAGACCCGTGCCATGGCGCGCCGCTTCGACCTGCCGGTGGCGGCCAAGCCCGACAGCCAGGACATCTGCTTCGTGCCCGATGGCGACTATGCGCGCGTGGTCGAGAAGCTGCGGCCGGAGGCGGCAGAGCCGGGTGACATCGTGCATGTCGACGGCATCGTGCTGGGCCGGCATCGTGGCATCATCCATTTCACCGTCGGCCAGCGGCGCGGCCTGGGCATTGGCGGGCGGCGCGAGGATCAGGACGGCGAGCCGCTGTTCGTGCTCCGCCTCGATGCGGCGCGGCGGCAGGTCGTGGTCGGCCCGCGCGCCATGCTGGGCCAGTCGCTGGTGCCGTTGCGCGAGATCAACTGGTTGCCGCTGCGCGCGGTCGCGGCCGCCGGCGAGAAGGTGCTGGTGCGGCTGCGTTCGACCCAGCCATTGGCGCCGGCGACGCTGTTCGTCGACGGCGAGGGCGGCCATGTGCTGCTCGATCAGCCGCAGGCCGGCGTCTCGCCCGGGCAGGCCTGCGTGTTCTACGACCCGCAGCGCGGCGAGCGGGTGCTGGGCGGCGGCTGGATCGGTCGGCGGGAGGCCGCGCAGGGCAGGAGCGCGGCTGCTTGACAGGCGCGGAGCGGTGCCGCTAAACACGGCGCGCCTGACGATGGCCGGCGGGGTAGCTCAGCGGTAGAGCAGGGGAATCATAATCCCTTGGTCGGGGGTTCAAATCCCTCTCCCGCCACCAGGCCTTCGGAACTGATCGGTTGGATCCGGGTCTGGCGATGCTGCGATCTGCCGTTTCCTTCCTTCTTCTTGCCGGTCTTGCCGGCTGCACCGGTCAGGGTCCGGGTCCCGACACCTATCTTTACGCCTATGGCCGCAGCACCAGTCCGCAGCCGGCCGGCTTCACCCATTGCTATGGCTTCACCTGCGGCATCATGGTCCAGACCTCGGTGACGGCGGAAGAATTGCAGCGCATCGGCGCGCTGTTCTCGCCGCCCTCCCGCACGCCGGTCGAGGAGCGCCAGCGGCTGGTGCAGGCCGTCGCGCTATGGGAGCGGATCGTGGGCGCCAAGACCGGCACGTCGGCCGATGTCGGCAGCGAGACCGGCGACCGGATGTGGAACGACCGCTTCCAGCAGGACTGCATGGATGAGACGTTCAACACCACCTCCTACCTGATGATGATGGACGCTGCCGGCTGGATCCGCTTCCACAGCGTGCTCTATCCCGCCTCGCGCGGCATCCAGCACGGCTTCGTGGCGCCGCATCACGCTGCCGCCTTGCTGGAGAAGGGCGGCGGCCGCCGTTTCGTGGTCGATTCGTGGTTTTTCGACAATGGCCGGCCGCCGGTGGTGATGCCGGTCGAAATATGGGAGAAGGGCTGGTACCCCTCCACCCATCCGGCGTGGCGCGACGAGTAGAGGCAGTCAGGACATGAGCACACATAGCACCGACGTCGTCATCATCGGAGCCGGGCCGGTCGGCCTGTTCGCCGTCTTCGAATGCGGCATGGTGAAACTTGCGTGCCATGTCGTCGATGCGCTGGACCAGGTCGGCGGCCAGTGCACCGCGCTCTATCCCGAGAAGCCGATCTACGACATTCCCGGCCATCCGCGCATCGACGCCGCCGACCTGGTGGAGAAGCTGAAGGAGCAGGCCGCACCCTTCAAGCCGGTCTATCACCTCAACCAGCAGGTCGACGCGCTGCAGCGGCGCGAGGATGGCGGTTGGCGCGTGACGACGTCGAAGGGCGCCGTCATCGACGCTAAAGCAGTCATCATCGCCGCCGGTGTCGGCGCCTTCGGGCCCAACCGGCCGCCGATGGAACGGCTGGAGGAGTTCGAGGGCAAAAGCGTTTTCTACTACGTGACGCGGCGCGAGGATTTCCGCGGCAAGCGCGTCGTCATCGCCGGCGGCGGCGATTCCGCCGTCGACTGGGCGCTGTCGCTGAGCGAAGTGGCGGCCAAGGTGATGGTGGTGCATCGCCGGCCCAAGTTCCGCTGCGCGCCGGAGAGCGAATCGAAGCTGAAGCAGCTTGCCGCCAGCGGCGCCGTCGAGATGGTGATCCCCTATCAGCTGGCGCGGCTGGAAGGGCAGGAGGGCAGGCTGTCGTCGGTCGTGGTGGCGACGCTCGACGGCAAGGAGAAGGCGCTGGAGGCCGACGTGCTGCTGCCGTTCTTCGGCCTGGCGATGAACCTGGGGCCGATCCTGCACTGGGGCCTCAATCTCGATCGCAACCTGATCGCCGTCGAGCCGTCGACCTGTGCCACCAACCTGCCCGGCGTCTTCGCCGTCGGCGACATCGCCCATTACGTCGGCAAGCTGAAACTGATCCTGTGCGGTTTCAGCGAAGCGGCGATGGCGGCGCACGCCATCTATCCGCTGGTCCATCCCGATACTGCACTGCACTTCGAATACTCCACTACCAGCGGCGTGCCGGGGGCGGCGTAAACACCGGATTTTGCGGCGGAAAAGGGGCAGCCGCCGTAGCGCGCAGGGGATTGTCAGCAACGCCTTGCGCGCCTATATTTGGGTTCTCACCGGCGTATGTTTGCGACGTGGATAAATCGCTTGAAAGGCGATTGACACTTCTTCTGTTGCGAGCGTATAAGGCCGGCCTCCCGACGGGGCTGCAGTGTTGCGTGAGCCGGGTTCTTGAAACGGCTTTCCCTCTGCTGTGGTTTGCAGTCGGGCGTTTTGTTCTTTGACAGGTTGTATCAGCGGAAGGGATGCGTCGGCGGCGATGGTCGCTGGGTGTCTGGTCTGGGGCGTGAGCTCTGGGTTGGATGTTCTGGTGGACGTCTTTGCAGGCGCATTTGATGTAGGTTCCGGTTGTTCGCAAGGATGGCCGGACGTCGTTTTATGTGCTTGTGAGGATGCTTCGGTCAGTGCTGGCTGTCTTAGGGTGGCTGGCATTTGAACTTGAGAGTTTGATCCTGGCTCAGAACGAACGCTGGCGGCAGGCCTAACACATGCAAGTC
>JBBCJW010000071.1:0-2979 GCA_037190765.1 Alphaproteobacteria bacterium
GGTCGGACCGGCACGCACGCGCGTCAGGTCGAGGACGGTGAAGCGGGAAAGCGGTCCTGCGGTCATGCTCTCACTCTACGTTGGCAACTATTCAACCCGTACCATGGCGGCGGGATCGATCTCCAGCCAGACCCGGCTGCCCACCTCGAACACCTGGTTCGGGGCGGTCGAAACGCGAATCTGCTTGGCCCCCGCCAGGGGCCGCACCTGATAATCCCAGTACTCGCCGAGATAGGAACGGCTGGCGATTTCCGCCTCGACCGCCAGAGCCTGCCCGGAAGGCTGGGTGGTGGCCAGCCCAATGGCTTGCGGCCGCAGGGAATAGAGCAACGCGCCGCTGCCGTTCACCCCTTCCAGGCTGCCGGCCTTGGCCGTGAAGCCGTCGAAGCGGACCTCGCTGCCCTGATGATTGCCTTCGAGGAAGTTCGTGCGGCCGATAAAGCCGGCGACGAACCGGCTCTTCGGCCGGCCATAGAGGACATGAGGCGCGTCGATCTGTTCGATATTGCCCTTGTTCATGACCACGATCCGGTCCGACGTCACCATGGCCTCGGACTGATCGTGCGTCACGTAGACCGTCGTGATCTTGAACTCATCGTGCAGGCGGCGGATCTCGAAGCGCATTTCCTCGCGCAGGTTGGCGTCGAGGTTGGAGAGCGGTTCGTCGAGCAGCAGCACTTCCGGTTCGACGACGATGGCGCGGGCCAGCGCCACGCGCTGTTGCTGGCCACCCGACAGCTCGGCCGGATAGCGGCCCTTGAGGTTGCGCATCTGGACCACGTCCAGGATCTTGTCGACGCGGCGGTCGATTTCCGACCGCGACAGTTTGCGGACCTGCAGGCCGAAGCCGACATTTTCGCCCACCGTCATGTTCGGCCAGATCGCATAGCTCTGGAAGATCATCGACATGCGGCGATGTTCCGGCGGCACCACGCCTGATGGCGAAGAAATTTGCTTGCCGTCCATCTCGATCGTGCCGGCCGTCGGCGGCATGAAGCCCGCGATCATGCGCAGCGTCGTGGTCTTGCCGCAGCCCGACGGCCCCAGCAGCGAGACGAACTCGCCCTTCACCAGTTCGAGCGAGAAGTCGGCGACGGCGTCGAAGCTGCCGTAGCGTTTGGCGACGTTCTTCAGGACCAGCTTGCTCATGTCGCGTTACGCCTCAGCATGAAATCACGGCCGAGCGCCTTCTGCCCGACCCACAGCAACGGCAGGGTAAGCACCTGCAGGATCAACGCCAATGCGGCGAGACGCTCGAAATTGCCCTCCTCGCTCATGTCGAAGATCATTACAGAAGCCACCTTCGTATTCGGCCCATAAAGGAAGATCGCCGCCGACAGTTCGCGCGTCGCCGGAATGAAGATCAGCAGCCAGGCCCCCAGCAGATTGCGCTTCAGGAGCGGTGCCACCACGCGGCGCAGCGCCGTCAGGCGGCTGCCCCCCAGCACGCGGACGGCCTCCTCCATTTCGGGATTGAGGCTGCGGATCGCCGCACTGGCGTTGACGTAGCCCACCGGCAGGAAGCGTGTCGTGAAGGCCAGGATCAGGATCAGTGCCGTGCCGTAGAGCGCCAACGGCGGCGGCGCATAGGCGGCATAGAAGCCGATCGCCAGCACGACGCCCGGGATCACGAAGGGTGCCACGCAGAGGAAGCCCAGGATCCCGCCGAACGGCACCAGCTTGCGAGCCACGATGTAGGCCACACCAAGGGTCAGGAACACCGCCACCGTGGCGCTGGCCCCGGCGTAGAGGAAGCTGTTCAACACCGACTGCGCCGCCGTCGCATGCTCAAACAGCACGAAGCGGAAATTCTGTAGTGAAATGTTGTCCAGCGAGAAGCCGCGGCCCCAGGCTTTGGCGAAGGCCGACTGGATCAGGAAGATGTAGGGCAGGAACACGGCAAGGGCCGCGACGAACATCGCGTAGCCGAATACGACCCAGCGCCAGCGGCCCAGCAGGATCGGGCGCCGTTCGCCCCCCTTCCCTGTCAGCGCCACGAAGCCTTTGCGACGGGTGATCAAGCGCTGCACCAGCACCAGCAGAACGGTGACGCCCAGCAGCGGCATGGCATAGGCCGCCGCCACTTCGACCCGGACCGGATTGCCGAAGAACTGGAAGAGCTGTGTCGTCACGACATTGAAGCGCGCTGGAATCGCGATCATGGCCGGCGAGCCGAACAGGGCGATCGCCTCCAGGAAGCAGATGATCAGGCCGCCCAGGATCGCCGGGAGAGCCAGCGGCAAGGTCACCCGCCACATCGTCCGCCACGGTCCGGCGCCCAGGATGTTGGCAGCGTCCTCCATCTCCGACGAGACGAGTTCCAGTGCCGCCGTCGTGAAGATGAAGATGTAGGGGAAGGAATAGAGCGCGATGACGACGGCAAGGCCGGTGAAACTGTAGATGTTGAACGGGCCGGCTTCGGCGCCTGTAGCCAGCATGTAGAAGCGGTTCAGCCAGCCGGCGTTAGGGCCTGCCAGCAAAATCCAGGCAACTGCGCCGGTGTAGGGTGGGGTGATGAAGGTCGCCAGCACCAGCATGCGCGTGAGCCCGCGGCCGGGCATGTCGGTGCGCGCGACCGCCCAGGCCAACGGCACGGCGAATACGCCCGCCAGAAGGGCTGATACCGCACCAAGCTTCAGGGAATTCAGCAGCGCATCGATATAGCGCGCGCGCCCATAAGCCGTGGCGTAGTTGGCAAAGGTGAATTCACCCGTCCGCTCTGCCTGAAAACTGGTGATCACCAGATAGATGAACGGGCTCACCACCAGGAACAGCAGGACCGCGATGATCGCGATCCACAGCAACCATGTCGAATCGAAGTAACCGGCGCGCCCTTCGCGCGCCGGTGCGGCATCGAGGGTAGAAGCAGTCGCTGTCACGTTGGTTGCCGCCCTCTACCTCAATTGCCGAACGTGTCGCGCCACTGCTCGATCACCTCGGGGATGCCCTTGTCGACCTCGGCAACCGTCGGACGGATCA
>JBBCJW010000072.1:0-139680 GCA_037190765.1 Alphaproteobacteria bacterium
TGCGCCTGCCCGGGGCGGAGACGGCCGAAGCCTATCTGCAGGCGGCGATCGCGGCGGGCGACGGCGATCTCTACTGGCCGGTCATCGCCCGGCATGTGCAATCCATAAATGAAAAACGACCAAGGGAGGCGGATCATGGCAGCGGAAAAGGAAGGGAGCGCACGTAGCAGATCGGGCGGCGTGGCCGCCGTCGAGCGGGCATTGACCATTGCGGCGACCTTGGCCGAAGCGGGCGAGCCGCTGACCCTGGCGGCGCTGGCCAGGCGCACCGGCTTCTACAAGAGCACGCTGCTGCGTCTGCTGGTGTCGCTGGAACGCTTCGGCTATTCGGTGCGGCTGGCCGACGGGCGCTATGCGCTGGGCGGCACCGCGTTCCGCATGGGCGTCGCCTATGAACGCTCGCAGCCGCTGCGCAATCACATCGAGCCGGTGCTCGAGGAGCTGGTGGCGCAGGGCACCGAGAGTCCTTCGTTCCACGTGCTGCACGACGCGGCCAGCCGGCTGTGCCTGTTCCGCCGCGACTCGGCGCATTCGACTCTGGACCGCATCCATCCCGGCGACCTGCTGCCGCTGCGCCAGGGTGCCGCCGGCCGCGTGCTGCTGGCCTTCGCCGGCGAGCCGGGCGAGAGTTATGACGCCATCCGCCGCGACCTGCTGGCGATCTCCTATGGTGAGCGCGATCCGGTTTGCGCCGGCCTTTCCTGTCCGGTATTTGGGCCCGGCGACGTCGCCGTCGGCGCGCTGTCGGTTTCCGGTCCGCGCGAGCGCTTCACCGAGGACAATGTGCGGCGCATGACCAGCCTGCTGCTGGAGGCGGGGATGCGCATCACCACCGCGCTGGGCGGCAACGCGCAGGGGCTGCGCACGCGGCTGGCCGTGCATGAGGCTCGCCCTGCGCCGGCGGCGGCGCCGCAACTGCGGCGCGCCTGAGGCGGGAGGCGCGTATGAACCAGGCCCTGCAGCCCTATGAGGTCTATGCCATCCGCTATGCCCGGCACGAGCAGCGCCGCCGCAGCGAGAATTTCATCGGTGGCCATGCCGACCCGCACGACGATCCGCCGATGCCGCTCGACTTCTTCGTCTGGGTGGTGCGCGGGCCCGCCGGGACTTTCGTGGTCGACAGCGGCTTCGACGAGGCGATGGCGGCCAGGCGCCAGCGCCGCATCCTCTGCCCGGTGGGCGAGGGGCTACGCCGCATCGGCGTCGATCCGGCCACGGTCGGCGACGTGCTGGTCACGCATCTGCATTACGACCATGCCGGCAACAACGACCTCTTTCCTCAGGCGCGCTATCACCTGCAGGACCGCGAGATGCAGTTCAGCACCGGCCGCTGCATGTGCCATGCGCCGCTGCGGCACGCCTATGCCGTGGAGGACGTGACGGCGATGGTGCGCAAGGTGTTCGAGGGCCGCGTGCAGTTCCACGACGGTGCGGCCGAGGTCGCTCCCGGCCTCAGCCTGCACCATGTCGGCGGCCACACCATGGGGCTGCAGGTGGTGCGGGTGTGGACGCGGCGCGGCTGGATGGTGCTGGCCTCCGACGCCAGCCACTACTACGCCAATATGGAGGAGAGCCGGCCGTTTCCCATCGTCTACAACGTCGCCGACATGCTGGAAGGCCATCGCCTGGTCCATCGCCTGGCCAGCGCGCCGCAGAACGTCATCCCCGGCCACGATCCGCTGGTGCTGGAACGCTACCCCGCCCCGCGCGATGACCTCGAGGGCATCGTGGCGCGGCTGGATGCCGACCCGCTTTTTTAGGGCGTTGCCGCCTCGTCCCGGCAACGGGCCCATTGCGTCCGGCAGCGGGACTTGTCATATAAACGCCCGTTCATATTTGATGGCAGACTGGTTCCTGGTCAGGAAGAGCCGACGTTTCGGAGCGCGAAACATGATCGATTTCAAGAAGATAGTCGCCGATGAGGCCACTCTGCGCGCGGCCCTGGAGGCGGCCGATACGGTGCCATTGGCCCTGTCCCTGGTGCAGTTGACCGGCGACGGCGAGATCATCGAGCGGCTGCGTCCGCATGTCAGCGGGCCGTGGGACTATTCCGAAACCATCCCGCCGGAGCTGAAGGCGGAAGTGCGCGAGCGGCTGGTAGCGACGCTGAAGGACTATGCCGCCAGCGGCCGCGCCCTGCCGCCGCCGCCGGAACCCGAACTGCTGCGCAGCATGATGGGGCTGGCGGCGGGCCAGGCGATCCCGGACGAATACGCTCCCATGATGCTGGAGCAGTCCTCGGTCGATGGCGGCGAAGGGCAGCGGCAGTGGCGCAAGCCCGCCGGCCGCGACTTCCGCGTCGCCATCGTCGGCGCCGGCATGTCGGGCATCGGCATGGCCATCAAGCTGCGGGAAGCGGGCATCCCCTTCGTCATTTTCGAGAAGAACGACACCGTCGGCGGCACCTGGTACGAGAACGCCTATCCCGGCTGCGGCGTCGACACGCCCAACCATTTCTATTCCTTCTCCTTCGAGCTGTTCCACGACTGGACGCATTTTTTCTCCAAGCGCGATGCGCTGTGGCAGTATTTCGAGCGCCTGGCCGACAAGCACGATCTGCGTCGCCATATCCGCTTCAACACCGAAGTCACGGCCGCGCATTACGACGAGGCGCGCGAAATGTGGGTGGTGCGGACGCGCGACAAGGACGGCAGCGAGGAGAGCGTCGAGGCCAATGCGCTGATCTCCGCCGTCGGCCAGCTCAACCGGCCCGCGGTGCCCAAGATCGCCGGGCTGGAAAGCTTCAAGGGTCCCGCTTTCCACACCGGCAAATGGGACCATGCCGTCGATCTGCGCGGCAAGAAGGTGGCGATGATCGGCACCGGCGCCTCGGGCATGCAGGTCGGTCCTGCCATCGCGCCGCAGGTGGAGAAGCTCACCATCTTCCAGCGCTCGCCGCACTGGGTGGTGCCCAATCCCAACTACCATCGTTCGGTGAAGGACGAGAAGAAATGGGTGTTGCGCCACATCCCCTATTACGTGCAGTGGTACCGCTTCCAGCTGTTCTGGGGCTTTGCCGACGGGCTGTGGCCGGCGCTGCAGAAGGATCCGAGCTGGGACAAGCCGGAGCAGTCACTGAACGCGATCAACGAGCGTTACCGCGTCAACATGGTGCGGCATGTCAGGCGCGAGATCGGCGACGATCCTGCATTGCTGACGAAGGTCATTCCCAACTATCCACCCTACGGCAAGCGCATCCTGATCGACAATCACTGGTACACGATGCTGACTCGGCCGAATGTCGAACTGGTGACCGACAGGATCGATCATGTCGAGCCCGACGCCATCGTCACGCAGGACGGTGTCCGCCATCAAGCCGACGCCATCGTGCTGGCCACCGGCTTCCAGGCCGGGCGCATGCTGTGGCCGATGCAGATCGTCGGCCGCACCGGACACAGTCTGCGCGAGCTGTGGGGCGAGGACGATCCGCGCGCCTATCTCGGCGTGTCGGTGCCGGAATTCCCCAACCTCTTCATCATGTACGGACCCAACACCAATCTGGGCCATGGCGGCAGCGCCATCTTCCACGCCGAATGCCAGATCCGCTACGTCATGGACCTGCTCCGCCACATGCTGGAGGACAAGCTGTCCTCGATCGAGGTGCGCCGGGACGTGCACGACGACTACAACCGGCGGGTCGACGCGGCGCATGAGCGCATGGTCTGGACCCATGGCGGCATGAACAACTGGTACAAGAATCGCAAGGGCCGCGTCTTCGCCAACTCGCCGTGGCGGCTGGTCGATTACTGGAAGATGACGGCGCAGGCCGATATGCGCGACTATATCGTGCACCGGCGCGACGGCGGGCCGCGGATCGCCGCCGAATAGCAGGGGAGACAGGGTGATGAGCGAACTGGATTTCAGCGGCAAGAGCGTGCTGGTGGTCGGCGGCTCCAGCGGCATCGGCAACGGCATCGCCCATGCCTTCCGGGCGAAGGGGGCCAAGGTCGCGGTCTGGGGCACCCGCGCCAGGGCTTCCGACTATTCCAAGGACGACGGCAGCGACATGGAAGGCCTGGCCTATGCCCAGGTCGATGTCGGCGATTTCGACGCCATCAAGCGGCAGCCTGACCTCGACAGGCTCGACGTGCTGGTGCTGTCGCAGGGCCAGGTGCTCTACAAGCGCGCCGAGTTCGAGATCGAAGGCTTCCAGAAGGTGGTCGACGTCAATCTCAACAGCCTGATGGCCTGCGCCGCCAAGTATCACGCCGCGCTGGCCGCCGCCAAAGGCTCGCTGATCATCATTAGTTCGACCGCCGCCTTCCATTCGACCAAGGGCAACCCGGCCTACAATGCTTCCAAGACCGGCGCGCTGGGCCTGACGCGTACTTTGGGCGAGGCATGGGCGATCGATGGCATTCGCGTCAACGGCATTGCGCCGGGCATGGTCGACACCAAGATGACCAAGGTGACGACCGCCTATCCGCAGCGCCTGCAGGCCACGCTGGAGCGCATCCCCCTGCACCGGCTGGGCACGCCGCAGGATATGGCGGGCGTGGCGCTGTTCCTGGCCTCGCCGATGGCCGCCTATGTCGTGGGCCACACCATCCCGGTCGATGGCGGGCTGATTCTCTAGAACACGCCCGCTTCCAGCCCGGCCGCCATCGCCAGGCCCAGCTCGCGGCACTGGCCGACGAACTCCTCGCGCCACTCGCCCTTGAGGATCAGCGGCTCCTGCACCGCCCGCCAGCGCAGGCCGGTGGTGATGGTCTCGATGCCGCGCCTGGTGCCGGTGCCGTCGCTGCCGGCCCGGATCCAGGCGGCGAAGGGCAGGCCTTGCGTCTGCTCCAGGCAGGGATAGTAGATGCGGTCGAAGAAATCCTTCAGCCCGCCGCTCATGTAGCCCAGGTTCTCGGTCGTGCCCAGGATGATGGCAGAGGCGCGCAGCACGTCCTGCGGTTTCGCCTGCAGGGCGGCGATGAAGCGCACATCGACCCCGGAAATCTCGCTGCTGCCGGCGCCGGCGATCACCGCATCCCGCAGCCGCTCGGTATTGGGCGAGGGCGCGTGGGCCACGATCAGCAATTGTTTGCGTTCCGACATCGCGCCCATACTAGCTTCATAAACCGGGAGGGAAACCATGGACCATATCGAGACCGACCAGCCCGTCAGCATCGACACGATCCGCCGCATCGGCGCCGCCTTCGCCCGTCGCGACGTCGAGGGCATCGTCGGCGCCTTCGCCGAGGACGGCGAGTTCCGCAACGCCAAGGGGCCGGATATCTGGGGCCGCAGCTACAAGGGCAGGGAGGAGATCCGGAAATTCTTCACCGCCCTGTTCGCCGCCAGTCCCGATATCGCCTGGCGGCACACGGCGGAATACGTGGTGGGCAATCGCGGCATCACCGAATGGCATCGCACCGCCACGCTGACCAGCGGCGAGAAGCAGGAGTGGCTGGGGGTCGATATCTACACTTTCCGCGGCCAGGAAATCCTGCGCAAGGACACTTACATCAAGGTCGTGAGCTAGGTTGCAACGAGACTATTGCGGCGCGGCCGCGGCGATGGCAGAAATCTAATGAACATTAGGTAGAGGCGGCGGCGCTGGCCGGCCGCGCAGGAGGGATACGCCATGCCGAGTCCGGCCGATTTCGGGTTCACCGACGAGAAACTGCTGACCCACCCGACCGTCTATGCGCCGGACCTGTTCAAGGGCAAGCGCGTGCTGGTGTCGGGCGCCGGCTCCGGCCTGGGCAAGGCGACGGCCGCCCTGTTCGGCCGGCTGGGCGCCGACCTGGTGGTCTGCGGCCGCAAGCCGGAGAAACTGGCCGAGGCGGTCGAGTTCCTCAAGCGCACCGGCGCCACCGTCCACAGCGACGTGCTGAACATCCGCGAGGCGGAAAACGTCGGACAGTTCATGGACCGCGCCTTCAACGAATGGGGCGGCATCGACGTGCTGATCAACAACGCCGGCGGCCAGTTCGCGCAGCAGGCCATCGATTTCACCGTCAAGGGCTGGAACGCGGTCGTCGACACCAATCTCAACGGCACCTGGTACATGATGCAAAACGCCGCCCGCCACTGGCGCGATCGCGCCCGGCCGGGCTGCATCGTCAACATCACCGCCACCATCGCCCGCGGCCTGCCGGGCATGGCACATTCGACCGGGGCGCGGGCGGGCGTGATCTACGCCTCCAAGACGGTGGCGGTAGAATGGGCGCCGCTCAACATCCGCGTCAACTGCCTGGGCGTCGGCGCGGTCGAGAGCAGCGGCTTTGCCCAGTACACCGAGGAAGGCCGCCGCACCTTCGCCGAGAGCAATCCCATGCGCCGGGCGGGCGACGTCTGGGACGTGGCGGAAGCCTGCGTCTATCTGTCGGCGCCGTCGGGCAAGTTCATTACCGGCGAATTGCTGACCCTGGACGGCGGGCAGCAGATGTGGGGCGATTTCTGGTCGTCGGGCCGGCCCGACTACTTCAAGATCGGCTGAACGCTGTATCTTATTTCCGGCGCGGCGCCTTGGCGGGCGCGGTGATGCCTTCCAGCACCAGCAGGCAGGCGTGGCGGGCGATCTCGCTGACCGGGCCCTTCTTCGGATCGGCCCATTCGGTGCACCAGTTCAGCGCGCCGAAGATCAGCATGCGCATGGTCGACAGGTCGATGTCGGCCCGCACCTTGCCGTCGCGCTGCGCCTTTTCCAGCAATTCGCGCCAGAACTCGGCATAGTCCTCGCGCAACGCCAGCTGGCGGCGCTGCACCGGCCGGGGCGCCTGGCCGAAAATGCGGATATTGGCTGACATGTAGTCGCCCTGCTGCAGCAGCATCTCCAGATGCGCCTCGATCGCCACCTGCACGCGCTGGGCCAGGCTGGCGTCCTGGGGCAGGGCGGCGGAGCGCTGGCGCACCGCATCGACCACCCGCTGCATGCCGATGCCGAACACCGCATCCAGCAGGTCCTCCTTGGAGCGGAAATAATAGTACAGGCTGGCGGCACGGATCTCGGCCACGTCGGCGATGTCGTTCAGGGTCGTCGCCGCATAGCCCTTGTCGCGGAAGGTGCGGGCGGCGGCATCCAGTATCTTGCGCCTGGTCGCCGCCGATTTCGCGGGCGGGCGCGCGCTTTCCCTGCTCGAGGCCATGGCGCCGGTTTTTCTGGGCATTGCGTCCCCGTTGTTTATCTAACTACTATTCGATAGAAAATCTTCTGCCAACCGATTTCGCAAAGGGAGCGCCTGCGGGCGAAGACGAGCATGAGCTACGAGGACATTCTCTACGACGTGAAGGACGGGGTCGCCACCGTCACCATCAACCGCCCGAAAGTCTACAACGCCTTCCGCCCCCGCACTTGCGTGGAAATGCTCGACGCCTTCATGAAGGCGGGCTGGGACACCAATATCGGCGCCATCGTGCTGACCGGCGCCGGCGGCAAGGCCTTCTGCACCGGCGGCGACCAGTCCGACCACACCGGCCAGTACGGCGACGGCTCCACCCGCGGCACCATCGGCATGCCGATCGAGGAATTCCAGAGCATGATCCGCGACGTGCCCAAGCCGGTCGTCGCCAAGGTGCGCGGCTATGCCATCGGCGGCGGCAACGTGCTGGCCACGATCTGCGACCTGACCATCGCCGCCGAGAGCGCCATCTTCGGCCAGGTCGGCCCCAAGATGGGTTCGGTCGATCCCGGTTTCGGCACCGCCTATCTGGCGCGCGTGGTCGGCGAGAAGAAGGCGCGCGAGATCTGGTACATGTGCAAGCGCTACTCCGCCAAGGAAGCCAAGGAGATGGGGCTGATCAACCACTACGTGCCCGACGACCAGCTCGACGCCGAGGTCGATTCCTGGTGCGCCGAGCTGGTGCAGCGCAGCCCGACCGCCATCGCCATCGCCAAGAAGTCGTTCAACGCCGACACCGACAATATCCGCGGCATTGGCGGGCTGGGCATGCAGGCGCTGCGCCTCTACTACATGACGGCGGAGTCGCAGGAAGGCGTGAAGGCGCTGAACGAGAAGCGCCCGCCGCGCTTCAAGGACTTCTACAAGTAAGGGGGCCGGGACCATGGATTTCGGCTTCACAGAAGACCAGGAGCAGATCGGCGCCACCGCCCGTCGCTTCGCCGATGAAAAACTCGCGCCGTTCTACCAGGCGCGCGAGAAGGAAAACTCGATCGCGCGCGACCTGATGCGCCAGATGGGCGAGCTGGGCCTGATCGGCGTCGATCTGCCGGAGGAATTCGGCGGGCTGGGCGCCGACAGCGTCACCGCCGGGCTGGTGATGGAGAACATCGCGTCGGGCGACATGAACGTGGCCTATGTGCAGTTGCTGGGCTCGCTGATGGGCTCGATCCTGTGCCGCCACGCACCGCCGGAACTGGGCAAGGAAGTGGTCGGCAAGATCTGCGCCGGCACGACCTTGGTGGCGCTGGGCCTGACCGAGCCGCGCGGCGGCTCGGACGCCGGCAACCTGATCCTGAAGGCGGAACAGGATGCCAAGGGCTATGTGCTGAACGGCGAGAAGACCTCGATCTCGCTGGTGGCGCAGGCCGATTCTATCATCCTGCTGGCCCGCACCGGCAATGCCGGCGCGTCGGGCGTCACCGGCTTCTTCGTGCCGTTCGACCTGCCCGGCATCAGCCGCACCACCTTCAACGACCTGGGCTCGAAGATCATCGGCCGCGGTTCGGTGTTCTTCGACAATGTCCGCATCCCGGCGGAGTACCGGATCGGCGGCGAAGGCGCCGGCTTCCGCCAGGTTATGCAGGGCTTCGACTATTCACGCGCCCTGATCGGCCTGCAGGTGCTGGCGCCGGCCTGGGAATCGCTGCAGGAGACGTGGAAATACGCCACTGAGCGCAAGGCCTTCGGCAATCCGATCGCCAAGTACCAGGGCGTCACCGAGCCGCTGGCCGAGGCCGAGACCATCCTCACCGGCTGCCGCCTGCTGTGCTACCGCACCTTGTGGCTGCGCGACCAGAACAAGCCGCACACCTCGGAGGCGGCGATGTGCAAGTGGTGGGTGCCCAAGACCGCCTTCGAGACCATCCACCGCTGCCTGCTGACCCATGGCCATGGCGGCTGGAGCATGGACCTGCCGCACCAGCAGCGCCTGCGCGACGTGATGGGGCTGCAGATCGGCGACGGCACCGAGCAGATCCAGAAGATGATCATCGCCCGCGAGCGCGTCGGCCGCGTCGCGGTGCCGTATTGAGGAGAACAGCATGAGCGACAGCGAAGCGCCGGTACTCGTTTCCAAAGAGGGCGCGGTCGGCATCGCCACGCTGAACCGACCGGCCAAGTTCAACTGCATATCGCGCGAGCTGGCGCAAGGCCTGCTCGATGCCGTCCGCACGCTGGAGGCCGACAAGTCGGTGCGGGTGATGCTGCTGAAGGCCAACGGCAAGCATTTCTGCACCGGCGCCGATCTCGACCAGGTCAAGGCCGCCCGCGCCACGCGCGAGGGGCTGAAATCCTGGCTGGGCGGCGGCCATGAGGCGCTCTACGCCATGGAGGCCTCGCGCCTGCCGGTGATCGGCGTGGTGCACGGGCTGGCGCTGGCCGGCGGGCTGGAACTGGCCATGGCCTGCGACGTGGTGTTCGCCGGCAAGGCGGCCCGCTTCGGCGACCAGCATGCGCAATACGGGCTGGTGCCCGGCTGGGGCGGCACGCAGCGTCTGCCGCGCCTGGTCGGCCTGCGCCGCGCGCTGGACCTGATGTATTCCGGCGCCTGGCTGACGCCGGATCAGGCGCTGGACTGGGGCCTGGCCAATGCCGTGTTCGAGGACGGCGAACTGCAGGCCAAGGCGATGGAATACGCGGTCCAGCTCGGCAAGCGCAACCCGCAGGCCATCGCCCTAATGAAATCGCTGAGCCGGCAGGGGCTGGACGGCACGCTACGCGCCGGCATCGAGGCGGAGCTGGAGGTGGTGGCCGACGGGCTGCGCTCGGCCAATGTCGAGGAAGGCCTGGCCGCCTTCGCCGAGCGGCGCGAACCGGTCTTCAAATAGACGGCGTTTGACGTGTACCCTGTCCCCCGAAACGGGACAGGGGAAACGCGCCATGGCTTCTGGGGCTGCAGGAAAAATCGCCATCGTCACCGGTGCGGGCACCGGCATCGGCCGCGCCGTGGCGCTGGCCCTGCTGCGGGCCGGCTACGGCGTCACCCTGACCGGCCGCCGCCGCGAGCCGCTGGAGCAGACCGCCGCCATGGGCGGCGGCCGCACGCTGGTGGTGCCCGGCGATGTCGGCAGGCCCGACGAGGTGAAGCGGATCTTCGCCGAGACCAAGCGGGAATTCGGCCGGCTCGACCTGCTGTTCAACAATGCCGGCATGGGCGCGCCGCCGATCAACCTGGAAGATCTGACTTACGAGCAGTGGAAGGCGGTGGTGGACGCCAACCTGACCGGCGTCTTCCTCTGCACCCAGGAGGCCTTCCGGATCATGAAGGACCAGACCCCGCGCGGCGGGCGCATCATCAACAACGGCTCGATCTCCGCCCATGCCCCCAGGCCCAATTCCGCGCCCTACACCTCGACCAAGCACGCCGTCACCGGGCTGACCAAGTCGACCTCGCTCGACGGGCGCAAGTACGACATCGCCTGCGGCCAGATCGACATCGGCAATGCCGGCACCGAGATGACCCAGCGCATGAAGGCCGGCATCGTGCAGGCCAATGGCAGCGTCGCCGTCGAGCCGCTGATGGACGTCAACGACGTCGCCTCCGCCGTGGTCTACATGGACAGCCTGTCGCTGGAATCCAACGTGCAGTTCATGACCATCATGGCGACCAAGATGCCCTTCATCGGCCGCGGCTGAGACCGTATCTCCACCTTTTGCCGGCGGAACCTGTTTCGGCCGGCCGCGTTGCCTGAGCGGATTGCCCGAGCGCATCGCCGGCCCGGCACCGGCCGGGCGCGCGATCCTCGATGGGCTCCGGCAGTCCCGTGCGCGCGCAACGCCGCATGTCCGCCAAAAGGACAGACCCATGCTGGGCACCATTCTGCTGATCGTTCTCATCCTGCTGCTGCTGGGCGCCCTGCCGGCCTGGCCCTACAGTCGGAGCTGGGGTTACGGCCCGTCCGGCGTCACCCTGGTCATCGTCGTCATTCTGGTGGTGCTGCTGGCGACTGGCAGGGTCTGACGGAGGCAGTCATGGCGCGTGGCAGCAAGGCCGCCTACACCGGCAAGCAGAAGCGCAAGGCCGAACACATCGAAGAGGGCTATGAGAAGCGCGGCGTTGCGAAGAAGGAAGCCGAACGCCGCGCCTGGGCCACCGTCAACAAGGAAAGCGGCGGCGGCAAGAAGAGCGGCTCGGGGCGCGGCAAGGCGGAGAACCGCAGCGCCTCGAAGAAGGGCGGCAAGAAGGGCGGCGCCGCCAGCGCGGCCCGTCCCAAGGCCGCCCGCTCGAAAGCGGCCAAGAAGGCGGCCGCCACGCGCAAGCGCCGCGGCAGCTAGAACGGATAACAGGCCGTGACGGGATCGTCCGCGATTCCGTCACGGCCTGATTTGTTCCATCGTTCCGAAACCGATGGCCGCCCTGCGGAAACGGGCGGTGTTGCCGCTTGATCGGGCCCGACCGGTTCTGATTGAGTGCGGCAAAGGCCGCCGCAAGCAGCGGCCGCCGTCGGAGGAACATGGCCAATCCGTCATCCGGGCAGAACCGCGTCGACCTGACCCGCCTGCAGCATCTGTCGCGTGCCTACTGGCAGAGCGGCGCGCTGTTCGCCGCCATCGAGCTGGATATTTTCACCGCGATCTCCGAGGGGGCCGACACCATCGCTGCCGTCGCTCAGGCGCGCGACCTGAGCGAGCGCCAGGCCGGCCGGCTGATCACGGCGCTGACGGCGATGGACCTGCTGCGCAAGGACGGCGAGCGCTACCGCAATGCCGACGACGTCGAGCGTTTCCTGGTCAGCGGCAAGGAGCGCTTCGCCGGGCCGTGGATGCTGTTCACCAAGCCCAACTGGAACGACTGGGGTCGGCTCGGCGAGCATCTGAAGCGGCGCGAGGAGGCGCAGCTTGGCCTGTACGAGAATTTCACCGTCGAGGACGCGCGCAAGTACCACGAGGCGACCTATTCGATCGGCACCGGCTCGGCGCGCCACTTCGCCCGCACTACCGACCTGAAGGGCCGCCGGCACCTGCTCGATCTGGGCGGCGGCTCCGGCGCCTACAGCATCATGGCGACGCAGGCGTTCCCCGGACTGAAGGCGACGGTGTTCGACCTGCCGCCGGTTGCCGTGGTGGCGCGCGAGTTCATCGCCAGGAACGGCGCCGCCGACAGGGTCGAGGCGGTGGGCGGCGATTTCACCCGCGACGCCTTTCCCACCGGCGTCGATGTGGTGCTGATGGCGTCCAACCTGCCGCAATATTCGGCCGCGCTGATCCAGCTCGTGGTGCGCAAGGCCTTCGCGGCGCTGGCGCCGGGCGGCGAGATGCATCTGATCGGCGAGGCGCTGAACGATCAGCGCACCGGCCCGCTCGATCCCGCGCTGTGGGGCCTGAACGAGGCGATCTGGAGCAGCACCGGCGAGGCGCATTCGGAAGCCGATTGCCGCGAATTCTTCCGCCAGGCCGGCTTCGTCGACATCAGGTCGGAGCCCTTCATCCCCGGCGTGCTCAGCCGCATCTTCGGCCGCAGGCCGATCCAGGAGTAATCATGGTCGACTATCGTTCCGTCTTCCGCCCCGGCCTGTTCCAGGACCAGGTCATCATCGTCACCGGCGGCGGCAGCGGCATCGGCCGCTGCATCGCGCACGAGCTGAAATCGCTGGGCGCGCGCATCGCGCTGATCGGCCGCAACGTCGAGAAGCTGGCCGCCGTCCACGGGGAGCTGGGCGGCGGCGACGACGTCTTCATGCATAGCTGCGATCTGCGCCAGGAGCAGCCGGTGAAGGAGATGGTGGCGGCGGTGCTGCAATGGGGCGGCCGCATCGACGGGCTGGTCAACAACGCCGGCGGCCAGTTCCCCTCAAGGCTGCGCGATCTCAGCCTCAACGGCTGGAACGCGGTGGTCGCAAACAACATGACGGCGACTTTCCTGGTCTCCCGCGAGGCGTTCGTTCAGTGGATGGAGAACAATGGCGGCAACATCGTCACCATCGGCGCCGACTGGCCGCTGGGCATGCCCGGCATGGGCCATAGCGGTGCGGCCCGCGCCGGCCAGCACAATTTCACCCTTTCCGCCTCGATCGAGTGGGCCGCCTCCGGCGTGCGGCTGAACCAGGTGATCCCCGGCTTCATCGCCTCGTCCGGCTTCGACAAATATCCGGAAAGCGCCCACGACACGCTGCGCAACATCGTCAAGCGCGTGCCGCTGCGCCGCCACGGCACGGAGTCGGAGATCGCCGCGGCGGTGGCGTTCCTGCTGTCGGAGGCGGCCGCCTACATCACCGGCGCCTATATCCGCGTCGATGGCGGCGTGCACAACAACAACCGCTCGACCTTCTTCGAGATTCCCGACCACGACAGCAGCAAGCCCTATATCGGCTTCCCGCTTTACAAGAAGCCCAAGGTGCTGGGCGGCTGAGCGCTCAGCGCGGCACGGCCGCCAGCCCCTTGTAGAGAATGGGACCGGTCGGCCGGCCGGTGGGGGAGCCTGACGCCGGTTCCAGCGTGATCTCATAGAGCTGCTGCGGCTGCGGCCGCGGCTGGCCATCGACGCTGAGCACCGCGTTGCGCGCCCTGTCGAGCAGGCCCAGCGGCACCGGCCCGCGCGCCTGGTCCCAGAGCGTCCACACCTGCAGCGCCCGGCCCGGCGGCACCGGAATGTCGGTCAGGGGCACCAGCCGGATGCTGCCATCGGCATAGGCCTCCACGATGGCGCCGGGCGAAGAGCCGTCCTCAGCCTCCAGCACGGCAATCACCACGGGCTGCGGCCGGCCCCATGGCTGCAGCGTTCCGACCACCAGCACGATGCAGGCAGCCGCCAGCGCCAGGGCGGCGGCACGCCAGAAAGTCAGGCTGCGCCACAGTCCGGGACGGGTCGCCGGCTTCTCCGCTGCGGCCGGCGGCGCCTGTGCGATGGCGCTTTCGATACGGCGCCACAGGCCGGGCGAGGGCGAGACCTCGGAAGCCGTGGCATCGAGCTCTTCAAGACGCAAACGCCAGTCGGCGACGGCGGCCCTGAACGCGGCGTCCTGCGCCAGCAGCGTCTGCGCCTCGCGCTGCTCCTGCGCCTCGAGCACGCCCAGCACGTATTCGCCGGCCAGCACGATCCGGTCTTCGTTCGTGCTCATGCCAGGCACTCCCGCAGCGCCAGCAGGCCACGACGGATCCAAGCTTTCACCGTGCCCAGCGGCGCGCCCAGCCGGCCGGCAATCTCGCCATGGGAGAAGCCGCCGACATAGGCCAGCAGCAGGCAGGTGCGGCGATTGTCGTCCAGCCGTTCCAGGCAGCGGCGCAGGGCGGAGCTTTCGTCCAAGGTCGCCAGCGCCACGCGATCGTCGGCGATGCCGGTCAGGTCGTCATCCTCGACCGCAATCTCGCGCCGGCCGTCGCGCACCACGTTCAGCGCCAGGTTGCGCACGATGGCGTAGATCCAGCTGCGCGGCGAACCCAGCGCCGGATCGTAGCGGCCGGCGCTGCGCCAGATGCGCACGAAGGCTTCCTGCACCACTTCCTCGGCCAGATCGCGGCGGCGCACGATGCGCTGGGCGATGCCGGTCATGCGGCCCGCCTCGGCGTCGAACAGGACGCGCAGCGCCAGCCGGTCGCCGCGGGCGCAGCGCGCCAGCGCCGCCGTCATCTCGGCAGTCTGCGTCTGCCGCTCCTGCGCCGGAAAATCCATTTACTCGATACGGATCGAAACCGCGGTTGGATGCCTGCGCCCGAAAAAATTTTCCAGCCGGTCCGCGCGCATCCACCGGACCCTGTTCCGGGTTTCCCGACAACGGACAGCGATTCCGTTTCGGGAACCATGAAGGAAAGGGTTTGCTCATGACCGTTCGCACAAGCTTTCTCGCCATTGCAGCATTCGTCGCCGGCGGCGCGCTGGCATCGCCGTCTCTTGCCGCCAGCTTCGTCGGGCTGGTCGGCGGCAACACGCTGGTGATGTTCGACAGCGACACCCGCCGGGTCACCGGCACCATGACCGTCACCGGCGTGCCCAGCCTGATCGGCATCGACGTGCGGCCGGCGGATGGCTGGCTCTATGGCGTGACGCCGGACGGCACCGTGGTCACCATCGATACCGCCACCGGCAAGGCCACGGAGAAATCGAAGCTGAAGGCCACCCTGGCGCCCGGCGTGGCGGCAACGGTCGATTTCAACCCGGCGGCCGACCGGCTGCGCATCATCGGCAGCGACGGCTCCAATTTGCGCGCCAATGTCGATGACGGCGCGGTGATCACCGATGGTGCGCTGGCCTATGCCGGCACTGACGCCAGCAAGGGCATGACCGCGCGCATCGTGGCCGGCGCCTATACCAACTCCTTCAAGGGCGCCAAGGAAACGACGCTGTTCAATATCGACGCCGCGACCGGCGCGATGGTGCGCCAGGCGCCGCCCAATGACGGCATCCTGAACACGATCGGCAAGCTCGGTCCCATGGTCGAGGGGCCGGTCGCCTTCGACATCGAATCCGACGGCCAAGGCGGCAATACCGCCTGGGTCGTCAATGGCGGCACGCTGCACACGCTGGACCTCGCCAGCGGCAAGGCCGCCGTTGTCGGCAGGATCGAGGGGCTGACCGGCGCTCTCGCCGATATCGCCATCCTGCCGGCCCGGTAGATTCCGATGGGCAGGGGCGACCTTCGGTCGCCCCTGTCGCCTGCATTTCGCCGGCACGGGCTTCCCGCCTGACATGGCCGCGGCGCTAGAATGCGCCGGCGATGAGCCAGGAAACCACCATCATCACCCGCGGCGTGCTGCGCCTGCTGCGCCACATGGGCGTCATGTCCACGGTCGAGGTCGAGCTGCCCAGCGGAAGGCGGGCCGACGTGTTCGGCGTAGATGCCACCGGCCTCATCACCATCGTCGAGATCAAGACCTCGCTGATCGACCTGCAGCGCGACGGCAAATGGCCGGAATACGCCCCGCATTGCGACCTGTTCTATTTCGCCGTGCCCGACGGGTTTCCCATGGAGCACCTGCCGCCCGAGGTCGGCATCATCGTCGCCGACCGCTATGGCGGGGAGGTGCTGGTCGAGCCGCCGCGGCGCGCCCTGGCGGCGGCCACGCGCAAGAGCCTGACGGTGCATTTCGGCCGGCTCTGCGCCTTGCGTCTGGCCCGCGCCTACGATGCCGAATTCGACCTGTGAAGCCTTGTTTTCGCCGTTTCCGCCTGCGATAGAAGCCTATGATCGGCTGGCTGAAATCCTTTCTTTCCGAACCCGCCTCGACCGCGCACCGCTCGCTGCATGATGGCGACCGCATCATGGCGGCGGCGGCGCTGATGGTCGAAGTGGCGGCGCGCGACGGCGAATTCTCGCCCGGCGAGCGGGCCGTCATCGAACGGCTGCTGCAGGACCATTTCCAGCTCGATGAAAAGACCGCCGCCACCATGGTCGACGACGTGGTCAACCTGCACGAGAACGCCAGCGACGTCTTCCGTTTCACCAGCGCGCTGAACCGGCGCTTCACGCCCGAGGAGCGGCTTGGGATCGTCGAGCTGCTGTGGCAGGTCGTCTACGCCGACGGCGAGGCGCACCACTACGAGACCAGCCTGATGCGCCGCCTGGCCGGCCTGCTCCATCTCGACGACGCCGATGTCGGCGCCGCCCGCAAGCGGGCGCGAGCGCGGCGCGAGCCAGCCTGATCCGCTCTGCTCTAGAGAAATCCGCCGATCACCAGCACCGTCAGCGCCAGCCACAGCGCGCCCAGCGCCAGGGCGGGCATGTCGTCCAGCAGGTCGCGCGCCGGATTCTCGCCCCTGCCGCGGGCGAAGATCAGCCAGGCGTAGCGGGCCAGCACACCGATGGCGGGTGGCGCGGTCAGCCACAGATTGGGCGCCGCATGCCAGGCGATGGAGCCGCCGTCGAGGGTGAAGGCGGTATAGAGCGTTGCCGCCGCTGCCGCCGTCGTCAGGGTGAGGCCGTCCAGAAGCCGTGGACTGTAGAACGAGAGGCTGGTGCGGCTGACGTTGCCGTCCGTCGCCTGTATCTCCGCCCGCCGCTTGGCGAAGCCCAGGAACAGGGTCAACGCCAGCGCCGTCGCCAGCAGCCAGCCCGAGGGCGGGATGCCGACGCCGACCGTGCCGGCCAGCACGCGTAGCATGAAGCCCGCGGCGATGGTCAGCACGTCGACCAGCGGAATGCGCCGCAGCAGCCGCGAATAGAACAGGTTCAGCAGCAGATAGGCCCCGACCAGTGCCAGCGCCTCCGGCCGTACCAGGGCGGCGAGGAAAAGCGCCGCCAGCGCCAGCGCGACGGCGAAAACCAGCGCCTGACCCGCCGTCACCTGGCCGGAAGCGACCGGCCGCTGGCGCTTGTGCGGATGGCGGCGGTCGGCGTCGGCATCGGTTATGTCGTTGAAGGCATAGACCGAGGAGGCGGCGAGGCAGAAGGCTGTGGTCACGATGGCGACGTCGAGCACCAGCGGTCCCGAATGCCAGGCCTCGGCGAACAGCAGCCCCAATAGCACGAACCCGTTTTTCAGCCAGTCGAGCGGGCGGGCCAGGCGCAGGAAGGCGGCGGCGGTCATCGCCGGCACCATACTGCGCCGCCGCAAGTTGCGTCACGCCACTTTTGCGCGATCCTGCCGGAAACCCTGATGTCGTCGGTAACGGCCGCCCGTTCTAGCTCCCCGCCACGCGCCGCGTATGGCCCTGCCAGTGCGGCTCGCGCAGCTCCTTGCGCTTGATCTTGCCGACCGGCGTCTTGGGCAGCGGCTCGGTGCGGAACTCGACCGCGTGCGGCTTCTTGTAGGAACCCAGCTTGTCGGCGCAGAGCTGGATGATCTCCTGCTCGCTGACCTTGGCCTTGGGGTCGACGGTGCAGACCGCCAGCGGCGCCTCGCCCCATTTCTCGTGCGGCACGCCGAACACGGCGCATTCGATCACGGCGGGATGGTCGGCGATGGCGTTCTCCAGCTCGGCCGGATAGATGTTGTAGCCGCCGGATACGATCATGTCGTTGGCGCGGTCCATCATGTAGAGATAGCCGTTGGCGTCCAGCATGCCGACATCGCCGGTCAGCACCCAGCCGTCGACCATGCGCTCGGCGGTCGCTTCTGGATCCTGCCAGAAGCCGCTCATCTGCCCGTCGGTCTTGGCCACGATCTGGCCCGGCTGGCCCGGCGGCACGGGCTTGTTGTCCTCGTCCCAGATCTCCAGCTCGGCGAAGGGCAGGGCCATGCCGCAGGCGCGCAGCGGGTTGGAGCCGGGCACGTCCTTGGCGAACCACTGGGCCGCGCCCATGATCGCCACCGGCAGCACCTCGGTCTGGCCGTAGCCCTGGTACATGGCCTTGCCAAACGCCTCGTAGCCCTTCAGGGCGGTGTCGTCGGCGATGGGCGCGGCGGTGATCAGCAGGCATTTCAGGCTGGAGAAATCGTGCTGGCGCAGGCCGGGCACGCGCAGCACCGCGTTGAGCATGGTCGGCACCATGAACATGTAGCCGATCCTCTCCTTCTCCATCAGCTCGACCACGGCGGCGGGATCGAACCTGTCGATCATCACGTTGCAGCCGCCGCCCATCCAGATCGGCATGAAGAGATAGCCCGAGCCGTGGCTGATCGGCCCCAGATGCAGGCAGGAATCGCCCGGCTCGACCGGCGGGTAGAGGTAGAACCAGTCGCGCGCTGCGGCCAGCCACGAACGGTGCGTGTAGGCCACGCCCTTGGAGCGGCCGGTGGTGCCGCCGGTATGGCGGATGATGTAGACGTCGTCCTCCCTGATCGGCGGGTCGGGATCGACGGTCGACTGGCCGGCCAGCCATGGTTCGTAGCTGGCGTCGCGCACGATGATGTGCTGCAGCTCCGGCAGTTCCTCCTTCATGCCCTCGACCTCGTGGGCGTAGTTGGCGCCGACGATCAGCACCTTGCACTTGGTGTGGCCCAGCATGTGCAGATGCGCCTCGCGGCTGTTGCGCGGATAGAGCGGCACGCGCACCACGTTGGCGACGGCGGCGCCGACGAAGATGTCGGCCGCCTCCAGCGAATTGTCCTCCAGCACGCCGACCCGGTCGCCCGGCTGCATGCCCAGCGCGATAAGCCCGTTCGCCATGCGGACGGCGCGCTCCCAGGCCTGCGCGAAGCTCAGCCGCCGCTCGCCATGCACCACCGCGTCGCGGTTGGCATGGAACTGCGCCGCCCGGCGCATGACGCTTCGCACGTTCATGGGTACTCTCCTCGGGTTTCCTTGTTGGCGACGAGTTTCGGGTTCGGCGCGGTCCTGTCAAGCGTGTCGGCCGCCGGGCGCGGGGTTCGCGTGCCGGAACGGCCGACAAAGGCTTTGACCCTGCCAGCGCGCTGCCGCAGGCTGCCGGCCAAGAAAGAACGGGGAGGCAACCATGGCCGGCGCGCTCAAGGGCATGCGCATCATCGACATGACCGCCGTCGTGCTCGGCCCCTACGCCACGCAGCTCCTGGGCGACCAGGGGGCGGACGTCATCAAGGTGGAGCCGCCGGAGGGCGAGACGCTGCGCCATATCGGCCCGTCACGCGTCAATGCCGGGATGGGGCCGCTGCATCTGGGCGTCAACCGCTCCAAGCGCTCGCTGGCCCTCGACCTGAAGCGGCCGGAGGCGCGGGCGGCGCTGGCGAAGGTGATCGCGACCGCCGATGCGCTGGTGCACGCCATGCGGCCGCAGGCGATGAAGAAGCTGGGGCTGGACTACGACAGCGTGAAGAGGATCAACCCCGGCATCGTCTATGTCGGCGCCTATGGCTATCGCGCCGACGGCCCCTATGGCGACCGTCCCGCGTATGACGATGTGATCCAGGCGGTGTCCGGCGTCGCCTGGCTCAACGGCATGCATGACGGCGTGCCCAAATACGCCCCCACCATCATCGCCGACAAGACGGTGGGGCTGACGCTTGCCTATGCCGTGCTGACGGCGCTGATCCACAGGCTGCGCAGCGGCGAGGGCCAGTCGGTCGAGGTGCCGATGTTCGAGACCATGGCGCAGTATCTCATGGTCGAGCACCTCTTCATGCGCTGCTTCGCGCCGGAGGAGAACAGGCCCGGCTACAACCGCATGATGGCGCCGGGCCGCAAACCCTATCGCAGCCGCGACGGCTGGGTGTCGATCCTGCCCTACACCAACCGGCATTTCGTCGACTTCTTCCGCATCGCCGGGCGCGACGATCTGGCGGCCGATCCCCGCTTCACCACCGTGGTGGCGCGCAGCCAGAACATCGTCGAGCTCTACGAGCTGATCACCGAGATCGCGACCACCAGGACCACGGCGGAATGGCTGGAAGAGCTGATGGCCGCCCAGGTGCCTTGCGCGCCGATCAATTCGCTGGAAGACATCCTGGCCGATCCGCATTTGAACGCCGGCGGGCTGTTCGGCACCATGGAGCATCCCAGCGAGGGCACGATCCGGGTCGTCAATCCGCCGGTGCGCTTCTCGGCCAGCCCCAGCGCCATCACGCGGCCCGCGCCATTGCTGGGCCAGCACAGCCGCGAGGTGCTGCGCGAGGCGGGCGTGCCGGAAACGGAAATCGCCGCGCTGGTCGAGCGCGGCATCGTCGTCGAGCCGAAAGGAAACGCGTAATGAAGACCGTCGGACTGGGATTTTTCTGGCAGGACATCAAGGTCGGCGAACGCTACCGCACCGTCGGCCGCACCATCTTCGAGGCCGACCTGGCCGCCTTCGTCGCCGTCACCGGCATGAACGAGGTGCTGTTCAACAACGTCGAGTTCCTGAAGACCGACTCTGCCATCAAAGGCGGCCGGCCGGTGCCGGGCGCGCTGGTCTATTCCTTCGCCGAGGGGCTGCTGATCCAGTCCACCATGCAGGGCACCGGCCTGGCCTTTCTCGGCTGCAACCTCGACGTCAAGGGCCCGACCTTCGTCGGCGACACCATCCATGTCGAGCTGGAGATCACCGGCATCCGCCAGACCTCGAAAGGCAACCGCGCCATCGTGCACACAAGCAACGAGGTGAAGAACCAGCGCGGCGAGACGGTACTGCTCTACGATCCCAAGCGCATGATGAAGGGGCGCGACTGATCAGGCGCCTTCGCGGCCGGTATCCTTCGGCCGCGCCTTCTCGTTGCCGTAGCGGGCGCCTTCGTGGCCGGGCGTGGTGCGCTTCTCGTCCTCCGGCCGGCGCGGATGGCGCTTGGTGTCTTCCTTGACGCCCGGCTTGGCCGGCGGGGCGGGTTTCTTTTCGGTCGCCATGTGATCGTCTCCTGAACGCCGTCATTTCCCGCAACCGTTGCCGCCCGAAAACGCCTGTGGCGTCCGCCGGTTCCGGCCGGCACCATGGCGTCAAAACAACGCCAGGCGAGGGGGGAGACGATGGCCAGGATGGAGCGCGACAACGGGATACCCGCCACCGTCATCGTCAATGCCCGCGTGCGCGACTGCCGCGGCGACATGGGCCTGCATGAGGCGCTGGCCTTTGCTGGCGGCCGCATCCTGGGGCTGGGCAGTGCGGCGGCAATGCGCGGCCTGGCGGGCAGGGGGGCGCAGGAGATCGACCTGCGCGGCGCCACGCTGATGCCGGGGCTGATCGACACCCATCCGCACATGCTGCACTTCGCCGCGCGCTCCGGGCTGCTGGTCGACCTGTCGGATGCAAAGGATCACGACGACATCGTGGCGCGGATCGCCGCCCGCGCGGCGGTGACGCCCAAGGGCCAGTGGATCATCACCACGCCGGTGGGCGAGCCGTTCTATTTCATCCGCCGCTCCTGGCGCGACCTGGCGGAAGGAAAATTCCCCGACCGCCGGGTGCTGGACCGCGCCACCGCCGAGCATCCGGTGTTCCTGTCGGCCTACGGGCCGGTGACGCCCAATGTCTGCGCCTTCAACTCGCTTGGCCTGCGCAGCGTCGGCATCACCAGCTTCATTCCCGACCGGGTATGCCGGGTCGAGATCGACAAGGACGGCGAGGGCAGGCCGACCGGCATCCTGCGCGGCCCGGTCAACAACTACTACACCTTCGATCCGTTCTGGACCCAGATCCTGCTGAAGCTGCCCGCCGCCGTCGGCGTCGACCTGGAGGCGACCACGACCAAGGCGATGGCGCTCTACAACCGGCTGGGCGTCACCACCGCCTATGAAGGGCACAACATGGTGCTGCCCCATATCGACGCCTATCGCCGGCTGCGGGCGAAACAGGCGATGAGCGTGCGGGTGGCGGCCGCCCTGGAGATCGAACCGACCGCCTTCCCGCCCTTCGAGCCGCTGACCATGCAGCAGTTCCGCGCCAATCTCGATCTGGCGCGTTCGCTGACCAGCCTGGACGACGATCTCCTGCGCATCGAAGGCGCCACCCTGGCGACCGGCGGGCCGTGCTGGCCGGGCTTCCTGCGCATGCATGAGGAATATCGCGATCCCTGGGGCGAGCCGACGCGCGGGCTGACCTTCGTGTCGCTCGAAAAGCAGGACGCGTTCATCCGCTACTGCGCCGACCACGGAATGCGCGCCAACTATCTCGCCGGCGGCCATCGCGACCACGACGATTTCCTCGCTTCCTGCGAGCGCCTGGCGGGCGAACACGAAATCGCCGGCCGGGACTGGCTGATCCAGCACGCGATCCTGACCACCGAGCGCCAGGCGCGCCGCTACAAGGCGCTGGGTTGCGACATCACCACCTCGATGAGCTTCTCCTGGGGCAAGGGCGATCTCTATCGCCAGCGCATCGGGGCGTGGACGCTAAAGGACCTGGTGCCGCTGAAGCGGCTGCTGAACGCCGGCCTGACCGTGGGCTGCGGCACCGACTGGGGGCCGAAGAACATCTTCGAGCACATCCGCTTCGCCCAGACGCACGAATTCTGCGGCAGCGGCCATCGCAACGACACGCCGGACCATGCCGTCAGCCGCCTGGAGGCGATCATGATGTGGACGCGCGATGCGGCGCGGGTGATGCGCTGGAACGGCATCGGCACCCTGGCGGCCGGCCACCATGTCGACCTGATCGCGCTGGACCGCGATCCCTTCGCCTGTTCGCTGGACGAACTGCCCGGCACGCAGGTGCTGCGCACCTGGCTGTCAGGCCAGGTGGTGCATGACGGCGGAGAACTTTAGAGCAAATCAGGGTTTGACGGCATCGCTTGCAATGCCGTCAAACCCTGTGAATTTTCTCTACACATTAAAAGTAGAGCGGATTGACATGATTTGATGGAAGCGTTTGCGCTTCCATCAAATCATGATCCGCTCTGGGCCAGTTCGTCGATGAAGGTACGGACGGCTTCGGTGAAGACGTCGTTGGCGTCACCCGCCACCATGTGGCCGGCGCGGGCGATGTCGACGAAGCGGGCGGTCGGCTGCAGCTCCAGGAACTTGCGCACCGAGTCCTCGCTGATCACGTCGCTCATGCGGCCCCTGACCAGCAGCATCGGGCAGGTGATGTTGCGCACTGCCGCCGCCAGCCGGTCGGGACGGCGGGCGCTGTCCATCTTGCGGTCGCCGGCGATGAACTGCGGATCCCAGTGCCAGCGCCAGCGTCCGTCCTCGCGCTTGCGCAGGTTCTTCTCCAGCCCCTTCAGGTCGGTCGGGCGTGGCCGTTCGGGCAGGTAGGCGGCGACCGCGTCGGCTGCTTCCTCCAGCGTGGCGAAGCCCTCCTCCAGCTTGTCGCGCATGAAGGCCAGCACCCGGTCGGAGCCCTTGAGTTCGATATGGGGGGCGATGTCGACCAGGATCACGGCGGCGAAATCGGCCCTGGGCGCCTCGCCGCCGGAGATCATCGCCGACAGCCCGCCCAGCGAGGCGCCGACCATCATCGGCCGGCCCAGCTTGGCCGCCACCTGGCGCACGTCGTCGGCGAAGCGGTCCAGCACGTAGTCGCCATCGGGCGCCCAGTCGCTGTCGCCATGTCCGCGCAGGTCGAGGGAGACCGCGTAGCAGCCATGCTCGGCCAGGGCCTTGGCGGTGCCGCCCCAGGCATGGCGGGTCTGGCCGCCGCCATGGGCCAGCAGCACCGGCCGGCCGGCCGGGTCGCCATAGGCGTCGGCCACCAGCGAAATGCCGTCTCGGGTCGGGAAAACCAGCCGCTGCGGGCCGGTAACGGGGGAGAAGGAACGCGCAGGGGAGGTCATCGTCACCACTGACTGAACGGTTGTTCATTAGGTGGTATCAGACGCGCGGGCCCAAATGCAAGACAGAGCTTGCGCAAACCACCCCTGCAGCGGGATGCGTCAGGCTACTTTCTGCCCGATTTTACGCCGGCCCTTGTTGATCTCGCGCAGCATGTCGATGCCCTCGGCGGCCACGGCATCGCCGATCATGAAGTCGCCGTCGGCGGCGAAGCCGTCGATATTGACCCAGGCGGCGTAGACGTGGCGGGTGCGGTCGGTGATGATCCCCGCCTTCCACAAGGTGCGCGCCAGCACGTTGAAGATATTGGCCTGATCGCGCGTGTCCTTGCGGCGGCTGTCGTCGGAATAGACCTCGCGCGCCGCGTCGCGCACCCATTCCCAGTCCAGCCCGAACTGCTCGTAGATGACGCGGCGCTGGCGGATGTTGCTGAGGTTGAACAGCAGGGTCTCGAAGCAGCGCGCCGCCCAGTCCTCGACGATCTCGTGCTCCTGCGGCGTCAGCTTCGGCACGGTGCGGTCGGCCCAGATCTTGCCGAACTTGTGGTGGAAGGCCTCGTCGGTCATGACCAGCTGCACCAGCCGCTTCAGCAGCGGATCGCGCGTATGGGCATGGGTGTGGGCGAAGGCGCCCATCGCCAGCCCCTCGATCAGCATCTGCATGCCGACCAGCTTCTTGTACACCACCGGCGTCAGCACCAGCTCGTTGATCAGGTCGCCCAGCGCCTCGCCGACCGCATAGGGCTTGCCCCAGCGCAGCTTGATGTAGCGGCCGAAGCCGGCGACGTGGCGGGCCTCCTCGCGCGCCTGGTTGGCGGCGTATTCCTGCGCGCCCGGATCGTAGAGGATGTCGCACAGGCTGGCCGACAGCGACAGCGCGCCTTGCTCGCCATGCAGGATCTGCGACATCGACCAGCGCACGTTCTCGTTCACCAGCCGGATCTTCTGCTTCTCGTCGAGCCGGTCGGCGACCGCCGATTTCAGCTCGATCTGCCTCTCCGGCGGCATCAGGTATTCGTTCTCCAGGTCGAATTCCTGCGTGAAGTCGAGATAGGCCGGATCGAACGGGTCCCAGAAATGGTCGTGGGTGGCCGAGATGATGCCGTCGAAGGCGTCCGAGCGGGTCTCGTAGCGGTCGACGTCGATCATGGCCCGGAAATCGTCCGGCGCGACGGTATTGTAGGCGTCGTCGTGGGTGATGTGCCGGTCGCTGCGCTGGGCCATGGTACCGCTCCCTTGGACAATCCGTTCTGCGGGACAATCCGTTCTTGTTTGATGAACGGATGTTCACACGGGGGAGTTGCGCTGTCCAGTTGCGTACACCGGGCCGGCGGGTCGGGGTAAACCCGCCGCCCGGTGCGATCCTTACTTGGCCGCCAGCTTCCTGGCGATCTGCGCCACGTGCTTGCCCTGGAAACGGGCCAATTCCAGCTCGTTGGCCGAGGGCTGGCGCTTGCCGTCGCCGCCGGCGATGGTGGTGGCGCCATAGGGCGAGCCGCCGGTGATCTCGTCCATGCGGGTCTGGCCCTGGGCCGAATAGGGCAGGCCGACCACCACCATGCCCTGGTGCAGCAAGGTGGTATGGAAGGAGAGCAGGGTGCTTTCCTGGCCGCCATGCTGGGTGGCGGTGGAGGCGAAAACGGAGCCGACCTTGCCCACCAGCTTGCCCTGCGCCCACAGCCCGCCGGTCTGGTCGAGGAAGTTGCGCATCTGGGCCGCCATCATGCCGAAGCGGGTCGGCGTGCCGAAAATGACCGCATCGTAGTCGGCCAGCTCGGCCGGCTGCGCCACTGGCGCCTTCTGGTCGGTCTTGGCGCCCGACTTGGCCAGCGCCTCTTCCGGCACCAGCTCCGGCACGCGCTTGATGTCGACGCTGACGCCCTCGACCGATCTGGCGCCCTCGGCGATGGCGCCGGCCATGGTCTCGATATGGCCGTACATCGAATAGTAGAGCACCAGCACCTTGGTCATGAAAATCTCTCCTCTGCTGTGGCGTCGGCTTGTCCCGCGCCGCTGGCACAAGAGATCACTGCCGCTGCGGCGATTTCAAGACGGCACGGCGCTGTTCGTCGGTTACTGGCCGGTAATCGAAGGACCGGTAATCGAACGGAAAACGCGTGACCGTCAGCCCAGATGCGCCTTCGACTCGGCCCGGCCGCGCAGCTCCGCGCCATGCTTCAGCTTGATCTTGGCCACCCGCTCGGGCGGGAAGTTCAGCCCCAGCAGGGCGGGGGCAGTGTCGGCCACCTCGCGATACTCCTCGATCAGCCCGTCCTTGTTCAGCTTCATGATCGAGACGCCCTCGAACATCACCCGCGCCCCCTTGGCCTCGGGCAGGATCGACCGGTAGGAAAAGACGTAGCGGACATAGAGCGTGCGCCCGTCGAACACCGGCTCGTGCATGTCCCATTTGAAATCGGTCGCCGTCTTGTAGAACCAGACGTCGATCAGTTCGGCGACCCGCTGCCGCCCCTTGAACTCGCCGTAGAACGCATCGTGGTAGACCCCGTCCTCGGCGAACAGCCGCGCCAGCGCCGCGCCCTCGTGCTTTTCGACCGCGGTGGTGAATTTGCCGAGCATTTCCTCGATCTGCATGGTTCCTCCCGGGACTGTGGTGGCATTTGCCTGCCTGTTTGGCGACCGCTATAAGCGCCTTGTCAGCGAGAGGATAGGCCATGAACGCAGCAGCGCAAAACCTCGCCGTGCCGGCGGGGGTGGAGATCACGGGCGAGGTCAGGCCCGGCTACGAGCGGGTCCTGAGTGAAGAGGCGCTGGCCTTCGTGGCCGAACTGGAACGCAATTTCGGCCAGCGGCGGCGCGAGCTGCTGGCGGCTCGGGTGGAGCGGCAGAAGCGGCTGGATGCCGGCGAGAAGCCCGATTTCCTGCCCCATACCAAATCGATCCGCGACGGCGACTGGACCGTGGCGCCGCTGCCGAAGGACCTGCTCGACCGGCGGGTCGAGATCACCGGCCCGGTCGACCGCAAGATGGTGATCAATGCGCTGAACTGCGGCGCCTCCGTCTTCATGGCCGATTTCGAGGACGCCTCGACGCCGACCTGGCACAACATGGTCGACGGCCAGAACAACATGATGGACGCCGCCCGCGGCACCATCGCGTTCGACGATCCCGCTTCGGGCAAGAGCTACCGGCTCAATCCGAAGATCGCGGTGCTGAAGGTGCGTCCGCGCGGCTGGCACCTGGAGGAGAAGCACGTGCTGGTCGACGGTGTGCCGATGTCGGGCTCGCTGTTCGATTTCGGCCTGTTCTTCTTCCACAACGTCCGCGTCCAGATCTCGCGCGGCACCGGCCCGTATTTCTACCTGCCCAAGATGGAAAGCCATCTCGAGGCGCGGCTGTGGAACGAGGTCTTCGTGCACGCGCAGGACCGGCTGGGCGTCAGGCGCGGCACCATCAAGGCCACGGTGCTGATCGAGACCATCCTTGCCACCTTCGAGGTCGACGAGATCCTCTACGAGCTGCGCGAGCATTCGGCCGGGCTGAACTGCGGCCGCTGGGACTATATCTTCAGCTTCATCAAGAAATTCTCCCGCCACCCCTGGGCGGTGCTGCCCAATCGCGGCGAGGTGACGATGACGACGCATTTCCTGCGCTCGTACTCGCTGCACGTCATCAAGACCTGCCACAGGCGCAATGTGCACGCCATGGGCGGCATGGCGGCGCAGATCCCGATCAAGGACAATCCGCAGGCCAATGAGGAAGCGCTGGCAAAAGTGCGCGCCGACAAGAAGCGCGAGGCCACCGACGGGCATGACGGCACCTGGGTGGCGCATCCGGGCCTGGTGCCGATCGCGCGCGAGGAGTTCGACGCGGTGATGCAGGAAGCCAACCAGATCGCCCGCAAGCGCCAGGACGTCAGCGTCACCGCCGCCGACCTGCTGCAGATCCCGCAGGGATCGAAGACCGAGACCGGACTGCGCCAGAACATCAATGTCGGCATCGGCTATCTGGAGGCCTGGCTGCGCGGCGTCGGCTGCGTGCCGCTGCACAACCTGATGGAGGATGCCGCCACCGCCGAGATCAGCCGCGCCCAGGTCTGGCAGTGGGTGCATCACCGCCAGAAGCTGGACGACGGCCGCGTGGTCGATCTCGAGCTGTGCCGGAAAATCATCGCCGAGGAGCTTGAGAAAACCGGGGCGCAGTCCGGCGGCCGCTACGCCGAGGCAGCGAAGCTATTCGACGCGCTGATCGCGCAGGAGAATTTCACCGAGTTCCTGACCCTGCCGGCCTACGATCAACTGGTCAGCGAAGGTGCATAGTATGATAGATTAAAATCAAGTTGAAATACATTCATGCTATGTGAATTTAAATTCCGGACACGCTTTTTGAAGCCATCCATTTGCAAACGCACAACTAACTGTATTTTCAAGTTAATTCGAGATAATGCACCGGTTAGTTCACAATTGATGATTGTCAATATTAATTTAATCCCCATGTGTGTCGATCTGGTGTTAATCTTTTAAGGTCTTGCATTGCCACGGAATTTTTATGGATTCTGTGCGTACTGCCTTAGACCTGAGGGCAGCCAAAAGGGAGTTAACCATGGAAACCAAGCGCATTGGCGAGGCGCTTGATGCGGGAAAGGTTCAATCACTGTCGTCTGATAACCCTCAAAACCTGATGAAGCGTTGGGGCGTTTCTGAACAGGTAGCATCTGAAATTCAGGAACTCGAGGACAAAATCAGAACTGCGGAAGCCAAAAGCGGCGCTACACTTCTAGGATGCTAGTCCTGCACCTATTTAAACTACTACTATAAGCGGCCTTTAAGGCCGCTTTTCTTTGGGGGGGATAATGAAAGCGGATGTCACCGTAGTTCCGCTGGCAGCTCAAAACGATTGGGACAGCATTGAAGCATCAATCTCTCCAAATAAAACTCAAACCATTTCTAATATTTTAACGGCATTACAGCAAGCTGGTGCGAAGAGCGGAATTATCGAGCACGCTTATCTAGATCGCGATTTTAGCTCCGCTTATTCTCATTTTTATTCCTCAGTCTTCAAGCCGTATACGAAGGTTTGCAAGCGCTATCATTTTTTCTTGGAAGACGTGAGCGCCGTTAAACAAATCACTGATCCATTTGCGGTCATGGAAAAGCTCAAAACGATAAATTCTGAAGGAAAATATCTTGGCTATTTAGTCATTCGGCCGGTCGCGCATGCACCACTTGCTATGGCTGTGATTGCTCCCCCAAATAACCAAGATCAACTAAATGTCTTGGCCGACTATGAAGTTCATCTACTAGGCGCTGAGTTAAAGGTCAGAGGTTTTCCTGTAACACAACAAGACTCAAGAGTCGGCTCTTGTGCCCAAGCGGCAGTATGGATGTGCGGCCGGCATTTTCATGTCCGTCACGGAGGTGCGTGGGCTACATCCATTGACATAAATGAAGCAGCGACAACACCAATTGATGAACCATTATCTCGTTCGCTACCCGCAGGGTCAGATTTTCTGACCGCAACTGCAATTGTGAGAGCCTTGCGAGATATTGGCAGATTTCCGCTTACATACTTCGCTGATGCCCTTCCAACAGTAAATAATCGACAGGTTCCTCAGTGGTCGACTCACAGACCAGAAGATGTTGTAGTTAGACATGTTGACTCTGGCATTCCAATAATCTTGGGGCTTGTTTCGCCGACTCAGGTAACTGTTGGACATGCCGTTGCGGCAATGGGCGTAGTTTATAGCGCCACTCCTCCTGGTCAACCGCTGCAGCATTCGCCTACTACTGCTGCTTTTGCAGATGCGCTCCTTGTAAATGATGACCAAAGAGGTCCTTATCTTCGAATGCCGCTACGGGCGGGCGCTGCTGGAGCCCAATCTCCCTTCAATATTCAAGAACATTTAGCGTTCGTGATTGTCCCTTTACCCAATAAAGTATTCTTAAGAGCTGAATTTGCAGAGCGACTCGCTTGGAACTTGATGAACCAATATCAGTCCGACTGGTCTTCAATAAGCAAACTCGTTGGGCAAAAAATGGGATCATCTCTCCCGTTAGGAGATGCGCTCGTCCAAGCACTATCAAATAAAGAGGTCGTTGCGCGCACTTATCTAACGTTTGGTTGGAAGTATAAAGCGCGAATGATTGCTAATAATGTTCCTCTAGAACTGAAAAGTTTGCTGCTTCTGCATCATCTCCCTCGCTATGTATGGGTAACGGAGTTTAGCTTTGCATCCTCCCATTTTGGAGCTAATGCAACGAGAAAAAGAGTTGTCGCGCATGTGGCAATTGATGCTACTTCCAGTCTTTATTGGCATTGTTATTCCGTGTTTCATGCCCCAGGAGTTGCAAAGACGTGGGGATACACTTCATCTGAAAATGGTTCGCGAGATGAAACGGTGGACATATATCTGTCGAACGACGCTCCCTATACTGCGAAATAGTCTTCATTTGCTGAATTGATACTCGCAACGAGCTAGCTTCGGCGGTTAGATAATTGCCTTCATGTGTTTCTCGTAGTCAGAATTCCAGCACGATCTTGCCGATCGCTTCGCGTTCCTCGACCTTGCGCATGGCGGCGCGGAAATGCTCGACCGCGAATCGCGTGACGGGCATTGGCGGCAGTTTGCCGTCGGCGGCCCATTGCATCAGCATCGTCATGGTCTGGCGCAGGCGGGCGAAGTTCTGCGGCGCCGGCATCTGCCGACCCCAGCCGAGATAGTAGCCCCAGTAGTAGCCGATGGCGGTGACGTTCTTGACCAGCAATATGTTGGCCGGAATCTGCGGGATGCGGCCGGAGGCGAAGCCGTAGCAGACCAGCCGCGCTTCCGGCGCCACGCAGCGCAGCGACTGATCGAAGATGTCGCCGCCCACCGGGTCGAACACCACGTTGGCGCCGCGCTCCTGCGTCAGCTCCAGCACGCGCAGGCGCAGATCCTCCTGACGCGAATCGATCACGACGTCGGCGCCGGCTGCCATGGCCGCCGCCCGCTTGCCGGCGCTGGAAGCGGTGCCGATCACCCGCGCGCCCATGGCGCGGCCCAGCATCACCGCGCTCAGCCCGCTGCCGCCGCCGGCGCCATGCACCAGCAGGGTTTCGCCCGGCTGCAGCCGCGCCGCCCAGTCGAGCGACAGGAAGACGCTGCCATGGGTGCCGGCGACGATCATGGCGTCGGCATCGTCGAGGCTATCGGGAATTTTCCATACCGTCTCGGCCGGCGCGGCAAAGCGTTCGGCGATGCCGCCGCCGCGTTGCGCAAGGGCGGCCACGCGATCGCCGGGTTTCACATGCGTCACGTCCGGGGCAGCGTCGATCACCGTACCCGCCACCTCGCCGCCGGGGATGTAGGGCAGGCCGGGCTTGTTCTGGTGCTTGCCGGCGATGCCCAGCAGCACGGCGAAGGAAATGCCGGCCAGGTGCGTGGCGATACGGACATGACCGGGCGCCAGCGCCGGCTCCGGCCAGTCCTCGATCTTCAGAACATCGGGGGTGCCGTATTCGCGGCAGACAAGGGCGCGCATGCCGGTCAAACCTCCGGAACTCAAAGATCGTGGAACGAGCCGTGGCGGCCCTTGCCTTCGGCGAAGCGGCGGGCGCCCGGCATCGCTTCCGTGCGGCGGGCCGCCATCGCCAGCTCGGCTTCGTGCGCGATGGCGTCGGCGAAGCCGTAATCCTCCTGCTCGTAGGCGGAGCGGCGATCCGAGCGCAGCGCGATCTGCGGGAACGCCGCCACCTGGCGCGCCAGGTCGCACGCTTCCTTCAGCGCCAGCCCGTTGCCGGCGATGCGCGTGACGAGGCCCCAGTCCAGCGCTTCCTTCGCCGACACCGCGCGGCCGGTGATCAGCATGTCGAGCGCCCTCGCCCGCCCGATCAGCCGCGGCAGGCGCACCGTGGTGCCGTCGCTCATCGGCACGCCCCAGCGGCGCGAGAAGACGCCGAAGCTGGCGCTCTCCTCGGCGACGCGGATGTCGCAGAACAGCGCCACGCCCAACCCGCCGGCGCAGGCGGTGCCGGCGATGGCGCCGATCACCGGCTTGGAGAGTGCCGCGCGCAGCGGTCCCTGCTCGCTGCCGGCCCAGGGGAAATAGTCGGTGCCGCCGGCCAGCGCCTTCAGGTCGGCGCCGGCGCAGAACGCACCGCCGGCGCCGGTCAGCACGCAGACATGGGAATTGGCATCGGCATCGAAAGCGTACAGCGCCTCGCCCAGCAGCAGCGCGGCTTCATTGTCCAGCGCGTTGCGCACCTCGGGCCGGTTGATGGTGATGATGCGGATATTGCCTTCGTCACGGGTCAGTATCTTTTCGCTTCCGCTCATGATGGCTCCAACCAGGCTGTTCGACGGCTCGACCGACGCAAATTGCGGCTGGCGGCATCTTATTGCAAACTTGCCGAAAAACAGGGGGGAAGCGGTGGCCGACTTGGTGACGATCGAGAAGGGGCTGGGACCGGAAGGCCGCATCGCCGTGGTGCGGTTCGACCGCGGCGACCGGCTCAACGCGCTGTCGCCGGCGGCGATGCGGGCGCTGATCCAGGCGGCGCGCAGCTTCGAGGACGACGGCGATACCTCGGTCGTGGTGCTGACCGGCAACGCGCACGCCTTCTCCGCCGGCTTCGACCTGACGGATGCCGAGGGGCGGCAGCGCCGCGACATGGACATCGGCACCTTGCGCCGTCACCTGCGGGTCGGCCCGCGCCTGTGCCGCGCCTGGCAGGAGATGGAGCAGATCACCATCGCCGCCATCGAGGGGTTCTGCATCGGCGGCGGGGCCGCACTGGCGGTGGCGCTCGATTTCCGCGTCATGGCCAGCAACGCGCACTGGCGCATCCCCGAGATCGGGCTGGGCATGAACATGAGCTGGCAGAGCGTGCCGCGCCTGCTGGCGCTGATGGGGCCGGCGCGCACCAAGCAGGCGGTGATCGTCGCCGACGAACCGGTCGATGCGCCGACGGCGCTGGAATGGCGGCTGGTCGAGCACCTGGCCGAGCCTGGGAAAAGCTTCGAGACGGCGATGGCGCTGGCGCAGAAGGTGGCGCGCCAGCCGCCGCTGCCGGCGATGATGACCAAGCAGACCGTCAACCGGCTGGCGCATGCGCTGGACGACCTGGCCAGCCACATGGACAGCGACCAGTTCGCCCTGACCAGCCTGACGCAGGACCACCGCGAGGGCGTCGATGCCTTCCTGGAGCGGCGCCAGCCGCGCTTCCGCGGTCGCTGACATGCGCGCCGAACTGACTTTTGATCGCATCGAGGCCGGCGAGCGCCTGTTGCGTCGGCTGGAGGAGCGCGGCTCGAGCGTGCCGGCCGCGCTGTGGAGCTATGCCGCCGACATCAACGAATGGCGTCTCTACATGACGATCAGGGCCTCCTCGCTGCAAGGATCGGCGACCGGCGTCGAACTGGTGTCGCAGGCCATCACCTCGCTGCGCAGCGAGGAGGATTTCCCCCTGACGCGGCAGGACATCTCGCCGGTCAACGGCGACCATGCCGTCATCGCCAGCCTGGCCGGCGCGCTGGGCACCGGCCCCACCATCTCCCGCCTGCGCATCCAGGGCACGAAGGTCAACGGCACGCTGATCGAGGACGCGCTGATCTACCGGCTCTACCGGGCAGGGCTGGCCTGAGCGGATGCGTTCTCAGGTGACGTGCGTGCGCTGCGGCAGTTCGGCCATGATGCGCCGCCGTTCCTCGTCGCTGTAGGAGGTCCAGCGGCCGATCTCCTCGACCGTGCGCTTGCAGCCGATGCACAGGTCGCTGTCGGGATGCAGCATGCAGACATTGACGCAGGGCGAGGGGATGGGGCGCAGCGGACGGGTGCTCATGGCTTGCGGTAGCATCCGGCTTCGATGGCGCGCCGGCGCACCAGCGCCAGCACGATGTCGATGGTCGGGGTCGGCACGTTCAGCAGGCGGCCCAGTTCGACCACGGCGCCGACGATGGGGTCGATCTCCATCGGCCGGCCGCTTTCCAGGTCCTGCAGCATCGAGGTCTTGTGCGCGCCGGCATCGCCCGCGCCGGCGATGCGCTTGGGCGTGTCGATCAGGAAGTCGATGCCCAGCGCCTCGCCCACCGCCCGCGTCTCGCTCATCAGCGCCATGACCAGCGGCGCCAGTTCGGGATCGGTGGCCAGCACGTCGAGCGTGGCGTGGGTCAGCGCGCTCAGCGGATTGAAGCAGGCATTGCCCCACAGCTTGATCCAGATGTCGGTGCGGATGCGCGGCCGCACCGGCGCTTTCAGGCCGGCGGCGATCATGGCCTTGCTCAGGCGCTGGATGCGCTCGGAGCGGCTGCCGTCGGGCTCGCCGATCGGCACGCGGTCGGAATAGGTGTGGCGGATCACGCCCGGCGCCTCGATGGTCGCGGCGGGATCGAGCACGCAGCCGATGGCGCGTTGCGGGCCGACATGGGTCCACAGCAGATCGTCGGGATCGACCGATTTCAGGCGGCGCCCTTCATGCGGGCCGCCCAGCCCGTGGAAATACCAGAACGGCAGGCCGTTCATCGCCGTCACCACGCCGGTGTCCGGGCGCAGCATCGGCGCCAGGCTGGCGGCGATGGCGGGCGCGGCGCTGGATTTAATAGTGAGGAAGACGAAGTCCTGTTCGCCGGCCTGCGCCGGATCGTCGGTCGCATGCGGCCGCACCGTGAAGCTGCTGTCCAGCGTGTGCAGGGTCAGCCCGTTGTCCCGGATCGCCGCCAGATGCGGGCCGCGCGCGATCAGCGTCACCTCGACGCCGGCCTTCGCCAGCTTGGCGCCGAGATAGCCGCCGATGGCGCCGGCGCCGAAAATGGCGATCTTCACGGACAGCCTCGCAACGTCCTGCCTCTCACGTCCTGTTTCTCACTTGGCCAGCCCCAGCTTCTGCGCCAGGCCGATGCGCTGCACCTTGCCGGTGGCGCCCTTGGGCAGCTCGTCCATGATCAGCACCTGGCGCGGCACCTTGAAATCGGCCAGCCGGCCGGCGGCGAAGGCGCGGATCGATTTCTCGTCGGCCTGCGCCTGCGGCTTCAGCACCACCGCCGCCGCCACGTCCTCGCCCAGCTTGGCGTGCGGCACGCCGAAAGTGACGACCTGCGCCACCGCCGGATGGTCAAGCAGCACCTCGTCGACCTCGCGCGGAGAAATCTTCTCGCCGCCGCGGTTGATGATCTCCTTCTTGCGCCCGGTGATGGCAAGATAGCCCTCGCCGTCCATCACGCCCAGATCGCCGGTGCGGAACCAGCCATGGGTGAAGGCTTCGGCATTGGCGGTGGGATTGTTCTCGTAGCCCGGCGTCACGTTGGGGCCGCGGATCACCACCTCGCCCTGCCGGCCGGCGGGGAGCAGCGCGCCGTCATCGGCCATGATGGCGATTTCCGGCCCGGCGGCGATGCCGACCGAGCCCGGCTTGCGCGGCCGCGGCGGCAGGGGGTTGGACGCCATCTGGTGCGCCGCCTCGGTCATGCCGTAGCTCTCGATCACCGGCGCGCCGAAGGTTTTTTCCAGTTCGGTCATTACCTGCGGCGGCAGCGAGGCGGAGGAGGAGCGGATGAAGCGCAGCTTGGCCTTCGCCAGCGCCTCCACGTTGCGTTCGGCGCGCGCCAGGATCGTCTGGTGCATGGTCGGCACCGCCGTGTACCAGCTCGGCGCGAACTCGACCAGGCGGGCGAAGAAATTCAGCGCGTTGAAGCCTTCGGTGCACACCACCGAGCCGCCCGCTTGCAGCGTAGAGAGCACAGCCGCGATCAGCCCGTGGATGTGGAACAGCGGCATCACGTTCAGGCAGCGATCGCTTTCGCCCAGCGCCAGGGTGGTGGCGATGTGATGCGCCGAGGCGGTGACGTTGCGTTGCATCAGCGGCACGATCTTGGGCCGCGAGGTGGTGCCCGAGGTGTGCAGCACCAGCGCGATGTCGTCCGGCGCTGGCAGTCCGTCGGCCGACGTGCCGCGCCTGGCCAGCAATGCCGCGTCCTCGTGGCTTTCTGGCACCAGGTCGAACGTGCCGGCCGGCAGGCGCTCGTCCTTGCCCAGCGCCAGTACGGGAATCCCGTGCTTGCGCGCCACCTGCGTCGCCGGCCCCTCATCGCCGCTCGCCACGACCAGCACGGCGGGCTTCAGGTCGGAGAGGTAGAAATCGAACTCGTCGGCGCGATAGGCCGGATTGAGCGGCGCCGTCGTCGCCGCGCAGGCCAAGGTGACGAAGGCGGTGGCCATTTCCGGTCCGTTGGGCAGCACGATGGCGATGCGCTGGTTGCGGCCGATGCCGAAGCCGCGCACCACGCCCAGCGTGTAGTCGACATGCTTGCGCAGGCCGGCATGGGTCAGCGCCGGCCGGCCCGGCGCCAGGATCGCCGGCGCGGTATCGTTGCCGTTGTCCAGCAAGTGCCGGATGGTGGAAGAAGCGATGCTCATGACGCACAGCGTTACCCGTCCCGCATGCTCCTGTCGAGACCGATGCGGTGTGACGGCACCGTCTGTGCATTCGTGGCGTGCGGTTTTGCGGCGGGAAAAAGGCACGGACTGCCGGCGCGATCAGGGTCGGAACCTCCGCTTTCTCCCGGGGGTTTCGTCGGCGTGGAACCCGAACGCAAAAGGAGGAGCCATGAATTCGTTCACGCGTCCGCTGCGCGCCGGTGCTATCGCCGGCGTCAGCGCCCTGGCAATGGCGCTGGCCATGCCGGCAATGGCCAATGATCTGTCGTCGTCGCCGGGCAGCACCGTCACCGTGCCGCAGAATCCCGATGTGGGCGGCGGCTATCGCCCCGATCCGACCCGCAAGACCGTCGGCGAGATGGAGCGCGACCTAGCCGAGGGCAAGTACGACAGCACCACGGTGCCGCAGCGCAGCGGCGACATGAACAGTACGGGCGAGCGGGCCAGCGGCGCACCGGCCCAGCCGGGCACGCCGATCGAGCGCGGTCCGGGCCAGCCGATGGGCGACATGAATTCGCCGGGCTCGGGCGGCGCCTATAGCGGCACCGCGACTGGCACCACGACGGGCAGCGGCTATGACGGCGCTTTCCCGACGGAAGCGGCCGACCTGAAGGTCGAGCGCGTCAACATCGAGGATCTGTCGCCCGACCTGCGGGCGGCGGTGAGTGCGCGCATGGATCGCCAGCAGACGACCAGCGAACTGGTCGAGACCACGATCCTGAACCGGCTGGCGCTGCTGGGCAGCGAGTTCAAGCTCGACAGCGCCCAGCAGGTCGGCGCCAACTACGTGCTGCGCGTCAGCAACCCGGACGGCCAGGAGGCGACGCTGCTCTACGAGACCAGCTCCGACACGCTGCGCGAAGTGCAGATGTAGTCAGGCGGCAACGGAAGTTTCCGGCAAAAAGCAAAGCCGGCCGCTCTCGCGAGCGGCCGGCTTTCTCTCGCGCTCCCTGTATTATTCTATTTGCTGTCGGCCTTGCCGATCTCGTTCAGTCGGCTTTGCAGCTCGTCCAGCTTGCGCTTGAGCTCGTCGATCGTGGCATTGTCGGCGGCGGCCTTTTCCGGCGCCGCTTTGGTCTCGCCGGCACCGGGTGGCGCGAAGGGCGTGAACATCTTCATCGCCCGCTCCAGCATGGCGACGTTCTGCTTGCCGACCTCCTCGAACTGGGCGAAGGGGTTGAAGCCGAAGGTCGACTGCATGTAGTCGCGCATCCGCTCCTGGTTCTGCGCGAACGACTTCATGGAATGCTCGAGGTACTGCGGAACCACCGACTGCAGCGAATCGCCGTAGAAGCCGATGAGCTGGCGCAGAAACGAAATGGGCAGCAGATGCTGCCCCTTGCCTTCCTCCTCGACGATGATCTGCGTCAGCACCGCACGGGTGATGTCGTCGCCGGTTTTGGCGTCGTAGACCACGAAATCGGTGTTTTCCTTCACCATCTGCGCCAGATGGTCGAGCGTGACGTAACTCGATGTCGCCGTGTTGTAGAGCCGCCGGTTGGCGTATTTCTTGATGACAACGGGGGCTGACTTGGCCCCGGCCGCGTGCTCAGTCTCTGCCATCCCACGCCCTTTCCCTGGACGCCCCAACCCTGGCGGTATGCCGCCATTCTTCAGATGTTACGCAGGCGCGAAGAATTTGCTGCGATGCGTAAATTTTCGTCACCTTAGCGCGGGGAATTTCGCGCCGCAAGCCACGCTCGCGACGCTGTGCCGCAGCGTCCGAGGCGCTATACTGCGGCCATGGCCGACGAAACGGAGCTTGAGACGCTTGCCCGCCGCTACCTCGATCTGTGGGAGAGCCAGCTCTCGGCCATGGCGGCGGACAGCGAACTGGCGGAACAGCTCGGCCGGCTCTTCGCCGCCACCAACGCCAGCCTGCTGGCGGGCGTGAAGGCGGCGCAGGACAGCGGAGCGGGAAGCGGACATGCAGGTGCTGCAGGCGACAACGCAACAGCGGATCGGACCGCGACCGCTGCCGCTGCACGTGGCGACCGCGCTTTGGACCTGGCAGAGCTCGACCGCCGGCTTGCCGCTCTTGAGCGCCGCCTCGACGCCATCGAGCGTCGTCTCGCCGCCCCAAGCGACTGACCACGAAACCGGAAATCTGCACGGCTTCGCCGGCATCGCCCGTCATCACGAAGCCTGGCGCCGCCGCGTCATCCGCCTGCGCGCCGATCTGGCGCTGACTGACGATGGCGCCAGCCTGCACGAGATCGTGCAGGGCCCGTTTGGTGCGGCGCTGCAGGCCGAAACCATAAGGCGCATGGACCGCTTCCTGCATGGCGTGCAGCTCTATCGCCGCCACAAGGTGCGGCGTGATTTCCCCGAACCTGCGACGGCGCTTGAAGATGGCTGCAGCCGGCTGCTCGACTTCGCCCCGTTCGACGACGGCGCGGGGAGCGGGGACACGGCGGTGCTGATGATCCCCTCGCTGGTCAACCGCTGGCACGTGCTCGACATAACCCCGGAGCGCAGCTTCATGCGCGCCCTGGCGCGCGGCGGCGTCGGCGCCTTCCTGGTAGACTGGGGCACGCCCGAAGGCGCGGAGCGCAATTTCACCGTCACCGACTACGTGCTGCGGCTGCAGCGCCTGCTGGACTTCGTGCGGGCGCGGGGTTTCGCGCGGGTTCATGTCGGCGGCTACTGCATGGGCGGACTGCTGGCCATGGCGCTGGCGTTGCGGCGCCAGGCCGACATCGAAAGCCTGCTGCTGCTGGCCACGCCATGGGATTTCCACGCCGACCGCACCGGCCAGGCGCTGATGATGGCCAACCTGCCGTTCCTGTCGCGGCTGGTCGAGCATGCCGGCGAGCTGCCGGTCGATGCCCTGCAGACGCTGTTCTACTCGCTCGATCCCTGGCAGGTGATCCGCAAGTTCATGCGTTTCTCCCGGCTGGACCAGGACTCGGCCGCGGCGCGCGAATTCGTGCTGCTGGAAGACTGGCTGAACGAGGGCGCCGCCCTGCCCGGACCGGTGGCGCAGGACTGCCTGCTGGGCTGGTACGGCGCCAATACGCCGGCGCTGGGCCAGTGGCAGGTGGCGGGCGAGACCGTGGTGCCGCGGCGGCTGCAGAAGCCGGTGCTGACCATCGTGCCGGGACAGGACCGCATCGTGCCGCCGGCCTCGGCCCGCGCGCTGGCGCCGCCGTCGCCGATCGCGCCGCCGCGGGCGCGGGCGCTGGAACTGCCGCTGGGCCATATCGGCATGGTGGTGTCAGGCCGCGCGCCGCAAATGCTGTGGCAGCCGGTGCTCGACTGGCTGCGCGCGACCTGACGGGGCGGGGCGAGATGCGTGATTTCCTGCGCCGGCATCGCCTGACGCTGGTCTGGGGCACTGTCCTGCTGATCTCGACGGCGCTGCAGACCTTCACCGTGCTGGACGATGCGCATGCCATGGGCCGGCCCATGGCGCTGTCGCAGGCGCTGCTGCAGGAGGCCACCAGCCATGCCATGTGGGCGGTGCTGCTCTTTCCCATCTACTGGCTGCACCGGCGCTATTCGATCCAGCACGCCCCGATCAACATCGTCGTCCATCTGGTGGCGACGATCCCGGTCAGCCTGGCCCATGTCCTGGGCATGGTCGGGCTGCGCTATGCCGTCGCCGCCCTGCTGGGCCTGTCCTATCGCTACGATTTCACCCTCGACCATCTGGTCTATGAGTATCGCAAGGACCTGATGACCTACCTGATCTTCAGCGCCGCCTATGTGGCGCTGGGGCTCCTGTTCGCGCGGCTGGACGAGAAGCGGCAGCCGGCGCCGACCGCCGTGGCCGACGCCGCCGGGTCAGAGACGGCCGCGCCGCGGCCCGCGCCGCTGACCCGGTTTGCCGTGCGCAAGAGGGACCGCGAGGTACTGATCAGCGCCGATGAGATCGGCTGGATCGAGGCGGCGGGCAACTATGCCATCCTGCATGTCGGCGGCGAGAAGCACGAGATCCGCTCCTCCCTGGCGCGGCTGGAGAGCGAACTGGACCCGGCCAGCTTCGTGCGGGTTCACAAATCGGCCATCGTCAATTTGGCCCAGGTGCGCGAGGTCGAACCCTGGATCAGCGGCGACTGGCGCCTGCGCCTGCAGGACGGCACGCAGGTGCCGCTGTCGCGCCGCTACCGCGCCCGCTTCGAGGAAAAGGCCCCGGTGCGCCGCTGAATCTGTCGCCGGTCGTCACCGGTGGATCGCCGGTTGTCACAAACCGTTGCCCCTGATCACATTTTCTCTCCATGCCGAGTGAATTCGGGCGACAAGCGGCCAGCGACTTTGGCGACGATTTCCGATGAGGCGATCCATGGTTTCGACCACGACGACTGGCCGGCGCAGCGACATCGACTGGCTGCGGGTGCTGGCCTTCTCGCTGCTGATCCTCTACCACGCCGGCATGCCCTACGTGGAATGGGGCTGGCACATCAAGAATGCGGTGCACTGGGAGGCGCTGCAGGAGGTGATGCGCTTCGTCAACCGCTGGCGCATGCCGCTGATCTTCCTGATCGCCGGCGCCACCATCATGCTGTCGCTGGGCCGGCGCGGGGCCGGCGCCTTCGTCCTCGACCGGCTGAAGCGCATCGGCCTGCCGCTGGCGTTCGGCATGCTGGTGATCGTGCCGCCGCAGGTCTATTTCGAGCGCCGCCAGCAGGGGCGTTTCGAGGGCTCGTTCTGGGAGTTCCTGCCGCAGGCTTTCGACGGCGGCGCCTATCCCGCCGGCAACATCTCCTGGCATCATCTGTGGTTCCTGGCCTATGTGCTGGTGCTGACCCTGGTCCTGCTGCCGTTGTTCCTGTGGCTGCGCAGCGGGCGCGGCGTGGTCGCGGCCGACCGTTTTTCGGCTGTCCTGGCGCGCTGTCACCTGGTGCCGCTGCTGGCCGTTCCGCTGTTCGCCATCCAGTTCTGGCTGCTGCCGGTGACGCAGAACCGCAACGCGCTGGTGGAGGACTGGTACGGGCTGGCCTCGGCCGGCGTGCTGCTGCTGGCGGGGGCGCTGTTCTATCGCAGCCCGCCGCTGCTCGACTGGCTGCAACGGGCGCGTTTTGCAGCCCTGGCGGTCGGGATCGCCGCCTATGCGTTGCTCGAAACCTTGTTTTTCGCCGATGGCGGGATCAGGCCGGGTGGTGAGGGCTGGCTGGTGTTCTGCATCCTGTCGGCGATCAACCTGACGGCCTGGCTGCTCGCCATCATCGGCTTCGGGCGCCGTCTCGCCAGGCCGTCGGGTTTCCTGCGCTATGCCACGCCGGCGGTCTACCCGTTCTACATCCTGCACCAGACGGTGACGGTCATTGCCGCTTTCTATCTGGTGCAGACGGACCTGTCGGTGCCAGCCAAATACGCCCTGACGGTGCTGATCACTTTTCTGGGCACCTGGCTGCTCTACGAGTTCCTGGTGCGCCGCTTTGGCCTGCTGCGGCTGTTGTTCGGCATGGCGCCGGGAAGTGCTGCCATGCCGAAATCGTGGTTGAAATCGGCCTGACGGCCCCGATTTCCTTCGCAACCGCAGCACCTTGCCGAGCCCGCTCGGGCGGGCCTAAAGTGCCGGTCAGGGAGCTTTGTCCGGCACGCCGCCAGGGCGGGCCGGGCATTCCAGGAGGAATTCGCAGATGTCCAAGGAAATCGTTATCGCTGCCGCGGCGCGCACGCCGATCGGCTCTTTCAACGGCGCATTCGCCAGCCTGCCCGCGCATGATCTGGGCAAGCTGGTCATTTCCGAAGCCCTGAAGCGGGCCAAGGTTGATGCCGCCGATGTCGATGAAGTCATCATGGGCCAGATCCTGACCGCCGCCGCCGGCCAGAACCCGGCGCGCCAGGCGGCGGTCAATGCCGGCATCCCGGTCGAGAAGACCGCGCTGGGCATCAACCAGCTCTGCGGCTCGGGCCTGCGCGCGGTGGCTTTCGGCTGGCAGCAGATCGCCGCCGGCGACGCCAATATTATGGTGGTGGGCGGCCAGGAGAGCATGAGCCAGGCGCCGCACGCGGCGCATCTGCGCGACGGCACCAAGATGGGCGAGATGAAGATGGTCGACACCATGCTCAAGGACGGGTTGTGGGACGCCTTCCACGGCTATCACATGGGCAACACCGCCGAGAACGTGGCGCAGCGCTACCAGGTGACGCGCGAGGACCAGGACAAGTTCGCCGTCGCCTCGCAGAACAAGGCCGAGGCAGCGCAGAAATCCGGCCGCTTCAAGGACGAGATCGTGCCGGTGACGGTCAAGACGCGCAAAGGCGATATCGTCATCGACAGCGACGAGTTCCCGCGCCACGGCACCACCATCGAATCGCTCGGCAAGCTGCGTCCGGCTTTCGCCAAGGAAGGCTCGGTGACGGCCGGCAACGCCTCGGGCATCAATGACGGCGCCGCCGCCCTGGTGCTGATGACCAAGGAGGAGGCGCAGAAGCGCGGCGTGACGCCGCTGGCGAAGATCGTGTCCTGGGCCACCACCGGCGTCGATCCGGCGGTCATGGGCATCGGCCCCGTCACCGCCAGTAAGAAAGCGCTGGAGAAGGCCGGCTGGACGGTGAAGGATCTCGACCTGGTCGAGGCCAACGAGGCGTTCGCCGCGCAGGCCGTCGCCGTTGGCAAGGAACTGGGACTGGATCCGGAGAAGCTGAACGTCAATGGCGGCGCCATAGCACTCGGCCATCCGATCGGCGCCTCCGGCGCGCGCGTGCTGGTGACCCTGCTGCACGAGATGCAGAAGCGCGACGCCAAGAAGGGGCTCGCCACGCTGTGCATCGGCGGCGGCATGGGCATCGCCATGTGCGTCGAACGCTGATTCCGGTACGCCCTATCCGAAATGTTTAGGCCGGCGATTTCGCCGGCCTCATTTTTTGGGCCGGGCGATGCCCGAAACGGTTGTAATTCCGGTAAACGGCGATTTGCTTTAGATTGTCGCAGCGCCAGCCATGTCGAAAACAAATAGTCTGGCGGTCAAACAGGGAAGCTTGCAGCAGGAGGAGCTCATGAGCAGGGTGGCAGTTGTGACGGGCGGCACGCGCGGCATCGGCGCGGCGATCTCCAAAGGACTGAAGAAGGCCGGCTACAAGGTCGCGGCCACCTACGCCGGCAACGACGAGGCGGCGCAGAAATTCAAGGCCGAGACCGGCGTCGCGGTCTACAAGTTCGACGTCGCCGACTTCAACGCCTGCAAGGGCGCGCTGGAGCAGATCGTCAAGGATTTGGGCCCGGTCGACGTGCTGGTCAACAACGCCGGCATCACCCGCGACGGCACCATGAAGCGCATGGGCCGCGACATGTGGGACGCGGTGATCGATACCAATCTCGGCTCCTGCTACAACATGTGCAAGCTGGTGTGGGACGGCATGAACGAGCGTGGCTTCGGCCGTATCGTCAATATCGGCGCGATCAACGGCCAGGCCGGCCAGTACGGCCAGGTCAACTACGCCGCCGCCAAGTCGGGCATCCACGGCTTCACCAAGGCGCTGGCGCAGGAAGGCGCCTCCAAGAACATCACCGTCAACGCCATCGCGCCCGGCTATATCGACACTGACATGGTGGCGGCGGTGCCGGCCAACGTGCTGGAGAAGATCGTCGCCAAGATCCCGGTCGGCCGCCTGGGCAAGGCCGAGGAGATCGCCCGCGGCGTGCTGTTCCTGGTCGCCGACGACGCCGGCTTCGTCACCGGTTCGACCCTGTCGATCAACGGCGGCCAGCACATGTATTGAGGACGGACGATCTGAAACCGTCGGCCTTCGTTCACGCGATTCTGGGCGCAGCGGGCTATCGCCTGCTGCGCCTTTCCTTCGTGCGCCAGCTGGCGCAGCGCTATCCCGAACTGGGCGCGGCACTGGGCGAGACGCTGCCGCAATGGGGCGCGACACCTGCCGGGCCGTCGCCCGATCTCCGGCTTTCCTTCGATGCCCCTGCCTTGCGCGAACTGGAAACCTCCTATGCCGCGCATCCTGCCGCTGCGGTCGGGTTGTGGGGTACGGCCGGATTCAAGGACGACATCGCCTTGCAAGGCTTCCGCGGCGACAACCGCTATGTCTGGCAGGGAACTGTGGCCGGGCCGATGCAATACCTGATCGCCTGCGACTATCTCGTGCGCGAGGATCGGCTGGGGCTGTTCGACAGGCTGGAGGAGGATGGCGCCTACGGCGCGCAGCTCTTCGACTACAACGGCCGAAGACTGGTCAGCCGCGACCTGATCGATTCGGTTCTCGAGTTGAATTTCCTCGAGCGCGCGATCGGGGTTTCGGGCATCGCCGGATTGCGCGTGCTCGATATCGGCGCAGGCTACGGCCGCATGGGCCATCGCATGGCGGCGGCGCTGCCCGGTCTGGCGCAGTATCTCGGCACGGATGCCGTGCCGCTTTCGAGCTATATATGCGACGCCTATCTCAGGATGCGCGGCGTCGGCGAGCGGGCGCGCGCCGTCAGGCTGACCGAAATCGAGGCGGCGGTCGTCGCCGCGCCGCCCGATCTGGCCCTGAACATTCACAGCTTCTCCGAAACGGCGCTCGGCAGCATTCGGTGGTGGCTGGCGCTGCTGCGGAACGCGGGCGTCCGCCATTTCATGATCGTCAGCAACGACGGCGAGCGCTTCCTGTCGACTGAAGCGGACGGTTCCCGGCTCGATTTCGCCCCCGAGATCGAAGCCGCCGGCTACCGGCTGGCGGACAGGGCCGACAAATATCACGGCGCGCCCCAGACCCAGCGCTACGGGCTCTATCCCGCCGTCTATCACCTGTTCTCGCGGCCCTGACCGGCTACGGCCAGCGCAGCGGTTCGTTTTTTCCGATTGATCCGATCGAAAGAATTTGCCCCTCCGGAGCTTGCGGGAGCGGTATAGTCATCTTAATTAAGAATCATTCGCAATTGAGAGTTGACCATGACCCGTGACCTCGTGAAGACCGCCAGCTTCGCCGTGCTGCATTTCTCGGTCGGTTTCGGCGTCACCTATGCCCTGACCGGCTCGGTGGCGATCGCCACCGGCGTGGCGCTGATCGAACCGACCCTGAACACCATCGTATTCTTTTTCCACGAGCGGGCCTGGCAGCGTTTTGGCCGGCGGCGGGCGCCGGACGTGGCCGCGCGCCCCGTCGCGCCGCAGCCGGTCTGAAGCCGTCCCCGACCCGGGGACGCCTCGCTTAATGCGCCATGGCGCGCGGCCTAACGCGCCATGGCGCGGGCCAGCATGAAGAGGGCGATGCCGAAGAAGATCAGCTCGATCCCCAGCAGCGTGCCGGGGATCAGCAGGCCGGTGGCCGGCAGCCCGGCCAGCACCAGCACGCCCAGCACCAGCGACAGGACGGCGCTGAACGCCATCCAGCCCCAGCCGGACAGCGGCCGCAGCCGCCAGGCGATGACCGCCTGAAAGCCGCCGCCGACCAGCAGGAAGATGCCCAGCACCAGGGTCAGCGACACCGCGCCAGCGAAGGGATTGAACAGCATGATGGCGCCGGCGACGATGGCCGCCGCTGCCTGCAGCAGCGCCCAGCCCAGCCCTTCGTGCCAGCCGCCCTGGGTACGCCGCCAGGCCCGCCCGCAGCGCACCGCCTCGATGACGCCGAAGGCCAGCAGCAGGGCGCCGATCAGCATGGTCACGGCCAGGGTCGCCACCACCGGCAGCAGGATGGCGACGATCCCCAGCACCACGATCAGCACCGACTGGATGGTCAGGCTGCGGGCGTGGCGGCGGCGGTCTTCCGCCGGCAGGGTCGCGGGATAGGCAGGCTGCGCATCGCTCATGAAATCCTCCCCTGGCAACTGCACGGGAACGAATGCGGCGTTCGGAAGTGCCGGCCCGCCTACGACAGGCCGATCTACGCTGCGCCCTTGGCATGGCCGCCGATCAGCTCGGCCAGGCGCGGCAGCAGGGCGGCCGGCAGATCGTGTCCCATTCCGGGGATCACTTCCAGCCGGGCGCCGGGCACCAGTGCTGCCGTATCCTGCCCCGCCGGCAGCGGCACCACCGGATCGTCGGCGCCGTGGATCACCAGGGTCGGCGCCCTGACCGAGGGCAGCTGCTTCACCCGCCCGCCCGAGGCCAGGATGGCGTTGTACTGGCGCGCCGCGCCCTGCGGATAGAAGCTGCGGTCGACGTTGCGTTCCACCAGCGCCCGCAGCTCGGCGTCGCTGGACGGATAGGCGGGCGAGCCGATCACCTTGCGCAGCGCGATGCCGTGGGCGATCACCGTCTCGCGCGCCTCGTTGGCCGGCGGCGTCAGCAGCGCCTTCATCGCCTCCGGCTTGCCCGGCGGCAGGCCGCGGCGGCCGGAGCTGGACATGATCGAGGTCATGCTGGCGATGCCGTTGCCGAAGTCGATCGCCATCTGTTGCGCGATCATGCCGCCCATCGACACGCCGACCACGTGCGGCCGCTCGATGCCCAGCGCCCGTGCCAATGCCATGCCGTCGGCGGCCATGTCCGACAGCAGATAGGGCGTATCGATCTTCTCGCCCGCCATCGCCTTGCCGACCAGTTCGGGCAGGTTGGGCACGCCATAGCTCTCGAATTTCTGCGACAGGCCGATGTCGCGGTTGTCGAAGCGCACGACGCGGAAGCCGCGGTCGACCAGCGCGCCGATCAGCGCCTCCGGCCACAGGGTGAGCTGTGCGCCCAGGCCGTGCACCAGCAGGATCGCAGGCGCGTCATGGGCACCATGCGTTTCGTATTCCAGTTCGATGCCGTTCGCCGAAACCTTCGCCATAAGCTGCCGCCTCGTTGTAAATGTCGGTTGCCGGCAAGCTTAGGGCGTTTTGGGAGGCGTGGGCATGGATTTCGAACTCAAGGAAGAGCACCGCATGCTCAAGGAGCTGGTGCATAAATTCGTGCGCGACGAATTGCTGCCGCTGGAGCCGGCGGTGCTGGCGCGCGACATGGAGGGCAAGGGCGTCAGCCTGACCGACGAGGAGCGCGCCAAGGTCAATGCCCGTGCCCGCGAGTTGGGCCTGTGGGGGCTGGACGCGCCGCCCGAGTTCGGCGGCCACGACCTGCCGCTGGAGGCCATGATCGGCGTCGCCGAGGAGATCGGCCACACCATCATCAACTACGCTATCCCGCCCGACTCGCCCAACCTGCACATGCTGATGCAGGTGGCGACGCCGGAGCAGATGAAGCTCTATGTCGAGCCCTATGCCCGCGGCGAGGCGACGGCGGCCATCGCCATCTCCGAGCCCGGCGCCGGCGCCGATCCTTCGGCCATGACCACCCGCGCCGAGCGGCAGGGCGATTCCTGGGTGCTGAACGGGCGCAAGACCTGGATCAGCCGCGTCGATACGGCCGATTTCGCCATCGTCATGGCGGTGACCGACAAGGCCAAGGGCGCGCGCGGCGGCATCTCCGCCTTCCTGGTGCCGCGCGGCACGCCCGGCTTCAACCTGCAGCGGCGCATTCCCATGATCGGCGGCCGCTTCACCTGGGAGATCGCCATCGAGGATTGCCGCCTGCCGGCCGATGCGCTGCTGGGGCGCGAGGGCGAGGGTTTCGCGCCGATGCAGAAGCGGCTGTCGGTGCGCCGCCTGCAGATGGGCGCCTGGTGCATCGGCATGGCCGACCGCGCGCTGCAGATGATGATCGAGCACGCCGTCAACCGCGTTACTTTCGGCGAGCGGCTGGCCGACCGCCAGGCGATCCAGTGGTGGGTGGCCGATGCGGCGATCAGGATCCACGCCGCGCGGCTGATGGTCTACGACGCGGCGTGGAAATGGGACCAGGGCCGCGAGATCCGCACCGAACTGTCGATGATCAAGGTCTTCGTGCCGGAGATGGCCAGCGAGGTGGTCGACAAGGCGATGCAGACCCTGGGTGCCATGGGCCTGGTCAAGGAACTGCCGCTGCACGCCATGGCCAGCATGCTGCGCTGGATCCGGGTCGGCGAGGGGCCGAGCGAGGTGCATCGCTGGGTCATCGCCCGTTCGCTGCTGGGCCGCGGCTCTCGCCGCAAGGCCTGATCCAGGCCGCTTGACGGCAAGGGCGGTCGCCTCTAGCAAGGCGCGCCATGTCGCTCCCCGGCCCAGCCGTTCCGTCCTCCGTCGCCGCTCGCCGCCGCGCCACCGCGATCGGCGGGCTGGCCGTGCTGATCTGGGCGACGCTGGCGCTGTTCACCACCGCCACCGGCGCCATCCCGCCGTTCCAACTCGTCGCCATGGCTTTCGCCATCGTCTTCGCGCTGGCGCTGGCGAAATGGATGCTGCGCCGCCAGCGCGTGCTGGCGCAGTTGCGCTGGCCGGCGAAAGTGTGGCTGGTCGGGATCGGCGGGCTGTTCGGCTATCACGCGCTCTATTTCCTGGCACTGAAAACCGCGCCGCCAGCGCCGGCCAATCTGCTGAACTATCTGTGGCCGCTGTGCATCGTGCTGTTCTCCGTGCCGCTGGCGGGCGAGAAGCTGCACTGGTGGCATCTGGGCGGCGTGGCGCTGGGGCTGGTCGGCACCGCCCTGGTGCTGCTGGCCGGGGCGGATGTGGCCTACGAGCCGGCGCATCTGATCGGCTATCTGGCGGCGCTGGGCTGCGCGGTGACCTGGGGTCTCTATTCCGTGCTCAGCCGCCGCTTCGGCGAGGTGCCGACCGACGCGGTGGGCGGCTTCTGCGGCGCTGCGGCGCTGCTGGCGCTGCTCTGTCACCTGCTGTTCGAGACCACCGTGTGGCCCGCCACGACCGGCCAGTGGCTGGCGGTGATCGTGCTCGGCATTGGCCCGGCGGGCGGCGCCTTCTTCCTGTGGGACATCGGTGTGAAGCGCGGCGACATCCGCGCCTTGGGGGCGCTCTCCTACGCCGCGCCGGTGCTGTCGACCGTGCTGCTGGTGATGTTCGGGCGGGCGCAGCCCAGCCTGGCGCTGGCGGCTTCCTGCCTGTTGGTGACCGCCGGCGCGGTGCTGGCGGCGCGCGATCTGTGGATGAAGCAGTAGGCAAAAGAACAGGGGCCGGTCGCCCGGCCCCTGTCGTACTGACCTTCCGGTCCGACGTGTGGGGGCGTCAGATCCAGTAGGTCGGCACCTTGTAGTACTCGTCGACCTTGCGGCCGTAATCGGGCGTCCAGTTGAATTCGCGCGTGCGGTCGTAGGATGGCGCGTTCTCCAGCACCTTCTTGTCCAGGTTGACGACATAGCCTTCCAGCTTGGTGTCGTAGTTCAGCGTCTGCCACGGCAGCGGGTGATGCTTCTCGCCCATGCCGAGGAAGCCGCCGAACGACATGATGGCGTAGACCGCCTTGCCGCTGACCTTGTCGATCATCACGTCCTCGACGTTGCCCAGCTTCTCGCCGGCAGGGTTGTAAACATTGGTGCCCGTCACCTTTTCCGCAGCGATCAGGCTGCCGGAGGTGTTCTTGTGCATCTCGGTCATCGATATCTCCTGGCTCTGGAAATCGGGCAATCGGCTGCAATTCAGCGCGATCCGACACCGGATGAACGGCCCATGGCAGGGCTGCGTTCCCGTGATGCCAGGGAAGAACGGCGCGGTATCGCGGGAAAAGGTCAGCCGGGTCGCCAGCCGGGCGGGGCCAGTTCGAAGCCGGCGAATTCGAAGCCGGGTGCGACGGCGCAGCCGATCAGGGTGAAGGCACCGCTGCTGGCCGCGCTCTGCCAGGTGCCCCTGGGCACGATCGCCTGCGGCTGCTCGCCGCGGTCGAAGGCGATGCCGAGCGCATGCTCGATGACGCTCCTGCCGTCGCGGCTGATCGAGAGCGTCAGCGGCGCCCCGCAATGGTAGTTCCAGATCTCCTCGGCATCGACGCGATGCCAGTGCGAGCGCTCGCCCGCTTTCAGCAGGTAGTAGATCGAAGTGACCGCCGCGCGCCCGCCGGACGGGGCGGCGCTGCGGTGGATCTCGCGATACCAGCCGCCCTCGGGATGTTTCTGCAGGCCGAGGGCGGCGATGATCGCGTCGGCGTCCATTGCCCGCCTAGCCCGGCGGGATGGTCGCCTGCATCGACTTGCGGCGGGAGAACTTGTCGTACCAGGCGGCCAGTTTGGGCCGGCCCTTGCGCCAGTTCATGTCGCCGAAGCGGAAATCGAGATAGCCCAGTGCGCAGGCGACCGCGATCTGGCCGATATTCAGCCCGCCGCCCAGCTCTTTGGCTTCCTTCTCGAGGAGGTCCAGCGACTGCACGATCTTGCGCTTCTGCCCGTCCAGCCACTCCGTCCAGCGCAGCTTCTCCGGCCGCATGGCGATCTCGTAGCGGGCCAGCAGGGCGGCGTCGAGAAGGCCGTCGCCGATCGCCTGCTGGCGCAGCGCCTTCCAGCGCCGCGCGCCGGCGGCGGGGAACACTTTGGCGCCGCGATGGCGGCTGTCGAGGTATTCGCAGATCACCGGCGAATCGAACAGCGTCGTGCCGTTGTCCAGCTCCAGCGCCGGCACCTTGCCCAGCGGGTTGGCCTTCTCCAGCACCTTGTTGCCGCTGACCGGCGAGGCTGCCTGCGGCGCCTTCTCGATCTTGCGGTCCAGGCCGCGTTCGATGGCGATGATCATGACCTTGCGCACATAGGGCGAGGTCGGCGAGTACATGAGCTTCATTGGCTTGGGATTCCCCGGTTGTTGGTTGGGCGTTCTCAGCCGGCGGGGGCCGGCGGATGGGTGCGGGCGACCGAGGGCCGCTTGTGCATGTGGTCCAGCCACTCGGCCAGCGCCTCGTGCCGCGGCTTCCAGTCGACGAGTTGCGCCACCGACAGGAAGTCGAGCGCGCAGACCAGCGCGATATGGCCGAGATTGAAACCGTCATGCAGCGCGCCGCAGTCGCTTTCCAGCGCCGCCAGGGTACGGTCGATGGCCTGTTCCTGGCGGGCGACGAAGCCGCGATGCACGCGCTCGGGCTTCTGCGCCCGGTTGAGCAGGATGACGACGGCGGCGTCGAGGATGCCGTCGGCCAGCGCCTGGCGGCGGAGGGCGCGCAAACGCTTCGCCGGATCGGCCGGCAGCAGCCGGCCATGGCCGTCCCTCGCGTCGATATAGTCGCATACCGCCGGCGAATCGAAGATCGAGTCGCCGTCCTCGGTGATCAGCACGGGGATTTTCGACAGCGGATTGACCCGCAGCAGTTCGGGCGCCGACTCCCAGGGATTGAGGTTGACGATCTGCATTGCCGCATCGAGGCCGGTCTCGATGGCGCTGATCACGGCCTTGCGGCCGAAGGGCGAGCTGGGATTGGTGTAGAGCTTCATCGCCGGCGATGGGTTAACGGAAGACGTCCTTGCGGGCGCGCACCTCGGCGAAGACCCGCACCGGATCGGCGCCTTCCAGCCCGACGGCGCGGGCCACGGCCGGCTCGTCGGCGCGCAGGAACGGGTTGGTGCGCTTCTCCTCGCCCAGGGTCGAGGGCACGGTGGCGATGTTCTGCGCCCGCAGCCGGTCGATCTGCGCCGCGCGCTGCCGCAGCGCCTCGTTCTGCGGATCGACGGTGAGCGCGAAGCGGGCGTTGCTCTGGGTGTATTCGTGCGCGCAGTAGACTTCCGTCTCCGGCGGCAGGGCGCGCAGGCGCGACAGCGAGCCCCACATCTGCTCGGCGGTGCCCTCGAACACCCGTCCGCAGCCCAGCGCGAACAGCGTGTCGCCGCAGAACAGCGCGGCATGTTCGGGGAACCAGTAGGCGATGTGGCCGCGGGTGTGGCCGGGGACGAAGAACACTTTCGCTTCCGCCGCGCCGAAGCGGTAGGTGTCGCCGTCGTCGACCCTGACGTCGATGCCGGGAATGCGCGCGGCATCGGGGCCGGGACCGACGATGGTGCAGTCGAACTCCGCCTTCAGCGCCAGGTTGCCGCCGACATGGTCGCCGTGATGGTGGGTGTTCAGGATATGGGTCAGCGTCCAGCCCTTTTCCTTCAGGGCGGCGCGCACCGGCACGGGATCGGCGGGATCGACGATGGCGACGTAACCGCTTTCCGGTTCGCGCACCAGCCACAGGTAATTGTCCTGCAGGGCCGGCACGCGCTCGATCTGTAAGCGTTTTTTCATGAACGGCGTTTCCTTTCCGGCGCAAAACCGTAGCACCCGCCGGTGGCGGCGTCACGCCCCGGCTGGTAATCTCAACGTATGTGGAACGACGTCGTCGACCTGCGCGACTTCTACGGCCACAGCCTGGGTCAGGTGGCGCAGCGGCTGATCCGCCAGCGCCTGCGTCAGATGTGGCCCAGCCTGCGCGGCCAGAGCCTGCTCGGCCTGGGCTACGCCACGCCCTATCTGCGTCCCTTCATGGACGAGGCGGAAAGGGTCGTCGCCGTCATGCCGGCGGCGCAGGGCGTGCTGCACTGGCCGCAGAACGAGGCCAACCTGGTGGCGCTGGCCGACGAGACGGCGCTGCCGCTGCCCGACCGCTCGATGGACCGCGTGCTGCTGGTGCACGCGCTGGAATGCGGCGAACAGGTGCGGCCGATGCTGCGCGAGGCCTGGCGCGTGCTGGCCGATGGCGGGCGGCTGATGGTGATCGCGCCCAATCGCACCGGGCTGTGGGCCCAGCTCGAACGCTCGCCCTTCGCCGTCGGTCATCCCTATTCGGCCAGCCAGCTCGGCCGGCTGCTGCGCGCCACCATGTTCACGCCCATGCAGGAGGCGCGCGCGCTCTACGTGCCGCCGGTGCGCTCGCGCATGGTGCTGCGCGCGGCTCCCGCCATCGAGCGGCTGGGCCAGCGCCTGCTGCCGCGTTTCGCCGGCGTGGTCATGGTCGAGGCGGCCAAGCAGCTCTATGCCGGCACCGGCGAGCGCCAGCCGCTGCGCGTTCCCGCCCGCGCCCGGCTGCGCGTGGTGCCGCAGCCGGCGGCGCGCGAGCCGGCCGACGCCGCCAAATCGTCCGGGATCGACTGAGGCGCCATCAGAAAGTGATCTGCTCCAGCCGCGATTGCGCATAGTCGTGGCGCGCTTTCAGGTCGATGACGCGGCCTCGCGCGGTGCACCATTCCAGCAGCGCCTCCGGGTGTACCACCACCCGCACCACCTTGTAGCCATCGACCGTGTAGCGGCGCTCCGCTTCCAGCGCCCGCAGCCGCCAGCGTTCATAGCTGTCCGGCACGCTGTCGCGCTCGAGGAACATCGAATGCAGCACCGGCCAGTCTTCGGCCTCGTACCAGGGCAGGGCGACGGTCATCGGCGACAGGGGCGGCAGCGGGCGGGAGGCGGTATCGTTTGGTTCGGCGGCGCGCACCATGGGGGCAAACCTTCTGACGGACTGCGGGAACTCCGCGGCGTAAAACACCGGAGCGCGCCGCAAGTGCCCGATACCTAACGGAAAATTTACCTCTTGAAATTCTCCCTATCAGTAGGTAGGTTGAGGTTATGTCCAAGCCTGCCCTGACCATCGATGCCCCTGCACCCGCTCCCGAGAGCGATACCCGCACGCGCATCCTCGATATCGGCGAGCAATTGCTACTGGAGCGCGGCTATGCCGGGTTCTCCTACCAGGACATCGCCGAGGCGGTCGGCATCCGCAAGGCTTCGATCCACCACCATTTCCCCGGCAAGGAGGATCTCGGCCGCGCCATCGTCGAGCGCACGCGCCAGCGGCTGGGCGGCGGGCGCAATACCGTGGCCGAGGATAGCGAGCAGGCGAAGCGCCAGTTCGAGCGCTTCCTGCGCTTCTTCGAGCGCCTGTCGGAAGAGGGCAGCCGGCTGTGCATCGGCGGCCGGCTGAGCGCCGACTACGCGGTGCTGCCCGATCCGGTGCGCCAGCCGTTCAGGGAATTCATGGCCGAGCATGCCGCCTGGCTGGAGGAGCTGTGCCGCGTCGGCCAGAAGACCGGCGCGTTCAAGGCCGACATGCCGCCGGAGGAGCAGGCGCTGATGCTGCGCGCCGCCGTCCAGGGGGCGGTGCAGCTCGCCCGCGCCGACGGCGATATCGAGACCTATCGCACCGTCGCTAGCGTGATGCGGCGGCAGATCCTCGCCTGACACGGGGTTTTGTTTTGGGAGCGGACCTACCTATCGATTGGTAGAGATCGAAGGTCAAACCGCTGGAGAAAGACATGACGAGCAAGTCGGTTAACGCGAAGAAGAGGAAAGCGCCGGTGCTACCCTTGACCCTGCATGTGGGGCGGCTGGGCTTCTCGCTCTACAGCGCCGTCGCGCCGCGCCGTGCCGGCCGCACGGCCGAGCGACTGTTCCGAGCGCCGCTGCGCCGGCCGCGGCCGCTCGACGAGCAGGCGTTGCTGCTGCAGGCGCGTACCCTGACGCTGGACTTCGCGGGGCTGGCGCTGGCCGGCTACGAATGGCGGCCCGACGATGACGGGCTCGGCCTGCCGCCGGTGCTGCTGATGCATGGCTGGGAAAGCCGCGCCAGCCAGTTCGCGCCGATCGTGAAAGCGCTGCTGGCGGCCGGCTATCGCGTCATCGCCTTCGATGCGCCGGCGCATGGCGATTCGCCCGGCCGGGCGGCGACGGTGTCCACCTTCGCCGACCTGGTGCTGGAAGCGGATCATCGCTTCGGCCCCTTCCACGCCGCCATCGGCCATTCGGTGGGCGGTGCGGCCGTGCTGTCCGCCCTCACGAGCGGCCTGCGCGCCGGGCGCATCGCCACCCTGGCGGCGCCGGCGTCGCTGCGGCGTGCCACGCATCGCTTCGGCGCCATGCTGGGCCTGAACCGGCGCGCCATCGCCGCCCTGCAGGAAGCGACCGCGCGCGCCAACGGCCGGGCGCTGGAGGCGCTGGAGTTCACGCTGCTGCAGCCGCCGGCCGATGTGCCGGTCCTGCTGCTGCACGATCCGCGCGACTGGCAGGTGCCGGCCAGCGAATCGGCCGCCATCGCCGGCGTGTGGCCGGATGCGAGGCTGCGCCACGTCGCCGGCGTCGGCCATAACGGCATTCTCGCCGCCGACAGCGTCCATCGCCTGCTGCTCGACTTTCTGGCGCCGCCGTCGCGCGCGTCGAAAGCCCTGGCTCTGGCGGGTTGAGTTCGCCCGCCGCGCACTGGCGCGCGGGGGCATCGGGTTCGGTGCGGTGTTCGATGCAGCCGAGTACGTGGCGGCATCGGGCATCTCACTGCCGCCGGCGGTGGCAGGCAACGCTCCCACGCCTGCCGCCGCCGAGCGGATCGTCCGCCACTGCTTTTCTCAAAGACATGAAACAAGTTCGCCGGTTGCCCCGGCGATGTCCCGAAACCTGATCTGCCCTATCGGCTCAGCAGGAACACCGCCTGCTCGGCGCGCAGGTTGATCAGCGCCGGCAGGTCGACGGCGGAACCCACGCGCCGCCCGTCCGGCCCCAGCGCGATCATGCGCTCGATCCGCACCCCCAGTGCAGCGCTGAGGTCGAGGAAGTCGCGGATGGTGCACAGGTGGATGTTGGGCGTGTCGTACCAGGAATAGGGCAGGGTCTGCGTCGTCGGCATGCGCCCGTTCAGCAGCAGCGCCAGCCGCACCCGCCAGTAGCCGAAATTGGGGAAGGACACGACGGCGCGTTTGCCCACGCGCAGCATCTGCTGCAGCACGCCGCGCGGGTCGCGCGTGGCCTGCAAGGTCTGGCTCAGGATCACGTAGTCGAAGGCGTTGTCGGGATAGGCCCGCAGATCGGTGTCGGCGTCGCCCTGGATCACCGACAGCCCGTTGCCGACCGCGGCATTGACGCCTTCCTGGCTCAGCTCCATGCCGCGCCCGTCGACCTGCTTGAAATGCACCAGGTACTCCAGCAGCGTGCCGTCGCCGCAGCCGATGTCGAGCACGCGGCTCTTGGTCTCGATCATGTCGGCGACAAGCTGCAGGTCGACGCGGATGGCGCCGCGCCGCTGGACGAAGGTTTCGGCGCTCATCGACGGTTCTTCAATCCGCGCGCGCTCGCCGCCGCCTCGAGGAAGCCGTCCAGCACCTTGTACATCTCCGGCTCGTCGAGCAGGAAGGCGTCGTGGCCCTTGTCGGTCTCGATCTCGACGAAGGAGACGTTGGCGGCGACCGCGTTCAGCGCCTGCACCACCTCGCGGCTCTCGCGGGTGGGGAACAGCCAGTCGCTGGTGAAGGAGACCAGGCAGAAGCGCGAGCGCGAATTGCGGAAGGCGTTGGCCAGCACCCCGCCATGCTCGCGCGCCAGGTCGAAATAGTCCATGGCGCGGGTGATGTAGAGATAGGAATTGGCGTCGAAACGCTCGACGAAGGTCGAGCCCTGGTGGCGCAGATACGACTCGACCTGGAAATCAGCCTCGAAGCCGAAGCCCAGCTTCTCGCGGTTCTGCAGGTTGCGGCCGAACTTGCGGTGCAGCGCCGGCTCCGACAGGTAGGTGATGTGCGCCGCCATGCGCGCCACCGCCAGGCCGCGATGCGGCCGCGTGCCGAAGCTGTGATAGTCGCCGCCGTGCCAGTCGGGATCGGCCATGATCGCCTGGCGTCCGACCTCGTGGAAGGCGATGTTCTGCGCCGAATGCCGGGCGGCGGTGGCGAGCGGAATGGCGGCGAAGACGCGCTCGGGATAGGCGCTGGCCCATTGCAGCACCTGCATGCCGCCCATCGAGCCGCCCAGCGCGCAGAACAGGCTTTCGATGCCGAGATGGTCCAGCAGCATGGCCTGGGCGCGCACCATGTCGGCGATGGTGACGACGGGAAAATTCAGCCCGTAGGGCTTGCCGGTCGAGGGATCGGTCTCGGTCGGCCCGACGCTGCCCATGCAGCCGCCCACCACGTTGCTGCAGATGATGAAGTAGCGCTCCGGATCGAGCGGCTTGCCTGGCGCGATCAGCGCCTCCCACCAGCCGGGCTTGCCTGTGACCGGATTGGGATCGGCGGCGAACTGGTCTGCGGTCAGGGCATGGCAGACCAGCACCGCGTTCGACCGCTCCGCGTTGAGCGTGCCGTAGGTCTGGTAGGCGATGGTGAAGGGACCCAGCTCGACGCCGCAATCCAGCCGTAGCCGCCGCTCGGCGCCGAGCACGACATGCCTGCCCGCCCGCAGCGCCAAAGCGCTGGGGGAGGCGTTCTGAAACGCGGAGGAGGCGACGGCTGTCACGGCAAAAAACCGGTGTTTCGACTCTGTTTGCAGCGGGTCCGCTAGCTAGGGACCGGGGGCCGCCAGTGTCAATGTTTTCTTTGCTTTTGCCCGCTTCTGCCCCTACTACTATCGCCCTTCGCCCGCCGGGCCAAGAAACATCACCCCATGCCGACCGAGCTCGACAAACTTCGCCGCCAGATCGACGAAATCGATATCGCCCTGCACGATCTGGTGCAGCAGCGGACCGCCATCGTCGAACGCATCGGCCGCACCAAGGGCGCCGGCGAGACGCTGGCGTTGCGGCCGGGTCGCGAGGCGCTGGTGCTGCGCCGGCTCCTGGAGCGCCATAGCGGGCCGTTTCCGCCTGGCGCCCTGGTGCGTCTTTGGCGCGAGCTGATTTCCGCCGTGACCGGGCTGCAGGGACCGTTCTCGGTCGCCGTCTGCGTGCCCGACGAACAGCGCGGCTTCTGGGACATGGCACGCGATCATTTCGGCGTGCAGGTGCCGATGCGCCGCCACACCACCGCCGCCCGCGTGCTGGCCGACATCGCCGAGGATCCCAGCACGGTCGGCATGCTGCCGCTGCCCGTCGAGGGCGATCCGCAGCCCTGGTGGCCGGCCCTGGCCAGCCCGGAGAAGACCATTCCGCATATCGTGGCCCGCGCGCCTTTCTTCCGCGCCGAGAACGCGCGCACCGAAGGCCTGTCGGCGCTGGTGGTGGCGCGGCTGCTGCCGGAACCCAGCGGTGCGGCCGACAGCGGCGCGGACCGTTCCCTGCTGGTGCTGGAGGCGCCGGCCGAACTCAGCCGTTCGCGCCTGTCCGCCGCCCTTGCCGCCGCCGCGTTGCCGGGATTCACCTCGGCCATCCGCCACGACATTGCCGGCGGCACGCTCTATCTGGTCGAGCTGCCGGCCTTTATCATCGACGAGGACCAGCGGCTGGGCGCGCTGGAGCAGGCGCTGGCCATGCCGGGCACGCGGCTGGCGCCGGTCGGCGCCTATGCGGTGCCGGTCGACATGGCCGGCTGAGCATCGACGGAGAGCAGCATGAGCACGCTTAAGCCGCGTCCGGGCATCCAGGACATCGCTCCCTATGTCGGCGGCAAGGACACCATCCCCGGCTTCGACAAGCCGATCAAACTGTCGTCCAACGAAGGCGCGTTGGGCCCCAGCCCCAAGGCGATGGAGGCCTATCGCAAGGCGGCGGGCGAGCTGCACCGCTACCCCGAGGGCGGCGCCACCGACCTGCGCGAGGCGATCGGCCGGCACTACGGCCTCGATCCGGCGCGGATCGTCTGCGGCGCCGGCTCCGACGAGCTGATCAATCTTCTGGTGCGCGCCTATCTGGCGCCGGGCGAGGAGCTGCTCTACAGCGCCCACGGCTTCCTGATGTACCCGATCAACGCCAAGGCGATCGGCGCCACGCCCGTCACCGCGCCGGAGAAGGACCTGCGCACCGATGTCGCCGCCCTGCTGGCGCGAGTGACGCCCAAGACGCGCATCGTCTGCATCGCCAACCCCAACAACCCGACCGGCTCCTACCTCACCCGCGAGGAGCTGAAGGCGCTGCATGACGGGCTGCCCGGGGACGTGCTGCTGCTGATCGACGCGGCCTATGCCGAATACGTCTCGCGCAACGACTATTCCGCCGGCGTCGAACTGGTCGATGCCGCCGACAACGTCGTCATGACCCGCACCTTCTCCAAGATCTACGGTCTGGGCGGGTTGCGGCTAGGCTGGATGTACGCCTCGCCGGCGATCACCGACACGATCAACCGCCTGCGCCAGCCGTTCAACGTCAGCTCCGCCGCCCAGGCCGCCGGCATCGCCGCCCTGCAAGACGTGGCGCATACCGACGCGCAGCGCACTAACAACGATGTCTGGCTGCCCTGGTTCGCCCGCGAGGTAGCGGCGCTGGGCCTGCACGTCTATCCCAGCGTCGGCAATTTCGTGCTGGTGAAATTCCCGACGGAGAAGGGCAGGGATGCCGAAGCGGCCAATGCCGCCATGCTGCAGGCCGGCATCATCCCGCGCATGATGGGCGCCTACGGGCTGGGCGAGTGCCTGCGCATCACCATCGGCACCGAGCCGGAGATGCGCGCCGCGCGCGATGCGCTGGCGCGCTTCGTCGGCAAGGCGTGAGCGGGCAACCATGAGCGAACCGCTGTTCGACAAGCTGGCGCTGATCGGCATCGGCCTGATCGGCTCCTCCATCGCCCGCGTGGCGCGGCGGGAGAACCTGGCCCGCACCATCGTCGCCGCCACCCGCCGGCAGGAGACCGCCGACGAGGCGCGCGGGCTGAACATCGTCGACGAGGTCGGCACCGACGCCGCCGCGGCGGTGCGTGACGCCGATTTCGTCATCCTGTGCACCCCGGTCGGCGCCAATGCCGACGCCATGGCGCAGATCGCGCCGCACCTGAAGAAGGGCGCCATCGTCTCCGATGTCGGCTCGGTCAAGCAGGCGGTGATCCGCGACGTCGGCCCGCTGGTGCCGGAGGGCGTGCATTTCGTACCGGCACATCCGGTGGCGGGTACCGAGCATTCCGGCCCCTCGGCCGGCTTCCCCGAGCTGTTCGCTGGCCGCTGGTGCATCGTGACGCCGATCCCGGGTTCCGACCGCGCCGCCGTCGACAAGGTGATCGAATTCTGGCGCCGCTGCGGCTCGGACATGGAAGAGATGTCGGCCGACCATCACGACAAGATCCTGGCCATCACCTCGCATCTGCCGCATCTGATCGCCTACACCATCGTCGGCACCGCCACCGACCTGCAGGACGACATCAAGTCGGAGGTGATCAAGTTCGCCGCCGGCGGTTTCCGCGACTTCACCCGCATCGCCGCTTCCGATCCCACCATGTGGCGCGACGTCTTCCTCAACAACAAGGAAGCGGTGCTGGAGATGCTGGGCCGCCTGTCGGAGGACCTGTCGGCGCTGCAGCGCGCCATCCGCTGGGGCGAGGGCGACAAGCTCTACGAGCTGTTCGAGCGCACCCGCGCCATCCGCCGCGCCCTGATCGACGCCAGGCAGGCCTAGGACAATGGGCGGCGGCCGCATCGATCCCGCGCCGCGCCAGTATCCGCCGTTCGTCAGCCTGAAGCGGCGCGTCGTCGATGGTGGCCGCCGCGTGCCGGCTGCCTGCACCATCGCCGATATCGAGACCTGGCTGCTCGACCAGGCGCTGCAGGAGCCGCATACGCTCGACCTGGTCGACCAGCTCGCCTGGCGGCTGGTGGCGGCCGGCTTTCCGCTCGACCGTTTCAGCGTCCATGTCGGCACGCTGCATCCCCAGCTTCTCGGCTTCGCCTGGAACTGGCTGCTGGCCGACACGATCTGCGACGAGGTCCAGGTGGCGGCCGAGTCCCTGAGCACCGATGCCTACAAGCGCAATCCGCTGGCGCAGGTGATCGAGCACGGGCGGACCGTGCGCGCCCTGACCAGCGATCCCGAGGCCGTCGCCCGCTATCCGCTGGTGGCGGATCTGGCGCGATCGGGCATCGCCGAATACATCGCCATGCCGATGAGCGGCGCGGCCTACCACAACGCCGTCACCTTGGCGACCAGGCGGCCGGGCGGCTTCAGCGACGAGCAGCGTGGCGCGATGGCGCGCCTGCTGAAGATCTTCGCCCTGCATGTCGAGCGCCACATCGCCCAGCGCGTCGCCGACAACGCGCTGTCGGCCTATCTGGGCGAACTGGCCGCCGGCAAGGTGCTGTCGGGCAGCATAAAGCGCGGCGCGGGCGAATCGATGCGGGCGGTGATCTGGATGTCCGACCTGCGCGGCTTCACCGGCCTGACCGAACGGCTGAGCGGTCCCGACATGATCGCCCTCCTCAACGCCTATTTCGAGGAGATGGCCGGGGCGGTGCTGGCGCAGGGCGGCGAGGTGCTGAAATTCATCGGCGACGGGCTGTTGGCCGCCTTTCCCATCGCCGGCGACGGCCGGCCGGCGGCTTCCCGCGCGCTCGCCGCCGCGCGCGATGCGCTGGCCCGCTTCGAGCGGCTGAACGCGCAGCCGCCGGCTTCGATTGCCGGCATCGCCGGCTGGCACCCGCTGCGCTCGGGCATTGCCCTGCACGAGGGCGAAGTGTTCTTCGGCAATATCGGCGCGCCGCAGCGGCTGGACTTCACCGTCATCGGCCCGACGGTGAACCAGGCCAGCCGGGTCGAAGCGCTGCAGAAGGCGCTGGAGCGGCCGGTGCTGATCACCGACGCAGTAGCGCGATTGCTCGAGGAGGAGCTGGAACCGCTGGGCAGCCACAAGCTGCGCGGCGTGCCGCAGCCGGTGGCGATCTACGGCCTGAAATCTTCGGAATAGTCAGCGGCCATTGCCGCGCAGCTCGATCACCGGCTTGCTCAAGGTCGCCTCCTGGTCCCACGGGAACAGGATCCAGGTGTCCTGGCTGACCTCGGTGATGTAGGTGTCGACCATCGGCCGGCCGGCCGGCTTGGCGTAGATCGTGGCGAAATGGGCCTTGGGCAGCAATTCGCGCACCGCCCTGGCGGTGATGCCGGTATCGACCAGGTCGTCGACCAGCAGCCAGTTCTCGCCGCCGCTTTTCATCGCCTCCTGCGGCGTCTTCATCATCTTCACCTTGCCGGAGCGTTCCAGCTTGTCGTAGGCGGCGCAGCACACCGTATCGATCAGCCGCAAATCCAGCTCCCGCGCCACGATGGCGGCCGGCACCAGCCCGCCGCGGGTGATGGCGATCAGCCCCTCGAACGGCGCCCGTTCCGCCAGCCGCCATGCCATGGCCTTGCAATGCCGGTGCAGCTCGTCCCACGACACCGGAAACATCTTCTTGTAGCCCGAACCCGCCATCTGTCCCTGGTCTCCCCGCTGAGGACGCCAGTCTGCAATGCGCCCGTTCCGGTTGCGAGCCTCTTGTGGGGCGCTACACTCCCGCCCGCCATCATGTCGCAATCTCCCCAGATCTCGCCGCTCCCTGCGCCGCCGGCGGCCCTGCCGCGATGGCAGGCGCTGCTGCTGCCCGCGCTCTTCGTGCCGCTGTGGAGCACGGGGTTCATCAGCGCCAAGCTGGGCCTGCCCTATGCCGAGCCCTATACCTTCCTGCTGCTGCGCTACGGTATCGTCACCCTGATGCTGGCGGCGGCGGCGCTGCTGCTGCGCGCGCCGTGGCCGAAACGCTGGCGCGACTGGGGGCATATCGCCGTCGCCGGCCTGCTGGTGCATGCGGTCTATATCTCCTGCGTCTTCGATTCGATCCATCACGGCCTGCCCTCGGGCGTATCGGCCCTGATCGTCGGGCTGCAGCCGCTGCTGACGGCGGCCATCGTCGGGCCGATGCTGGGCGAGCGGGTCAGCCGCCAGCAATGGATCGGCCTGCTGCTGGGGCTGGCGGGCGTGACCCTGGTGGTGTGGGAGAAGCTGGACCTGACCTTCGGCGGGCTGTGGTCGGTGGCGCTTTCCGGCATCGCTTTGCTGGGTATCACCGCCGGTACGGTCTACCAGAAGCGTTTCTGCCCAGCACTCGACCTGCGCTCGGGCACGGCGATCCAGTATTTCGTCACCACGCTCTATGTGGCGATCTTCGCCTTCACCATCGAGACGCGGCAGGTGGAGTGGAGCGGCGAATTCGTCTTCGCCCTGACCTGGTCGATCCTGGTGCTGTCGATCGGCGCCATATCGCTGCTGTTCTACCTGCTGCGCCATGGCGCCGCCTCGCGCACCGCCGCCCTGTTCTACCTGGTGCCGCCCTGCACCGCGGTCATCGCCTTCTTCCTGTTCGACGAGCGGCTGGGCGCGCTGGCGCTGGTCGGCATGGCGCTGGTCGCACTCGGCGTCGGGCTGGCGACGCGGCCGGCGAAAGCGGCGTGAACGGCATGGCCGGCGATCTCCACGTCTTTGCCTACGGTTCGCTGATGTGGGACCCGGGCTTCGCCTTCGAGGACCGCCGGCCCGGCCTGCTGCGCGGCTACCACCGCGCCTTCTGCATCTACTCGCACTATTACCGCGGCACGCCGGACAATCCCGGCCTGGTGCTGGGGCTGGACCGCGGCGGCGCCTGCCGCGGCCTGGTCTATCGCGTCGCGGCCGAACGCGAGCAGGAGGTGCGCGCCTATCTGTGGGAGCGCGAGATCGGCAATGACGGGGTCTACAAGGAAAGGACGTTGCCGGTGCTGCTGGACGGCGGCGTCACGGTGCCGGCGCTGACCTATGTCGCCGACCGGGACCACCCGCAATATGCCGGCCGGCTGGCGCCGGAGCAGGCGGCGCTATTGATCCGCCGCGGCACCGGCCAGCGCGGCCGCTGCCTCGACTATTTCGCCAGCACCGTACGGCATCTGGAAGAGCTGGGCTTTCGCGAGACGCCCCTGCATCATCTGCTGCAACTGGCAACCGCGCCGGAGCCCGCTTGAACGACCCTGCCATCGACACGTTGCTGCGCCTCGCCCTGGCGCTGGCCATCGGCTTGCTGATCGGGCTGGAGCGCGGCTTCAGCCAGCGCGACAGGCCTGAGGGCGACCGCGTCGCGGGTTTCCGCACCTTCGGCGTCATCGGGCTCAGCGGCGGGCTGGTCGCGATCCTGGCGCAGCACAGCCATTGGTCGGTGCTGGCGGCGGCGATTCCCAGCTTCGTGGCCATCGTGCTGTTCGCCTTCTGGCGCGGCCAGAAGCAGCGGCGGGATATCGGCGCGACGACGCTTTTCGCCACGCTGACCACCTTCGCCCTGGGCATCGTCGCGGTGCTGGGCGAGATCGAGCATGCCGCCGCCGGCGCGGTGGTGCTGACCGGCCTGCTCGCCCTGAAGCAGGAGATGCATGTCGGGCTGGAGCGGCTGCGCAAGGTCGAGCTGCGCGCCGCCCTGCAGCTGCTGCTGATCTCCGCCGTCGTCCTGCCGGTGCTGCCCGACCGCGGCTTCGGCCCGTTCGAGGCGCTCAACCCGTTCCGCATCTGGCTGATGGTGGTGCTGATCGCCGGCGTCTCCTTCGCCGGCTACGTGGCGATCCGCCTGTTCGGCCCCGGCAAGGGCGTGCTGCTGACCGGAGCGCTGGGCGGGCTGGTGTCCTCGACCGCCGTCGCCCTGTCGCTGGCCGGGCGCGCCCGCGAGGCCGACGCCGCGCCGTCCTCGCTCGCTGCCGGCATCGTCGTTGCCGCCTCGATGATGTTCTGGCGCTGCGCGCTGATCGTGACGGCGATCAATGTCGAGCTGGGGCTGCGACTGGCCTGGCCGATGGGGATTGCCGGGCTGGTCGGCATGGCGGGCGGGGCCTTGCTGGCGCGGCGCGGCGGCAAGGGTGATTTCGAGCCGCGCAATCCCACGGCGTTGCGCATGGCGGTGCAGTTCGGCCTGCTGCTGGGCCTGATCGAGCTGCTGGCCGCCGCCCTGCGCCACTGGGTCGGCGACAGCGGGCTTCTGGCGCTGGCGGCCATTTCCGGCCTGGCCGACGTCGACGCCATCAGCCTGTCGGTCGCCGACATGGCCGGCAGGGGGCTGGACCACGGCATCGGGGTCGGCGCCATCCTGATCGCTGCCGCCGTCAACACCCTGGTCAAGATCGGCATCGTCGCCCTGCGTGGCTCGGTGCCGGTCGCCTGGCGGGTGGGCCTGCCGCTTGTGGTGGCGCTGGCCGCCGGAGGGGCAGGGCTTGTGCTGCCGGCGCCGCTTTGACGCAGGCCTGAACCGTCATCGCTTTGCCGCGTTTCGTCGGCACTCTATGATGGCGTTACGGTTGATGTGGGGCATTCGCCATGTTGCGTAGTTTCTGGCGGGATCAGGTCGGTTCGATCGCTGATCGCGGGCGCGAAATCCTGCGCCTGGCGACGGCCAAGCGCCAACCCGAACCGGGCGAGCTGGCGCGACGGCTGCTGGCGCAGCGCGGCGAGGCCTCCGGCCTGGCCCTGGCGCAGGAGCTGGCGCGGCTCATCGGCGCCATGCCGCCGGAAGCGCTGTCGCAGTTCCTGCTGCTGCTGGCGCGCGAGTTCCGCAGCGACAACCAGGACATCGAGAAGGCGATCATCGCCTGGCAGCAGCGGCCCGACGACAAGGCGCTGCTGGCCCTGCGCGTTGCCGTCGAATCGCCGCGGCAGGAACTGTTCCGCCGCCTGAACATGGCCAGCGCCGGCACCGCCACCATCGTCGAGCTGCGCCGCCGCCTGCTGCGGATGCTGCCCGAGCATCCCGAGCTGCGGGCGGTGGACGAGGATTTGCGCCATCTGCTGGCGTCCTGGTTCAACCGCGGCTTCCTGCGGCTGGAGCGCATCGACTGGAACACGCCGGCGGCGGTGCTGGAAAAGCTGATCCGCTACGAGGCGGTGCACGAGATCGACGGCTGGGACGATCTGCGCGGCCGGCTGGCGGCCGACCGCCGCTGCTTTGGCTTCTTTCACCCCGCCATGCCCGACGAGCCGCTGATCTTCGTCGAGGTGGCGCTGGTCGCCGGCATCTCCGAGGCGATCGCGCCGCTGATCGCCAAGGACCGCGCCATCGGCGCGCCGGACGAGGCCGATACCGCCATCTTCTATTCTATCAGCAACTGCCAGGACGGGCTGCGCGGCATCTCGTTCGGCAATTTCCTGATCAAGCAGGTGGTCAGCGAGCTGCAGGCGGAGCTGCCCAACATCAAGACCTTCGCCACGCTGTCGCCGGTGCCCGGCATGCGCCGCGCCCTGCAGGACAGCGAAACCTTCACCCCGGCGCGGCTTGAGGCGCTGCTGGGCGAGGAGGCCTGGCGGGCGATCCGGCTGGCCGGTTTCGTCGATCCGGTCGCCGGCCTCGACGGGCTGCTGAAGGGAGAGGAGGAGCTGCCGCCGTCGGTGCACAAGGCGCTGCAGCGGCTGACCCTGGCCTATCTGACGCAATGCCGGCGCGGCAACGGCGTGGCCGACGCGGTCGGCCATTTCCATCTTGCCAACGGCGCGCGGCTGGAGCGGGTGAACGTCATGGCCGATCTGTCGCCCAAGGGACTGCAGCAGTCCTTCGGCACGATGGTGAACTATCTCTACGAGCCGCGCAGCCTGGAAGCCAACCACGAGCTTTATGTCGATACCGGCGAGGTCAGCATGCCGCGCCGGCTGGCGGCCGAGGCGGAGGACATCGAACGGCTGTGGCAGCCGGTGCTGGCGGCCTGACCGGCGCCGATGTTCCCCATCGGCGACGACAATCCGACCCGCAGCCGCCCGGTCCTGACCATCGCGCTGGTCGGCGCCTGCGTCGCCGTCTTCCTCTACCAGATCACCCTGCCGCCGGCGCAGGCGGAGGCCTTCGTCTTCCGCTGGGGCTTCATTCCTGGCGACGTGCTGGGGCGCGGCGGCATCGGCCCGACTTCCGAGGGACTGCCGGCCTGGACCAAGGTCTTCACCTCGATGTTCCTGCATGGCGATTTCATGCACATCATCGGCAACATGCTGTTCCTGTGGATCTACGGCAACAACGTCGAGGACGAATTCGGCCGCGTCCGCTTCCTGATCTTCTATCTGCTGTGCGGCATCGCCGCCGCCGCCACCCAGGGCATCACCAACACCGCGTCGGGTGTGCCGATGATCGGCGCTTCGGGCGCCATCTCCGGCGTGCTGGGCGCCTATATCCTGATGTTCCCGCATGCGCGCATCCGGGTGCTGGTGATGTTCGGCATCATCACCATCGTGCATCTGCGCGCGGTGATCGTGATCGGCCTGTGGTTCGCGCTGCAGCTTCTCAACGCGGCGCTGACGCCGGTCAGCGAGGAGGGCGGCGTCGCCTTCTGGGCCCATGTCGGCGGCTTCGTCGCCGGCTGCATCCTGCTGCCGCTGTTCCGTCCCGCCCGCCGGCATGTGCGCGGGCCATGGGGCTGATCTTTAGCTGTCGGCGTAAGTCTGCATCAGGTGGCGGCCGATGCGCTCGTTCTGGATTTCGGTCGAGCCGTCGGTGAAGGCGCACAGCTTGGCATTGGTCAGGTGCCGTCCCAGCACGTACTGGCTCTTTAGCCCTTCCGCGCCCATGAGCTGGATACAGTCGGCCAGTCCCTTCAGCGCCACGCGCACGGCGAATTTCTTGCAATGGGCGGCGGCCAGCACCGCATCGCCGCCCTGCTGCACGATCAGGGCCGCCTTGTCAGTGAGCAGGCGGGCGGCTTCCAGATCGGTGGCGGCGTCGGCCAGGGTCCAGCGCTGGCCCTCGTGCTCCAGCACCGGCTGGCCGAATATCCGGCGTCGCAGGCCGTAGCGCGCCGCCGTCTCGATGCCCGCTGCCAGCATGGCGCAGCACATGCCGGCGACATAGGTGCGCGCGCCGTTGATGCTGGTCATCGCCGCCTTGAAGCCGGCCCCGGGCGGCTGCAGCATCTCGTCCGGCCCGACGCGATAATCCTCCAGCCGGAAGCCGCCGGCGCCGATCGCCGCACCGCCATGGAAGCGGAACGGCGCCTCGCGCACGAAGCCCGGCCGGTCAGCCCGCACCAGGAAGGCGGCGATGCCGCGCCAGCCCGATCCCGGCTCGGTCTGGGCGTAGCAGATGACGGCACCGGCCACCGCGGCGTTCGTGATCCAGGCCTTGGCGCCGTTCAGGATCCAGCCGTCGCCGTTCTGGCGCGCCGTGGTGGCGATGGCGGCGAAATCGCTGCCGGCGCCCGGCTCGGTCAGCGCCGTGCAGCCGACGATTTCGCCGCGCCGCATGGCGGCGATCAGTTCGTGCACGTCGCCCCTGGCGTCGCGGGCGATGCGGGTCATGGCGTTGTGGTGGTTGATCAGCGAGAAGGCGAAGGCCATGTCGACGCGCGCGATGGCCTCGAAGGCGCGCAGCTTGGCGATATAGCTCAGCCCCTGGCCACCATGCGCTGGTTTCAGCTCCAGATCGGCCAGGCCTGCGGTGCAGGCGTCGACCAGCGTCTGGTGGGGGAACTCATAGGCGTCCTGCCAGGCCTGCGCGTGCGGGGCGACATGGGAACGGGCGAAATCGGCGGCGCGCGCGATCGCTTCGCGTTCGGGGCCGGTGAGAAGCTGGTCGATGTCGAACATGCGCAAACCCTAGAACAAATCATGTTCTGACGGAATCGCTCGCGATTCCGTCAGAACATGATTTGTTCTAAACATTAAGGAATAGAGCGGATTCACACGATTAGGCGGAAGCGCACGCGCTTCCGCCTAATCGTGATCCGCTCTAGCAAGGGCGGTCTGCCGGGAAAAGCGCGCCCTTTCTCCCGCACCAGTGCTGGCGCGTGCTATCGTCGGCCGTCATGCTCGAACTGGTCATCGTCCTGGCCGCGATCGCGCCGGCCTTCTTCGTTCTGCGCATCTTCATCCGGTGGGACGTGTTTCCCGAGCCGACCCGGGTGATCCTGGTGACGTTCCTGTGGGGCATGGCCTCGATCGTGCCGGTGCTGCTGGCCGGCATGCTGTTCTACGAGCATCTCGAGGCGATCGCCGATCCGTTCTGGCGCGCCCTTGCCATCGCCTTTCTCGGCGCCGCCATCCCCGAGGAGCTGGCCAAGTTCGCCGTCCTCTATTTCTGCTGCATGCGGCATTCGCATTTCGACGAGCCGATGGACGGGCTGGTCTATGGCATGACCGCTTCGCTGGGCTTCGCCGCACTGGAGAATATCTTCTATCTGCTGGGGGCGGGCGACGGCTGGGCCGAGCTGGCGCTGCTGCGCGGCCTGCTTTCCGTCCCCAGCCACGGGCTGGACGGCATCATCATGGGCTTCTTTGCCGGGCTGGCCCGCTTCGAGCCCGACCGGGCGGCGCGCTGGTGGTTCATGGCGCTGGCCGCCCCCATCGCCATGCACGGGCTCTACGATGCCCCGTTGTTCCTGGCCGATATCTGGCAGCCGGTCGACGAGGAGGATCCGGTGGCGTTGCTGCTGCTGCTGCCGCTGTTGATCGTCGGCATCCAATTGCTGTGGGCGCTGCGCCTGTTCCGCCGCCTGAACCGGGATCAGCAAGCGTTGCTGGCGCAATCGCGGTCTTCCGCCGGCAGGTGAGTGCGAAACTTGGTCGGCTTGTGCATGTCGCATCCGCTGTGATAGGCATCGCGCCATGTCGGCTTCGGACACTTCTTCCGCGCCGCTGGTCTGGATACTCACCGGCGACAAGGGTGGCGACAACGCACAAATGCGCGTGCTGGCCGCGACCGCGGGATTCAGGGGCGTCGAAGTTCCGCTCGAGTACAATGGTCTGAGCGCGCGAGCCAATATTCGATTGGGTGCGACGACCCGCACGCTCACGGAGCAGGCGCGGGCAAGGCTGCAGCCGCCTTGGCCTGATCTGGTTCTATCCAGCGGCGGGCGCAGCGTTCCGATCGCCCGCTGGATTCGCAAGCAAAGCGGCGGTCGGACCAAGCTGGCCCATGTCGGGCGGCCGTGGGGGCGACTGGCCTGGTTCGATCTCGTCTTTGCCATGCCGCAATACGGTTTGCCCAGCCGCAGGAATGTTTTTCACGCGCGCATGCCTTTCAACCGCCCGACACCAGAGGCGCTGGCGGCGGCGACGGCACGCTGGCGTGCACGCTTTGATCTCTATCCCCGGCCATGGATCGGCCTGGTGGTGGGCGGGCGCTCGGCGCCGTACGTGCTCGATGCCCCGGCGGCGACCAAGATTGGCAAGATTGTGCGCAAGCGGGCTCGCAGAGAGGGCGGCAGCGTATTGGCCATCACCAGTCGCCGCACCAGTCCGGCCGCGGTGCAGGCCCTGTTCGAGGCGCTCGGCGATACCGGTTTCAAGTATGCCTGGCGCCCCGACGATCCGGACAATCCCTATCTGGCGATCTTGGCGCTGGCCGATGAACTCGTGGTGACGGGCGACAGCGCGTCGATGCTGGCCGAGGCGATCAGCATGCAAAAGCCGGTATCCATCGCGCCACTGCCGACAAGAATCGGTCGGCGTCGGCGTCGGGTACACCTGATGAAGGGCATTCTGCCTCGACGCGTGTTCGACTGGATCGTCGATCTCGGGTTGTTCACCTCGGTTCGCGATGTTACCCGCCTGCATCGCCGGCTGGTCCGCGAAGGCCTGGCCGTACTGCTGCCGGCGCCACCTGTTTCGCCGCCGGCAAACCTGTCGGACGACCTTTCGATGGCGGCAAGCCGGCTGCGAAGCTTGATCCGATAGTCTGGCGAGTGCGCGTTATTCTCGTTAGGGTTGCCGCATGAATTATCGCAGGCATAGGCGTCTTTATCTGGATATGTACAACAAGCTGCGCTTGCCGCGCCGCTTGGCCACGGTGCTTGTCAAGACGCTTGCATGGCTTTCCGATCCTTTGTCCTGGTGGCGCCGGCGCAAGGCGGCAATCCAGGCCCAGGCCGTGGTGCGACCATTCGAGTTTCCACCGGCCATCGGCTACTGCCTGCTCGCTCCGGGCCAGTTGCCCCATGTCCAGGCGGCACTTGCCGATTGTCGCGCCGTTTATGCGGATAGAATGGCGGGTGGATTCAAGGAAAGGAATTCGGAGCTCTTCTCAAAGCCGTTTCTGATGCCGTTGACGGAAAAGTGCAGCGAATTGCTGGACCGCGAAGGCATCCGCCGCTTCGTGATGTCTCCGGAGCTGATCTCGATTGTCTGCCGCTATTTTGGCGGCATGCCGATACTGTCGGAAGTTCAGCTTCTATGGACGCCCGCCAACGACACCTTGCTCAAGAGTCAGAAGTACCATCTCGATGCCGAGGACTACCGGCAGCTGAAGCTGTTCGTGCATGTCGAACCGGTCGACGAAAGTTCCGGCCCTTTCACGCTCGTTCCGGCGGAAGCCACGCGCCAGGTGTGTGCCGCTACAGGCTATGTCGGCGGCCGTCGCACGCGGCTGGAAGATGCGGATGTCGAGAACATTGCCGGCGCGGCGGTCGACCGCGCCATGGGGCCTTCCGGCAGCGGCATCATGGTCGACACGTCGCGCTGCCTGCATTATGGCAGTCGCGGCAATCGCAAGGAACGGCTGGTGCTGTTCCTGCAATTCATCAGCTATTACGCGCCGAAGTTGGAGCCCTTCGACTGGAAAGCCAATCTCCGCTCGCCCGAACGTTTCAACGCGTCGGAAAAGCTCCTGCTGCGTCTCTAAACATTGAGGAATAGAGCGGGAATCTGCTCCGCGATGAACGCAAAGCGGTGTCTATTCTGGCATGCAGATCATGAAAGTTGATTGCAAAAAAGAACTCACAAAAAAGGGAGGAATGCTGAGCTATCTGAATTTGGAATGCTTCTGTAGGAAGTGCAAATCTGCCAGTCTCCGCCGATCAATCGGTAATCGGATCAGTAGGCGTAATTGTGAGCAGCTTCTGGCGACACCTTGGCTTGACAGCCAGCCCCGCAGTCCTCCTGCGCTCGAAATGGGCCCGCAAAATCTGGCGTCTGGAACAGGAGTGGCGGAAAAAGCTGCCGGAGGCCGACTATGTGGTGGTTTCGTTCGCCAAATCAGGTCGGACTTGGCTGCGCGCGATGATTTCGCGTCTCTATCAGCAGCGTTATGAACTGCCGTCGGGCCTGCTGCTCAGCCACGACAACATGCACCGGCTCAATCCCGCCGTGCCGGTCTGTTTCTTTACCCATGATGGCGATCCGATGGGATCGGTTGCCGCGCTTCGGCGCAACAAGGCCCCTTACGATGGGAAGAAAGTCCTTTATCTCATGCGCCACCCCTTTGATGTGGCGGTGTCGCATTATTTTCAGATGAAGCACCGCAAGGCGGGGCGCCGCGCCGGCATGGCGGAAGGCATGTCAATGTTCGATTTCATCATGCGCCCCGGCAGCGGCCTGGAGATGATCATCGAATACACCAATCTGTGGCACCGCTATGTTGCGCATCGCCCCGACGCGTTGCTGGTGCGATACGAAGATCTGCGCGCCGATGCAATCGGCACCATGAGCAGGGTTTGCGCTTTTCTCGGCGGTGATTTTGGCGACGACGAGATCGGCGAAGCTGTCGAATTCTGCTCCTTCGCCAACCTCCAAAGACGCGAACGCGAGGGTTTCTACCAGAACGGCGCCCTGCGGCCAGCGGATCCCTCGGATCCCAACAGCTTCAAGGTCAGACGCGGCAAGGTTGGCGGCTATCGCGATTATTTCTCCGACGAGGAACTGCAGGCCATGAAACGTCTGCTTGACGCCAGGCTCGACCCTGCCATCGGTTACGAGGCCTGACGCTTCTCAAGCGTGCGCCGTGGCGATCAGCGTGTCGGTCTCATCGATCGACTGCAGCAGTCCGGCATAGCGGGCATTGAGATCGGCATCCGCCAGATGGGCCCAGGCCTGCTGGCCGCCGGGTTTGCCCTTCACCAGCCAGTGGAGATGGTTCTCCAGCCCGTAGCGCTGGTATCCCCCGACCGCGACCTGCGGGAAGCCTGCCAGTTTCAGCACCCGTTCCAGGCTGGCGCGGGTGTGCAGCACCAGATGCTCGGACCAGAAGGTGAATCCCTTGAAAGCCTCGCTGGCCAGGGTGTTGAACAGGAAGTCGCGTGCGTGCGGCACTTCCACTATCACCGCGCCGCCGGGCGCCAGACGGGAACGGATCAGTTGCAGCGTTTCGATCGGCGTTTCCAGGTGCTCCAGCACATGGAACAGGGAAATGACGTCGAAGCTGCCCTTTTCATAGCGGTCGATCGCGGGTTCGGCGGGAATGCCGGCGGCGCGCAGCGCTTCCTGCTGGCTGCGGTTGAGTTCGACGCCGGCGCAGTGGCTGGCGATGCCGCGCGCGTAGCGCAGGAACAACCCGTGGCCGGTGCCGAAGTCGCAGATGCGCTTGCCTGAAATGACGGTGCGGAACTGATCCAGTCGCCGTTGCGAATCGGCCGGGGCCGCGGTCACGATCTGCGTGCCGTCGACCGTCGTCCGCGACGTGGTGCCGTCATTGTCCGGCTGGCGCTGGTTGTAATAGCGTTCGAGATCGGCCGGCATGGTGCCGAGAAACACCACGCCCGTTTCGCGGCAACGCATGACGGGAATGTCCTCCCGATCGCGGGTGCGCGGAAAGAACTGTTCGATGTCGGTCCCGATCAGCCCGTGTTTCTGCAGATATGCTTGCATCATGTCCTGCCCGGGGGCGCCGCGGAGGCGACGGTGAAGAGGTTGCGGCCGATTTCCCGCACCTGCAGATTGCCGAAGCGCGCCAGGGCGGCGCCGAAGCGGGCCGCACGGTCGCGCACTTCCGCTTCCGAAATAGGCGGGAACTTGTGCAGCGTATAGGCCGCCTTGCCGCCCTGCACCCCTTCGCCGCGCCGCCGCCGGTAACGCCGACGCTCCGACATGTGCCGCAGGCGGGCCAGAAGCGGGTGGGCCGCGCCCGGCATTTTCGGCGCCGGCTGGCGCCAGAGCCCGTCGATGACGTCCATCAGCCGTTCGCAGCCCAGCGGCCCGTCCAGATTGGCGATATGCCGGGCCAGCAGCGCCCGCCGCGCGCGGCGGTTCTCCTGCTCCGCAGGCTCGATCTGCCCGGCGAGAGCCTTGCGCATCTCCCTGGCCAGGGTTTCGACGTCGGTACATTCGCGGCTGACCGCATTGGCCAGGGCGAGATCGAATTTTTCCGACTTCACCGGGCGAAAGGTCAGGGCGGGCGTGCCGACGACGGCGGCCTCGACGGCGCTGGTGCAGCCGTTGTGCAGCAGCACGTCGGCCGCAGCCAGCCAGGGAATGACGCTGCCTTCATGCAGCACCTCGACATTGGCCAGTCCCCGCGCCGCCCCCTGCCAGGTCGCGATGTTCTCCGAGGGATGCGGTCGCACGACCAGCCGGCGCGGTTCGGCCGCCGCCGCCAGTTGCGGCAGGGCGGCGAGGAACGAATTCAGCAGGGCGCGCTTGTGCTCGATGGCGCCGCCCTTGAGACTGGCCAGCACGTCGGCATCCGTGTCGCGCGCCACCTTGAAACGGGTCTGGTCGGCGATGAAGTGGTTGGCGATGGCGAAGTTGCTGTTGAGCAGCGCGAAACGGCCGAAGCGGCGCCGCAAATCCTCGATCGCCGCGGCGAAATAGCCGCGCAGCTCGGGCCGCATGATGTCGACGCGCGGGTTGCCGGCGGCCTCGATGCGAATGCCTTCGATGGCGGGGATGTCGCGGTAGAGGCGCGCATCGTCCTCGCCCCAGGCGAAAATCGTCTCGACGCAGCCCAGCACCACCGGATCCATCTTCAGGCGGAAAATGTCGTCGGAGAAGCGCAGCAGCGCTTCCTCGTCGAGCGCTACGATCCGGTGGCCGTAGCCGGCGATGACGGGAAACAGCCGCCGGTTGCCGGAGCGGAAGCCCTTGGAGAAATAGACGGAGCGCGGAAAGGCGGGCAGGGCGTTGTGCAGCGCGTGCCTCTCGCCCAGCACCACCGTCCAGCCCCGCTCCGCGGCATGCAGCGCCAGCAGCAGCTTGCCGTCGAACTCGCGCGCGCGCGTCTCGACGGGCAGGAGGAGGGATTTTTGCGACTTCGTCATGGACTGGTGCGAGGAGCGGCGCGAAACGACGCGCACCTTAGCATCGGCGGCAGCGGCGCTGCCATAGCTGGCGGCGCGATCCCTGGAGCAAACCACGTTCCGGCGGCGCGGCGGGCGATTCCGGCGGATCGCGAGCGGCCATGGCGTGTCACGGCTGCGCGATTGACAAAACCGGGCGCCATCCACAGATTTCGCCTTTCCTCGGGATCGGGCCGTCATGCGCATTTCCGTCGTCATGCCAACCTACAACCGCGCCGCCATAATCGAGCGCGCGGTGCGCAGCGTGCTGGCCCAGACCCACGCCGATCTGGAGATGATCGTCGTCGATGACGGTTCCACCGACGATACCGCGGCGGTCCTGGCCGCCTTTGCCGATCCCCGGCTGATACATCTGCGCTACTCTCCCAACCGGGGCGGCAACTACGCTCGCAACCGCGGCATCGAGCGGGCCACCGGGGAAATCGTCAGCTTCATCGACAGCGATGACGAGTTCCTGCCGCATAAGCTGGCCGTCATCGCCCGCACCTTCGCCGAGCGGCCGGAGGCCGACGGCGTGGTCGATTCCTTCGTCATCCACAAGCCGGGCGCCCACGGCATCCAGGTCAGGAACCGCGACAACCCGGTCATCGACGATCCGGCCACCTTCCGCACGGCGGTGTTCGGGCGGCGCATGTACAAGGCGACGCCGGCGATCAGCGTCCGCCGCCGCGTCCTGACGGAAATCGGCATGTTCGACGAGACGCTGCGGCGGCGGCAGGACATGGACATGCTGCTGCGGCTGTGCAGGGCGCACCGCTGCATTTCCATCGCCGACCGGCTGTGGATCAAGCACTGGACGCCGGGCGCCATCTCCACCAAGCGCGACACCTTCGTCGAGGCGGCGATCGCCATCTGCGAGCGCCATCCCGATTATCTCTCGGAGCCGTCCTATCGCACCGGGCTGGAACGCGACATAGGGCGGCATTTCGTGCGCCTGGCGAGGGCGGGCGAGTGGTCGGTGTTCGGGCGCGACATGGCCCGCCTCCGGCAATGGGGCCGGCTTGGCGTCTCGCCGTGGCGTCTAGTGCTGCGTCGCCTGCTGCAGCCTCGGCGGAAGCGGCTGGTACCGGCGCGTTAGGGCGGAACCGAGCTGCGCCACCAGCAGGATGGCGTAGTAGCCGAAAGCCAGCAGGAACGCGAAAGGCGCCTGCCACAGCGGCAGGCCGACTTCCCGGCGCTTGCTGCGGCTGAAAATGCGCCGCTGCGCGCGGCGGGTCTTCTTGGCGAAGAATTCGAAGGCGAACTTCACCCGCGTCCAGCGATCCTGGCTGATCGTCTGGGCGCCCTGATAGTCGCGGTCGGTGCCGGCCGTCCAGGCGCGCCAGACCAGGAACGGGATGCCCGGCTGCGGCGCGTGGATGGTCATGGCGTCGGCGGTGCGCACCCACTTGATCTTGCGCGCCTCGATGTCGCGTATCCAGAAGCCGCACTGCTTCTTGAAGGTGGGCAGGTCCGGCCACGGGTTGTCGCGGAAGAACCGGGTGCGGAAGGCGCAGTTGTTGGCGTGGATCTTGCGCCTTTGCTCGGTCTCAGCCCGCTCGCTGGGCAGGTTGAAGATCCAGGACAGCGCCATCATGCGCGACACGAGATTGTTGTGTCCCAGCGTCGTGAAGCCGCCGACGGCCATCACCTCCGGATCCTTCAGCGGCGCCAGGATGTTGGGCAGCCAGTTCGGCTGCGGCGCGGCGTCGCTGTCGAGCATGACAACGATGTCGGTATCCGTCAGCCGTACCCCGTGGTTCTTGAGTTTGTAATAGGTCAGTCCGTCGGTCGGCTCCAGCTTGAGGTGGCACAGCGAGGCCAGCTTCGGGGCGTTCACCGACAGATAGCCGCGGATATCGTCTTCCTTAACGGTGGTGCGGTCGAACAGGTACAGAACGGTGGGCTGGACGGCGAACTTGTTGTGGTGGCGCTCAAGCTCGTCCTGGAAGGCGACGAGGGCGCGCTTCACCCAGAAATCCTCCACGTCCTCGGCATTCTCCCATTCGATCAGCACGGTAATGGGAGGCAAGGTCTCGGAGACGGCATTGCCGGTTGAGAAAGCTTCTGCAGGGCTCATTGAAGGCCTCGAATGCTGGGGCTGCTCGATCCGCAAGGCGGCCAGGAGCTGATTGGCCGATTATGTAAGTCAAAACAGGCCGTTTCGAAAGCGCCGCCTTGTCGCGCGCTGCATGGTGGAAGGATAATATCGTTTAATAACAGTATTTTAAGGGGCGATCGGGGTTTCCGCTGCGACGGTTTGGCCTATCCAAATCGCCATCGCTTGCCCGTATCTAGTTACGCCGTGAGGGCGGGTGCGGGAAAAGTAACTCATTTCATTGGTTTGTGAGATAATTTCCCGATAGGCGCGCTAGCGGCGCTACTGGCAGGCGTTTCCGTGAAGAACACCGTTTTCATTCACACCAACGACAAGCAGATTCTTGGCGCGCTCGTGGCCCAGCATGCGTTGCGCCGCAATTCCCGCAATCCCGACGCTTTCGACGTCCGCATTGTGCGGGCCGAGGACTTCGCGTTTCTCGCCGCCCGCGAAGGCCAGCGCTATCTGCGCGAAGGCAAGATGGCTGTCTGGGAGAACGACGATCTGCAATCCTTCACGCCGCTGCGGTTTGCCGTGCCCGAACTGATGGGATACGCCGGCCGCGCCGTGGTGACCGATCCTGACGTTTTCGCCGTCGGCGACGTCAACGAGCTTCTCGAACGCGACATGCGGGGGCATGCGGTGCTGGCCCGGCGCATGGATGCCGATTTCCGTCGGCCCGGCCACTGGGCGTCGAGCGTCATGCTGCTCGACTGCGCGGGGCTGGAACACTGGCAGGTCGAGCGCGACTTCGGCCTGCTGTTCGAGGGCAAGCGCGACTATCGCGACTGGATGTGGCTGTTGTCGGAGCCGGAGGGCGTCGTTGGCGAGCTGGAAAGCGTCTGGAACGATCTCGACCAGCTCACGCCGCAGACCCGGATGCTGCACAACACCCATCGGCGCACCCAGCCGTGGAAGACCGGCCTGCCGGCCGATTTCACTACCCGCGGCACGACCCGCAAGGCCCGCTGGTCGCTGATCGTGAAGCGTACGCGCAATGCTCTGCTTGGATCGAATGGCGCGCCCAACGGCCACTACAAGCAGCATCCCGATCCGGCGCAGGAGCGCCTGTTCTTCACGCTGCTCGGCGAATGCCTGGCCAGCGGCGTCGTCTCCAAGGCGCTGGTGCGACGGGAAATCGAGCTCAATCACGTGCGCCCCGATGCGCTGCAGCTCGTCGAAGGGCGGCAATCGGCTGCATGAGCGACAAGCGTGATGTCATCGTGACCGCCAAGACTCAAAAGAAGGACCGCCGCCGCAGCAAGCGGCTGCCGGTCTGGCAGATTGCGCGCTCGACCTCCCTGGGCCGGGGCGCGATGGTCGTCGGCTGTCTGATCCTGTCCGGCATCGCCGAGGGGTTCGGGTTGGCCAGCCTGATGCCGCTGATCGCGGTGATCGGCGAGCAATCCGGCCCACCGACGGCGCTGCAGCGCTACATGGAACAGATCCTGGGCTTCTTCGGGCTGCCGACCGAACCGCTGGTGCTGTTCGGCATACTGATCGCCGGCATGGTGGTGAAGGCGATCATGACCCTGCTGGCGATGAGCCAGGTGGGGTACGCCGTCGCCGAAGTCGGCGCCCGCATGCGGATAGAGCTGATCGACGCGCTACTTGCGGCGCGCTGGAGTTTCTTCGTCCGCCAGCCGATCGGCCGCTTCGCCACCGCTCTCAGCGTCGAGGCCAGCCGCGCCGGCGAAGCCTACAACGCGATGGCGGTCTTCATTTCCCATGTCGTGCAGGCCATCGTCTACATCTTCATCGCCGCCCTGGTGTCGTGGCAGGCGGCGCTGCTGTCGATTGCCGTCGGCGCCCTCATGGTGCTGTCGCTGAACCGGCTGCTGGTGGCCGCCCGGCGTCACGCCAAGAAGCAGACCAAGCGCACCAAGGCCCTGATCCGCCGGCTGGCCGACGTGCTGGTCGGCATCAAGCCGATGAAGGCCATGGGCCGGCAGGCGCGCTTCTCCGAACTGTTCATGAAGGACATCCAGGAGATCAACCAGTCGCTGCGCCGCATCGTGTTCTCGCGCCACGCCAATCGGGCGCTGCAGGATCCGATCACGGCTATCTGCCTGGGCGCCGCGGTCTACGTCGCATTGTCGGTGTTTCACGTGCCGGTGGCCGAACTGGTCGTCATGAGCATCCTGCTGCTGCGCATCGTCTCGCATATCGGCAAGGCGCAGCAGGACCTGCAGACCATGCAGATCGCCGAGAGCGGCTTCTTCGCCGTCCGCAACGCCATCGACGACTCGCGCGCGGCGCGGGAATCGACCAGCGGCGTGGCGGTGCCGCAGTTCGAGCGGATGATCTCTTTCCGCAATGTCTCCTTCGCCTTTTCCGACAAGCCGATCATCCGCGACGTCACGCTGGATATTCCCGCCCATGCGATCACCACGCTGACCGGCCTGTCCGGCGCCGGCAAGACGACGCTGGTGGATCTGATGCTGGGGCTGCACCGGCCGGATGCCGGCGAAATCCTGGTCGACGGCACGCCGCTGTCGGAGGTCAACCTGCTGCGCTGGCGCAACATGGTCGGCTACGTGCCCCAGGAACTGATCCTGTTCCACGACACGATCCTGGCCAATGTCACCCTGGGGCAGCCCGACTTCACGCGCGAGGACGCCGAGCGGGCGCTGCGCCAGGCCGGCGCCTGGGACTTCGTCGCCTCGCTGGCGGAAGGCATGGATTACGTCGTCGGCGAGCGCGGCTCGACCCTGTCGGGCGGGCAGCGCCAGCGCATCGCGCTGGCCCGGGCGCTGGTGCACAAGCCGAAGCTGCTGATCCTCGACGAGGCGACGTCGGCGCTCGATCCCACCACCGAAACGCTGATCGTCGGCAACGTGCGCGACCTGTGCCGCGCCACCGGCGTTACCGTGCTGGCAATCTCGCACCAGGCGTCGTGGACGTCGGTGGCGGATACGATCTACCGGGTGCATGACGGCAACGTCATCGACCTGTCCCGCTCGCTGGCGCGCGGCATGCGCCAGCATTGAGAAGAACTTGCGCAAAACGACTTGTCTTTGGCCGGCGGCAGGCAGAAAATCCGCCGCGGCGGACTGGGATCGTTCCAAGGTCACGCTTCAAGCGACTGAAAAGAAAAGATAATTGCCGCCGGGCGGAAGTGGCGGCAGACTTGGGCAGTATGTACAAGATCAAGATCATCGGCGCCGGCTCGATCGGCAACCATCTGGCGCACGCCTCCCGCAGCAAAGGCTGGTCGGTCACGCTCACCGATCAGGATCCCGCCGCCCTGCAGCGCACCCGCGACAGCATCTATCCCGGCCGCTACGGCCAGTGGGACGAAGCCATCGTGCTGAAGTCGAGCGCCGAGGCCATGAACGATCCCGCCGACATCGTGTTCATCGGCACGCCGCCGGATTCGCACCTGAAACTGGCCAATGCCGTGCTCGATGCGTCCCCGCCCCGGGCGCTGGTGATCGAAAAGCCGCTCTGTGGTCCCGATCTCGCCGGCTGCCAGGCGCTGTGGGAGCGGTCCCGCCGCGACGGCATCTTCGTCGGCGTCGGCTACAACCACGTGCTGGGCCGCAACACGGTGCTGGCCGAGGAAGCGCTGGCCAGGGGCATCGGCACGGTCAGCACGATCTCGACCCGCACGCGCGAGCACTGGGGCGGCATCTTCAAGGCCCATCCCTGGCTGGCCGGCCCCGCCGATTCCTATCTCGGCTTCTACAAGCGGGGCGGCGGGGCGGCGGGCGAGCATTCGCACGGCATCAACCTGTGGCAGCACTTCGCCCATGTCCTGGACGCCGGCAAGGTGGCGGACGTGTCGGCGACGCTCGACATCGTGCGTGACGGGGCGGCCGAGTACGACCGGCTGTGCTTCCTGTCGCTGCGCACCGCGCAGGGGCTGGTCGGCGACGTCATCCAGGACGTGGTGACCGCGCCGACCGAAAAGTCGGCCCGGCTGCAGGGCAGCGAGGGCTATGTCGAGTGGTATGTGAACTACCAGCCCAACGTCGATGCGGTGGTGGCGGGCAAGGGCGAGGCCAGCGCCGAGCCGACGCTGATCCCCAAGACGCGGGCCGACGACTTCAAGGTCGAGGTCGACCATCTCGAGCAAGTGCTGGCGGGGCAGGCGAAGGATTCGCCGATTTCGCTGGAGCGCGGCCTTGATACGATGATGGTCATCGCCGCCGCGTTCAAATCTCACGAGACCGGGCGCCGCGTCTCGATCGACTGGCGGGCGGGCTACGTGCCGCAGGCCCTGCGCTGAAGAGGTTCGCAATGTCGAAGCCGTTCAACCTGAACGACCTGTTCATCTACGACCTGGCCAACAACCACCAGGGCGACATGGAGCATGCCTCCAACATCGTGCGCGAGGTGGCGCGGGTCAACAACGCCGCCGGCGTGCGCGGCGCGCTGAAGTTCCAGTTCCGCCAGCTCGACACCTTCATCCATCCCGACTTCAAGAGCCGGATGGACATGAAGTACGTGAAGCGTTTCATGGAGACGCGTTTTCCGATGGAAAGCTTCGCCAAGCTGGCCGAGCTCATCAGGCAGAACGGCCTCTACACGATGTGCACGCCGTTCGATGAGGAATCAGTCGACGTCATCTGCGACATGGGGCTGGACATCATCAAGATCGCCAGCTGCTCCGCCGACGACCGGCCGCTGCTGGAGAAGGTGGCGCGCGTCAACAAGCCGGTCGTGGTTTCGACGGCGGGGCTTCGCACCGACGAGATCGACTGGCTGGTGAACTTCCTGCAGAGCGAGAACGTCAACTTCGCGCTGATGCACTGCGTCGCCGAGTATCCGACGCCGAACGAGAAGCTGCAGCTCAACCAGGTCGGCTTCATGAGCCGCCGCTACGCCGGCGTGCCGATCGGCTGGTCGACGCACGAGGACCAGGACAATGTCGACGCGGTGCAGATCGCCTCGGCGCTGGGCGCGCGCCTGTTCGAGCGTCATGTCGGCGTCAATACCGACAAGTACAAACTCAACAACTATTCCTCGACGCCGGCGCAGCTCGAGAAGTGGCTGGCCGCCTACAAGGCCGGCCGCGCCATGGCCGGGGCGCCCGAGCGCGTGCCGTCCTCGCCGCTGGAGCGGGCGACGCTGCACGAACTGAAGCGCGGCGTCTACGTGAGGCGGGCGGTGAAGAAAGGCGAAAGCCTGAAGCGCGAGGACGTGTTCTTCGCCATGCCGGTGCAGGAAGGCCAGATGCATAGCGGCCAGTTCCGCAACGGCATGCCGGCCGACCGCGACTACGAGGCCAACGCGCCGGTCGCCAACGTGCTGTCCAACCACGAGGCGACCGACGAGCAGCTCGTCTACCAGATCATGCTGCAGGTGCGCGGCATGCTGGCGCGCGCCAACGTGCACATCAACGAGGATGCCGAGATCGAGATCTCGCATCATTACGGGCTGCGCCGTTTCCGCGAATTCGGCGCCGTGATCGTCACCTGCATCAACAAGGAATACGCCAAGAAGCTGGTGATTCAGCTGCCGCGGCAGAAGCATCCGTACCATTTCCACAAGAAAAAGGACGAGACCTTCCAGCTCCTCGACGGCGATCTGGAGATCGTCAAGAACGGCGAGAAGACCACGCTGCGGCCGGGCGACACGTTCTGGGTGCAGCCCGACGCCTGGCACAAGTTCCACACCCTGGGCGGCGCCATCGTCGAGGAGGTCTCGACCACCCACTACAACAACGATTCCTTCTACGAGGATCCGGAAATCGCCGGCATGCCGCGCGAGCAGCGCAAGACCAAGGTCGACAACTGGCGCAACTACTTCCAGTCCAAGCATGCGCTTTGACGCCGTCGTCTTCGATTTCGACGGCACCCTGGTCGATTCCGCGCCGGCCAAGTACCGGGCCTTTTTCGACGTTTTCCCCGGCGACGATGCCGTGCAACGCATCGTCGCCGAAGTGCTGCGCCTCGATCCCGACGGTTCGCGCCATGTCGTTATCCCGCGCATGGGGGCCCTGATCCGGCGGCAGGGGATCGATCTTCCCGGTAGCGACGAAAGCCGCGTCCTGGCCTATGGCGAAGCGGTGCTGGCTGCCGTTGCCGGTTGTCCTGCCCTGCCGCGGGCGGAAGAGGCCCTGCGTCTGGCGCGCCGCAGCCGAGAGGTCCATGTCAGCTCCAACACGCCCCATGAGGCGCTGCGCGATCTGCTGGCACGGCGCGGCTGGGCAGGCATGATCGACGGCGTTCACGGCTATCCCCGCCGCAAGGTCGACACCCTGCGGCAGGTCGTTGCCGGAACGGGTGGAAATGCGCGGCGGGTCCTGACGGTGGGCGACGGGCCCAGCGACGAGGCGGCGGCGCTCGCACTGGGCTGCCCGTTCGCGAGGGTGACGCCCGAGCAGGGACTGACGCCGGCGATCGCACTACTGGAAGGCTGAGATGTATCAAGGCAGGCGAATTCTGGCCGTGGTGCCGGCGCGGGGCGGTAGCAAGGGCGTGAAACTGAAGAACCTGCGCCCGGTGGGCGGGGTGCCGCTGGTGGCCCTGGCTGGCAAGGTGGCGGAGCAGTGCGATTTCATCGACCGCGCCGTCGTGTCCACGGATCACGACGAGATCGCGCGCGTGGCCGAAGGGGCGGGATTGTTGGCGCCGTTCCGGCGACCGGAGGCATTGTCGGGCGACCGCATCGGCGACTGGGACGTGCTGACCCATGCACTGCAGGAAATGGAGACGCGCGATGGCGTAACCTACGACGTGGTCCTGATGCTGCAGCCGACTTCCCCGAGCCGCAAGCCGGAGCATGTCCGCGACTGCCTCGTCAAGCTGGTGGCCGGCGGCTTCGATTCGGTATGGACGGTCAGCGAGACCGACAGCAAGGGCCATCCGCTGAAGCAGTTCGTGATCGGCGATAGCGACGCCATGGAGTACTACGATCCGGCCGGCGCCCACATCATTGCCCGCCAGCAGCTCAAACCGGTCTATCACCGCAACGGCATTGCCTATGCCATTACCCGCCAGTGTCTGGTCGAGCAGAAATCGATCAAAGGCGCACGCTGCGGCGCGCTGGTGATCGAAGGCCCCGTCATCAACATCGATACCGAATACGATCTGGCGCTGGCCGATTTCCTGATCGGCCGTGGCCTGGCCAAGATCTAGAGTCGCCAGAGTTCGACGCCGGGCGGCGTCGCGGCGCGATCGAGGATCGCCTGCACGTCGACGGCCAGCCCGCGCCCGTCGCGCAGGCAGGACCGGACCAGCGCCCAGCCTTCGCGGACGAATTCCTGGTGCGAGACGGCCAGGATCGCGGCATCGGCCGGCAGCAGGCCATCGCGCCCCGTCAGTGCAATGCCGTAATGCGCCTGCATCTCGCCTGCATCGGCCAGCGGATCGTGGACCTGCACCAGAATGCCGGCCCCTTCCAGTTCGCGCACGATGTCGACGCAGCGCGTGTTGCGCACGTCGGGCACGTTCTCCTTGAAGGTGGCGCCCAGGACCGTGACGACGGGGCGTCCGGAAAGGCCGCGCGCCATCAGCCGCTTGATGGTCTCGCCGGCGACGAAGCGGCCCATGCCGTCGTTGACCCGGCGGCCGGCCAGGATCACCTGCGGGTGGTAGCCGATCTGCATCGCCTTGTGCGTCAGGTAGAAGGGATCGACGCCGATGCAATGGCCGCCGACCAGGCCGGGACGGAAGGGCAGGAAGTTCCACTTGGTGCCGGCGGTCTCCAGCACGTCGCGGGTGTCGATGCCCAGCCGGTGGCAGATCAGCGCCATCTCGTTGATCAGCGCGATGTTGAGGTCGCGCTGGGTGTTCTCCAGCACCTTGGCCGCCTCGGCCACCTTGATGCTGGCGGCGCGGTGCAGGCCGGCCTTGACCACGCTGCCATAGACCTGCTCGACGATGTCGAGCGTTGCCGGGTCGGAAGCGGCGATCACCTTGCGCACGCTGTCCAGCCGGTGGGTGCGGTCGCCCGGGTTGATGCGCTCGGGCGAATAGCCGACGGCGAAATCCGAACCGCACGCCAGCCCCGATTCCTTCTCCATCGCCGGCACGCAGTCCTCTTCGGTCAGGCCGGGATAGACCGTCGATTCGAACACCACGATGTCGCCGCGCTTCAGCCCGTGCCGTCCCAGCGTGCGCGCCGCCGACAGCAGCGGCTGCAGGTCGGGCACGTTGGCCTCGTCGATCGGCGTGGGCACGGTGACGATGTGGAAGTCGCTGCCGCGCAGATCGGCCGGCGCGTCGGTGAAGCGCAGCGTCTGCTGGCGCAGCTCGGCCAGTTCGATCTCGCCGGTGCGGTCCTCGCCGGCGCGCAGCTGGGCGATGCGCTGCGGATCGTGGTCGTAGCCGGTCACCGCACCCTGGCGCGCGAAGGCGACGGCCACCGGCAGGCCGACATAGCCCAGCCCGGTGACGGAAACCTTGCGCGCATGGCCCATGATGGTTCGACGCCTATTTCAAGGTCGCCAGATAGGCGATCAGGTCGGTGCGCTCGTCGGCCTTGCGGATGCCGGCGAAGGCCATCGAGGTGCCGGGCACGACCTTGCGCGGCTCGGCCAGGTATTTCTCCAGGATTTCCGCGTCCCAGGTGATGTCGGCGTTCTTGTTGGCCGCGCTGTAGCGGAAGCCCGGCACCGAACCGGAATGGCGGCCAATGAGGCCGAACAGCGTCGGGCCCTGGCGCGAGGGACCTTTCTCGGCGGTGATGTGGCAGGTCATGCAGTAGCGCTTGAAGACCTTTTCGCCGTTCTCGGCATTGCCGGCCTGCGCCAGCGCTGGAGGCACGGCGGCCGGCAGGGCGAACAGCAGCAGCGGCAGCAGGAACAGGATACGCGGCATCATTCTCTCGTCGGGGACAGGCGTCGCTTTCTAGAGCGGATCAGGATTTGATGGAAGCGTTTCCGCTGCCATCAAATCCTGTGAATCCGCTCTATTTTCTTCAATGTATAGAGCAAATTCACGGGGTTTGACGCAATCGCAAGCGATTCCGTCAAGCCCCGATTTGCTCTAGGACGCACTGACCACGTAGTAAAGCGCCAGCATCGCCAGGGCGGCCAGCGGCAGGATCCACAGCCCGTTGCGGCCGCGGTTGCGCAGGTTGAAGGCGTGGCGCACCGCCGCGCCGACCAGCATCAGGGCGGCCAGCACCGCCCAGTTCCATTCATGCCCCCAGGTGCTGGCGAAATGGGTCGAGAGCATGATGAACACGACCGGCAGGGTCATGTAGTTGTTGTGGATCGAGCGCTTCTTGGCCTCCTTGCCCAGTCGCGCGTCGGGCTTGCCGCCTTCCCGGGCGGCTTTCACCAAGGCCCGCTGGGCGGGGATGATCCGCATCCAGACATTGGCGGTCATGATGGTGCCCAGCAGGGCGCCGATATGCAGGTAGGCGGCCTGTCCGGTCATCCAGTGCGACAGGCCCCAGGTGGCGGCGACCAGCAGCACGAAGAGCAGCCCGCCGGCCAGCAGCGGCCTGTCGCCCAGCGCCGACTTCCAGGTGAGGTCGTAGACCGTCCAGCCGATCGACAGGCCGACCACCAGCCCGACAATGCCCAGCAGGTCGCTGAACCCCTCCGGCGCGCTCTGCAGGAAGGCGCCCTGGCCCAGGTGATAGAGCAGGAGCAGCAGCAGGAAACCGGTGATCCAGGTGAAGGCGGCTTCCCATTTGAACCAGTGCAGCTCGGCCGGGATCTGGTCCGGCGCCACGTCGATCTTCTCGACCCGGTAGAAGCCGCCGGAATGCACCAGCCAGGCCTCGCCCTCGACCTTGTCGCGCGCCGGGTCGGGCAGGCGCAGTTTGGAATCGAGCCAGTTGAAGTAGAAGGACGAGCCGATCCAGGCGATGCCGGTGATGACATGGGCCCAGCGGATCACCAGGCCCAACCACTCGCTGACCAGCGCGTCCATTCTTCCCCCATGAGCAGTCTCGCAATCATTCTACCGGAAGCAAGCGGCGGGCCAGAACCGCCAAAATCCTATATAATTATGCGAAAGGTCGTTCTGAGGGCATCATGGCCAACGTAAAAAAAGGGCTCCTGACTGCGGCCGGCGAATGGTGGAAGCACCTTCGCTGGACAAAACGCGTGTTTTGGAAGGCTGAACGAAAGGCGGCTAAAAAGTTCATCCGCCGGGAGACCTCTGGCACCTAGGAGCCGGAAGGCTGAAAGCGTCCTGTTCCAGAACACTATCAAAATCCCTGGTCCCTTGCGGGCGCAAGGCGGCTGCCTATAATCGGCCCGCTCCGGGCGAGGCCCGGACGATGCCCTGGGCGGGTATGATGTAATGGTAGCCTGTCAGCTTCCCAAGCTGAACGCGCGGGTTCGATTCCCGCTACCCGCTCCAGGTCAATAGCAGCCCGCCGTGCGGGCCCGCAGCATCAGCAGCGGCAGCACCGTATCCAGCACCGGCGTCGCCACCTGCGCCTGGCGCGCCAGGTCGCGCAGGATGGCGAGCTGGCTGTCGATCTCCATGGTGCGGCCGCGCTCCAGGTCCTGCAGCATTGAGGGCTTGTGCTGCAGCGCCATGCCCGTGCGCACCGCCTGGGCGGCATCCGGCAGCAGCCCGGCGAAGCCGTGCGCCGCCGCCACCGACGCGGTCTCGCGCATCAGCGCCATGGCCAGTTCGCCGACCGCCGGGTCGCTATAGGCGTCGGCGACGGTGGAGCCGGTCAGGCTGCAGAGCGGCGAACTGGCCGAATTGCGCACCAGCTTGGCCCACATGTCGCGGCGGATATCGGCCAGGGGTTCGCAGACGAAGCCGCTGCCGTCGAGCGCGGCGGCCAGCGCCGGCGCGCGGTCGCCGACCCGGTCCGGCATGGCCTCGCCGATCGTGAAGCCGTTATTCGCGCCCTCGTTGCGCACCACGCCCGGGGCCACGACCTCGTTGGAGGAACGCACCACCATGCCCAGCGAGCGCTCGACGCCGATCAGCCGGTGCAGCGCACCGTCCTGGTCCAGCCGGCGCGTATCGGGGACCAGGCCGTTCGGCGCAAACCCGTCGCCGTAGAACCAAAACACGCCGTTGACGGCGAAAACCACCGCGGTCCTCTCATGCAGCAGCGGCGCGATGGCTTGCGCCACCTGCGGCAGGGAGGGCGTCTTGGCCGAGACGATGACCAGGTCCTGCGGCCCAAGCTCGGCGGGAGAGTCAGAGGCGGGCAGGCGAACGGTGACTTGGCCGTCCTGCGCCTGCAGCGTCAGCCCGTCCTTGCGGATCGCCGCCAGATGCGGGCCGCGGGCGATGACGCTGACGGTCTTGCCGGAATGCGCCAGCCGCGCCGCCAGGAAACTGCCGACCGCGCCGGCCCCGAAGATGCAGATTTTCATGAAACGCTTTGACCACTGTCCGCCGGCAGGAGCACCGGCGCGCCATACTAGAGCAAATCACATTCTGTCGGAATCGCTCGCGATTCCGACAGAATGTGTGAATTTGCTCTAAACATTAATGAATAGAGCGGATCACGGTTGGACGGAGGCGTATGCGCTTTCGTCTAACCGTAATCCGCTCTAGCCGCTCGACTGGCGTTCAGTGGCGCAAAATCAGCGCCAGCGGCCCGCCGCCGGAGGGGCCTTGGTGTTCCGCGCCGCCGGAAACGAATAGCCTGGTGTCGCCCAGCTGCCCGGCCAGCACGCCGCCGACCAGGGCGCGGGCGTGGCGCGAGGCATGAATGTCGCTGTCGTCCAGCATGACGTGGCGATGGCCGCGTATGGTACCGCTGCGCGAGGCTTCAGCCTTGCACAGCACGGCGGCGATCATGTCGCGGGTGTGGCCGTTCAGCTTGACCGCCGCCGCGTCCTCGATCCGGGCCAAAGCGCGGCCGACGGCGTCGATGTCCAGCGCGTCCGCCATCACGTCATGGCCGATCGTGTACGGCCCGTCCCAGGCGTCGCTGTTGCCCATGACCAGGATTTCGTTGCGCATCAGCTCGATGCCGGCTGAGGTGCTGGCGCGGCGCGAGAATAGGCTGTAGTCGCGGCACACGACGGCATCGCAAACGGTATCGGCGGTGATCTCGCCCAGCGCCAGCGCCACGCCCAGCGCCGAGGCACCGCGCGAGAACCCCATCGACTCATAGGTGTCGGGCGCCGCCACGCTCTGGCGGCGGGCGCGCGCCTCGGCGATGCGCGGCCCGGTCAGCAGCGGGCACTTGATCTGCACGAAATGCACGTCCTCCGGCCGCTGCAGCCGCGCCTCTTCCATCGCCTGCCGCACCGCCGCCGCCGTCGCCTCGATCTGCGCCATGCGGCCGATCTCCTCGGGCAGGAACTCGCGGGTGAAGGAAACGCCGATCGCCAGCCCACGCCGGCCGGGGACGGGCACGGCGTCGCGGGACGGGCTGCGATCGGCTTCGAACACGAGCAAATGCGGGCACAGGCCGCCCTCGGTGCCGCCGGACATGACGAAGGCGATGCGCTGCTGCACCTCCTGCAAGGTGCTGCCGAGGATTTCCGCCAGTGCCGCCTTCAACGACTGGGTCGACAGCAGCCGCGTGAAGTCGTTGACGCAGCCATTGCCTTCGGTCTTGCCGAGAATGGCCACGATGTGGCGCGGGTTGATGGTGCCGGCGGCGATGGCGGCCTTCAGCCCCTCGACGTCGTCCGGCCCGGTCGTGCTGATGCGATGGACTTGCGCGCGCATGCGATCCTGCTGACAAGGTTCCGGCTCCAGGCGGCCGGCTGCGCATGGTGCCGCAGCCGCGCCGTCCGGTTGTAGAGCCAAGTAGGTGGCGCAGCGCTGCCCAAACGGCAGCACTGCCTCCGCCCAGGGACCGCTCAGGAACCGGACAGCCGCGCCCGCAGGTCCTCGCAGAACAGGGCCGAGGCCACCGGCAGCACCCGGTCGCGCAGCGTGCCGACCACCAGATTGCGGCGCGGAAAGCCCTTCTCGACCACCGGGATGGCCATCAACTCGTTGTCGAGATGGCCCGAACGCACGCCGATGCCGATCTGGAAGCACACGCCGCCCGACCGCTTGGCGAATTCCCGCATCAGCTCGAAGGAATTGGCTTCCAGCACCGGCGAGACCTGCAGGCCGCGCTGCTCGAGGAATTCGTTCATCAGCAGCCGGCCGCCCAGGCTGGCATCGGCCATGGCCAGCGGATACTCCAGGCAATCCTGGAGGCGGATTTGCGTCCGGCCGGCCAGCGGATGGTCCTGCGCCACGATGGCGTGCAGCACCTGCTCGCGCTCGAACAGGGTGCGGAAGCCGGGAACGGCTACGGGATTGAACAGAATGCCGATTTCCGCCTCGTAGGTGAAAACCGCGTTCACCACTTCCTCGCGGCTGAGGATCTGCACCTTGAACGTCACCAGTGGATGGCGCTTGAGGAAGGCGGCGATGCATTCCGGCAGGGCGCGATGCGCCAGCGCCTCGATGGCGGCGATGCGGATGGTGCCGCGCCGCATGCCGCGCAGATCGTCGATCAGCGAGCGGGCGCGGTCGAGGTCGGACAGGGTGCGGCGGATATGCGCCACCACGATCTCGCCCGCGGCGCTAAGCCGCACGCCGCGCGGCAGCCGCTCGAACAGCTTCACGCCCAGCTCCGCTTCCATGTCGAGCAGGCGCCGGTTCAGGGCCGAGGAAGTGACGTGCAGCTTGTCGGCGGCGCGCCGGATCGAACCGCAGCGGGCGATCTCGTCGATGTAGCGAAGATAGCGAACATGGTTCATCGCTCGGCCTCCATCGGACGAGCAGCAAGAACGATGCCGAATCGGCAGCACCCGCCGGCAAACCGGCGTCGCCGGCGACCTGGTCGGCCGCCGACGCGATGCGCAACGACCCCGTACCGATGTCCTTTGCACGGTTTCCGCCCGGCGCATGCGCAGACTGATGCGCGCCGTGGCGAAGATTTGTGCATCGCCGCGAACGCTGCCGTTTGGGCAGCGCGGCGCGCGCTATTCGCCGCTAGTCGCGTTCACTCGATGACACCTACCGTGATTGTGCGACGCGAAACCGATGCCATGCAGGGAAGCGGCCGCAAGCGTGAACGGGAGGGTCGTTCACGTACCGCGGCAGGGTAGCGGCAGGGTAATGGCGCGGCTGTTGCATCGCCAGTCGGCGGACAATGCGCTTTGGCGTCCGGCTGGCGGTATCGCGGCTCTTCGACGGCAACGAGACAGGGAGCAGGGATCATGAACGACAGCGGAAAAAGGCACCTGGGTCCGATCGCCGGTGGTCGGGTCGTCCGCGGCCTGATCGCGCGCGGCCTGGCGGCGGCGCTGGCGGTGGCGGCCTGGGTGGCGCCGGCCGCGGCTGAGCAATACACCGTGCGGGTACTGGCCGGCGCGCCCGGCTACGACATCATTCCCGCCTATATCGCCCACGATCTCGGCATCTGGGAGAAATACGGGCTGAAGGTCGATTTCTCCGGCGGCAACTACGTGCGCACCGCGCAGATGACCCAGACCGGCGACTACGACGTGGCCTACACCTCGCCGGCCAATGTCATCAAGACCACGGCCGCCGGCCTGCCCAGCAGCCTGGTCGGCATGTCCTCGACCAACTGCACGCTGGTGATCGTGCATCCCAGCGTCAAGGACTGGTCCGACCTCAAGGGCAAGCGCTTCGGCATCGTCACCAAGTACGACGTCTTCGACATGACGCTGCGCAAGCACATCCTGCCGCGTCACGGCCTGAAGGAGACCGACCTGCAATATGTGCAGGTGCCGATGGCGGAAGTGGCGACCGCGATCCTCAACGGCTCGGTCGCCGGCGCCATCCCGTTCGAGCCCTACGGCACCTTCGCCGTCGGCCAGGGCGCCAAGCTGATGCTGGCGGCCAAGGACCTGACCGACAAGCAGGCGCTGGGTTCGGAGATGATCAAGGTCGGGCTGGCGATGACCGACAAGTTCATGAAGGCGCATCCCGATCTCGCCCGCCGCATCGTGTGGGCGCATCTGGACGCCACCGAGATCCTGCGCACCGAGAAGGCGCGCGCCATCGAAGTGCTGAAGAAGAACAACCCGAAGATGGACCCGGCGCTGATCGAGGCCGGCTACGATTCCTGTGGCTGGGAGCTGAAGCAGCCGCCCCAGGTGTGGATCGACAAGCTGATCGACTGGATGATCGAGGACAAGACGATCGACCGCCGGCTGCCCTACGAGCAGGTCGTGAACACCTCGTTCCAGGAAGGCTACCCCGGCTATCCCGGCTGGGAGAAGAAGCAGTAGGCCGCCCCGCAGCGCCGCCCGAACCGGAGAATCGTCATGCCCCAGGCCGTCGGCCTCTACGAAGTGGCCAAGACCTACCAGACCGCGGCCGGGCCGGTCGAAGCGCTGCAGCCGGTCGGGCTGGAGATCGCGGCGGGCGAGTTCGTCTCGCTGCTGGGCCCCTCGGGCTGCGGCAAGTCCTCGTTGCTGCGCATGATCGCCGGGCTCAGCACGCCCAGCGGCGGTTCGATCAGGGTGCTGGGCAACAGGGTCGAGGGCCCGGGGCCGGAGCGCGCCGTGGTGTTCCAGGACTATGCGCTTTTCCCCTGGATGACGGTGCAGGCCAATGTCGAGTTCGGGCTTGAAGCGCGCCGCGTGCCGGCGCGCACGCGCGAGACGGCGGCGCGGCGTCTTCTGACCCTGGTCGGCCTGCGCGACTTCTGCGAACGCTATCCGCACGAGCTGTCGGGCGGCATGCGCCAGCGCGTGTCGATCGCCCGTGCCCTGGCGGTCGAACCCGAGCTGCTGCTGATGGACGAGCCGTTCGGCGCGCTCGACGCGCAGACCCGTTCGGTCATGCAGAGCGAGCTGCTGCGCATCTGGGAAGCGGAGCGCAAGACGGTGGTCTTCGTCACCCATTCGGTCGACGAGGCGCTGTTCCTCTCGGACAAGATCGTGGTGATGACGGCGCGGCCCGGCCGCATCAAGGCCGTCATCGAGCTGGACGCGCCGCGGCCGCGCGATCTGACCGCCGACGACATGATCGCGGCCAAGCGGCGCATCCTGTCGCTGCTTTCGGAAGAAGTTGCGCGGTCGGTCGAGCAGGAAGGCTGCGCCGTCGCCATGGGAGGTGACTGATGTCCGACTCCGCCCTGTCCCGCCCCGGTGCCGTCGCCAAGTCCGCCGTCGCCAAGCCCGCTATCTCCAAGCCTGCCCGCGCCGGGACCGCCGGCCGCAAACCGCTCTGGCGCAACTATCGTGACGCCCTGCTCGGCATGGGCACGCTGACCGCCTTCTTCGCGATCTGGCAGCTCGTCTATCTCGGCGAGGTGTTCCCGAAATACGCCTTTCCCTCGCCGATACAGGTCGCAACCGCGCTGGTCGAGGAAGCCCTGGGCGGCGAACTGTGGATCCATATCGGCGCCAGCCTCAGCCGCCAGATCGTCGGCGTCGGCCTGGCGATCGGCCTGGGCATTCCCATCGGCCTGCTGCTGGGCACCTCGGCGACGGCGCGGGCAGCCCTGCTGCCGCTGTTCCGCCTGATCTATCCGATCCCCGGCCTGGCCTGGGTGCCGCTGGCGATTCTCTGGTTCGGCATCGGATTCACCTCGACGGTGTTCACCATCTGCCTGGCCGGCATCTGGCCGATCATGTTCAACACGCTGGCCGGCGTCTCGACCATCGGCAACCAGTACAACGACGTGGCGCGCGTCTTTCTCGCCCCGCGCGGCCTCTACATCCGCCGCATCCTGATCCCCGCCTGCCTGCCCTTCATCCTGGCCGGCGCGCGGCTGACCTACGGCGTCGGCTGGCGCGTCATCATCGGTGCCGAGATGATCTCTTCCATCATCGGCCTGGGCTTCATGATTGACAATTCGCGCTGGCAGATGCGACCGGACGTGATGATCGCCGGCATGGCGGTGATCGGCTTCATCGGCTGGACGGTCGAGAAATGGGGCTTCGACCGGCTGGAGCGCTTCACCACCGAGAAGTGGGGCATGAAGACCCCGGCCATAAGCTGACGCCTGCAATCAACTGACACGCGGACCGCCCCGCGGCCGCCCAACGGAGAGGTAGGAACATGTCCCTGGCTGTATCGCGCCGTGCCGCAATATCGGAAGTGCCGATGATCGACGTCAGCCCGATGATGGGCGCCGATCAAGCCGCCCGCAGCCGCGTCGCCGAGCAGATCGGCGAGGCGGCCGAGACGGTCGGCTTCTTTTCGATCGTCAATCATGGCGTCCCCGGCGAGCAGATCGACGGCATGTTCGAGATAGCGCAGCGCTTCTTCGCGCTGCCGCTCGAACGCAAACTGTCGATCCAGCTGCTGCGTTCGCCCTATTTCCGCGGCTACCTGCCGATGAATTCGGTCGGTTACGACCGTACCAAGAAAGGCAACCTCCTGGAGGCCTTCCAGGTGCAGCTCGAACTGGGCCAGGACGATCCCGACGTGGCTGCCGGCAAGCCGCTGCACGGCCCCAACCAGTGGCTGGACGGCATGCCGGAGCTGAAATCGGGCATGCTGGCCTACTGGGCGCAGATGGACCGGGTGTCCGACCTGCTGCTGCGGGCCTTCGCCATGACGGTGGGCGTCGAGGAAACCCATTTCCACCAGTATTTCCGCAAACCGCTGTCGCAGCTGCGCCTGCTGCATTATCCGCCGCAGACCGGCACGATCTCGGAGGACCAGATCGGGGCGGCGGCCCATTGCGACACCGGCGCCTTCACCATCCTGCTGCAGGACGATGTCGGCGGGCTGGAAGTGTGGTCGAAGGAAGGGGAGTGGATCGTGGTGCCGCCGGTGCAGCACAGCTTCGTCATCAATATCGGCGACATGATGAAGCGCTGGACCAATGGCCGCTTCGCCTCGACGCCGCATCGCGTCATCAACCGCTACGGCAAGGAGCGCTATTCCATCCCGTTCTTCATCAACGGCGACTACGACGCCGTCGTCACGCCGCTGCCGCACCTGGTGCCGCAGGGATCGAAGCCGAAATTCGGTCCCCTGCATTGCGGCGAGTTCATCACCGACCGGTTCCGCGAGGTCTGGCCGACCGCCGGCCAGAACGTCTGATCGGCGCTGTACCGTATCGGCCGCTGGCCCGAGCGCCCGCTCAGTGCCGCGGCCGGTGCGGATCGCCGCCGCCCTTGGCCTCGATCAGGGTCTTGATGGCGAGCGTCACCAGCGCCAGCACGGTCAGCGTGGTGGCGGCGGCGAAAGCGCCGACGGCGTTGTAGTCGTGATAGAGCAGCTCGATGTGCAGCGGCAGGGTGTTGGTCTCGCCGCGCACGTTGCCCGAGACCACCGACACGGCGCCGAACTCGCCCATCACCCGCGCATTGCACAGTACGGCGCCATAGAGCAGCGCCCATTTGATGTTGGGCAGGGTGACGCGGAAGAAGGTCTGCCAGAACCCTGCCCCCAGGCTGGTGGCGGCCTCCTCGTCGTCGCTGCCCTGCGCCTGCATCAGCGGAATGACCTCGCGCGCCACGAACGGGCTGGTGACGAACATCGACACCAGGAAGATGCCGGGCACGGCGAACATCAGGCGGATGTCGTGTTCGGACAGCAGCGGGCCCAGCAGGCCGTTGGCGCCGTAGAGCAGGATGTAGATGACGCCGGCGACGATGGGCGAGACCGAGAACGGCAGTTCGATCAGCGCGATCAGCAGCTTCTTGCCGGGGAAGCGGAACTTGGTGACGGCCCAGGCGGCGACGATGCCGAAGCCGATATTGATCGGCACCACCACGATGGCGGTCAGCACCGTCAGCCAGATGGCGTGCAGCGTGTCGGGATGGGCGATGTTGCGGGCATAGTAGGCGAGGCCGCGGCTGAAGGCCTCGGCGAAGATCACCACCAGCGGCGCCACCAGCATCAGCAGCGACAGCACGATCCCCAGCCCGATCAGGAACCAGCGCGCACCCTGGCGCGGGCGGCGCAGCGGCGGCAGCGTGTGGTCGGCGGCACTCATGGGGTCTTCTCGCTGTGGCGCTGGCTTCTGGCCTGCAGCCAGTTGGCGACCAGCAGCACGATCAGGGCGGCGACCAGCACCGTCGAGGCCAGGGCGGCGGCGGCGGGATAGTCGTATTCCTCCAGCCGGATGAAGATCAGCAGCGCCACGATCTCGGTCTGCTCCGGCAGGTTGCCGGCGATGAAGATCACGGCGCCGAACTCGCCCAGGCAGCGCGCGAAGGCCAGGGTGCAGCCGGCGATGAAGGCGGGCAGGATGGTGGGGAAGATCACCTTGCGGAAGATCTGCCAGTCGCTGGCGCCCAGCGAGGCGGCGGCCTCCTCGACTTCCGGCCGCACGTCCTCCAGCACCGGCTGCACGGTGCGGACGACGAAGGGCACGCTGGTGAAGGCCATGGCGATCGAGATGCCCAGCGGCGCATACGCCACCTTGATGCCCAGCGCGTCCAGCGGCGCGCCGAACCAGCCGTTGGGCGCGAAGAGCGCGGTCAGGGCGATGCCGGCGACGGCGGTGGGCAGGGCGAAGGGCAGGTCGACCAGCGCGTCCAGCAGCCGCCGGCCGGGGAACTCGTAGCGCACCAGGATCCACGCCAGCAGCAGGCCGAAGCCGGCGTTTATCGCCGTCGCGACCAGTGCCGCGGTGACGGTGACGCGGAAGGAGGCCAGCGTGCGCGGACCGGTAATGATGTCGATATAGCGCGCCAGGCCCAGTTCGCCCGTCTTCAGCGCCAGCGCCACCAGCGGCAGCAGCACGATCAGGGACAGATAGAGCAGCGTCAGGCCCATGGTCGGGCCGAAACCGGGGAGCACCCGGCGGGCGGTGAACACGCCAGCCATCAGGGACAGATCCAATGCGAGAAACGACAACGGCCGGCGATGGTAGCCCCATCGCCGGCCGGCGGCAAAGCCGCGCCTCAGCGGCGGACGAAGACCTGGTCGAGGATGCCGCCCTCGGCGAAGTGCTCCTTGTTGGCCTTGTCCCAGCCGCCGAACACCTCCTCCACCGTCACCAGCTTCACCTCGGGGAACTGGCTGGCGTACTTGGCCTTGATCGTCTCGTTGTTCACGCGGTGGAAGCTCTTGGCCACAATGTCCTGCGCCGCCTCGCTGTAGAGGAAGTCCAGGTAGCCACGGGCGATCGCCGTCGAGCCGCGCCGCTCGGTCACCTTCTCGACCACCGCCACCGGGAACTCGGCCAGCAGCGAGGAGGGCGGGATGACGATGTCGAACTTGTCCTCGCCGTACTCGCGGCGGATGGAAAAGACTTCCGCCTCGAAGGTGATCAGCACGTCGCCGATCTGGCGCTCGACGAAGGTCGTGGTGGCGCCGCGGCCGCCGGTGTCGAACACCGCCACGTTGCCCAGCAGCTTCTTGGCGTAGGCCTTGGCCTTGTCGTGGTCGTTGCCGTTCTTCGCCAGCGCATCGGCGTAGCCGGCAAGGTAGGTGTAGCGCGCGTTGCCCGAGGTCTTGGGGTTGGGGAACACCAGCTTGATGTCGTCGCCGGCCAGGTCCGGCCAGTCCTTGACGTTCTTGGGATTGCCCTTGCGCACCAGGAAGGCCGGCAGCGAGTACCAGGGCGAGGCGTTGTTGGGCAGCTTCTTCTGCCAGTCGGCGGCCACCAGGCCGCCTCTCGCCAGCACGTCGATGTCGATCACCTGGTTGAAGGTCACCACGTCGGCCTGCAGGCCCTCGAGAATGGCACGGGCCTGGCGCGAGCTGCCGGCATGCGACTGCTTCACCGAGACGGCCGGGTGGCTCTTCTTCCAGTGCTCCTCGAACACCGGGTTGATGGCGGCGAACAGCTCGCGCGCGATGTCGTAGGAGACGTTGAGGATCTCGCCCGGCGCCTGCTGGGCGCGGGCGGCGGCGAAGGGCGCGCCGAACAGGGCGGCGCCGGCGGCGCCGCCGGCCAGGGTGGCGAGGAACTGTCTGCGGAACATGGATGGTTCTTTCCTGTTGCGATGGGAAGGGATCAGGCGGCCTTGCGGACGGTCGCCGCGTCCAGCGCCTGCCGCAGATCGGCGAGGATGTCGTCGATATGCTCGATGCCGACCGAGAGGCGGACATAGCCGTCGGTCACGCCCGACGCCTGCTGCTCTTCGGCCGAGAGCTGCGAGTGCGTGGTGGTCGCCGGGTGGATGGCCAGGCTGCGCGCGTCGCCGATATTGGCGACGTGATAGAAGAGCTGCAGGGCGTCGATGAACTTGCGGCCCGCCTCGCGACCGCCCTTCAGCTCGAAGCCGACCAGCCCGCCATAGCCGCCCTTCAGGGTGCGGTCGGCGCGGGCCCTGGGCTCGCCCGTCTGCAGGCCGGGGAAGATGACGTTGCCGACGGCGGGATGGCCGCTGAGGAACTCGGCCACGGCGGCGGCATTGCGGCTGTGTTCGCGGATGCGCAGCGGCAGCGTCTCCAGCCCCTGGATGATCTGGAAGGCGTTGAACGGCGAGAGGGCGGCGCCGGTGTCGCGCAGCAGGGTGACGCGCGCCTTGATGATATAGGCAATGGGGCCCAGCGGCTTGACCGCCTCGGTCCACACCGCGCCATGGTAGGACGGATCGGGCGAGTTCAGCAGCGGCTGCTGCTGGGGATGCGCGGCCCAGTCGAAATTGCCGCCATCGACGATGACGCCGCCGATCGAGGTGCCGTGGCCGCCGATATACTTGGTGGTGGAATAGACCACCACCGCCGCGCCATGGTCGAACGGCCGCGCCAGGATCGGGGCGGCGGTATTGTCGACGATCAGCGGAATGCCCAGCTCGCGGCCGATCTTCGCCACCTCGGCGATGGGAAACACGATCAGCTTGGGATTGGGCAGGGTCTCGGCGTAGTAGGCGCGGGTGCGCGCGTCGGAGGCGCGGCGGAAATTCTCCGGATCGGCCGGATCGACGAAGCGCACCTCGATGCCCTGCTGCTTCAGCGTGTTGGCGAAGAGGTTCCAGGTGCCGCCATAGAGATCGGTGGAGCTGACGACGTTGTCGCCGGCCTGCGCCACGTTCTGCAGCGCCAGCGCCGAAGCCGCCTGGCCCGACGCCACCGCCAGTGCGGCCACGCCGCCTTCCAGCGCCGCCAGGCGCTTCTCCAGCACGTCGGTGGTCGGGTTCATGATGCGGGTATAGATGTTGCCGAACTCCTTCAGCGCGAACAGGTTCGAGGCATGCTCGGTGTTCTGGAACTGGTAGGAGGTGGTCTGGTAGATCGGCACCGCCACCGCGCCGGTCGCCGGATCGGCGCGCCAGCCCGCGTGCAGTACGGCGGTTTCGGGATTCTTGAACTCGCTCATTTCGGCGTTCTCCGTTTTGCTTGTTGGTTAGAGATTGGACGGGAGCAGGGAGGCCTGCTCCGGGTTGAGATCGAACTGGCCCTCTTGGCGGGGGAAGAGCCGGGCGCGGCGGAAATGCGGCCGCACGCGCTCGCCCACCGCCAGCGACAATTCGGCGAAATCCTCGCGCGGAATGTCGGCTTCCAGCAGCAGTGCCTGATCGTCGAACAGGGCTTCCACCCGCACGAACGGGCCGGCGGCGCCGACGAAGCGCACCGTCGCCAACCCCTGCGCATCGGGTATCAAGCGCACGTCGTGCGGGCGCACGAACAGCGCCGCTTCGCCCTCGATGCCGTCCTCGTTTTCCAGCGTGTCGACGATGATCGGCGGACTCACGACCTTGCCGGCCTCAATGCGGCCGGGAATTTCGTTCACGTTGCCGAGGAACTTGTAGACGAAGGAATTGCTCGGCTGGCCATAGACGTGGGCCGGCGATCCGACCTGCTCGATGCGGCCCTGGCCCATCACCACCACGCGGTCGGCCAGTTCCAGCGCCTCCTCCTGGTCGTGGGTGACGAAAACCGTAGTGGTGCCGAGCTGGTCGTGCAGGCCGCGCAGCCAGCGACGCAAATCCTTGCGCACCTTGGCGTCCAACGCCCCGAACGGTTCGTCCAGCAGCAGCACCTTGGGGTCGATCGCCAGAGCGCGGGCCAGCGCCACGCGCTGGCGCTGGCCGCCGGAAAGCTGCGAGGGATACCGATTCTCCAGGCCCGAAAGCTGCACCAGGTCCAGGAGCTCCGAGGCGCGACGTCGTATCTCCGCCTTCGGCGGGCGCACGGCGCTTGGCCTTACCCTCAACCCAAAGCCGATGTTCTCCGCCACTGTCATGTGGCGAAACAGCGCGTAGTGTTGGAAGACGAAGCCGACGTTGCGCTCCTGCACTGACTTGAAGGAGGCATCCTCGTCGCCAAACAGAATCGCGCCCCCGGTTGGGAAGTCCAGTCCCGCAATAAGGCGCAGCAGTGTGGTCTTGCCCGAGCCGGACGGCCCCAACAGCGCGATCAATTCGCCGGAGCGGATGTCGAGCGATACGTCATGCAGCGCCGCGAAGCGGTCAAATTCCTTGCGTATGTTCCTAATGCTGAGTTCCATCGTCTTTTCTCAATGCCCGTTTCGGGTCGCAGCGAGTTGGTCGGCATAGCGCCATTCGAGCCAGGTTTTTATCGCCAATGTTACAAGCGCGAGGCCGGCGAGCACTGCCGCCAGGCTGAAGGCAGCGACCTGCGCCAACGCCCTGAACTCCTGATAGTAGAGTTCAATCTGCAAAGGCATGGTGACCGTTTCGCCCCTGAGCTTGCCCGAGATAACTGCCACGGCGCCGAATTCGCCCATGGCGCGTGCGTTACACAGAAGGACGCCATAGAGCAGTGCCCATTTGACGTTGGGCAACGTCACGCGGAAGAAAGTCTGCCAGCCGGAAGCTCCCAGCGAGACCGCCGCCTCCTCGTCGCCCGTTCCCTGGTCCTGCATCAGCGGGATCAGTTCGCGCGCGATGAAGGGGAACGTGACGAAGATGGTCGCCAGAATGATGCCCGGCACGGCGAAGATGACGCGGACGCCGAAATCCTGAAGGAACCAAGCGCCGATTGGCGTGAACGGCCCGAGCAGCAACACATAGACGAGACCGGCGACGACGGGCGACACAGAGAACGGCAGGTCGATCAACGAAATCAGGAAGGCCCGCCCGGGGAAGCGATATTTGGCAATGGCCCAGGCGGCGGCAACGCCGAAGACGAGGTTGCAGGGAACCGTGATCGCTGCCACCAGCAGAGTCAGTTTGATCGCGGCTATCGCATCCGGATCCCGAAACGTCGCAAGGGCCTGGGCGAGGCCCATATCGAGGGCCTGCACGAAGACGGCGAGGAGCGGCACGACAAGGAAAAGCGTTAGGACTGCGACGCTGAGCGCTATGAGCGTGGACTGGACTGGCCGCCCTTCCGTGACTGGAGAACGGACGGCGCGGATATTGGTCGCCGTCTCAGCCATTGCCGAACCTCCTATAGCTCCAAACCTGCATCAGGTTGATAAGAAGCAGAATGACGAACGAAATGGTGAGCATCACCGCGGCAATCGCGGCGGCGGCGGCGTAGTCGCGCTCCTCCAGGCGAAACACAATGAGCAGCGGCAAAATTTCGGTTTGGCGCGGGATGTTGCCGGCAATGAAGATAACCGAGCCATATTCGCCGACCGCACGGGCGAAGGCGAGAGCGAAGCCGGTGAGGATCGCTGGGATCAACGGCGGCAGAATGACATGCAGGATCGTGGTTCGCCGCGGAGCGCCGAGGGTGGCCGCAGCCTCCTCAACCTCGCGGTTGAAGTCCTCGAGCACCGGCTGGACGGTACGTACGACGAATGGGAGGCCGATGAAAACCAATGCGATCCAGATGCCAATCGGCGTATAGGCGATGGTGATGCCAAAGGGCGAGAACAGGCGACCGAGCCAGCCCTGCGGAACGTAGAGCGCGGTGAGCGCAATGCCGGCGACGGCGGTTGGCAAGGCGAAAGGCAGATCAATGATGGCGTCGAGGAGACGCCGCGCGAAGAATCGATAGCGCACCAACACCCAGGCGACCATTACCCCGATCACAACGTTGAACAACGCGGCGAGCAGCGATGCTCCGAAGCTCAGCCTCAGTGCGGCCAGAAACCTTGGTCCGCTGACGATGCGGTAGAAGCTGTCCCAGTCAAGCTCGAATGTCTTTATGTAGAGGCCGATGATCGGGATGAGCACGATGAGAGAAAGGTAAAAGATCGTGAAGCCGAAGGTCAGCCGGAAGCCAGGAATTATGCTCGGTTCTCGGAATCGAATGCGCGCCATAGCTAAATCAGCTCCGATGCCTGCAAATTGGCGAGGTTAGCCCCATGCCCGCAAAACTTTGGCGGGCCGCGAGAAGAGGAAATGTCTCACGACCCGCCAGCTCTTGCGGGAGTTCGATCAATTCTTGGAATATATCTGGTCGAAAATGCCTCCGTTGTCGAAATGGATTGGCTGCGCCTTGGCCCACCCGCCAAACACGTCATCGATCTTGATCAACTTGACTTTAGGGAAGGCCTTGAGATCGGCAGGGTCGACATGCTCCGGCTTACCCGGCCGGTAGAAATTCTTGGCGAAAATCTTCTGCGCTTCGGGCGAGTAGAGCTGGTCGAGGAAAGCCTTGGCCAGTTCGCGCGTCCCCTTCTTGTCGACATTCTTGTCGACGATCGCCACCTTGACCTCGGCGAGGATCGAGACCGACGGCACGATGATTTCGTAATCCGCTCCGAACTCCTTGAGCGACAGGAGCGCCTCGTTCTCCCAGGCGATCAGCACGTCGCCGACCTTGTTTTGGACGAAGGTGTTGGTCGAGCCGCGTGCGCCGGTGTCGAGCACCGCCACGTTCTTGTAGATCGCGGCCACGAAATCCTGCGCCTTCTTCTGGTCGCCGCCACTACGATCCAGTTCGTAGGCCCAGGCGGCGAGGTAATTCCAGCGCGCGCCGCCCGAAGTCTTCGGATTGGGCGTGATCACCGAGATGCCACTCTTCGCCAGATCGTTCCAGTCTTTGATGCCCTTCGGGTTGCCCTTGCGCACAAGAAAGACGATCGTCGAGGTATAGGGTGATGAATCGGCGGGGAATTCGCTCTTCCAACCGGCTTCTATTAGGCCCTTCTGCTCGATGCCAAGGATGTCGCCTTCGAGCGGGAAGGTCACCACGTCGGCAGGCAGGCCCTCAATCACCGACCGGACCTGGGCGCCAGAGCCGCCGTGGCTGTTGCTGATCTCCACCGTCTTGCTGGTCTTCTCTTTCCAGTATTTAACGAAATAGGCGGAATAGTCGCGATAGAGTTCGCGGGTGGGATCGTAAGACACGTTGACCAGGGTCGTGGTTTGCGCCTGCGCGCCGGCGAAAGGCATCGCCAGCACGGAAACCAGGGAGAGAGCCAATAGTGATCGTCGTTTCATAGGGCCTCCGTTTGTCCGGCAAAAGGACATGGTTAAAAACGAACCCTTGAGCTTCTTGTTCATTTGTGCCGCCGGTTGTGTCGGCGGAATTCTTTCAACTAGGGAGTTTTGTGGATTGGGTCGGTGGTGTTGGTCGGGATCTGCGGCAGGTGGATGCCGCACTCGCTTTTTCCCGTTCCGCGCCAGCGGCCTGCGCGCGCATCCTCGCCCGCCGCGACCGGCGAGGAGCACGGCCTGCAGCCGATGGAACGGTAACCCTCCGCCTCCAGGGGATGGCGCGGCAGGTCGTAGGCGGAAAAATAGGCGTCGATCTCGCGCTGGGACCAGGATGCCAGCGGATTGAACTTGATGCGTCCGCCGCTTTCCTCGATCACGGGAATGTCGTGGCGCGAGGCACCCTGGAAGCGCTTGCGGCCGTTGATCCAGGCCGAGAATCCGTCCAGCGCCCGCTCCAACGGCTCGACCTTGCGCAGCCGGCAGCAGGCATCCGGATCACGCTGGAACAGCCTGCCGTCGGCATCGTGGAGCGCCAGGGCGGTGGCGTCGGGTTCGATGCTGCGGACGCCGGTCAGGCCCAGGCGGGCGACCAGCGCGTCGCGATAGCGCAGCGTCTGGCCGAACAGCTTGCCGGTGTCGAGGAAGATCACCGGCACGTCGCGGTCGACCTGCGCCACCAGGTGCAGCAGGACCGCCGCTTCGGTACCGAAGGAGGAGACCAGCGCGATGTCGTTGCGGAAGAAGCCGTGAATGGCGTCTTCCAGCAGCAGGCGCGTGCTCATGACCTCGGCGCCGTGCGAGAAGTTCTGCCATGCCACGTCGGTGCGGTCGAAGCGGAACTGCACGCCCATGGTCAGCCCGCCGTGCCGGACCAGGTGGCTTCGGCGCGCTGGGCCAGGAGACGGCGCTTGCGCTGCTCGAAGATGGTGCTGCGGCCGTCGCCGGTCGGCTGGTTGAAGACGGTGAAGGCGGAAACCGCCTTGCGCCAGGCCAGCTCGGCATCGGGTCGCGCCATCTCGAAGGCGTCGAAACCGCAGCGCTGCATGAACAGGAGCTGGTCCAGCAGCACGTTGCCGGCGGCGCGCAGTTCGCCGGCATAGCCCAGCTCCTCGCGCAGGATGCGGGCCTGCGAATAGGCGCGGCCGTCGGTGTATTTGGGGAAGTCGAGCACGATCAGGCCGAGGCGCCCGACATGGTCGGCCAGCGCGCGCACGTCGTCGGTGTTCTTCAGCCGCACGCCCAGGGCGGCGTTGCGGCCGGCCAGCCGGTCGGGTTCGGCCTTGAAGCGGTCGAGGCTGACGATGATGGCGCCGTCGGACGGCAGCGGCGCGTCGTCGCCGACCGGCAGCCAGGCGTCTTCGGAGACGCGCCCGTTCTTAAGCAGCGGCATAGAGGCGTTCCTTGAAGGGGGAGATGCCGACGCGGCGGACCGTGTCGAGAAAGCGCTCGTCCTTCCGGCGCGTGTCCAGATAGGTGCGCACGATGTTGTCGATGGCGCCTACCACGTCTTCGCTCGACACCGCCGGCCCGACGATGGTGCCGATGGAGGCGTCGTTCTCGGCGCTGCCGCCCAGGGTGATCTGATAGAATTCCTCGCCGTGCTTGTCGACGCCTAGCAGGCCGATATGGCCGACATGGTGGTGGCCGCAGGCATTGATGCAGCCGGAGACCTTGATCTGCAGGTCGCCGATCTCGTGGCCGAGCTGGGTGTCGGCGAAATGCCGGCTGATGCGCTGCGCCACCGGGATCGAGCGGGCATTGGCCAGGGCGCAGAAATCGAGGCCGGGGCAGGCGATGATGTCGCCGATCTGGCCGATATTGTCGGACGCCAGGCCGATGCGCTGCAGCCCGGCGAAGATCGCCGGCAGGTCGGTGATCTTCGCATGCGGCAGCACCAGGTTCTGCGCATGGGTGACGCGGATCTCGCCCAGGCTGTAGGCGTCGGCGAGATCGGCGATGGCGTCCATCTGTTCGGCGCTGGCGTCGCCCGGCGGCAGGCCTTCGGGCTTCAGCGAGATGTTGACGATGGCGTAGCCGGGCTGGCGGTGCGGCGCGACGTTGGCGCGCATCCAGCGGCCGAACGCCTTGTCCCGGACCCTCAGCAGCGCGACGTCGGGCGAATCGGCCGGCAGCTTCTCGTAGACCGGCCGCTCGAAGCGGCGCTCGATGTCGGCGATCACCAGCGGATCGAGCTGCAGCGGCCCGTCGCGCAGATGTTCCCATTCCCGTTCGACCCGGCGGCGCATTTCCTCGACGCCGATCTCGTGCACCAGGATCTTGATGCGCGCCTTGTAGAGATTGTCGCGCCTTCCGGCCTGGTTGTAGACCCGCATGATGGCTTCCAGGTAGGACAGCAGGTGCTGCTTGGGCAGGAACTCGGCGATGGTCTTGCCGATCATCGGCGTGCGGCCCAGGCCGCCGCCGACGATGACCTCGAAGCCGACGGCGCCGGCGGCGTTCCTGTGCATGCGCAGGCCGATGTCGTGCACGCGCACGGCGGCGCGGTCGTTGGGCGAGCCGGTCACCGCGATCTTGAACTTGCGCGGCAGGAAGCTGAACTCGGGATGCAGCGAGGACCACTGGCGGATGATCTCGCACCAGATGCGTGGATCCTCGATCTCGTCGATCGCCACCCCGGCCCACTGGTCGGCCGTCACGTTGCGGATGACGTTGCCCGAAGTCTGCAGCGCATGCATCTGCACGCTGGCCAGGTCGGCCAGGGCATCGGGCGTCTCCTCGAGGCGGAACCAGTTGAACTGGAGGTTCTGGCGCGTGGTGAAGTGGCCGTAGCCGCGGTCGTAGCGGCGCGCGATATGCGCCAGCATCCGCATCTGGGCCGCGTTCAGCGTGCCGTAGGGGATCGCCACCCGCAGCATGTAGGCATGCAATTGCAGATAGAGGCCGTTGGTCAGGCGCAGCGGCTTGAACTCGTCCTCGGACAGCTCGCCCGCCAGGCGCCGGCGCACCTGGTCGCGGAACTGCGCCACGCGCTGATCGACGAAGGTCTGGTCGAAATGGTCGTACTGGTACATGACCGGTTCCTAGAGGTAGGGCAGGGCCTCGACGCCAACCATGGGGGTGGTCGGACCGTAGGCGCGGATACGCTCGCGCAGCGAGACGGGGCGGATCTCGCCGTCGATTTCCGCCACGTCGAGGAGATAGGGCCCGACCACGATGGCGTTGGCGGCGTCCCGCTCGGCCTCGGCCAGCAGGCGGGCGGCATCGGCCTCGCCGCCGGCGATCTCGGCATCGGCGATGCGGTTCGACCAGCCGCCGGTGACGGTGCGGAACACCACGGCCCCGTCGCGCAGGCGGTTGGCGGTGGCGGCGCGCTGGGCGCTGGAAGCAGGCTTTGCCATTACACGGCCTCCTTCAGGCTGGTGGCGAAGGTCTGGATGTCGGCATTGGCCAAAGCGGCGACCTTGCCGATGATGAGCAGGGCCGGACCGCCATCCTTGTGGCGCTCCGCCAGGGCTTTGAGGTCGGACAGCGCGCCGGTGCTGACCCGCTGGTCCGGCCGCGTGCCGCGCTCGACGATGGCGACCGGGGTGCCGCGCGGCAGGCCGGCGACCAGCAGCTTGGCGGCCAGCGAGGCGGCGTTGCTCAGGCCCATGTAGACGACCAGCGTCTGGTCCGGCCGCGCCAGCACGCGCCAGTCGGTGGCCAGTTCGCCGTCGCGCGTATGCCCGGTCAGGAACGTCACCGACGAGGCATGGTCGCGATGGGTCAGCGGGATGCCCGCCGATGCCGCGCAGCCCAGCGCGGCGGTGATGCCCGGCACGACGATGGTTTCGATGCCCTGGCGGCGCAGATAGTCCAGCTCCTCGCCGCCGCGGCCGAAGACGAAGGGATCGCCGCCCTTCAGGCGCAGCACGCGCTTGCCGGCGCGGGCATGTTCGGCCAGCAGCTCGTTGATCTGCTCCTGGCTCTTGCTGTGATGGCTCTTGATCTTGCCGACATAGACGCGCTCGGCGTCGCGGCGCACGTAGTTCAGCACCTCCGGCCCGACCAGCTCGTCATGAAAGACGATGTCGGCCTGCTGCATCAGGCGATGGGCGCGGAACGTCAGCAGGTCGGGATCGCCCGGGCCGGCGCCGACGATATAGACGGCGCCCTTGCGCGCCGCCGCACCGTCCGCGAGCAATTCGTCGGCCAGGGAACGGGCGGTCTCCTCGCGGCCGGCCAGCACCGCTTCCGCCACCGGCCCGTCCAGCACCGCGTCCCAGAAGCGCCGGCGCTCGGCGGCGCCGGCGATCAGCGACTTCGCCTTGTCGCGAAAGGAGGCGGCGAAGCGCGCCAGTTCGCTCAGCCGCGCCGGCAGGGCCGCTTCGATGCGCGCCCGCAGGTTGCGCGCCAGCACCGGCGAGGCGCCGCCGGTGGAGATGCCCACCGTCACCGCGCCGCGCTCGACGATGGCGGGCATGATGAAGTCGCACAGTTCGGGCCGGTCCACGACGTTGACCGCCACGCCGGCGCGCCGCGCCTGTTCGGCGGCGATGGCGTCGCCTTCGGCGTCGCCGGTGGCCACGAAGGCCAGCCGGTACTCCGCCAGATCGGCCGGTTCGGCCTGGGCCGCTTCCCAGCGGATCTGGCCGTCCAACGTCAATTCGGCGAGGTCGGGCGCCAGGGTGCGGGCGAAAACGGTGACGCGGGCGCCTGCGGCGATCAGCAGCCGGCTGCGCTGCAGGGCCATGGCGGTGCCGCCGATGACGGCGACCGGCTTGTCCTGCAGATCGAAGAAAGTGGGGAAATGCCTCATGACCATACCTGAGCAAAAGCGTGCGTGCAGACATCGGCCGCCGCCCGGTAAGGACGACGGTAGAGAGCGGTGCCGGCGGTGCCGGATCGCTCAGCGACTACAGCGAAAAGCGCTCAGGCGGCCTGGTTTGCCGGGCAAGTCCTTGATCTGGGCTGTTTTCATGGTCCACTCCGTCCGTTCGGGGCCCACGAAACCCGTTTCGTGGCGCTTTAGCGTTTGGTCCGCGGCGCAAGCTGCTCCGGTCAAATTCCCGCGCGCAGTTGGGGGTGCGAGCCCGCCCGCCGCCTTTGCGGAGCGGGCAGGACCATTTTTTACAAACCGGGAACGGAGTCAAATATTATTTTACTTATGAAAATGATATAAAAAACTTATTAATCATAATATAATTGTAAAAACAGATGATCACCTTCCCGTGACGATCGGAAAGCATGGGGCCGCGACAATCTGCGAACACTGTTCAGTCTATTTCGCGAACGGTGCGCTTCCGATGTCGGGCGCTGCCGACAAAAGCCCGCGCGGCAAGGCGCTGCGCACGTTGCTGCGACCCTTGAACGCATATCGAAATAGTGACTTCGCGCAGCGAAACCGTTGCGATTTTGCGGTGCTGAACTATTGCCATCGCGACGAATTGCACTCATCATCGCGCCAACAAAAAGAAGAGTACGATGGTGTTCGCATAGGTTGCGAAACACCCGGACGGCGTAGGGAGGTCAGGGCTTTGCGTTCCACCTTTCATATATCGTTGCCCGGATTCCGGGCGACGCAGAGAGCCGCGTGCCGCCTTCGGCGCGCTTATTTCATTGCGCGTTTCGGAGCCTTGGCATGAACGCAGTCGCAGTATCGAAATCGACCCTGGCGGACGGCGACGTCCAGCTTTCGGTCAAGGGCGTTTCCAAGCGTTTCGGTGGCGTGCGCGCCGTCGAGGCGATCGACCTTGACGTGCGCAAGGGCCAGATACTTTCCGTCATCGGCCCCAACGGCGCGGGCAAGACCTCGCTGCTGAACATGATCAGCGGCTTCTACCAGCCGGACACCGGTTCGGTGACGTTCGAGGGCCGCAACATCACCAACAGCCGGCCCAGCCAGATCGCCTCCTACGGCATTGCCCGCACCTTCCAGAACATCGCGCTGTTCCGCGGCATGACGGTGCTGGACAATCTGATGCTGGGCCGCCACGTGCACATGAAGGCCGGCGTGCTGTCCTCCTTCATCTACTGGGGGTTGGCGCAGAAGGAAGAGATCGCCAACCGCCAGCGGGTCGAGGAGATCATCGATTTCCTCAAGCTGCAGGATTTGCGCAAGCAGTCGACCGGCGCGCTGGCCTACGGGTTGCAGAAGCGGGTGGAGCTCGGCCGCGCCCTGGCGCTCGATCCCGAGGTGCTGCTGCTCGACGAGCCGATGGGCGGCATGAACCAGGACGAGAAAGAGGACATGGCGCGCTACATCCTCGACGTGAACGAGGAGTGGGGCGTGACCGTGGTGCTGATCGAGCACGACATGGGCGTCGTCATGGACATTTCCGACTACGTGGTGGTGCTGGAACAGGGCAGGCGCATTGCCGGCGGCACGCCCGACGACGTGCAGCGCAATCCGGAAGTCGTTCGCGCCTATCTCGGTACCAGCAAAGGGAGAGGAACTGTCTGATGTCCGACGCCAAGACCGTTCAGCCCAGCGGCGGTGCGCTTTCCGACCGGTTCACCCTGCCGCAGCTCATGGCCCGCAACGTGGCCGACCATCCCAACGCGCCGGCGCTGCGCGAGAAGGATCGCGGCATCTGGCTCACCTATAACTGGGCCGAGTACGGCCGCAACGTCAGCGAGTTCGCCAACGGCCTGGCGGCGCTGGGCTTCAAGCGCGGCGAGAAGGTCACGGTGGTCGGCGACAACCGGCCGCGCCTCTACTGGGGGCAGGTGGCGGCCCAGGCGCTGGGCGGCATCGCCGTGCCGGTGTTCCAGGATTCGATCGCTTCCGAGCTGGTCTACGTGCTGAACCACGCCGAGGTGGCGGTCATCGTTGCCGAGGACCAGGAGCAGGTCGACAAGGTGCTGTCGCTGCGCGACCAGCTCCCTTCGCTGCGCCTGGTCGTCTACGACGATCCGCGCGGCATGACGGACTACGACGAGCCGATCCTGAAATCCTTCAAGGAAGTGCAGGCGCTCGGCCGCGAGTTCGCGCAGGCCAACCCCGACTTCCTGAAGAACGAGATCGCCAAGGGCAAGCCGACGGATGTGGCGCTGTTCGCCTACACCTCCGGCACCACCGGCAAGCCCAAGGGCGCGATGCTGAGCCACGCCAACCTGATCGGTTCGGCCGAGGGCTTTCTGAAGGTCGAGGACCTGCGCCGCGGCGACGAATGGCTGTCCTACCTGCCCATGGCCTGGGTCGGCGACGCCATCTTCTCGCTGGTGCTGTCGACCGTCGTCGGCCTCACTTGCGCCTGCCCGGAAAGCCCCGAGACGGTGCAGCGCGACCTGCGCGAGCTGGGGCCGCAGGCGATGCTGGCGCCGCCGCGCATCTGGGAGAACATGCTGACCACCATCAACGTCAAGGCGGCCGACGCCTCGCCGCTGAAGCGGGCGGTGTTCAATTATTTCCGTGCCCTTGCCGAGCGCGTCGAACTGGCGCGCAGCGAGAAGCGGGAGATATCGCTGGGCCAGCGCCTGATGTATTGGCTGGGCGAGTTTCTGGTCTACGCCCCGGTACGCGACCAGCTCGGCCTGCGCCGCCTGCGCTGGGCCTATACCGGCGGCGCGCCGCTGGGCGCCGACACGTTCCGCATGTTCCGCGGCTTCGGCGTGAACCTGAAGCAGGTCTACGGTTCGACCGAGACTTCGGCCCTGGTCTCCATCCAGAAGGACGACGAGGCCGATCCCAACACGGTCGGCCGGCCGTGCGAGGGCGTCGACGTGCGCATCGGCGAGAACGGCGAGGTGCAAATCAGGAGCAAGGGCATCTTTGTCGGCTACTACAAGCAGGAAGAGGCCACCCGCGACGCCATCGATCCGGACGGCTGGTTCCACACCGGCGATGCCGGCTTCATCGATCCCAACGGCCAGCTCGTCATCATCGACCGCGCCAAGGACGTGGGGAAGCTGTCGGACGGCACGCCGTTCGCGCCGCAGTTCATCGAGAACAAGCTGAAGTTCAGCCCGTTCATCCGCGAGGCCATCAGCTTCGGCAACCAGCGGCCGCATGTCGTGGCGATGATAGCCATCGACCTGACGACGGCGGGCAACTGGGCCGAGAAGCGCGGCCTGCCCTACACGTCCTACCTGGACCTGGCGCTGAAGCCGGAAATGGCCGAGCTGATCCGCGGCGAGATCGAGAAGTGCAACGCCGGCCTGCCGCCGGAAACCCAGATCCGCCGCTTCCTGCTGCTGACCAAGGATTTCGACGCCGACGACGCGGAGATCACCCGCACGCGCAAGCTGCGCCGCGCCTTCATCGCCGAGAAATACGCACCGGTGATCGAGGCCTTCTACGGCGGCGCCCGCGAGACGGAGCTGGTCAGCGAAGTCACCTACGAAGACGGCCGCAAGGCCACCGTCCGCGCCAACGTGGTCATCCACGACATCACCGGTGCGGCATCGGCGCAACGCAAGGCGGCCTGAGGAGCGGCAAAGTCATGGGTTTCGATTTCACTTTCTTCCTGCTTCTCCTGACCAACGGCGTGCTGATCGGCCTGATGTACTCGCTGATCGCGCTGGGCTTCGTGCTGGTCTACAAGGCAACCGACGCCATCAACTTCGCCCAGGGCGAGTTCGTGATGATGGCCGGCTACATCGCGGTGCTGGGCGCCTTCGGCGTCAGCTTCTGGCTCGGCCTGCTGGCCTCGATCGCCGGCATGGCCGCGTTCGGCTTCGTGCTCGAGCGCGGCATGCTGCGGCCGCTGATCGGCCGTCCGGTGGTGGCGGTGATCATGGCCACGATCGGCCTCGCCGCCTTCCTGCGCGGCATCTGGCCGATGCTGGTCGGCGTCGACACCTACGCCATCAACCTGCCGATCAGCGACGAGCCGATCGAGCTCGGCCCGCTGTTCCTGCAGCCGGTGCAGCTGTTCGGCGCCGGCGTGGCGCTGCTGTTCCTGGCGGGCTTCACCTGGTTCTTCATGAAGAGCCGCATGGGTGTGGCCATGCGGGCGGTGGCCGACAACCAGCAGGTGGCGATGGCCATGGGCATCAACGTCGAGCGCTACTTCGCGCTGGCCTGGGCGATGGCCGGCCTGGTGGCGGCGCTGGGCGGCGTGGTGTGGAGCTCGATGCTGGGCGTCGACACGCATCTGGCGGTCATCGGGCTGAAGGTGTTCCCGGTGGTGATCCTGGGCGGTCTCGACTCGATCGCGGGCGCGATCATCGGCGGCCTGATCATCGGCGTGGTCGAGAGCGTCGTGGCCGGCTATCTCGACCCCTATGTCGGCGGCGGCATGAAGGACTTCGCGCCGTACGTGCTGATGATCCTGGTGCTGATGTTCAGGCCCTACGGCATCTTCGGCAAGCGCAAGATCGAGCGCGTCTAATCCCAGTGCAATCGGCGGAGATCGAGTAAGATCATGTTTCATCGCGAATCCGGGGTCTTCAAGACCAGCTACAAGGCGGACATGGCGCTCTACCCGCTGCCGATCGCGCAGTGGACGATCGGTGTGCTGGCGTTCCTGTTCATCGTCGCCGCGCCGCTGCTGCTGGACGACTACTACCTGTCGATCCTGAACCTGATCATGATCGCCTGCGTCGGCGCCATCGGCCTGAACATCCTGGTCGGCTACACCGGGCAGATCTCGATCGGTCACGCCGCGTTCATGTCGGTCGGCGCTTACACGGCGGCCAACCTGGCGGTGAAGTTCGGCCTGCCGTTCTGGATTACGTTGCCGGCGGGTGGCCTGATGGCGGCGGCGATCGGGGCGCTGGTCGGCATTCCCTCGCTGCGCATCAAGGGGCTGTATCTGGCCATCGCCACGCTGGCTGGCCAGCTCATCATCGAGTGGACCATCAATCACGTGCCGGCGATCTCCGGCGGCACGCAGGCCTCGATCGAAGTCGCCAAGCCGGAGCTGTTCGGTTACCAGCTGAAGAGCCAGGGCGAGCTTTACGGCTTCCTGCTGTTCTTCACCATCATCGCCATCGTCGGCGCGCTGAACCTGGTGCGCAGCCGCATCGGCCGCGCCTTCGTCGCCATCCGCGACCAGGACATCGCGGCGGAGATCATCGGCATCAGCATCTTCCGCTACAAGCTGCTGGCCTTCGCGATTTCCTCGTTCTACGCCGGCGTCACCGGCGTGCTCTACACCTACTATCTGGGCATCGCCAACTACGAGCAGTTCACCCTGGTGACCTCGATCGACTATCTGGCGATGATCATCATCGGCGGGCTAGGGTCGATCCTGGGCTCGATCTTCGGCGCCATATTCATCACCCTGCTGCCGACCTTCCTGCGCAATTTCATGGAATCGTTCGGCGGGCTGTTCCTGTCGCCGGCCGAACTCGCCACGATCGTGCCCTATCTGCGCCTCACCGTGTTCGGCCTGCTGATCATCGTGTTCCTGGTGGTCGAGCCGGAAGGGCTGAACCGGCTGTGGCGCAACATCCGCAACTATTTCCGGGTCTGGCCCTTCTCGTACTAGACGGGGCCGGCCGGGACCGTTGGAACTTGTCAGTGAAGCGTTCGCCAGAAGACGCGTAGTGGTCAGCATAGTGCTGTAGTGGTCAGCTTAGCGTTTAGGAGAGGAATCATGAAGTTATCCTGGTTGAGGTACGGTGCCGGCGCGGCGTTCGCCGCGGCGACGCTGGTCGGCGCTTCCATGGCGTCGGCGCAGAACAAGGAGATCGTTCTGGGCTTCCAGATCGATCGTACCGGCGTGACCGCCAATATCGGCGTGCCGATGGCCGGCGGCTATCACGATTATGTCGCCCTGATCAACTCGAAGGGCGGCGTCGAGGGCTACAAGCTGCGGATCTCGGAAATCGACAACGAATACAAGGTGCCGCCCGCCGTCGAAGGCTACGAGCGGCAGAAGCGCGAAGGCGCGGTGATCATCGGCCTGTTCGGCACGCCGCATACCCAGGCCCTGACCGCGCGCCTGGTCGAGGACAAGATTCCGGCTACCTCGCCGGGCTTCGGCACGGCCGTGTCGCGGGCGGGCGAACGCTATCCCTACCTGTTCCCGATGGCCGCTTCCTACTGGTCGCAGATGGCCGGCGCGCTGGAATTCGCCAAGGGGCAGCTCGGCGGCAGCCTGAAGGGCAAGAAGATCGCCTATCTGATGTACGACAACCCGGCCGGCAAGGAACCGCTGCCGGTGCTGGAGGCGGTCGCCAAGCAGGAAGGCTTCGAGCACCGCGTCTTCGCCGTGCCGCCGCCGGGCGTGGAAATGAATGCGCAGATCCTCGATCTGACGCAGCGTTTCCGTCCCGACTTCGTCGTCACCCACCTGTTCGGCCGCGCGCCGTCGGTATCGATCAAGGACCTGAAGCGCAACGGCTACCCGCTGCGCAAGGTGGTGGCGATGGTGTGGGGCGCTGCCGAGGCCGACATCGAGGCCGCCGGCGGCTTCGCCTTCTCCGAAGGCTACAACACCATCCAGTTCGCGGGCGCCGGCACCGACTTCCCGGTCATCCGCGAAATCCTGAACATGTACTCGGCCCAGGGCAAGGAGCCGCCGCGCGAGATGCGTTCAAGCGTGATGTACAACCGCGGCGTCCTGCAGGCGGCTGTCCATATCGAGGGCATCCGCAACGCGATCAAGGCCAATGGCGGGCAGGCGCCGACCGGCGAGCAGGTCAAGGCCGGTCTGGAGCAGATCAGCGACTTCTCGCTGGGCGGCCTGGTGCCGCCGCTGAAGATGACGGCGCAGGACCACGAGGGCGGCGGCTGGGTCAAGGTCTACCAGGTCAAGGGCGGCGCGCTGCAGCCGGTCGGGGACTGGTTCCAGGGCTTCCCGCAGGTGCTCGAGGAGGTTCTCAAGCACGAGCTCGGCAAGAGCTAGGCACAGGCTTGGCGCCGGGGCCCCGCGGTCCCGGCGCCACTTTCGCCGCGGCACCCGCCGCGGCACAGGATTTGGAAGAAACACCATGCTGTCGCTGAACAATATCGAAGTCGTCTACGACAACGTCATCCTGGTGCTGAAGGGCGTGTCGATCTCCGTCGAAGCCGGCAAGATCACCACCCTGCTGGGCGCCAACGGCGCGGGCAAGACCACGACGCTGAAGGCGATTTCCGGCGTGCTGCGCACCGAGCGCGGCGAGGTCACCAAGGGCAGCATCGAATTCGAGGGGCGCCGCATCGACGGCATGCGCGCCTTCGACATCACCAAGATCGGCCTGGTGCAGGTGTTCGAGGGCCGGCGCGTGTTCGAGCATCTGACCTGCGAGGAGAACCTGATCGCCGGCGGCCACGTGCTGGGCCACGGCAGCCAGGTGCGCGAGGGCATCGAGCGCGTCTACAGCTACTTCCCGCGCCTGAAGGAACGGCGCAGCCAGCAATCGGGCTACCTGTCGGGCGGCGAACAGCAGATGCTGGCGATCGGCCGCGCCCTGATGTCCAACCCGCGCCTCATCCTGCTCGACGAGCCGTCGCTGGGCCTGGCGCCGATGCTGACCGAGGAAATCTTCGCCATCGTCCAGCAGTTGCGCGACAAGGAGAAACTGACGGTGCTGCTGGTCGAGCAGAACGCCACCCTGGCGCTGGAGGTCGCCGACCATGGCTACGTCATGGAAAACGGCCGCATCGTGCTGGAAGGTTCGGCGGAGAAACTGCGCGAGAACTCCGACATCAAGGAGTTCTATCTCGGCCTGAACGAGGTCGGCACGCGCAAGTCGTACCGCGACGTCAAGCACTACAAGCGCCGCAAGCGCTGGCTCTGACGCCCCTTGCCTGGGGCGGGGCGTCTGGGCACAATCCGTTCGGATTGGACCGGTCTTTTTCGGTCCAGTTGAGGCGGCCCTGCCGCCCGCAGTACCGGCGCGTCAGTCTGCCGGAATACCAGCCTGGTAAGCTTTAGTAAGCGTTCAGTTCCGCGTTGAGGGCCAGCCGCGCCGCCTCTGCCCGCGCGACTGTGGCCGCTTCCGGCCTCGCTTCTCCACGTGGCAATCGTCAAGCGTCCGCAAGAAGGCGCGAAATTTGATTCGCAACGAAAGGGAGGATGACGTGAAGCATCACTGGTTGAGACTGGGCGCTGGCGCGGCGTTTGCCGCGGCCACGCTGGTCGGCGCCACCATGGCGTCGGCGCAGAACAAGGAGGTCGTGCTGGGCTTCCAGACCGACCGCACCGGCGTGACCGCCAATATCGGCGTGCCGGTCGGCGCGGGCTACACCGACTATGTGGCCCTGATCAACTCCAAGGGTGGCGTCGAAGGCTACAAGCTGCGCATTGTCGAGATCGACAATGAGTACAAGGTGCCGCCGGCGGTCGAAGGCTACGAGCGCCAGAAGAAGGAAGGCGCGGTGATCATCGGCCTGTTCGGCACGCCGCACACCCAGGCCCTGACCGCACGCCTGGCCGAGGACAAGATCGCCGGCACCTCGCCGGGCTTCGGTTCGGCCCTGTCGCGCGACGGCCAGCGCTACCCCTACCTGTTCCCGATCGCCGCCTCCTACTGGTCGCAGATGGCCGGCGGCATCCAGTTCGCCAAGACGCAGCTGGGCGGCAACCTGAGGGGCAAGAAAATCGCCTACCTGATGTACGACAACCCGGCCGGCAAGGAGCCGCTGCCGGTGCTCGACGCGATCTCCAAGGCCGAAGGCTTCGAATATCGCGTCTTCGCCGTGCCGCCGCCGGGCGTGGAGATGGGTGCGCAGATCCTCGATCTGACGCAGCGCTATCGTCCCGACTTCGTCATCACCCACCTGTTCGGCCGCGCGCCGTCGGTGTCGATCAAGGACCTGAAGCGCAACGGCTATCCGCTGCGCAAGGTGGTGGCGATGGTGTGGGGCGGCGCCGAGGCCGACATCGAGGCGGCCGGCGGCTACCAGCAGTCGGAGGGCTACAACACCCTGCAGTTCGCCGGCGTGGGCGGTGATTTCCCGGTCATCCGCGAGATCCTGAACATGTACTCGGCCCAGGGCCGCGAGCCGCCGCGCGACATGCGCTCGAGCGTGATGTACAACCGCGGCGTTCTGATCGCGGCGACGCACGTCGAAGGCATTCGCAACGCGATCAAGGCCAATGGCGGCAAGCAGCCGACCGGCGAGGACGTGAAGAAGGGGCTGGAGATGATCAGCGACTTCTCGCTCGGCGGCCTGGTGCCGCCGCTGAAGGTCACGCCGCAGGATCATGAAGGCGGCGGCTGGGTGCGCGTCTACCAGGTCAAGGGCGGCGCGCTGCAGCCGATCACCGACTGGTTCCAGGGCTATCCGAAGCTCCTGGAAGAGGTGCTGGAGGCCGAAGCCAAGAAGAGCTGATCCGCGACCGGATCGTTTCATGCGCCGGGGCCATTGGCCCCGGCGTTTTTCTTTGCGGCATTTGTCGGGCCAAACCCGACCGAATCGCGGCGCATTGCGTCCCATTTCCGCCATAGCCGGCTGGCATTGGTGATATCCGCGCTTCTCCGGCGTTACCGTTCCCGAGCCGACAGCCGCATCATCAGCCTTCCCGCGTGGATTTTTTCCGATGACGAACGCCACCGACAATCCGCAGGCGCTGCCGCAGGGCTTCCTGCTGGGCGAGTATCGCATCGAGCGCGTGCTGGGCAGCGGCGGCTTCGGCATCACCTACCTGGCCGAAGACACCACCCTGCACAAGAAGCTGGCGATCAAGGAATACCTGCCGGTCGACTTCGCCCTGCGCCTGAAGCTGCCCGACGTGTCGGCGCGCTCGCGCGGGGCGGAGGACGATTTCCGCTGGGGGCTGGAGCGCTTCCTCGACGAGGCGCGCACCCTGGCGCGGTTCCGCCATCCCAACCTGGTGCCGGTGCTGCGCTTCTTCGAGGCCCACGGCACCGCCTACATGGTGATGGAGTACGAGCGCGGCGATACGCTGGCCGAACTGCTGCCGGAACTGGAGCAGGCGTTCGACGAGGCCAGCGCGCGGGCGCTGCTGCTGCCGCTGCTGGACGGGCTGGAGACGGTGCATCAGGCCGGCTTCCTGCATCGCGACGTCAAGCCCGGCAACATCGTCATGCGTCCCGGCGGCGTGCCGGTGCTGATCGATTTCGGCGCCGCTCGCCAGGCGCTGGTCGGGCGCAGCCGGTCGCTGACCAACATCGTCACCCCGCGCTACGCGCCGATCGAGCAGTACGGCGTCGACCAGCGTCAGGGCCCGTGGTCCGACATCTACGGCCTCGCCGCCGTCATGCACACCATGATCGTCGGCGAGGCGCCGCCCGATGCCATCTCGCGCGTGCCGGAGGACCGCTACCGCCGCCTGGCCGAGCGGCGGCCGGCCGGTTTCCAGCCGGGCTTCCTGGCCGCCATCGACTGGGGGCTGGAGGTTTTCGCCGCCGACCGGCCGCAGAGCATCGCCGAATGGCGCGCCGCCATCGACGGCGCGATCGCCAGCCCGCTGCCGCAATCGGCGTTGACGCGACGCGTCGTCGAGCCGGCGGCGACGGCCGCCGGTGCGCCGGGGCTGGACCGGCCCGTGCCGCCTGCCGTCCCGTCCGGCCGCGCCCGCCCGGCCTGGGTCGTGCCTGCAGCCGGCGTGGCCATTGCCGTCATCGCCGGGCTTGCCTGGTTCCTGCAGGAGCGGTTGCAGCCGCCGGTTTCCGTGCCCCCCGCCGAACAGTCGGCCGCCGCACCGCCACAGACGCCGCAAGCCCAGGCGCCCGCCTCACCACGGGAGGCGCCGCGCGCCGCCGCGGCCGCACCCAGGCCCGCCTCGCCGCCGGCCTCGACGGCGCCGAACACGGCCGCCAACCCCGCGCCACCGCCCGCCCGCCCGGAAACGGAGAAAGCCGAGCCGCCGAAGGACGATGCCTCCCGCGTCACCATTGCCCAGGCGCAGGCCATGGAGGCGGCCAAGACCGCCCGCGGCCGGGGCCAGGAAGCCGAACGGGCCGCAGAGGCGGCCCGCACGGCGGCGACCGATGCCGTCAGCCAGGCGGAGCAGGCGCGGCTGCGGGCGGCGGAAGCGGCCAGTGTCACCAGCCTGGCGCTGGCGGCGGTCGATCTGCCCGATGGCGGCCGCTATGCCGGCGAACTCAATGCCGGGGCCAAGCAGGGGCTGGGCGTGCTGCTGTCGCCGGACGGGCGGCGCTACGCCGGCCAGTGGAACAACGACTGGCCGGAAGGGCGCGGGGTCATGACCTATGGCGACGGCCGGCGCTACGAAGGCGAGTTCCGCGCCGGCAAGCGCCATGGGGCGGGCGTCCTGATCCTCAATGACGGCACCCAGCTGGAAGGGCAGTGGGCCGACGATCGCGCCCAGGGCCTGGGGTCGATCGTCCATGGCGATGGCCGCAAGCTTTCCGGCCAATGGCGCGAGACCGGGTTGGAGGGGCTGGGCGTGGCGACGCTGGCCAACGGCGAACGCTACGAAGGCGAATGGCGGGCCGGCCAGCGCGGCGGCTATGGCGTGCTGGTGTCGGGCGACGGCACGACCCAGGCCGGCCAATGGCAGAACGACGTGCTGATCGCCAATCCCTGAGAGCGGACCGGGTTCTGGCAGCATCGCTGCATCTGCGGTTTCATTCGTTAGATTTCAGGGCCTTACGGCCCTCCCATCCGTTCTTTCCGAACTCACCCCCGCCCGAAGCGTTGCGTCAAAGGCACGCCTGTTGCCAATCGCACACGTTATTCGGCGGCATTGCTGTCCGGCGATCCGGGGTTTCGTATGATGGACCGATCATGAGCTTGTCCGCTTTGAGTGCCAGTCGAGTCTCCGGCCGCGGCGAGTGGTTGTGGCCCGCGCTTTGGATCGCCCTCGCCGTGGCGCTGCTGTTGCCGCCGCCGGTCTGGGCCTCGGCGCCGTCCTTCGAGCGCCTGAAGGAGGCGCTGGAGGCCGACGGCGAGCTTTCGGTCGATGGCCGGCGGCTGGATCGCGATTCCCTGCGCCGCTACTACGAGCCGCGCCAGCACGAGCCGGCCTGGCAGGGCGGGCACGCCGTGCTGGACCGCCACCGCTTCATCGCCGCCCTGGAGGCCGCGCCGGCGCACGGGCTCGATCCGTCCGACTACAACCTGTCGGCCATCCAGGCGCGGCAGCCCGGCGACACGGAAGCCGGACTGGAACTGGAGCTGCTGCTGTCGGACGCCTTCTTCCGCTACGCCACCCATATGCGCATCGGCCGCGTCAACATGGCGGCGGTGGAACAGGACTGGCTGATGCCGCCGACGCCGTTCGATGCGGTGGTGGCGCTGGCGGAAATCGACGCCCCGGCCCGGTTCGGCGAATTGCTGGCCGGCCTGCCGCCGCAGGCGCCCGACTACGCCCGGCTGATGCAGGCGCTGGTCGAATGGCGCGCGAAGCTGGCGGGGCCGGCGCTGCCGTCGGTGATGCCCGGGCCGGCGATCAAGCCCAACATGAGCGATGCGCGGCTGCTGGCGGTGCGCCAGCGGCTGATCGCCGAGGGCGACCTGGCGGCCGACAAGGCCGAGGGCGAGACCCTGGACGCCGATCTGATTGCGGCGCTGAAGAAATTCCAGGCCCGCTACGGGCTGGAGCCGGACGGGCTGGTCGGTGCCCGCACCGTCCTGACCATGAACATCTCGCCCGCCACGCGCGTGCAGCAGATCCTGGCCAATCTGGAGCGCCTGCGCGCCATGCCGCGCGACATTCCCGCCACCGCCATCATCGTCAATGTGCCGTCGACCCAGGCCGAGCTGATCGAGAACGGCCAGGTCGCCTTCGCCGCCAACGTCATCGTCGGCACGCCGGCCAACCCCACCCCGGTGCTGGTCTCGCGCTTCCGCTCGCTGGTGTGGAACCCGCCCTGGACGCTGCCGCATTCCATCGCCAGCCGCGAGATCCTGCCACGCCTGCAGCGCGATCCCGAACATCTGCTGAAGCAGAACATGATCATCCTCAACCGCGAGGACGATCCGCACGGGATGGCGCTGGACTGGCGCCGCTACAACCGCAACTACTTCCCCTTCGTGCTGCGCCAGCTGCCCAGCCCGCGCACCGCGTTGGGCCATGTCGTGTTCGAGATGCCGAACAAGTTCGACGTCTATCTGCACGATACGCCCGACCGGCGCCTGTTCGGCGTCGGCGACCGCTATTTCAGCCATGGCTGCGTGCGTCTGCAGAACCCGCGTGTGCTGGCCGCCTGGCTGCTGCGCGACAACCCAGCCTGGACGCCGGAGGCGATCGACGCCTTCATCGACACCGGTCTGACCCAGCGGGTCGCGCTGTCGCGGCCGATGCCGATCTACCTGACCTACCAGACCGTCTATCAGAGCCGCGACGGGGTGCTGCAGTTCCGCCATGACATCTACGGCCGCGACTGGCGGCTGAACCTGGCCCTGGACAAGCTGCGCGAGGGCGTCCTCTCGGCCGATCCCGCCATCATGGTCGCTGCCGCAAAACCAGCCGGTGCGATTCCTGGGGCGCCTAAAAAAGAGGCAGGGGTCGAGACCGTAACCTCTCGCAACTAGATTTGTAACGATCTGAAATTCTTCGTGAAATCCGTCGTTGCCCGGCTGGCATGTCAAATGCTAAGCAGGGAAGGTGAACCGGGCTGAGCAGCAAGGCCCCACCGACAACGCAAAATCTGGGCTTCACGGGGAGTTCATGACCAAAGGTAAAACCCTTGGCCGTCGGGCCTTTCTTTCGTTCTCCGCCCTTGCCGCCACCACGGCTTTCTCGACACAGAACGTCATGGCCGCCCCGGCGGTCACCGGAAAAGCCACTGCCGCCAGCACCCGTTCGCTGGCTTTCGTCAACATCAACACCGGCGACAGCGGTAAGTTCCTGTACTGGGAAAACGGCCAGTACATCCCCGAAATGCTGAAGCAGATCAGCCACGCCCTGCGCGATCCGCGCAATGGCGAGGTCCACGACATGAGCCCGGAACTGCTCGATCTGGTGGTCAATCTGACCCGCCGGCTCAATACCGGCAGTCCCGTCCATATCGTTTCCGCCTTCCGCTCGCAGGCAACCAATGACGGCATGGCGGCGAAATCGCGCAGCGTCGCCAAGCGCAGCTACCACATGGACGGCATGGCGATCGACCTGCGCATTCCCGGCCGCGGCCTGGCGCAGGTCAGGGGAGCAGCACTGCAGCTCGCCGCCGGCGGCGTCGGCTACTACCCCCGCAGCAACTTCGTCCATGTCGATGTCGGGCCGGTGCGCCGCTGGTAGGCGTTTCGGCCCAGGAAACGGACAAGTCGAGAACAGACAGGCCGAGGAACAGACAGGCGGCGGGATCGTTTCCCGCCGTTTTGCATTTGGGCGCGGCATTGACCAAGATAGGGGACGGGGAGGCGGCGGCGTGCCGGATGGCATGATCCTTGCGTTTTTCCAGTCGGTTACCGGTTCGGGGCGGGGCGCTTGCAGCAGCAACAGCAGAACGGCAGGAAAGGTCCGGCGGCATTCGACGAGATGCGCCTGCAGGACAACGCGGTGCGCACCGCCTATCGCGACCTGACGGCTTGGCTGCAATACACGCCCAACGAGATTTTCCTGCGCAAGCGGCAGGAGGCGGACGCGCTGTTCCGCCGGCTGGGCATCACCTTCGCCGTCTACAGCGAAGGCGGCGACCGCGAGCGGCTGATCCCCTTCGACATCATTCCCCGCGTCCTGGCGGCGCATGAATGGGAGTCGCTGGCCCGCGGGCTGATCCAGCGCGTCAAGGCGCTGAACGCCTTCCTGCACGACATCTATCACGAGCAGGAAATCCTGAAGGCCGGCCGCGTGCCGTCCGAGATGGTGCTGAACAATCCGTTCTTCCGGCCGGAAATGGTGGGCATCGATCTGCCCGGCCGCGTCTACACCCACATCGCCGGCATCGACGTGGTGCGCACCGGCGAGAGTGAGTTCTACGTGCTGGAGGACAATCTGCGCACGCCCTCGGGCGTCTCCTACATGCTGGAGAACCGCGAGATCATGATGCGGCTCTTCCCGGAGCTGTTCGCGCAGAACCGCGTGTCGCCGGTGGCGCATTATCCCGACGAACTGCTGCAGACGCTACGGTCGGTGGCGCCGGCGCGGGCCGGCAGCGATCCCACCGTGGTGCTGATGACGCCCGGCTCCTACAACAGCGCCTATTTCGAGCACGTCTTCCTGGCCGAGCAGATGGGTGTGGAACTGGTCGAGGGCCAGGACCTGGTGGTGCGCGACGACCAGGTCTTCATGCGCACCGCGGCCGGGCTGAAGCGGGTCGACGTCATCTACCGCCGCATCGACGACGATTTCCTCGATCCGCAGGTCTTTCGTCCCGACTCGGCGCTGGGCGTGCCCGGTCTGGTGAAGGCCTATCGCGCCGGCAACGTGGCGCTGGCCAACGCGGTCGGCACCGGCATCGCCGACGACAAGGCGATCTACGTCTTCGTCCCGGAGATGGTGCGCTTCTATCTCGGCGAGGAGCCGATCCTCAACAACGTGCCGACCTACGCCCTGCGCCAGCCGGACGACCTGAAATACGTGCTCGACCATCTGCCGGAACTGGTGGTGAAGGAGGTCCACGGCTCGGGCGGCTACGGCATGCTGGTCGGCCCGCGCGCCTCGAAGGCGGAGATCGAGGCCTATCGCGCCCGCGTCCTGGCCGATCCGTCCGGCTTCATCGCCCAGCCGACCCTGGCGCTGTCGACCTGCCCCACCTTCGTCAACGACGGGGTGGCGCCGCGCCATGTCGATCTGCGGCCGTTCTGCCTGGTCGGCGGCGACAAGATCCGCCTGGTGCCGGGCGGGCTGACGCGGGTGGCGCTGCGCGAGGGCTCGCTGGTGGTGAATTCCAGCCAGGGCGGCGGCACCAAGGACACCTGGGTGCTGGAGGTCTGACGGTGCTGGCGCGGGCGGCGGACAATCTCTACTGGATGGCGCGCTACATGGAGCGGGCCGAAAACATGGCGCGCATCCTCGACGTGTCCTACCGCATGTCGCTGCTGCCGGTCGGCTCCGACGCGCAGCGCACGCTGTGGGAGCCGGCCCTGATCATCGCCGGCGCGGACGAGGCTTTCGCCGCCAAGGGCCTGCCGGTCACCGCGCGCAACGTGATGGAGCATCTGGCGCTGGACCGCGACTTTCCCTCCAGCATCTATTCCAGCATGGCCGCCGCGCGCGAGAACGCGCGCGCCATGCGGGTTCAGGTCACCACCGAGATGTGGGAGAGCATGAACGCCACCTGGCTGGAGGTGCGCGACCTGACCTACGGCAAGATCGAGGCCATGGGGCCGCGCACCTTCTTCGACTGGGTCAAGGAGCGCTCGCATCTGTTCCGCGGCGTCACCTACGGCACCATGCAGCGCGACGAGGCGTTCCGCTTCGTGCGCCTGGGCACCTTCCTGGAGCGCGCCGATTCCACCGCCCGCCTGCTGGACGTGAAATACCACGTGCTGCTGCCTAACCCGGAGGATGTCGGCGGCGCGCTGGACTACTATCAGTGGGGCGCGCTGCTGCGTTCGGTGTCGGCGTTCCGCGCCTATCGCGCCATCTATCGCGACGTCATCAAGCCGCTGCGGGTGGCCGAGCTGCTGATCCTGCGCGCCGACATGCCGCGCTCGATGTCGGCCTGTTTCTCGGAGATCACCGAGATCCTGACCGCGCTGCGCGAGCTTTACGCCCGCGACTACGCTTCGGCCCGGCTGGCGATGGAAATGCACTCCCGCCTGCGCTTCGGTCGCATCGAGGAGATCTTCGTCCAGGGCCTGCACGAGTACCTGACCGAGTTCGTCGACAACGTCGTCCTGCTGTCCAACGGCATCGCTCGCGACTTCATGCTGATCGACCATCAATGAGGTCGCGCATCGAGATCGTCGAGGCCGACATCACCACGCTGGATGTCGATGCCATCGTCAACGCCGCCAACGAATCGCTGCTGGGCGGCGGCGGCGTCGATGGCGCCATCCACCGCGCCGCCGGCCCGCAGCTCCTGGCCGAATGCCGCACCCTCGGCGGCTGCCCGACCGGCGAGGCGAAGATCACCGCCGGCTACCGGCTGAAGGCGCGGCATGTGATCCACACGGTGGGACCGGTCTGGCGCGGCGGCGGCGATGGCGAGCCGGCGCTGCTGGCCTCCTGCTACCGGAACTCCCTGCAGCTTGCCGTCAGCAACCGGCTTCGCTCCATCGCCTTCCCCGGCATCAGCACCGGCGTTTACGGCTATCCGCCGGACGAGGCCGCCCGGGTGGCGTTCGCCGAGGTGCTGGCCCATGCCGAGGACCTGCCCCAGCGCGTGCTGATGGTGGCGTTCGGGTCGGCGGCAGGCGTGCTCTACCAGCAGATTCTGGACGAACTGTCAGCCTAGAAGGACGAGCCTGGCGTCTTCAGGAACTCGATCTCTTCCGGCGTGCTCGAGCGTCCCAGGGCGGCGTTGCGATGGGGAAAGCGGCCGAAGCGGGCGATCACATCGCGATGGCGCACCGCGTAGTCGTAGGACAGCGGATCGTCCAGCGTGGCGAACAGCGCCACGCTGCGTTCCTGGTCGGCCAGCGACTCGCTGTGCTCGAAGGGCAGGTAGAGGAACGCCCGGTGCCGCGGACTGAGTTGGGCCTCGTCGCCGCGCGCCAGCGCCCGGGCGGCGATGCGCCGGGCCCGCGCGTCGCCGGCGAATGCCCGCGCGGTGCCGCGGAAGAGGTTGCGCGGAAACTGGTCGAGCAGCAGCAGCAGCGCCAGCGCCCCGCCGGCATCGTCCGCCATCCCGTCCAGTTCGCCGGCGATGGCGCGCTCGACCGCGGCGCCGAAGTCGCGGCGGATCTCGGCGTCGAACGCCTCGTTCTTCTCGAACCAGGCCGGCCGATAATCCACCGGCAGCGCCGGATCGGGCGTGCCGAACCAGAAGGTCAGTATCTTCTCCGCCAGCGCGTCAGTCACGGGTGCCCTCCTGTCCGTAATAGAAGCGCAGTACCTTGCCGCCCTGTTCCGGCGGCAGGGCGAGCAGCTTGCGGAACACCAGGATAAAGGTGCGGCAATAGGCCTCCGCCGGCGCCTCGGCCGAGCGCGCCAGCAATTCGCGGTCGACCAGTTCCGGATCGTTGCCGGCATAGACCTCGTCGATCGCCTGGCGGCGCAGGGCGATGGCCTCGGCGGCGTCGGGCGGCTCCTGCGGCGTGCGGAACGCACTGGCCAGCACCGCGTCCAGCGCCTCGATGGCCCGCGTCTGGAATTCCTCCGGGACGGCGGCGTGGCGGCCGGCAGCGGTTTCCCGGCAGGCCACGGCGTCGCGCGTCAGCAGCACGGGCAGGGCGTCGACCACCACCGCGGCAAGCCGGCGGACACTGTCGTCGGAGGCGCGTGGCGCGTGGACCGGCAGATAGGTTGCCAGCAGCGCCAGCCGCGCGCGCCGCACGCCGGCCTCGGCCCCGCTGCCGCGCAGCCGTTCGATCTCGGCAATGCGCGCCGCCGCTTCGGGATGGCGCGCCGCCAGTTCCTCGTAGAACCGCCGCTCCTGCCGCAGCGCCTCGTTCTGCGCCGGCACCAGCCCTGTGGTGGCCGGCAGCATGATGCCGGTGCGGCCCGGCGCGATGGCTCCCAGCATCAGCCCGACCGTGACCCAGGTCATGGCGGCCGCCAGCGCGGCCAGGATCAGGAACAGTCCGGTTCTGCCCCGCGTCCGCAGCACCGCCGCGGCATAGGCCAGGGCCACGATCAATCCCGTCAATACGCCAACCTGCCACCACGCCATGTCGTTTCCGGCCCGCCCCTTTTCGTCGATCGATTGCCTCGCCGCCATTATGCCGCAATAACGCCATGGCCGCGACGCGCGGCGGCGATTTTCTGTGGCATTATCGGACCGTGGCCGGGCCCAGGGCACTGGAGTGCGATCTGGAGCGTTGGCACGGCATTGCGCGAACCTGATTGCTTGAACTGCTGGGTCGGAGAACGGTGAACACGCACGCACGGCATCGTCTGCAAGGCAGCCTCCTGGCGCTGCTGCTGGTGCTGCCGATGGCGACGGCCAAGGCCCAGGAGGCGGTGGGCTCGAGCGAAGTGCCGCTGCGGATCGCCGCCGGCCCGGCCAGCGGCTCGATGTTCTCCATCGCCGGCATCGTGGCCAACGTCATTTCCAATCCGCCCGGCGGCCGGCCCTGTCCGGCCAGCCAGGTCTGCGGCTATCCCGGCCTGGTCGGCGAGGCGCGCTCGACCATGTCGGGCGCGGCCAATCTCGATGCCATGGCGGCCGGCCACGCCGAGACCGCGTTCGTGGCCGGCGACCTGCTGTGGCAGGCCTATAACGGCTTCGGACGGTTCGCCGGCCGGCCGCTGGGCGACTTGCGCTCGCTGGCGGTGCTCTACACCGAATCGGTGCTGCTGATCGTGCCCGCCCGCTCGCCGGTGCAGACCATTGCCGATCTGCGCGGCAAGTCGCTGGCCGTCGGCGCCCCTGAGGATCCGCACCAACACACGATCGGCCAGATCCTGCTGGCGCATGGCGTGCGCGAGCGCGACCTGACGCTGATCCACCTTTCCACCGAAGCGGCGGCCGCGGCGGTGGCGCATGGCGAGGTCGACGCCGCGGTCCTGGTGGCGCCGTCGCTGCCGGAGGCGTTCCGCCGGCTGGCCGAACGGACGCCGCTGCGCCTGCTGCCCGTCGAGCTGGAGACCGGCAGGGGCTTGGCGCAGCGGCATCCCTATCTGATGGCGGTCGAGATCGGCGATCTCGAAGAGGATCGGGTTCGGACTCCCGGCGTCGCCATTCCGGTGCTGTGGGTGGCGACCCAGCGCCTGTCCGCCGCGGTGGCGCACGCGCTGCTGCGCTCGCTGCATGCGCCCGCCAACGAGCAGATCCTGGCCCAGTCGATGCCGTCCAGTTCGGCCGTGGCGCCGGAGAGCGAACTGACACGCTCGCCCATCCCGCTGCATCTGGGAGCCGCCCGCTGGTACGAGGAGGCGAGCGGGGTAGTGCGGTAGAACGCGTCTGTTAAGGCGCGGTCTGTCTCTTGCCGCCGATTTATCGCTCTATTCCTTAATAGTTAGAGCAAATTCACACGATCTGATGGAATCGCGCGCGATTCCGTCAGATCGTGATTTGCTCTAGCGCCGACGATTCCGTCGAACGCGTCCGTTGCCGGTGCCGACTTCCTCTTCCCCTATCGACTCCTCTTCATCGCCGACAGCAATGCCAGCGGTCATGCAGCGCATTGCAAGAGCGGCCGTGCTGCGTTTGACAGTGAAAATTATACTAAGTAGTATGTTCGAAATTAAAAAAGCATTCGGCGGAGGGAACGACAAAAATGCTCATAAAAGTTCCGCACAGAGGGATGCTCGCGCATCCCGGGCGATCGGGAATCGATCGCCGCGTTCTTCCTTCCGCCTCGGGGATTGCCCGCTCCTGCCGCGCGACCCGCGCTTGCGCCTCTGCTGTGACCGAGAACAGCGCCGGGTTCCAGGCGGCGGCGACGCCAGCCGCGCGACGCTAGAGCGATGGAAGGGGTGGTCGACAGCCCGCTCGACATGCGGCGGGCTGGGCGCGCGGCTGGTGCGCCGAACGCCGCGTCGCAGAACGTGGTGCTGCGGATCGTGCAGGCGGAGAAGAGCTACCGCACCAAGGAACACGGCCTGACCGTGGCGCTGCGGCCGGTGGATGCCGAGATTCGCGAGGGCCAGTTCGTCAGCCTGGTCGGCCCCAGCGGCTGCGGCAAGACCACGCTGCTGAAGATGTGCGCCGGCCTCATCACGCCGACCGCCGGCCAGATCGTCTTCCGCGACACCGGCAAACCCATCGGCCCGGGCTCCTACGGCTTCGTTTTCCAGGCGCCGGCCCTGCTGCCGTGGCGGACGGCGCTGCGCAACGTCATGCTGCCGGCCGATATCCTGAGGCTGCCGCGCAAGCAGGCGCAGCAGCGCGCCCAGGCGCTGCTCGAGCTGGTGCAACTCGGCGCCGCGGCGAGCAAGCTGCCGCGCGAATTGTCGGGCGGCATGCAGCAGCGCGTGGCGATCGCGCGCGCCATGCTGCACGATCCGGATGTGCTGTTCATGGACGAGCCGTTCGGCGCGCTCGACGCCATGACGCGCGAGGAACTGAACCTGGAGCTGCAGCGCATCCAGCAGAATGAGCGCAAGACTGTCCTCTTCGTCACCCACGACATCGAGGAGGCGGTGCTGCTGTCGGACGTCATCTTCGTGCTGTCCAGCGGTCCGGGCCGGCTGGTGACGACGCTGGAAGTGCCGATCGAACGGCCGCGCCGCATGTCGCACAAGCTGAGCCCGGAGTTCCAGAGGATCGCCCTCGCCATCCGCGCGATTCTGGAGCGCGGGCACGACACCGATCCCGGCCCCATGGGAGCGCACGCATGACCGTAAGCTCGACTGCCAGTCCCGCCAAGCCCGCCCTGCTCGCCACCCGGTGGCGCTTCCGGCCCGAATATCTGGTCTCGCTGCTGCTGGTGATGGTCATGGTGTCGGTGGCCGAATACGCCGCGCAACGGGAAATGGTGTCGAGCCTGATCCTGCCGGCGCCGAGCCTGGTTTTCAGGGTGCTGGTCGAAGGCATCGCCGATGGCTACTACCTGGGCCATCTCGGCTCGACGCTCTACGCCATGCTGGCGGGATTCGCGCTTTCGGCACTCGTCGCCATCACCATCGCCGGCATTCTCGCCAGCAGCGAGACGCTGGAGCGGATCCTGACGCCGTTCATCGTCGCCCTGCAGAGCATGCCCAAGATCGCCATCGCGCCGCTGATCGTGCTGTGGTTCGGCTTCGGCGACGTTTCCAAGATCGTGGTGGTGGCGGTGGTCTGCTTCTTCCCCATGATGGTGAACGCCCTGCAGGGCCTGAAAATCCGCGAGCGCGACCATTTCGAGCTGATGCAGTCGCTGGGCGCCAATCGCTGGCAGCTCTTCGCCAATCTGCGCCTGTTGCACGCCGTGCCCTACATGTTCGCCGGCCTGCATCTGGGGATCATCTTCGCGCTGATCGGCACGGTGGTCGCCGAGTTCGTCGGCACCGCCTCCGGCATCGGCTACGCGCTGCTGCAGTCGAAGGCGCAGTTCGATGTGGCCGGCGTCTATGCCTGCCTGGTGCTGCTGATGATCCTGGGCGTGACGCTGAACGCCATCACCCGCTTCATCGAGCGGCGGGCGGCCTACTGGATCGAGGACGTGTCGCGGGCGGCGGCCTGAGACCGGAGGCAACGGAAAAGCAAAGCAAGTCGCAATCGGCGAATTCCTGAGGGAGGAACGACAGATGATCAGCGAGAAGATTGGCGCGCTGGCGCGCACGGCGATCAAGACGTGTCTTTATGCCGGGATCGGCCTGGCGGTGGCCGGCGCGGCTTCCGCCTGGGCCCAGGACAAGAAAACCCAGATCACGCTAGGGATGCCGGTGTCGGTGATGCCGGTCTTGACGGCGTATTACACGTCGGTGCCCATGGAGCTCTATTGGGAAGGCGAAGGTCTCGACGTGAAAATCATTCCCGTTGCTGGCGCCAATGCCGCAGCGGAAGCCCTGGCGGCAGGTCAGGTCGATGTCGCGTTCGGCCAGAGCGAAGGGTTGTTCGGCGTACTGCAGGCGCATCCCAACGCCAATCTTGTCGCCTTTTATGCCTTGGCGACGCGCTTTGACACCGTTCCGTACGTGCTTGAAAGCAGCCCTTTGAAGGCTTTGAAGGATATCGAAGGCAAGTCGGTCGGCGTGATCGGGCTCAGCATGTCGCACGTGCCTTTGACAAAGGCGTTGCTCGGCCGCGCCGGCGGCAATCCCGAAGCGATAACCTTCCTGCCGATCGGCCAGGGTCCGGAGGCGATCTACGCCATCCAGAATAATCGCGTCGACGCCATCAACATGTCCGACGGGCTGATCGCCCAGATCAAGGCGGCCGGCGTGCCGCTGCGGGCGCTGGAGACGCCGGGCATGGATCTGACCAAGATCGGCTTCAACGGCGCCATGTACACGACCAGCGCATATTTCGAGAAGAACAAGGAAACCCTGATCCGCCTGGCGCGCGGCGTGTCCAAGGGCACGATCTTCTCCAAGGAGAATGCCGAGGCCACCGTCCGCATCCACTGGAAGCAGTTTCCCGGCACCCGCCAGCGCAGCCTGAGCGAGAACGAGGCGCTGCAGCGCGACGTCCAGCAACTCAACGCCCGGCTCGACAACGTGGTCGCGGTCGACGGCCGCTACGGCATCGCCAGCGCCGAGCAGATCGAAGCCTATATGGACCTGTTCGTGTCCGGCGGCCGGCTGAAGGCGCCGCTGAAGGTGGCCGATTTCTGGCGGCCCGAGCTGCTCGACCGCATCAACGACTTCGATCCCCAGCAGGTCGTGGAGCAGGCGCGCAACTGGAAGCCCTGAGCGGGCCGAGACCAAAGTCCCAGGCGAAGAAAGGTGACTTGGTCAAGGGAAAGACGACATAAAAACCAAGGGAGGAAGGTATGTTGAAGCTGAAGCACTTCGTGGGCGCTGGCTTCCTGCTCAGTGCGGTGTGTGCGCCTCTGGCGGCGTCAGTCTCGGCGCCGCCGCAGGGCGAGATCGTGATCGCAGGCGCATTGCTGCGTCAGCAATTCGATCCGACGGTGATGGTTGCGGTCACCGACCATACCGTCTTCAACATGCTGTATGACGGCCTGCTCAATTTGGATTCCACCGGCAAGACGCCGGCGCTGGCGACAGGCTGGCGCATCAGTCCGGACGGACTGCAGATGGAGTTCGATCTGCGCCAGGGCGTGAAGTTCCACAACGGCGATCCGTTCACCGCCGAGGACGTGAAGTTCACCTACGATGCCATATTGCGCGACGGCAGCACCCATTCCTATCGCAGGGCGTTCGTGCAGGCGATCAAGGATATCGAGGTGGTCGATCCGCATAAGGTACGCTTCAATCTGAACGCTCCCTGGCCGGCCTTTTTCTCGTCGGCGCGCTACGGCATCCAGCCGATCGTGCCCAAGAACTACTATGAGAGCGTCGGCGCCAAAGGCTTCCTGGAAAAGCCGATCGGGACCGGGCCGTTCAAGCTGGCGGAAATCAAGGCCGGCGAATGGTCAAAATTCGAGGCGAATGCGGACTATTGGGGACCGGTCTCCAGCGTCAAAATGGTCACGCAGAAATTCGTCAAGGAACCGTTCACGCTCTACGCCATGCTGGAGAAAGGCGAGGCCGACATAGTCTTCGGACTGACCGGCGCGCTGTTGGACAGGGTTAAATCCAACAGGCAGATGAAGATTTTCGAATCCAAGTACAGCGGCACCAGCGGCATCTACTTCAATCCCAACAAATTCCCGGAGGCGAAGGACAGAAGAGTGCGCCAGGCCGTGGCCCATGCCCTCAACCGGGCCGACATAGCGAAAAATATCTTGAGTGGCGTTTGCGAGCCTGCCAGCAGCGTCCTTACACCGGCCTCTTTCGGGCATATGCCCGGTCTTGCGCCAATTCCCTACGATCCGGGCAAGGCCAGGGCGCTGCTGGCGGAAGCGGGGATCAAGCCCGGCAAGGAAGTAACCTGGCTGCAGCATACCGAATCCTTCGGTTCCCTGCCCAACGCGCCGCAGGTGCTCGAAGCGCTTGCGGGTAATCTCGAAGCGGTCGGATTCAAGGTGATACGCGAGCCGACCGACAGCACCACCTATCTTGCCATCCTGCGCGGCAAGAGGCAGCCCGGGATCTTCTACGGCCCGTCGTCGATGCCCGACGACGGCGGCGAGACGCTCGAAAACTGGTACACCTCGACCGCGATCTGGACATCCGGCTACATCAACGTTCCCGAATACGATGCCATCGTCAAAATGCAGGCGCAGGTAAGCGACCTCGGCAAGCGCGAGAAGATGCTGCAGGATCTGGCCAAGCTCGAATATGACCGCATGGAAGCGCTGCCGCTGTTCTGGTGCAACACCAGTTTTGCCGCCGGTCCGCGCGTGAAGTCGTGGACGCCGGCGGTGGTCAGCGCCTACCACCATGCCATTAACACCATGGAACTGGCGAAATAGGCATCATGGTGGCTTCCAATGAAGGCTCGGGTATCGGCGATGTGGCCGGCGGAGGGTGCCGATGAAGATCAAGCGGATTGAGCATGTGGCGGCGGCCGTGCACGATCTTGCCGAGGTCCGCGGGATTCTCGAAACCGTGCTGGGGCTGAAGCTGGACGCGGTCGAGGATTTCGGCATCGCCGAGCTGGCGATGTTCCGCGTCGGCGCCAGCAGCCTGGAGCTGGTGCAGGGCAAGTCGCCCCAGTCGCGGCCATCGAAATGGCTGGCGGAGCGCGGGCCGGGCTTCTACCACGTCTGCTTCGAGGTCGAGGACATCGACGGCGCCCTGGCGGAACTGAAGGCCAAGGGCGTCCGCCTGCTCGACGAGACGCCCCGCACCGGCCACGCCGGCAGCCGCATCGCCTTCATCGATCCGCAATCGATGGGCGGGCTGCTGATCGAGCTCGCCGAACTGCCGGCGGGCGGCCACTAGACCGGCCGCGCCCGTCCTGGGCGCGGCCGATACCATAAGAAGAGCCGTCGCAGGGGCGAACGGCTGGAGGAAAGGACTGTAGAATGCCGAGAATACCGATTCTGGAACGCAACCAACTGACGCCCGAGCAGACGCGGGTCTATGACGCCATCTCCTCCGGGCCGCGCGGCGTCATCGGGCCGCTGGCCGCCGCCATCCACCGGCCGGACCTGTGCGAGAAATGGTCGGAGCTGGGCCTGGTGCTGCGCTTCAACTCCAGCCTCAGCGACCGGATGCGGGAGTTCGTCACCCTGCTCACCGGGCGGTTCTGGGATTCGCAGTTCGAATGGTACGCGCATGAGGGCTTCGCGCTGAAGGCCGGCGTGCCGGCCGAGAGCATCGAGCGGCTGCGCGCCGGCACGGGACAGTTCGACGATCCCGAGGAGCAGCTTCTCTACGACTACTGCAACACGCTCTTGGAGAAGCACGAGGTCGACGAGGCCACCTACAAGCGCATGCACGACAAGCTGGGCACCGCCGGCATCGTCGAACTCACCGCCCTGGTCGGCTACTACTCCATGATCGCGCTGACCCTGAACGCGCACGACTTCGCCGTTCCCGACGACGTCAAGCCGCCGCTGCCGAAACTGCCGCGCCGGGCCGGATAGGAGATCGTCGGCGGCGTTTGCCGGCAGCAATGCCGGCCGCCGCCCGCAGGCGGGCAGGGCAGCAGAGGAGTGCGCGGACCATGGCAGCGACAGTGATCAATAGCGGCGACCAGCCGCATTTCCCCGACGGCGTGGCGCTGGTGTTCGGCGGCAGCGGCGGCATCGGCCGCGCCATCTGCCGGCGGCTGGCCGATCACGGCAGCGACGTGGCGCTCAGCTATCGCGGCAACCGGCAGGCGGCCGACGAGGCGGTGCGCGAGGTCGAGGCGGCGGGCCGGCGGGCGCTGGCCGGCAAGGCTGATCTGGGCGACGCCGCCGCGGTGGCCGCATTGGTCGAGCAGGCGATCGCCCGGTTCGGCCGTGTCCACACCGTGGTCTACGCCATCGGGGCCGATATCAGCATGGTCTACACCGCCGACATCGACCCCGAGGAATGGCGGCGCACCCTCGACGGCGACCTGACCGGCTTCTTCAACGTCATGAAGGCGGTGCTGCCGCACATGCGCGGCCAGGGCGGCTCCTTCGTCGCCATGACCTCCGCCGGCCTGGTGCGCCATCCGCCCAAGGACGTGCTGTCGACGGTGCCCAAGGCGGCGATCGAGGCGCTGATCCGCGGCATCGCGCGCGAGGAGGGCCGCTACGGCATCCGCGCCAACGCGGTGGCGATCGGGGTGGTCGATGCCGGGCTGTTCGACCGGCTGCGGGAGCGGGTGACGCCGCAATTCGTCGAGGCGATGAAGCGCAACACCGCGCTGCGCCGCTTCGCCACCGCCCGCGAGGCGGCCGACGCGGCGGTGTTCCTGGCGTCGTCGGTGTCGGGCTTCATCACCGGCCACAGCCTGGTGGTGGACGGCGGCTATTCGGTTTGAGGCGGGAGTAGGCGATGTACGAGAAGGAGACGGCCTGGCTGGAGGGACTGACGGTAGGCAGGGCGCTGCGGCTGTCGGCGCAGCGCCACGCCGACCGGCCGCATCTGCTGGGCATGGGCCCGGCAATGAGCTTCGCCGAGTTCGACGCCCATGTCGACCGGCTGGCCGACGGGCTGCTCGACATGGGCGTGCGGCGCGGCGATCACGTGGCGGTGTGGCTGACCAACTCGCCCGAATGGGTGACGGCGTTCTACGCCATCGCCCGCATCGGCGCCGTGCTGGTGCCGGTCAACACCCGCTACAAGACCGACGAGGCGGCCTATATCCTGCGCCAGTCCGACGCGCGGGCGCTGATCATGATGCCGGCGATGTGGAACAACGACTACTACGCCATGCTGGGCAGCATCGCGCCGGACCTCGCCGGGCAGCAGGCAGGGGCGCTGTCGCTGGCCTCGCTGCCCGACCTGCGCCACATCATCATCGCTGGTGATACCGCCCTGCCGGGCACCGTGACGATGGACTCGGTCCTGGAGCGCGGCCGGGCGCTGCGCCACGTCGCCGCCGCCGAAGCGCTGGTGCAGCCCACCGACCTGCTGCTGATCTGCTACACCTCCGGCACCACCGGCCGCCCCAAGGGGGCCATGCACAGCCATGTCGTGGTCAAGCACGCTACCAAGGTGGGGTTGGCGCTGGGCGTCGGCGCCGGCGACCGGGTGCTGGGGCACATGCCCTTCTACCACGTGGCCGGGCTCTTCATGGGGCTGCTGCCGGCGATGACCCTGGGCGCCGGCCTGGTGCTGATGCCGCAATGGGAGGCGGGCGCGGCGCTGGAGCTGATCGAAGAGCACCGGATCACAATGATCGGTGGTATTCCGACCCATTTCTACGACCTGATGGACCATCCGACCTTGAAGGAACGCGACGTTTCCTCCCTGGTCTCGGCCTGGATCGGCGGCTCGCCGGTGATGCAGGAAACATTCTACCAGATTCTCGACACGCTGAAGCTCGACAAGCTGCTGTCGAGCTACGGCATGACGGAGAATACCGTTTCGACCACTTTCAACCGCTGGGACGATCCGGTCGAGCTGTGCTGCGCCAACCGCGCTCCGGTGCTGGCCAATTGCGAGGTGAAGATCGTCGATCCGGCGACTTTCGCCGAACGAGGGGTCGGCGAGGACGGCGAGATCGTCTGCCGCGGCGAGACGGTGATGCTGGGGTACTACAAGAATCCCGAGGCGACGCGCGAAACCATCACCGAGGATGGCTGGCTGCGCACCGGCGACATCGGCCGTTTCGACGCCGACGGCAATTTGTCGATCACCGGCCGGGTGAAGGAAATGTTCAAGTGCGGCGGCACCAACGCCTATCCGGCCGAGATCGAACAGCACCTGGCGAAGCTGCCGCAGATCAAGATGTCGGTGGTGGTGGGCGTGCCCGACCAGCGGCTGGGCGAGGTCGGCTTCGCCTATGTCATGCTGCAGGAGGGCACCAGGCTGGGCGCGGGCGAGGTGATCGGTCACTGCAAAGGAAACATTGCCGACTACAAGGTGCCGCGCTACGTTCGCTTCGTGCAGGAATTCCCGCTGACCTCGACCGGCAAGATCCAGCGCGTCGAGCTGGCCCGGCGGGCGGCGGAAGAGTTGGGCCAGAGCAAATGACGAATGCGGAGCGCGGCGCCCCTGCGGCGGTTGCCGACGGACTGACCGACGACGACAGCACCGAAATGAGCAGCCGGCAGGCCGGGCGGGAGGCGATCATCGCCGCCGCCGCCCAGGCCTTCATGGAGAACGGCTACACCGCCACCTCGATCGATACCGTCGCCGATATCCTGAATTGCACCAAGGGGCGCATCTACTACTATTACAAGAGCAAGGCCGACCTGTTCTTCGACCTGCACCGGCGGGCCATGACCATGAACAACGCCACCATCGAGCCGCTGGCGCGCGGCCCGGGGTCGCCGCTGGAGCGGCTGCGGCGGATGGTGATCGCGCATCTGATGCTGGTGATGAATTCCCTGCCGCTGCAGCGCGTCTGCGTCCAGGGCGTGGAGATGCACCTGGCCGGCAGCACCACGCCGCGGCAGCGGCGGACCTTGCGCGCCGTCATCGACATGCGCGACCATTTCGAGAAATGCTTCGTCGACGTCATCGCCGAGGGCATCGCCTGCGGCGAATTCCGGCCGTGCGAGCCGCGCCTGGCGGTCAAGCCGCTGCTGGGGGCGCTGAACTGGACCACGGTGTGGTACCGCCAGCGGCCGGACGAGACCGATGCCCGGCGCCAGGCGCTGGCCAACCAGATCGTCGACGTCCTGCTGATGGGCCTGGTGGCGCGCGAGGCGCCAGCCTCGAACGGCTTCTCCGCCGGGGGCGCTTCGTAGAACGTGTGAATTTGCTCTAAACGTTAAGGATTAGAGCGGACTCGCGCGGTGGCCGCGATCCGCGGCGAGTGCGTCGAACGACGCTTCTCAGGCGGTCTGGTCGAACTCGTATTTCGGCGTGCGCCATGTCTCCTTCAGCGCCGCCGCCGCCCATTCCATCATCGGCGGGTAGGACAGCACTCGGTCGACATAGCTGGCGGTGTCGTTGTCCATGCCCACGGCATAGGTGCGCAGTCGCGTGGCGATGGGCGCGAACATGGCGTCGGCGATGGTGAAATGGCCGAACAGGTAGCCTTCGTCGGGCTGCGCCTTCTCGCCGAAGGCCAGTCGCGCCTCGCGCCACATTGTGATGATACGGCGGATGTCGGCGGCGGCCTGGGCGCCGGGCAGGCGGTGCGGGAAGCGGCCGCGGATGTTCATCGGCAGTTCGCGCCGCAGGTCCATGAAACCCGAATGCATCTCGGCCGCGACCGACCGGGCCATGGCACGGGCTGCCTTGTCCTGCGGCCACAGCCGCGCCTGCGGGAAGGTCTCCGCCAGGTATTCGCCGATCGCCAGCGAATCCCAGATTACCCGCCCGTCATGCACCAGCGCCGGCACCTTGCCGCTGGGGCTGTAGCGCAGGATTTCCTCGCGCGTCTGCGGCTGGTCCAGCGGCACGACGATCTCGCGGAACTGTACGCCGGTGGCGCGCAGCATCAGCCAGCCGCGCAGCGACCACGAGGAGTAGTTCTTGTTGCCGACCACGATGGTCCAGTCATCCATCGCCATACCTCTTTCGCGCCGTCCGGGACTTTTCCCGCCGCGCGTTTGGCGGCAGGATCGGGGCCGCACCATATCAAAGGACATCCGCCCGTGCCTCTGCCTTTCGCCAGCCGCGCCAGCGCCGCCATCCCGATCGCCGTCCTGGCGCCCAACGCCGTTGCCGCCTGGCGGCGGCGGCAGTCGGCGAGTGCGGGCAAGTGGCTGGCGGCGACCGGCTTCTCCGGCGAGGACGGCGCCATCGCCATGCTGCCGGCCGGCAAGGGCGGCATCGGCCAGGTGGCGGCGGTGATCGCCGATGCCGAACATCCGGACGCCTATGCCGCACTCGCCGCCCGTCTGCCGGCCGGCATCTACCGGCTGGCCGATGCCGCTACGCCGCGGAAGCAGGCCAGCATGGCGGCGTTCGGCTGGGGGCTGGCGTCCTACCGGTTCACCCGCTATCGCGCCGCCAAGGGCAAGGTGCCGGTGCTGGTCTGGCCGCAGAATGCCGACCGCGCCGGCGTCGAGGCGATGCTGGAGGGCAATTTCCTGGCGCGCGACCTGATCAACACCCCCGCCGCCGATATGGGTCCGCCGGATCTGGCGGCGGCGGCAACGGCGCTGGCCAAACGCTTCGGGGCGAAGGTCTCGGTCATCGAAGGCGACGAACTGCTGCGCAAGAACTACCCCATGGTGCATGCCGTGGGCCGCGCCGCCGCGCGCCAGCCGTGCCTGATCGACCTGGTCTGGGGACCGGCCGACGCGCCGAAAGTGACCCTGGTCGGCAAGGGCGTGTGCTTCGATTCCGGCGGGCTCGACCTCAAGCCGGCGTCGGGCATGCTGCTGATGAAGAAGGACATGGGTGGGGCGGCGCACGTGCTGGGCCTGGCGCACATGGTGATGGCGGCGAAGCTGAAGCTGCGCCTGCGGGTGCTGATCCCCGCCGTCGAGAACGCGATCTCGGGCAATGCCTTCCGGCCGCTGGACGTGCTGCAGACCCGCAAGGGCGTCACGGTCGAAATCGGCAACACCGACGCCGAAGGCCGCCTGATCCTGGCCGACGCGCTGTGGGAGGCCTCGAGCGAGAAGCCGGCGCTGATCATCGATTGCGCCACCCTGACCGGCGCGGCGCGGGTGGCGCTGGGCGTGGAGATGCCCGCCCTGTTCTGCAACGACGACGCGCTGGCGGCGGAGATCGCATCGGCCGCCGCCGCCTGGCGCGATCCGCTGTGGCGCCTGCCGCTGTGGAAACCCTACCGCAAGCTGCTGGACAGCAAGGTCGCCGACATCAACAACGTCGCCGCCAGCGAGTTCGGCGGCGCGCTGACGGCGGCGCTGTTCCTGCAGGAATTCGTCGGCAAGGGCATCCCCTGGGCGCATCTGGACATGATGGCCTGGAACCCGACCGAGCGCCCCGGCCGCCCGGTCGGCGCCGCCGCCCAGTGCCTGCGCGCGCTGTTCGTGGCGGTCGCGCGGCGGGCGGGTTAGCTCAGTACTCGTTCCAGCCAGTCGGCCGTGGCGGCAAGGGCCGGCTTTTCCCGTTGGATGCGGGGCAGGACCGGCGTTTGGCGCAGGCGCTCGGCGGTCTGCGGTGTCGGCGGCAGGGCATTGGCGGGCAGGGCGATGCTTGTGTCCGGCAGCCGCTCGTACCGGACACTGTCGTTGATGACGAGGGTGGGCAGGCCATGGTCGGCGAAGGCCGCCAGCGTGCCGCTCTTGCCGGAAAGCGACATCGGCACGGTGGCCAGACCGAGATCGAGCCCGTGGATGAAGGCGGAGATGTCCGGCGCGTCGCGGCGGCCGAGTGTGAGAAAGGGAATGCTGTTCGGACTGCCGGGGCCGAATTGCTTGACCCAGGACTGCCACAACGCCAGACCGCCGCCGTGATCCCCGATACCGAGAATGGCCAGCCGGCCATCGGCGTGCCGGGCCGCCTCCTGCAGCATCGGCACGGCCAGTGCCAGATCGGCACCATCGTAGAGCGCCCCGAAGAAGCCGGCGCAGTAGAAGCCGCGTCGTCCTACGGGTTTGATGCCGGCCTCGCGCAGGCGGTCGTGAACCCAGTTCGTCGCCGGCGCCCGCCCCGGCGCGACGGGA